>PAPH01000033.1 GCA_002709005.1 Hyphomicrobiales bacterium | reverse complement strand
GGCGAGCCGATCCGCTCGATCATCAATACCACCGACGGCAAGGCACATTTCTACCGTCTGCACGGCGGCAGGACCGGCTTCCTGCAGCAGATCGGCCATCATTCGGTCGCCCGTCTCATCGAGGCCGGCTCGATCCACGTCGCGCCGGCGGAGAGTGAGCGCGCCCTGAAGATCGATTTTCGCGAGACCGGGTTTCCCGGAGGGGTCTATCATTTCGCATCGGAGGAGGATGCGGCGGAGGTCTCGCTCTGGCTGTGCGGCACATTCGCCATGGCAGCCCATGAGGGAGAACCGCACCAGAGCTAAGACCGGTGTTTCTCAGCATTTGGAGGAAATGCGATGACATTCGATGTCAATTCCCTGCCGGACGTCACGCAACTGGCGATACCGTTCTTCATTCTCGCCATGCTGATCGAACTGTTGATCGTCCGCTTCGTGCCCGATCGCGGCGACTACGAGACCCGCGATACGCTGACATCGCTGATGATGGGGACCGGCAACGTCGTCTCCGGCCTGCTGCTCGGCTTCATCGCCTATGGCGTGCTGGTCTGGGCCTGGCAGTTCCGCATCACCGACTGGGGCACCTCATGGATTGCGATTGCGGTGTGCTTCGTCCTCGATGATCTGCGCTACTACATCTATCACCGCATCGCCCACCGCTCACGCTGGGTCTGGGCCGAGCACGTCATCCACCACTCCTCGCAGCACTACAACCTGTCGACGGCGCTCAGGCAGAGCTGGACCTCGACATTCACCGGGATGTTCATCCTGCGTATTCCGCTGGTGCTGATCGGGTTTCACCCGCTGCTCATCGTCTTCGTCGGCGGGATCAATCTCGTCTACCAGTTCTGGATCCATACCGAGACGATCGGCAGGATGTGGCGGCCGATCGAATGGATTTTCAACACGCCGTCCCACCACCGGGTCCATCACGCCACCAATCCGCGCTATCTCGATTCGAACTATGCCGGCACTCTGATCGTCTGGGACCGCATGTTCGGCACCTTCGTGCCCGAACTCGACGAGTATGTGCCGCGCTACGGCATCGTCAAGAATATCGGCACTTACAATCCGCTGCGCGTGGCGTTTCACGAATGGGTCGACATGTTCAAGGACGCGATGCGGCCCGGTCTGACCTTGCGCCAGCGGCTCGGCTATCTCGTCGCCCCGCCCGGCTGGAGCCATGACGGATCACGCATGGGATCGGAAGCGCTGAAGGCGGACTATGTTGCGCGCCATCCGGAAACCGCCGGCACGCCGGGGCTACCGGGCGCCTCACAGCCCGTGTCCACGCGAACCAAAGGCATGGCGCCGGCGGAGTGATCAGCCTTCGGGCTCGGGAAGAACCTCTCCGGGCGCCGGTTCGTTCACCCGTTCCATGCGGATGTCGGTGCCGCCGGTCCGCTGATTGTGACGCTTTTCCAAGCGAAGCCCGTCTCCGCGTCACTCGGCGGCGGCGGCCTGCTCTATTCCGAGCCATGCCGCGCAATCGGCGAGCGCGCGCCGGGCCATCGCCTGTTTCTTGGCGAGTGCCTTTTCCTTGCCGCGGAAACGTCGGCCCTCGGGCTTTTCGATGGCGCCGGGGTCGAGAGGCGGGAACAGGCCGAAATTGACGTTCATCGGCTGGAACGAGCGCTTGCCCGGTTCGTCGTCGCTCACCCGGTGACCACCCGTGATGTGGTTGAGCAGCGCACCGAAAGCGGTGGTGACCGGCGGCGGGGCCAGATCCTCGCCGAGCGCCTCGGCGGCTGCGAAACGGCCGGCGAGAAGCCCGATCGAGGCACTTTCCACATAGCCTTCGCAGCCCGTGATCTGGCCGGCGAATCGGATGTCCGGACGCGATTTCAGTCGCAGCGTCGGATCGAGCAGAACCGGTGAATTGAGGTAGGTGTTGCGGTGCAGGCCGCCCAGCCGCGCGAATTCGGCGTTCTCGAGACCGGGAATCATCCGGAAGATGTCGGCCTGCGCACCATAGCGCAGCTTCGTCTGGAACCCGACCATGTTGTAAAGCGTGCCGAGTGCGTTGTCCTGCCGGAGCTGGACGACCGCATAGGGCTTCTCGTCCGGCTTGTGCGCGTTGGTCAGCCCCATCGGCTTCATCGGGCCGTGGCGCAGTGTCTCGCGGCCGCGTTCGGCCATCACCTCGATCGGCAGGCAGCCGTCGAAATAGGGCGTGCCCTCCCACTCGCGGAATTCGGTCTTGTCGCCGCCGATCAGGGCGTCGACGAAGGCCTCGTACTGGGCCTTGTCCATCGGGCAGTTGATATAGTCCTTGCCGGTGCCGCCGGGTCCGACCTTGTCGTAGCGCGACTGGTACCAGCACACCGACATGTCGATTGATTCGGTATAGACGATCGGCGCGATCGCATCGAAGAAGGCGAGCGCCGTTTCCCCGGTTTCCGCAGAAACGCCCTCTGCGAGCCCCGGCGCGGTCAGCGGGCCGGTGGCGATGATCGTGCGACCCCATTCGGCGGGCGGCAGGCCGATGACTTCCTCGCGGCGGATCTCCACCAGCGGATTGGCTTCGAGTTCGGCGGTGACGGCTTGGCTGAAGCCCTCGCGGTCGACGGCGAGCGCGCCTCCGGCAGGAACCTGGTGGCTGTCAGCCGCGGACATGATCAGCGAACCGGCAAGCCGCATCTCGGCATGGATCACGCCGACCGCGTTGGCGGTCGCGTCGTCGGAGCGGAATGAGTTGGAGCAGACCAGCTCGGCGAGGCCGTCGGTCTTGTGCGCATCCGTGGGACGGACCGGGCGCATTTCGTGAAGAATCACCGGAATGCCGCGGCGCGCGATCTGCCAGGCGGCTTCCGAACCGGCGAGGCCGCCGCCGACGACGTGAATGGGAGTGATGCTGTCTTGTGTCATGGCGGGGAATTAGCATGCTTCGCCCTCGGAGATAAGGGCGGTGCGATCACGAACGAGGGCGGTGGCTGGTCGGACGTGTGCCCGAAATAGAAAACGGCGCCACAAGGGCGCCGTTTTTCGCGATCCGTGCTTGCGCGGGCGCTTTTAGCGCGCCAGGCGACGAGCGACGGTCGGAATGTCGAACCGGGTCAGGCCGATATCGGCGAGAGCGTCGTTCGACAGGTTGGAGAGTTCGTTGACGGTGCGGCGGCTGTGCATCCAGGTGCGAGCGGATTCGATGAATTTCATGGTTCTTACCTCGGTCTCGTCCCGACTTTGCGGGGTCAATTTCTATGCACTCGATATAGGCATTTGCACGTGAATTGTGCAGCGCAAAGAAAGCGAGTCAGCCATGCACGCCGGGAGGGGCTCGCACGTCCGGCGTGCAACTGCAATTTGTTGGTTATTTTTTGGGCAGAGAGGGAAAAGACGGGGGCTGCGCACCGCAGCAAAGACGGCGAATGCGGTCCCGATGCGGGCGTCGATATCGGCGTCCGCACAAAAAGAAACGGCGCCCCGAAGGGCGCCAGGTCAAAGGATCAGATTGTTGCGGTTGCCCGCGCCGTCTTACAGGACGGAGGCGCGGCGCGAAACGAACGGAATGTCGGAACGCGAGATACCGAGATCGGAGAGTTCGCGATCGGACATGCGCGACAGTTCGGTGACGGTTTCGCGGTACATGCGCCATTCGCGGAAGGACTTGCGGATGTTCATTATGTCTTCCTTTCTTGCGTGTTTGTGGCGCCTTCGTTGCGCCTCATCGGTTGACTGCAATGTAAGGGGTTCGGCCCGGTTTGTGCAGTGCAAAAATCCTCAGGTCAGGCATGCGCCAAGCGCAAGGCGCCTTAATGAAACCTTCGCTGACGCATGGCTTGAATTGAGGGTCGGAGGGCAACGGGGAGAGGGAAAGGCGTCGGTGCTGTGAACAGCGCTGGGAACTGTCGTCCAGACAAAACAACGCCCACCGGGGGAGGAGGATCCGGTGGGCGCCATTTTGCACAATTGACAACCTGGGAGGAGGAGGTGGTTGCCAATCACATCGAAACGACAATGGGAGGAGGAGTTTGCCGTTCCGAATTCTGTTAGACCGCGCGACGTGCGATGAAGGGAATGTCGCCCCGGGTGATCCCGAGATCGCTGAGTTCCTGATCGGTGAGCTTCTGGAGCTCTTCACAGGTCTCGCGATATCTGCGCCAGTTGAGGTAGGAGCTTGTGAGCTTTCTCTCGCCTTGGCGCCGCATTTGCCTTCACGCTTCGTTTCGCGTTCTGTTGAGACAGTATTTAGATCGTTTTAGATGATTTGTGCAGTGCAATATACTCATATGAGCCATGCGGTTGATGCATGGCGAGGGCGCCCGCCCGCCGAAACGGCATTGCTCCGCCTCCGGGCGGTGGTGGCGAGGCAAGGCGAAGGCTGGCGAATTCGGAGCAATGACGCATTTGAAAACACCGGAAAACGGGCGCTCTGCGGAGCATTTCATTTTTCCTTTGAACCCTGCCGTTCGGGTGATATAGAGACGCCCGCGTTCCGAGGTGGCGGTTTGTCCGTCGCCGCGGGCGGGTATGGTGGAATTGGTAGACACGCCAGATTTAGGTTCTGGTGCCGCAAGGCGTGGGAGTTCAAGTCTCTCTACCCGCACCAGAATAGAAGATGTCCCGGCGGTCCGACGGCGCGATGCGACGGGATCGGCCGGAGCAGGGCCGGCGGATCTCCCGCGGGCAAGCTGACAAAGATACCACGCGGTGTCGGAAATTTCGGTGCGGCGTCCTCAAAACCGGGGTTTTGCGGATGCCGGCCCTGAGCAAGTGAAGGTTTGAACATGCAGGTGACTGAAACGCTGTCCGAGGGCTTGAAGCGCGAGCTGAAAGTCGTGGTTCCGGCCAAGGACATGGAATCGCAGATGAACGAGAAGCTGGCCGACGCCAAGGACAAGGTCCGTATCAACGGATTCCGTCCCGGCAAGGTGCCGATCAGCCACCTCAAGAAGGTCTACGGCCGCTCGATCATGGCCGATCTCGTCAACGAGACGATTCAGAAGAAGCCGAACGAGATTCTTTCCGAACGCGGCGAAAAGGCCGCGACCACCCCGGAAATCTCGATGACCGAGGACGAGAAGGAAGCCGAGGAAATCCTCGCCGGCAACGCCGACTTCGAATTCACCATGGCTTATGAAGTGATCCCGGATTTCGAGGTCGCCGACATTTCCAAGATCAAGATCACCCGCGAAGTCGTCGACGTTCCCGATGAGGAAGTCGAGGAGCAGGTGGCTCGCGTGGCCGAGAACGCCCGCACCTATGAGACCAAGAAGGGCAAGGCCGCCGACGGCGACAAGGTGACCCTCGATTACCTCGGCAAGCTCGACGGCGAGCCCTTCGACGGCGGTGCCGACGAGGACGCCGAACTGGTGATCGGTTCCAACCGCTTCATCCCCGGCTTCGAGGAGCAGCTCGTGGGCCTCAAGGCCGGCGACGAGAAGGTGATCACCGTCACATTCCCGGAAGCCTACCAGGCCGCACATCTCGCAGGCAAGGAAGCCACTTTCGACGTCAAGATCAAGGAAGTGGCAGCGCCGGGCAAACTCGAAGTGACCGATGAGGTCGCCAAGACCCTCGGCGTGGAAAGCGCCGACAAGCTGCGCGAGATCGTTCGCGGCCAGATCGAAAGCCAGTACGGCCAGATCACCCGCCAGAAGCTGAAGCGGCAGATCCTCGACGCGCTCGACGACGATCACCAGTTCGACACCCCGTCCAAGCTGGTCGACGCCGAGTTCGAGAACATCTGGCGCCAGATCAATCAGGAACTCACCGACAACGGCAAGACCTTCGAGGACGAAGGCACCACCGAGGAAGCGGCCCGCGAGGATTACCGCAAGCTCGCCGAACGTCGCGTGCGTCTCGGTCTCGTGCTCTCGCGCATCGGCGAGGAAGCCAAGGTCGAGGTCAGCGACGACGAACTCAACCGCGCGCTCTACAACCAGGTCCGCCAGTTCCCGGGCCAGGAGCAGGAGATCTACGAATACTTCCAGAAGACCCCGGGCGCTGTTGCCTCGCTGCGCGCGCCGATCTTCGAGGAAAAGACCATCGACCACATGCTCACCGTGATCGACGTCACCGACAAGAAGGTCTCCAAGGAAGAGTTGATGGCCGAGGACGAGGACGAGCTCGCCGCGGTCAAGGAAGAAAAGCCGGCCAAGAAGAAGGCCGCGCCGAAGAAAAAGGCGGCCAAGAAGGACGACGCGGCCGAATAAGCCGCCCGCCGGGCCCAACGAAAGAACCCCGCTGGAAACGGCGGGGTTTTTTATTGGCCGGGATATCGGATGGCGCCTAAGGCTTCGCTGTGACGTGGTCGATGAAGGCGCGGAGCGGCGTTCCCATAAGCCTGCTCGAGAAATAGAGGTTCGGGCCGTCAAATTCCGGCCACCAGTCTTTCATGACCGGAACCAGCCGTCCGCTTGCGAAATGCGGCTCCAGCCAGTTGCCGAACGTCTGGATCAGTCCGGCGCCGTGAAGTGCCAGATCGACAAGGGCGAGGGGCCCCGCGACACTGACGATCACGCGCGTGGAAGGATCCACGATCAGCGTCTCGCCGTCCTTCTCGAATTCCCAGCGCGTAAGCGCACCGCTTGTAAAACGCCCGCGAACGCAGTGATGTCCGAGCAGTTCTTCGGGATGACGGGGCATGCCGAACCGCTTGATATAGTCCGGTGAAGCCGCCAGTGCCCCGTGTTGCCGGCGCGGGCCGATCGGCACGGCGATCATGTCCTGCGCGAGATGCTCACCATAGCGAATGCCCGCGTCGCAGCCGGCGGCAACGATATCGACAAACCTGTCATCAACCACGACTTCGACCTGCACATCGGGATGCGCCTCGACGAAACTTGCCACCAGCGGCGGCAGAATATCGACCATCACCGCGCCCGGCGCATTCAGTTTCAGACGTCCGCGCACCCGTGACTGAGAACTCGCCGCTTCGTCGAGAGCCGCGCGGGCCTCCGTAATGAGAGGGTCGAGACGCGCAGCGAGTGCCTGGCCCGCTTCGGTCAGCCGGACGCTCCGCGTCGTGCGGGCGAACAGGGGCACGTCGAGTTTGGCTTCGAGCCGCGAGATCGTGTCGCTGACGGTGGACGGGGACATGCCCAGATGCCTGGCTGCGGTCCGGAATCCGCCGCTCGTTGCCACAGCGAGAAACACGGAGAGATCGTCGAGCGACGGATGAAATAGATTGTTCGGCATTGCGAACAATCTATTCGGAATAGCCCCGATTATCAACAGACGGCCGATCAGCCATATAACTGATGCAAGGAGTGTGATATGACACAGGACATAAATGCCGCGGCCGCCGGCCGCTTCACCTTTCCCGGCACTGGAATTACGGTCAACCGCATGGGCTACGGCGCCATGCAGCTTGCGGGGCCGCATGTCTTCGGCGAACCGAAAGATCCCGAAGAGGCCCGCGCCACGCTCCGCGAGGCGATCTCGCTCGGTATCGACCATATCGACACCAGCGATTTTTATGGCCCCCACGTCACCAATCGTCTGATCCGTGAGACGCTGTCTCCTTATCCGGCGAACCTGACGCTGGTTACCAAGATCGGCGCATGGCGCGACGACAAGGGCGACTGGATTCTCGACTGTTCGCCGGATTTTCTGCGCAAGTCGGTCGAGGACAACCTCGAAAACCTGCGGCTCGAGCGCATATCCATCGTCAATTTGCGTCTCGGGGGGCCCGAGGTGGATATCGTCCCTCCCATGCAGGCCATGCGGAAGATGCAGGAGGAAGGCCTGATCGATCACATCGGGATCAGCACCGTCGACATGGCACAAGTGGAAAAGGCGCGGGACATCGCACCCGTTGTCTGCGTTCAGAATCTCTACAATCTGGCCAGCCGCGGCGACGATTCGATGATCGATATGCTGGCCGAAAACGGGATCGCCTATGTACCCTATTTTCCGCTTGGCGGTTTCGCGCCGCTTCAGGCCGATGCGCTGAACGACGTGGCAGCTGAGATCGGCAAGTCAGCGCAATCCGTGGCGCTCGCCTGGCTGCTTCAGCGCAGCCCGAATATCCTCGTCATTCCTGGTACGTCGAAGCGCGCGCATCTTCGCGAGAACGTTGCGGCAGCCGCGCTGAAGCTGACTGATCAGCAGGTCACCCGCCTGGACGAGATCGGGAATGTGGGCTGACCGACCCCCGGCAAGAGAAAATTCCGTCGCGAGATATCGCGGCGGATCTGACATGCAGACCTATTCCGACTCCGTGCTCGGCGCATGTCCCGGCGCTTCGCCCATCCGGTTCCAAGCGTCGAGACCGGCGATCTTGTAGGCCTCGGCGAGGGTGGGGTAGTTGAAGGTGTTCTCGACGAAATAGTCGACCGTGCCTTTGAGGTTGAGCACAGCCTGACCGATATGGATGAGTTCGGTCGCGCCTTCGCCGACGATATGGGCGCCGAGAAGCCGGCGCGTCTTCAGCGAGAAGATCAGCTTCAAAAGACCGGTATCGAGCCCCATGATGTGTCCGCGCGAGGTTTCGCGGAAATGCGCGATACCGCATTCATAGGCGATCTTGCGCTCGATCACCTCTTCCTCGGTAAATCCGCAGGTGGAGATCTCCGGCACCGCGTAGATGCCGTAGGGAAAGAATTTCGGCGGCTCGATTGCCGGCACGCCCACAGCGTGGCGGGCTGCGATGCGGCCCTGTTCCATCGAGGTCGAGGCGAGGGAAGGGAAGCCGACGACGTCGCCGGCGGCGTAGATGTTGGGAACAGACGTCTGGAAGGTAAGCGAATCGACGGTGAGCCGGCCCCGCTTGTCGGCTTCCAGGCCGCAATTCTTGAGATCGAGTGTCTCGGTGGCCCCCATGCGGCCGGCAGCGAACAGAACCATCTCGGCGGACAGCCTGCGGCCGTTCTCGAGCATCACGTGGCAGCGGTCGCCGTCCTTCTCGACGCTTTCGATCGCCTGTCCGAAGATCAGCTTCATGTTTCGGTCGCGCAACTGGTAGGCAAAGTCGTCGACGATCTCCTTGTCGATGAAGTCGAGCATGGTGTCGCGCGATTCGACCACGGTGACCGCGGTATCGAGCGCCGAAAAGATCGTCGCGTACTCGATGCCGATCACGCCCGCGCCGATGACGATCAGCGAGCGGGGCAGGTCGGCGATCTCGAGGATCTCGTCGCTGTCGACGATCGACGCGCCGTCGAAGGGAATGTGCGCCGGGCGGAAGGGTTTGGTGCCGACGGCAAGCAGGATCGACCGGCCGTCGACCTTCACGACCTCGCCGTCGTCCTTGGTGACTTCCAGCGTGTTGGAGTCGACGAAACGGGCCTGCCCGCGCATCTGGTGGACGCGGTTGCGGGAAAACTGATGTTCGAGGACGTCGACCTCGTGGTCGAGCGTGATCAGGAGCCGGCGTCTGAGGTCTGCCGCGCTGATCTCCTGCTTGACCCGGTAGGCGCGCCCGTAAAAGCCGCGCTCGCGCCAACCGGTGAGATTGAGAGCGGTTTCGCGCAGCGTCTTGGAGGGAATGGTGCCGGTATGGACGGAAACACCGCCGACGCGCGTTCCCTTTTCGACCACCAGGACCTTCTTGTTGAGCTTGGCTGCCTGGATCGCCGCGCGGCGTCCCGCCGGTCCGCTTCCCACGACCACCAGATCGTAGCTGTGCATGACCTGTCCCCGAATCTGGATTGTTCACCTTGGTGAGATGGCAACGCTGCACCGCAGCAGCCGATTTGTCAAAGGGTGGCGATCCGTGCCTTTGTCGCCGAATTCGCTCCGGAATGAGCGCGCGATGTTGACACCTCCGGCGCCCGGGGCCTTTATCGATGGATCCGGACCGGCCCAGTGCCGAACGGGTGCCGGATCGCGCGATTCCCGCGCGGCATGATGTCGGTAATGATTTCCTGATGAGTTCCAGCAGACTTGGCTATCTCTACGCGATACTGGCGGTGACAATCTTCGCCTCCCAGGACGGCATCTCGAAATATCTCGGAGAGCAGTACCCACCGGTCTTCATCGCCATGATCCGCTATTTCGCCTTCGCCGGTTTCGCGGTGCTGCTGGCGGCACGTGCGCCCGGCGGGCTCAGGGTCGCCTCCCACAGCAGGCGGTTCTGGATCCAGTGCTTCCGCAGCCTGCTGCTGGCGCTGCAGATCGTCGTCGCCATTCAGGCCTTCGCCGTCGTCGGGCTCATCCAGTCTCAGGCGATCTTCGCCTCCGCGCCGATCTTCGTGGCGCTTCTGTCCATGCCGGTGCTGGGAGAGAGGGTCGGCTGGCGGCGGTGGCTGGCGATCGTCGTCGGCCTCGTCGGCGTCGTCATTCTTCTCAATCCGGGCGCTGTTGGCGAGGCGGCGGGCGGTTTCGGCTGGAGCACCGCCTGGCCGCTCGCCGGCGCCCTGATGATGGGTGCCTATGCGGTCACCACGCGGCTTGCCGGCCGCGACGACAGCTCGATCACCAGTTTCTACTACACCGGCATCGTCGGGATGCTCGTGCTGACGGCCATCGGCCCCTTCTTTCTCGCCTCGCCGACACCGGGCGACTGGGTCTGGATCGGCATTCTCTGCATGACCGGGATGAGCAGCCATTTCCTTCTCATAAAGGCCTATGAGCATCTCGACGCGGTCGCCGTCCAGCCGATCGGCTATCTCCAGCTCGTCGTCGGCGCCTTTATCGGCGTCTTCGTCTTCGGCGAATCGCTGCATCTCAATCTGGTGCTGGGCGCGGGCATCGTCATCGCCGCCGGGGCTTTCACGGTCTGGCGCGAGCATGTGGTGGCGCGGCGGAAACTCGCTGAGGCGAAGTCCGGATCCTCTTAGATCAGGGCGCTAGACCAGCTTCAGCCCCTTGAGGCTGGCATGGCCAGACTTGCCGATGATGATGTGGTCGTGGACAGTGATGCCGAGCGGCTTGGCGGTGTCGATGATCATCCGCGTCATGTCGATGTCGGCACGCGAGGGCGTGGGATCGCCCGAAGGATGGTTGTGGACGAGAATGATCGCGGTCGAGGAGAGTTCGAGTGCGCGTTTGACCACCTCACGCGGGTAGACCGGGGTATGGTCGACTGTTCCCGTCTGCTGCACCTCGTCGGCGATCAGTGCGTTCTTCTTGTCGAGAAAGAGAACCCGAAACTGCTCGCGCGCCTCGAACGCCATCGCCGCCCGGCAATATTCGATAACCGAGGACCAGGAGGCGAGCACCGGGCGCGACTTGATCTCGCTCTTGAGCATGCGGTGGGCGAGCGCCCCGATCAGCTTGAGATCGGTGGCGACGATCTCGCCGATGCCGCGCACCTCCATCAGCCGGTCCACCGGAGCGCCGAAGATTTCCGGCAGCGAGCCGAACCGGTCCAGAAGCGCCTTGGCGATCGGCTTCGTGTCGCGGCGGGGAATCAGGCTGAACAGCAGCAATTCGAGAAGCTCGTAATCGGCGAGCGCGCGGTCTCCCGCTTCGCGGAACCGCTCGCGCAGCCGGTCGCGGTGGCCGTGATAATGGGCCGCCTTGCCGAGGCCGGGCTTGCCGGCCGGCGGAGAGGCCTGCGGCGCGGGCGAGGGGTGTTCGCTGAAATAGCCGCGCTCGTCGGGCTGGTCGTCACCGCCGGTGTGGTCGTCTCCTACGGGCGGCGGCGTCGGTGTCATTTTGGCAGGCCGGGCTTGTCGAGGCCCCCCGGCGAGAGCGTGAAGATCTCGCAGCCGTCCGCCGTCACGCCGACCGTGTGCTCGTACTGCGCCGAAAGAGAACGGTCGCGGGTCACCGCCGTCCAGCCGTCCGACAGCACTTTGACGTGTGGCCGGCCGAGATTGATCATCGGCTCGATGGTGAAGATCATGCCTTCGCGGATCTCCGGCCCCTCATTGGCGCGGCCGTAATGGAGAATGTTCGGGGCGTCATGGAACAGCCGCCCGACGCCGTGGCCGCAGAAATCGCGCACCACCGAGCAGCGCTCGGCCTCGGCGAAGGTCTGGATGGCCTCGCCGATGGCGCCGGTGCGAACGCCGGGTTTGACCGCGGCGATGCCGAGCATCAGCGATTCATGGGTGATTTCCAGAAGCCGCTCGGCGGCGCGCTTGATCTCGCCCACCGGGTACATCCGGCTCGAATCCCCGTGCCAGCCGTCGAGCACGTAGGTGACGTCGATATTGACGACGTCGCCCTCGCGCAGCGGCTTTTCGTTGGGGATGCCGTGACACACGACATGGTTGATCGAGGTGCAGGTCGACTTGGTGTAGCCGCGATAGTTCAGCGTCGCCGGCAACGCGCCGTGATCCATGCCGAATTCGAAGACGAACCTGTCGATCTCGTTGGTCGTCACGCCCGGCTTGGCGACCTCGGCCAGCGCGTCGAGGCAGCGCGCGGTCAACTGGCAGGCCTTGCGCATGCCCTCAAAGGCTTCCGCTCCGTAGAGCCGGATCTGGCCGGTGTTCTTCAGGATTGCCTGGTCGGCATCGATATAGGTGACCATCGGGGATGTATGTCCGTATGTCTGCCGCGGAGGGAAACCGCTCAGCGGGCTTCGTTGACGAGATCTTCGGCCACGGGAATGCGGAATTCGGGCCGAATTTCCTTGGGAGTGATTTTGCACCGAATGGCGCAGGCTTCAACCCCGCGTTTCATGGCGCGATCGAAGGCCTTTCCATAGGCGGGATCGAGATCGCGGCAGATCGAGAGGCTGTCGCAGTCGCCGCGCTGGATCAGGTAAACCATGATTGCGCGGTGACCGGCCTCGACCATGTCGCCCAGTTCCTCGAGATGTTTGGCACCGCGGCTGGTCACGCTGTCGGGAAACTCCGCCACCCGGCCGTGCCGGCGGTAGTGCACGTTCTTGACCTCCACATAGGCCCGACCCCGGTTCGGATCGTCGAGAAGGATGTCGATCCGCGAATTGACGCCGTATTTCTGCTCGCGCCTGAGTTCTGCGTAATCGCCGAGATCGCCGATCAGCCCTTCGCGGATCGCTTCCTCGGCAAGCCGGTTCGGCCGTCCGGTATTGATTCCCACAAGCGTGCCGTCGGCCTCGACCAGTTCGAGACTGTGCGGATATTTGCGCTTCGGGTTGTCGTGGGTTTCCAGCCAGATCAGCGATCCCGGCGTGGTCAGGCCGCGCATCGAGCCGGTGTTGGGGCAGGAGCCGGTGATGAAGTCGCCGCTCTCGAGTTCGGCATCGAAGAGAAACCGCTTGTAGCGGCGGATGAGCCGCGCGGGAGTGAGGGCTGTCGGGAATTGCATGAAATACTCAGTCGTTGATCGTATCGGTTCCGGCGTCATCCGGTTTGCTTTCCGCCCAGGTAACGAGCGCATCGAGAGCCGGGCAGAGCGCCTGGCCCCACTCCGTCAGGCCATACTCCACCTTCGGCGGAACCTGATGATAGACAATGCGTCGCACGATGCCGTCGTGCTCGAGCTGCCTGAGCTGCTGGATCAGCATCTTCTGTGAAATGCCGGGCGTCTGCCGCTCGAGTTCGGAGAAACGCAGAACCTTTCCACCGAACAGGTGAAACAGGAGCACAAGCTTCCACCGGCCCTCGAGCATGCGAAGCGCATGGTCGACGCGCGCAGCACCGCTGCCGGGCGCAGGCGCGTCTGACTTACTTTTTCGTATGTACCTTACTTTTTCGTCGGTTCTTGTCATCCGCGCAGCGTAAAACCAACTTGGGGCCAGAGCAAATCCCGTTGTCGGGACCGGAAAAGGAAGCCTCTGATGTCTCTCAATCTCCCCGCCGAAGTAAAGGCCTATTTCGAAGGCAAGAACACCCGCGATGCCGAACGCGCGCTCTCCGGCTTCACCGCTGACGCGGTCGTCGGCGACGAATCACAAAAGCACAAGGGTCACACGGAAATTGCCGCGGGGATGGCCGAGACGAGCGCGAAGTATGACGAACTCAGCGAGCCCCTCGAAACCCGCCAGGAGGGTGAGAAGCTCGTCGTGATCGCCCGTGTCAGCGGAAACTTCCCCGGCTCGCCCGCGGACCTGACTTATCGGTTCGGATTTTCGGATGGACGGATCGCCACGCTGGAGATCGGCTCGTGAACGCGCCGGCCTTCATCGTCCATCCAGACGAGTTCGCCGGTCGCCGGGTGTTGGTAACCGGCGGATCAAAAGGCGCGGGTGCGGCGATCGTTCGCCGCTTTGCCGCAGCCGGCGCCCGCGTCGCCACATCGGCGCGTTCTCCGACATCCGACAGCCCGGCCGACCTCTTCGTCACCGCCGACCTGACACGGGAAGACGGAGTTGCAGCGCTGGCCGAGCGTGTTCTGTCGGAATTCGGCGGCGTCGACATTCTCATCCACTCCCTCGGTGGCTCGTCGGCGCCCGGCGGCGGTTTTCGCGCTGCGACCGAGGCTGTCTGGCAAGACGATTTCTCGCTGAACCTCTGGCCTGCGGTCCGTCTCGACCGGCTTCTGGTGCCCGGCATGATCGAGCGGGGCGAGGGGGCAATCATTCACGTGGCATCGATCCAGCGGCGCCTGCCGCTTCACGATTCCACCACCCCTTATGCCGCTGCCAAGGCGGCGCTCGCCAGCTATTCCAAATCGCTGTCGAAGGAACTCGGCCCGTCGGGTATCCGGGTCAATACGATTTCGCCGGGCTGGATCCGCACCGATGCGGCGGACCGGATGGTGACGCGCCTCGCCGAAAGCGGCGGCACGGACGAGGCGACCGCCCGGCAGGGGATCATGGATGCGCTCGGCGGAATTCCGATCGGGCGCCCGGCCTGGCCGGAGGAAATCGCCGAACTGGTGGCGTTTCTCGCCTCGCCTCGCGCTGCCGCCATTCACGGCGCCGACCATGTCATCGACGGGGGAACGATACCGGTCGTGTGAGTGGATGCGGCCGGTCTGCCGCGGTCAGACGCGCACCCGCACATACGAACCCGGCGCATCCTCGATCGGGTTGACCTTGCCGCCGCCCGGTTCGCGCGCGGGCACCGTCTTGTCGTTCTGCGCGACAATCCAGTCGTGCCAGTGCGGCCACCAGGAGCCGGGTGTTTCGCTGGCGCCGGCGACCCAATCGTCGAATTCGCCGTCGGGCGGGCCGTCGGTCCAGAACTGGTATTTACCCGCCGCCGGCGGATTGACGACGCCCGCGATATGCCCCGATCCCGCCATCACGTATGTCACGTCGCCACCGAACAGTTTGGAGCCGATGAAGGCCGAGCGGGCAGGGGCGATATGGTCTTCCCTGGCGGCGAGATTGTAGACGGGGATCTTCACGTCACTCAGGTTGAGCGTGTGCCCCGCCATCTTCATCTTGCCCTTTGCGAGATTGTTCTCGAGATAGCAGTTGCGCAGATAGTAGGAGTGGTTGGCCGCCGGCATTCGGGTGGAATCGGAATTCCAGTACAAAAGGTCGAAGGGCATCGGATCCTTGCCCTTGAGGTAGTTGTTGACGACATAGGGCCAGATCAGATCGGAGGCGCGCAGCATGTTGAAGGCGGTCGCCATCTGCGAGCCTTCGAGATAGCCGTGGCGCTTCATCGACGCTTCGAGCGCGGCGATCTGCTCCTCGTCCACGAACACCTTGAGATCGCCCGCATAGGTGAAATCGGTCTGCGTGGTGAAGAAAGTGGCGGTGGCGATGCGCCGGTCCTTCTCCTGGGCGTGGAGCGCCAGCGTCGCGGCGAGCAGCGTGCCGCCGACGCAATAGCCGATCGCGTTGACCTTGTGGGTGTCGGTTATCTTCTCGATCGTGTCGAGCGCGAAGCCGATTCCCTCGCGCGCATAGGATTCCCAGTCCTTTTTGGCATGCCGCTCGTCGGGATTGACCCAGGAGATGACGAAGACGGTATGGCCCTGTTCGACCGCCCATTTGATGAAGGATTTCTTCGGGTTGAGGTCGAGGATGTAGAACTTGTTGATCCAGGGCGGCACAATCAGCAGCGGGCGCTTCAACACCTCGTCGGTGGCCGGCTCGTACTGGATGATCTGGCAGATGTCGTCCTCGGCAACCACCTTGCCCGGCGTCAGGGCCAGATTTTCGCCGGCCTTGAACTTGGTGGCGTCCGACTGTCTCAGCCGAAGCTGTCCGCCGCCGGCGGTGATGTCCTCGGCCAGCATGTGCATGCCACGCACCAGGTTCTCGCCGTTTTCGGCGATCGTTTCCTTGTAGAGTTCCGGATTGGTGAGCAGGAAATTCGCCGGCGACAGCGCGCTCGTCATCTGCTTGAGGTAGAATTCGGCCTTCTGGCGTGTCCGCTCGTCAAGCCCGTCGGCGCGGGTAACCAGCCCTTCCGCCCAGCCGGAAGTCAACTGATAGGCATTGCGCAGGAAGTCGAAGAAGGGATTGGCTTCCCAGTCGGGATCGCTGAACCGCTTGTCGGGCTTGCCGGGCGGCGTCTCGTCGGCCTTCTCGGCCGCGTCGCCCGCCAGTTTGTGCATCGAGCGCGACCAGAGGCCGAAATATCCGCTGAGAAGCTCGGTCTGCGCCGCGACCGCTCGCTTGGGATCGGAGAGCCAGTATTCCCCCACCTTGGAAAACGTCTTGACCATGTCGGCCATCGGCGCCGAGTAGACGTCGGTTACTTCGCCTTTCTCGCGCGGTTCCACCCATGCGGAAGCCGCCATGCCGAGTTCTTCGAGCATGTGTGCTATGTTATGCGCGAAGGCTTCGGGATCCTTCACGACATAAGGTTCGATTCCCGGATCGGTGGGCTTGTCGTCTTCCTTGCCGGGCTTCTCCGTGCCCATGTTCGCCTCCCTGTTCCCCGTTCCCCGGATCTGAGTGCCCGGTTGAAAACGATGCAATAGCATTTTTGCACAATACCGCGACTTGAAAAGGCCTCATATGATTTGGATCATGTATACTTTAGCTAGGAAACGTTTTTGTCATTGTCGTGACCGGGCGCGATACCCGTCCAGGTGCCCGGAGAGAGTTGGTGTGATGTCGAGATCTGGAATTCTGGTGGTTTTGGCCTGTCTGGCGCCGGCGATGCTGATCGCCGGCTGTCAGACCGCGTCGCTGGAGGATGCGGCCCCGAAAACCGCCGGCACGCAGCGGCAGACCAATATCGCCACAGACAACGATATCCGCATCATTTCGCCCATCCCGCTTCCGGCACGCAAGGTCGAGAAGCTGCAGCGTCAGCAATTCGTCGAGGATCGGGTTGCCCAGAGCGGGCAGTACCCCAATATCGGCCTCGACCGGGAGGGAGCCATGCAGCAGATGTCCGACAACGAGGCGCAGGCGCTGGAACGCGAATTCGCCCAGTACCGGGGCAAGGGGAAGCGTGCTGCGACCGACGCGGAGTATCGCCGGCGGCTTGCGGAACTGCGTAAAACCGCGCGCGAGCATGCCGAGGAGACGGAAAAGGAAATCCTCAAATAGCCCTTGCAAAGAACGGGGTTTGGCCGCAAACCAGTTGAATTGTTCCGCAGCGTGAGGCCCGCGGGACAGAGAGTCCAACCCGAGAGAGAACGATGGAAGAGTTTCACAAAATACGGCGTTTGCCGCCTTATGTCTTCGAGCAGGTCAATCGGCTCAAGGCGTCGGCGCGAGCCGGTGGAGCCGACATCATCGATCTCGGAATGGGCAATCCGGACCTTCCGACCCCGCAGGCGATCGTCGACAAGCTGACCGAGGTGATCCAGGACCCGCGCACGCACCGTTATTCGACCTCGCGCGGCATTCCCGGCCTGCGCCGCGCCCAGGCGAAATATTACGAGCGGCGTTTCGGCGTGAAGCTCGACCCGGAAACCCAGGTGGTCGCCACCATGGGCTCGAAGGAAGGCTTCGCCAACATGGCCCAGGCGATCACCGCGCCTGGCGACGTGGTGCTGTGCCCGAACCCGACCTATCCGATCCACATGTTCGGCTTCATCATGTCCGGCGGCGTCGTCCGCTCGATCGACGTGACGCCGAACGAGGAGTTCTTCCGCGCGCTCGATCGCGCCGTGCGCCACTCGATCCCCAAGCCGCTGGCTCTCATCCTGAACTATCCGTCGAACCCGACGGCGATGGTCGCCACCTACGAATTCTACAAGGACGTCGTCGCGTTTGCCCGCAAGCACGACATCATCATTCTGTCCGACCTCGCCTATTCCGAAATCTATTTCGACGATGCGCCGCCGCCGTCGGTTCTCGAGGTGCCGGGCGCGATCGACGTCTGCGTCGAGTTCACCTCGATGTCGAAGACCTTCTCCATGCCCGGCTGGCGCATGGGTTTTGCGGTCGGCAACGAAAGGCTGATTTCGGCGCTGACGCGAGTGAAATCCTATCTCGACTACGGCGCCTTCACGCCGATCCAGGTGGCCGCGACCGCCGCTCTCAATGGCGAC
The DNA here is from genome assembly GCA_002709005.1 of Hyphomicrobiales bacterium. Classification (GTDB taxonomy): domain Bacteria; phylum Pseudomonadota; class Alphaproteobacteria; order Rhizobiales; family Rhizobiaceae; genus Pseudohoeflea. The sequence goes on along the minus strand of PAPH01000033.1, from coordinate 6,650 downwards.
GGCTCGGAGATCGACGAAGTGCGCGAGGTCTACAAGAAACGCCGCGACGTCATGGTCGACGCCTTCGGCAAGGCGGGATGGGATGTGCCGCCGCCGCCGGCCACCATGTTTGCCTGGTGTCCGATTCCGGAAGCCTTCCGCGAGATGGGTTCGCTTGAATTCTCCAAGCTCCTGGTCGAGAAGGCCGATGTGGCCGTCGCGCCCGGCGTCGGCTTCGGCGAGCATGGCGACAATCACGTGCGCATCGCTCTCGTCGAGAACGAGCACCGCATCCGTCAGGCCGCCCGCAACATCAAACGCTTCCTGTCCTCGGCGAAGGATGCGGGCGAGGGCAACGTCGTCCAGCTCAACGCCCGCCGGTAACTCCCGCCCGTTGACCCGAAAGGGGCGGAGGGCTAAACCCGCGTCCGGATCACGTGCCGCGTCTCCGCGGCCTCAATCGGAACATGTTGGGAATAGTCATGACGCAAGCGCTCAAAGTCGGCATTGCCGGTCTCGGCACGGTGGGCTCGGCGCTTTTCGGAGCGATCGCCAGCCGTCACAATCTTCTCGCAGAGATCTGCGGCCGCGAGATCGTCGTCACCGCTGTGTCGGCACGTGACAAGACCCGCGACCGAGGTATCGACCTGTCGAACGTCACCTGGTTCGACGATCCTGCCGAACTCGCCCGTTCGGGCGATATCGACGTTTTCGTCGAACTGATCGGCGGGGAAGGCGATCCCGCCCACACCTGCGTATCGGCGGCGCTTGCGCGTGGCCTGCACGTCGTCACCGCCAACAAGGCGCTTCTTGCCAGGCATGGCGTCGAATTGGCCGGAGTCGCCGAGGAAGCCGGCGTGCTGCTCAATTTCGAGGCGGCCGTCGCCGGCGGCATCCCGGTCATCAAGGCGCTGCGCGAAAGCCTGACCGGCAATTCGATCACCCGCGTCTACGGCATCCTCAACGGCACCTGCAATTACATCCTCACCCGGATGCAGAAGGAAAATCTCGGCTTCGAGGAATGCCTCGCCGAAGCCCAGCGTCTCGGTTACGCGGAAGCCGACCCCACCTTCGATATCGGCGGCTTCGACACCGCACACAAGCTGGCGATCATGACGAGCCTCGCCTTCGGCACACGCATCGCCTCCGACGAGGTCTATGTCGAGGGGATCTCGAACATCTCGATCGAGGACATCAGGGCCGCTGAGGAACTGGGCTACCGGATCAAGCTTCTCGGCGTCGCCCAGCGCACCTCGACCGGGATCGAACAGCGCGTGCATCCGACCATGGTGCCGCTCGATTCGATGATCGCCGAAGTCGACGGCGTGACAAATGCGGTGACAATCGAGGCCGACATTCTGGGCGAACTCCTGCTCTCCGGCCCCGGCGCCGGCGGAGACGCCACTGCCTCCGCTGTTCTCGGTGACATTGCCGATATCGCGAAATCCCGGCCCGGCCACCAGCACGGCCCGGCGCTCGGCCGTCCGGCCGCACATCTCGAGCCCTATAAGCGGGCGCGCATGCGCAGCCATGAGGGCGGCTACTTCATCTCGCTCAAGGTCGAGGACCGCGTCGGCGTCTTCGCGGCAATCGCGGCGCAGATGTCGAAGAACGGCATATCGCTCGAATCGATCGTCCAGCGGCCGGCCAATGGCGGCTCCGATCTCAAGACGGTCATTCTCGTCACTCATGCCACCACCGAATCTTCCATCCGCGAGGCGGTGGAGGGCATTCGCGGCGAGGGCTATGTCAGCGGCGAACCGCAGGTCATCCGCATCGAGCGCACCAAGCGCTAACAGACGGCCCCGCCGCTCTAATCGATTTAGTCCGGGAAACCGCTCAACAAGCGGAAATTCAACGGCTTTTTTCGCCTGTTTGTCATTGCGCGGAGAGGTGGAGCCGCTATATGGCTGCCCCGTCGGCGGACGCGCCGGTTCGTTTTCAAGAGGGCTCCCATGGCAGGCAAGAACACTCAGTCCAGCGGTCTCGACCGTATTCTCACGCTCGAAATCGCCCGTGTGACGGAACGCGCGGCGGTGGCCGCAGCCCGGCTGCGGGGACGGGGTGACGAGAAGGCGGCGGACCAGGTGGCCGTCGACGCCATGCGCCAGGAACTCAACCGCCTGCCGATCGACGGCACCGTGGTGATCGGCGAAGGCGAACGCGACGAGGCACCGATGCTCTATATCGGCGAGGAGGTCGGCACCAAGGACGGAGCCGCCGTCGATATCGCGCTCGACCCGCTCGAAGGCACGACGATCTGCGCCAAGAACCTGCCCAATTCGCTGGCCGTCATCGCCATCGCCGAAAAGGGCAGTCTTCTCTACGCGCCAGACGTCTACATGGAGAAGGTGGCGATCGGCCCAGGCTATCCGGCCGGAACCGTGGCGCTCGACGCGACACCGACAGACAATGTCCACTCGGTCGCCAAGGCCAAGGGCGTCGATCCGCACGAGATCACCGTCTGCATCCTCGACCGCCCGCGCCATGCCAAGCTGATCGAGGAAGTGCGCGCCACCGGTGCCGCCATCCGGCTGATCGGCGATGGCGACGTGGCGGGTGTCATCCACACCACCCACCCGGACGAGACCGGTATCGACCTCTATATCGGCATCGGCGGCGCCCCCGAGGGCGTGCTTGCGGCCGCCGCATTGCGCTGCATCGGCGGCCAGATGGAAGGCCGCCTGCAGCTCAACACGCCCGAGAAGATCGCCCGTGCGGAAAAAATGGGAATCATTGATCCCTCGAAGATCTACCGGATGGAAGAGATGGCGCAGGGCGACGTTCTCTTCTCCGCCACCGGCGTGACCGACGGCAATCTGCTCGCCGGCGTCAAGTTCGCCCGCGATGCGATCTCCACCCATACGATCGTCATGCGCTCGTCCTCCGGCACCGTCCGCGAGATCAAGGCCCGCCACCAGGATCTGACGAAGTTCTGAAATTTGCCGTGAGCCCCCGGGCTGACCGAGAGACAGGACACCGCTTACATATTTGTTTCACTTTTTGTGCAACGAAGGGCTATGATGCACTTAAAGTGAAGCGAGGTGGCCATGTCCTCTTTTATCCTGATGGGCGACGTGATCGGCAGTTCCCGGCAGAACGCGTCAGATTTGGCAAATCAACTGCAGGGGCTTGTCGGTTCGGTGAACGCCGCCCGCCAGGACGATATTGTTTCGCCTCTGACGGTCACGCTGGGCGATGAATTCCAGGCCGTCTGCAAATCCTTCGAAGGCGCCTCGCGCACGGTCCAGCAATGCAATGAGGGCCTTCTGCGTCGAAGCAGGCCCTTCGAGCTCCGCTATGTGATCTATCAGGGCAAGATCGAAACCGAGATCAATCCGGATATCGCACATGGAATGCTGGGCGAGGGACTGACGAAGGCCCGCGAATTGCTGTCGAGAAAGGATTCGTCACGGGCGCGGACGCAAATTGTCCTCGAGGATAAAGAAAGCGAAACCTTCCACACGCTTCTCTATGCCATAATCGACAATATGTGGAACGAGCCGGGTCTCCGGCGTTTTCCCGAGATATTCGCTGAACTGCTTTATACGGACGGTTCCGATGAAGACGTCGCCGAGATGTTCGACCGGGAGCGATCGCAGGTTTGGAAGTACCGGCGAAACTGGAACATGGTCGTCTATCGATCGTCTCTCGAAATGATGCGGCAAGGGTTCTTCCGGCAATGAGATACCTGGTCATGGCGGTGGTTTTCCTGGTGGCCGAACTGCTTCTCTATCTGCTGTTTTTCCAGGCGCTTGGTCGCCGTTTCCTCAAGCCCGACGGGACGACACCGCCCGGGGTTACGCTGACCGATCTCTTCAAGGGCGCATTCGAGCGCTGCGTCATCGCTTACGGTCTCGTTCTGGGATACCCCCATATTCTCACGCTGTTCGGAGCGATGAAGCTCGGGACACGCCTCAAGAGCAGTTCGGAGACCCGGGAGTTCAACAACTATTATCTGATCGGCAACCTCGCCTCGGTCTGTGCCGCGATGGCTTACTCCCGACACCTTGCGCCGGATTCCGCGTTTGTAGCTTGGCTGGTCGGGCTTTTGGGTTGATGGCCTGGCGTGAAAAGGGATGGGTTCCTTCCCACCCGCCATCCGGTGCTTTATGAGCGAGGAAACGGCGCGGATGATCCGCCGCCATGGAACGTGACGGATGCCTATGCCGCTGGCAGGAGAACCGCAGAGGGCCTTTCTCGGGGTCGAGACTTCGCTGACAGGCCAGGGCTGGATCGCCCGGCTCGATCCGGCGGGCGAGAACATGGCGATCGCCATCGCCCAGTCCGCGGGTCTGCCCGACATCATCTCCCGCGTGCTCGCCGCCCGGGGCGTCAAGGCTGACGAGGCCGCCCGCTTCCTCGATCCAACGATAAAGGATCTAATGCCCGATCCCTCGACGCTGGCCGATTGCGATACCGCCGCGGCGCGAATCGTTGCGGCGATCGCTGCGAAGGAGAAGGTCGTCATCTTCGGCGATTACGATGTCGACGGCGCGGCATCCTCGGCGCTCCTGTTCCGCTTCCTGAGAGCCTGGGGCGTGGAGAGCGAGATCTACATCCCCGACCGCATATTCGAAGGCTATGGGCCGAATGCCACGGCGATCAACGAACTTGTCGATCGCGGCGCGCAGCTTATCGTCACCGTGGACTGCGGTTCGACCAGCGGTGAGGCGCTGAAGGCCGCTGCCGAGCGCGGTATCGACGTCGTCGTCATCGACCACCACCAGATGGGGGCCGAACTGCCGGTCTGTGCGGCGCTGGTCAATCCCAACCGCCCGGACGATCTCTCCGGCCTCGGCCATCTCTGCGCGGCGGGCGTGGTCTTCATGGTGCTCGTCAACGCCGCACGGATGATCCGCTCCCGGGAAGATATCGAGGGCGGAGGAATCGATCTCCTCTCGCAGCTCGATCTCGTCGCGCTCGCCACCGTGTGCGACGTCGTGCCGCTCAAGGGGCTCAACCGCGCCTTCGTGGTCAAGGGGCTTGTCGCAGCGCGTCTGATGCACAATGAGGGACTGGCCGCGCTCATCCGCAAGGTCGGCGTCAACGGTCCCGTCAATCCCTACCATTTCGGCTTTCTCATCGGTCCCCGCATCAATGCCGGCGGCCGGATCAGCGATGCGGCGCTCGGCTCGCATCTGCTCACGATTGAGGATCCGTCGGAAGCCGACATGATCGCCGCGCGTCTCGACGATCTCAATCGCGAACGCCAGGCGATCGAGACCGCCATGCTCGAGGAGGCGATGGCGGAGGTCGAGGCCGAGATCGGAACGGGCGAGGGCCCTGCCGTCATCGTCACCGAGAAGAAGGGCTGGCATCCCGGCATCGTCGGACTGATCGCCGCCCGGCTGAAGGAGCGCTTCCGCCGTCCGGCCTTTGCCATCGCCTTCGACGCGAACGGCAAGGGAACAGGCTCGGGCCGGTCCATCCCCGGCTTCGATATCGGCCATGTGGTCCGGGAGGCGGTCGAGGAGGGGCTTCTGGAGAAGGGCGGGGGGCATGCCATGGCGGCGGGCCTTACCGTCCGGCAGGAGCGGCTCGGCGCGCTGCGAAGCTATTTCGAGGACAAGGGCGCACGCGAGGTCGCCAGGCTGCGCGACGGCCACCGGCTGAAGATCGACGCGGCGCTCGCGGCCTCCGGCGCCACGCTCGATCTCATCGATCTGGTCGAAAAGGCGGGACCTTACGGCTCCGGCCATCCGCAGCCCGTTTTCGCGCTTCCAAACCACCTCCTGCGCGATGTGCGTGTCGTCGGGCAGAATCACCTGAAGATCACGATAGCGGGGGCGGACGGGCGCACGCTCAACGGCATCGCCTTCCGCGCAGCCGATGCTCCGCTTGGACAGGCCCTCCTCGACGGACAGGGCACGGCCTTCCATTTCGCCGGCACGCTGTCCGCCGATTACTGGCAGGGCATCCGGCGCGTGCAGCTCCGCCTTCTCGACGCGGCTCCCGCGCTTTGAAACGCTGGTTCGGATCCAGCCATTCTTTGCGGGAGACAGGGGAAGCCGTCTAGCGCGGAATTGGTGGTGCTCCGCCATCCGCCGACCCGCTCGACCGTGTCGCCTGCGCTGTCGACCCGAAGATGGCTTCCGAAATCAGCAATGAAATGTGTTGAATGGGTGTGGCGCCGGTGAATTCGAACCGCACCTGGCCCAGCGCGGAGAAATAGATTTCGAGTTCGCTGTCGAGGTCGAACGTGCCGGCTGTCTCCACCGAGTATGCCACGATGTTCTTGTAGGGCAGGGAGGTGAAGTCGCGCTTGGAACCGGTGATACCCTGGACGTTCACCGCGATGATGCGTCGATCGGTGAACACGACGCCGTCCCTCATCGATTTGAAGGCGCACACGATCTCTTCGCCCTGCATCAGGAGTGCGCTCACGATGTCTGCATAGGCATCGTTCTTCTTCAGCTTGAAAACCGATTTGTTCTTAAAATCTATCATCGCGGTTGCCCCTCCGTCTCCGCTCACGATCAGCGATCACGACAGCGCTGTCAAACGGGGGAGGCGAGCCGACATCGGCTAGCGTCAGCGCTCTGCTCTAGCGGCACAAAGCCGAATCGAAGGGGAGAAAAGTGGCACGCCCTAGGGGAGTCGAACCCCTCTTTCCAGAATGAAAATCTGGCGTCCTAACCGATAGACGAAGGGCGCGTGCGAGGCGTCTT
>PAPH01000032.1 GCA_002709005.1 Hyphomicrobiales bacterium | reverse complement strand
GGCGCCGGAAAGACGACGCTGATCTCGGTGATCTGCGGCCTTGTCAACATCTCGGAGGGCCGAGTGCTCGTCGGCGGCCACGACACTGTGGCCGACTACCGCAAGGCGCGCGAACTGATTGGTCTGGTGCCACAGGAGATCGCGCTCGAGCCCTTCCAGACGGTCTATAACGGTCTGCGCTTTACTCGGGGCCTGTTCGGCAAGAAGCCGGATCCGGCGTTTCTCGAGAATGTTCTGCGGCGGCTGTCGTTGTGGGACAAGAAGGACGCCATGACGCGGGAACTGTCGGGCGGCATGAAGCGGCGCGTGCTCATCGCCAAGGCGCTTTGCCACAGCCCTAAAGTGCTCTTTCTCGACGAACCGACCGCGGGCGTGGATGTCGAACTGCGCAAGGACATGTGGGAGGTCGTCGCCCAACTGAAGAAGGAAGGCGTGACGATCATCCTGACCACCCACTACATCGAGGAGGCCGAGGCGATCGCCGACCGTGTCGGCATCATCAACAAGGGCGAGGTGCTGCTGATCGAACCGACCCAGTCGCTGATGCGACGGATGGGGCACCGGGAGCTTCGCATCGAACTCACCGAGCCGATTGACGAGATTCCGGCCGCGCTTTCCAATTACGATCTCACCTATTCGGCGAACGACCAGACGCTCGTCTATTCCTACGAGGCCAACGGCGAACGCACCGGCATCACCTCGCTGATCGCCGATCTCAAGACGGCGGGGCTGACGCTTCGGGACATCGAGACGAAACAGAGCTCTCTCGAGGAGATCTTCGTCGGACTGGTAAAGGAACAGGCATGAACTTCCGCGCGGTTTCCTCGATCTACTATTTCGAGATGATGCGGTTCTTCCGCACCATCACCCAGAGCCTGATCTCGCCGGTCCTGTCGACGTCGCTCTATTTCATCGTCTTCGGCACCGCGATCGGTTCGCGCATCCAGGAGGTGGAGGGCATCTCCTACGGCGCATTCATCGTGCCGGGACTGATCATGCTCTCGGTTCTCCAGCAGAGCATCTCGAATGCTTCCTTCGGGATCTATTTCCCGAAATTCATCGGCTCGGTCTACGAGGTGAATGCCGCGCCGGTCTCCTTCATCGAGATCGTTCTCGGCTATGTCGGCGCGGCGGCGAGCAAGTCGCTGTTCATCGGCCTGATCATTCTCGGAACCGCCTTCTTCTTCGTCGATCTGCACATCCAGCATCCTCTGGCGATGGTCGCCTTCCTGGCGCTGACCTGCATCTCGTTCAGCCTGTTCGGCTTCATCATCGGGTTGTGGTCGAAGAATTTCGAGCAGCTGCAGCTCGTGCCGCTGCTCGTCGTAACGCCGCTCGTTTTCCTCGGCGGCAGCTTCTATTCGATCGACATGCTGCCCGAGGGCTGGCAGACGGTGGCGTTGTTCAACCCGGTCGTCTACCTGATCTCGGGCTTCCGCTGGAGCTTCTTCGGCATGGCCGACGTGGCGGTCGGTGTGAGCCTGGCGATGATCGCGCTGTTCCTGCTGATCTGCCTCGGCGTGATCTGGTGGACCTACCGCACGGGCTTCAAGATCCGCTCGTAGGATCAGATCGCCTGGACGACCTTCTCCAGCATGCCGCGAACCTCGCCGGCGACCGAATGGAGCTTTTCATTGTCGATAGCCTGCATGGAGGCGGCGGGATCGACCGCGCTGACGGTGACGTCGTTGCCGGTTTCGCGCACGATCACGTTGCACGGAAGCATCGCGCCGATCTTCGGCTCGATGCCGATCGCCTGGTAGGCCATGTTCGGATTGCAGGCGCCGAGGATCAGGTAGGGCGGCACGTCCTTGTCGATCTTCTTCTTCATGGTGGCCGAGACATCGATTTCGGTCAGCACGCCGAAGCCGTTGTCGGAGAGCGCCGATCGCGTTCGTTCGACGATTGTGTCGAAGGCTTCGCCGGCGAAGGTGCGGTCGATCGTATAAGACATCGGGAACTCCGTTGAATGGTGGTGGATAGCTCCTGATATATGCAATAAATTATATACGACAAGGCCCGGCAGCGGCAAGGCTGCCGGGTTTGTTCAATCAGGCGGCCTTTTTCAGGCCATCGCGGCCATGCGGCGCGTCGAGTTCCATCGCTGGGCCCACCGGTACAATGCCGTTCGGATTGATGGTTGCGTGGCTGCCGTAGTAGTGGCGCTTTATGTGCGTGAAGTTCACCGTGCCGGCGATACCGGGCATCTGGTAGAGTTCGCGCAGATAGCCCAAGAGGTTCGGGTAGTCGGCGATGCGGCGGATGTTGCACTTGAAGTGGCCGACATAGACCGGATCAAAGCGGACCAACGTCGTAAACAGCCGCCAGTCGGCTTCCGTCAGCTTTTCGCCGACAAGATAGCGCTGGGCTTTGAGCCGGTCCTCGATCTTGTCGAGCGTATCGAAGAGTGCCGCGACATTCTCCTCGTAGACCTCCTGCTCGGTGGCGAAGCCGGCCTTGTAGACCCCGTTGTTGACGGTGTTGTAGACGAGGTCGTTGATCTCGTCGATTTCGCCCTGAAGTTCTTCGGGATAGAAGTCCGGCGCTTTCGGATCGGCGATCTCCGCGAAGGCGGAGTTGAACATGCGGATGATCTCGGCGGACTCGTTGGAGACGATCGTCTTTTTCTGCTTGTCCCAGAGCGCCGGCACCGTTACCCGACCGGTGTAGTGCGGATCGGCCTCTGTATAGACCTGGTGCAGGTAGTCCTTGCCCATCAGGCTGTCGCCAGTGGCGCCGTCGCGCTTTTTGAACTCCCAGCCGTTTTCGCCCATGTGGTAGTCGACGACATCGACGGTAATCGCATCCTGCAGGCCCATCAATTCGCGGAAGATCAGCGTGCGGTGAGCCCAGGGACAGGCGAGCGATACGTAGAGATGGTAGCGCCCGGCCTCGGCCTTGAAACCGCCGTCACCTGAGGGGCCGGCAGAACCGTCCTTCGTCACCCAGTTGCGGAACGAGGATGTGCTCCGCTTGAAGCGGCCGCCGGTGGATTTCGTGTCGTACCAGACGTCCTTCCAGACGCCATTATCGAGCATGCCCATGGTCAAATCTCCTTTGAGGCGAACATAGGGCTGTTTTTTCCGCTTTCTAAGCCGTTTGGGGTGAACGGTGTGTTTTCCCGTAGACGGGGGATGGGGGCTCTGCTATCAGCCGAACCATCAAGGAGACGAAAGCTTGACCCACCGGACGACCCGACGACGCTGAAGTAAAACGCTCGCGCGCCCTACGCGCGGGATCCTTTTCGCGTTCCCGTCACACGTCCACAGTCCGGTATGTCCCATGTCCAAGCTCGATCTCGTCTATCTCACCGAAGACGCCTCCCACAACGCCGCAATCGACCTCATCAACGAGGAAGCCTTCGGGCCGGGCCGTTTTACGCGTGCGGCGGAGCGTATCCGCGAGCAGGGGCCGCATGACCGGCACCTCTCATTCGTCTGCGCCGACGGTGGTCAGACGATCGCCTCGGTGCGGATGACGCCGATTTTTGCCGGAAACACGCCCACCCATCTTCTCGGGCCGCTGGCGGTCCGGCCGTCGCACAAGAATCTCGGCATCGGGCGTGAACTGGTGCGTATCGCGGTCGAGGCCGCAAAACGCGCCGGCAGCCATGCCGTCATATTGATCGGCGATCCGCCATATTACGGTCCGCTCGGCTTTCAGCCGACACGGCAGGGGGCGCTCATCATGCCCGGCCCGGTCGATCCGCGCCGGGTGCTTGCCGCCTGTTTCGACGAGATCATCGCCGACGAGCTGGAAGGCGTGATCCGTCATCGCGATCGCGGCTGACGAGGCTTAGCGGCCTTCGCGGAACCAAGTGGCGCCGAGCGCCAGGATCATCAGCATCAGTCCGAGGAAGCCGGCAAAGAGCGGCACCGAGCGCACGCCGAGCAGCACGGTTTCCGAAGATGTTCGAAGCGTCAGGCGGCCGCCGGTATCGCGGAAGCCGGAGCGGACTGGCAGGATCTGCGGCAAGGCCCCGTCCTCGCCGGAGACGCGGGCGACGGTGCCTCCGGTCTCCTCGGCGATCGGACGCAGCATTTCCGTGGTCGAGACGGTCGCACGGAATTCGGGCGCGTCGATCGCGCCGATATGCGCCAGAGCCGTCAGATCCCCGTCGCGCGCTTCCACCAGTCCGAATTCGTCGAGCGGCATTTCCGCCGAGAACAGGCCGTCGCTTTCGGGCTGCAGGGTCAGTTCGCGTGTGGCACCGGAAGGCAGGGTGAGGGTGACCGGATTGGCGGCGTCGGCCATGGTCTGGCGTTCCACGCGCAGGGTCCGCCCGCTGGCAGAGGCGCGCAATGCCTCTTCCTCGAGCGAGGGTTCCTTCATCAGCCAGTGTGCGATGCGCCGGTAGAGCGCCACATGCGGTCCGCCGCCCTCGAAGCCGCGCGCCCAGAGCCAGCCCTGGTCGGAGAGAAGCATGGCGACCCGGCCCTCGCCGAAGCGGTTGAGCACGAGCAGCGGCTGGTCGTTGGCCGCCTTCATCACCGTGTCGCCGGAGACGTTCTGGACCGAGACGGAGCGGAACCAACGGCCCCAGGCGGGCGGATCCTGAAGTCCTCCCGGCAGTTCACGGGTGACCGGATGGCGGCGGCCCGCATCGGTGAGCCGCGGATAGAAGCCTTCGACATCCATGTTTCCGGTCGGGTAGGCGGGAAGCGCGGGCGCGAGCGGCGTCTGGGCGATCGACTCAATGCCGGACAGTTCGGGCCCGGAGGCGATCAGCAGCGCGCCGCCGTTTTCCACATACTGCGCGATGTAATCGTAATAGAGCACCGGCAGTACGCCGCGGTTCTGGTAGCGATCGAAGATGATCAGGTCGAACTGGTCGATCTTTTCGACGAAGAGTTCGCGCGTGGGAAACGCGATCAGCGAGAGTTCGGTGATCGGCGTGCCGTCCTGTTTTTCTGGCGGACGCAGAATGGTGAAGTGGACGAGATCCACCGATGCGTCGGATTTCAGGAGGTTGCGCCAGGCGCGCTCGCCCGAATGCGGCTCGCCGGAGACGAGCAGCACACGGAGATTTTCGCGGATGCCCTCGATGCGGGCGACGGCACGGTTGTTGGCGGTCGAAACCTCGGAGGGCTCTTCCTCGACGGCGAGTTCGACAATGTTGTTGCCGCCGCGCGGCACTTCGAGCGTGAAGGTGGTTTCCTCTCCGGGCACGGCCTCGGCGATGCCGCGTTCCTCGCCATTCACGCGAACGGTCACCGGCAGCGAACCGTTGGCCGGCCGGCCGTCGACCATGACGCGGTAGACGATGTCCTGCTCTTCTCCAACTATGCCGAAGCGCGGCGCGCGAACGATCTCGATGCGGCGGTCGAGTTCGTTCTCGTCGCCGGTAATGAGACCGTGGACGGGAACGTCGAGACCCAGCGCCTCGGCGGTTTCGGGAATGTCGTGCACCTGACCGTCGGTGATCATCACCGCGCCGGCAAGACGCGAGGTCGGGATATCGCGGATACCGGTGGAAAGCGCCTCGAACAGATCGGTCGATGGCGAATCCGAATCCGGGTCACCGCGGCTTTCGATGATGCGGGTCTCAAAATCGGGGAAGCGGTCGAGCCGGGCCTTGAGTTCGGTCAGCGCCCTGTCGGTCTGGTCCGTGCGCTCGCCGAGGTCCTGGCTCTGGCTGCGGTCGACGACGACGGGGACCACGCTTTTCACCGGCGCGCGTTCTTCGAAGCTCGCGACCGGGTTGGCGAGCGCAAGAACGAGAGCTGCAAGAGCGATGGCACGGATCACCGAGCCGCGCTGGCGGACGAAGAGCGCCCAGCCGGCGAGAAGGGCCGCGACTATCGCCAACCCAATGAGCAGAGGCAAGGGAATGAAGGGGGCAAAGGACAGGTTCATGCTAATGTCCCACCCTCATTGCCCGAGCCGTTCGAGCAGCGCGGGGATATGCACCTGGTCGGATTTGTAGTTGCCGGTCAGCATGTACATCATGATGTTGACGCCGGCGCGATAGGCATATTCACGCTGCCAGGGATCGTTCGGCACTGTGGGATAGAGGCGGTTGCCGGTCTCGTCCTCTGCCCAGGCGGCGGCGAAATCATTCGAGGTTATCAGGATCGAGGAGACGCCGTCACCGGCCCGCGCCGGACGTTCGGCCGTCGCTTCTTCCTCGCTCGCCGCCGTCGCCTCCACCCAAAGCGGGCCGTCGGCGTAGCGGCCAGGGAAGGTGTCGAGCAGATAGAAGGCCTTGGTCAGAACGTGGTCCGATGGCACCGGCTCGAGAGGCGGGATGTCGAGATCGGCGAGGATCACCTGCAGCCTGCGGGTCGGTCCGGCCGTCGCGCCGCCGAGTTCATCGATCCGGTCGCGGGTGTCGAAGAGCACCGAGCCGCCGTTCTTCATATAGGCGTCGATACGGCTGATCGCGGCTTCCGAGGGCATCGGCGCCTGTTCGCTCATCGGCCAGTAAATCAGCGGATAGAAGGAGAGCTGGTCGGTCTCGATGTCGAGGCCGACCGGTTCGCCCGGCTCGAGCGCAGTGCGGTTGGCCAGATAATTGGTGAGCCCGTTCAAGCCTTCCCGGCTGATGCGGTCGACCTCGTCGTCGCCGGTGATCACGTAGGCGATATGGGTCTGGTCGAGCTTGTCGACAATGTCGACGTCGCCGGGCTGGCTGTCCTGCGCCGTGGCATTGGGCGCGGTGATCAGGACCGCAAGGCCTGCTGCGAGCAGAACGGCCGTGGCCGCCGCGGTACGGCGGCCGGTCAGGCGACGGAGCGCGCCGCCCATCAGGAGCACAATCAGCGTATCGGCAAGCAGGCCGAGAAGGGCTGCGCCGAAGAGCCAGGGCTTGAGGTCAAGCGCCTCGCCTCGGCCGAGCGGGGCCCGGCTGACGGGGGCGCCCGCCACGGGGATGTCGAGCGGCTCGATCCGCTCTTCGGGCGCAAAGAGATTGAGCGCCACGTAGCCGTCTTCGGTACCGTAGAGGCCGGGCGGGTTATCCGGTCCGGCGCGCGGCGTGCGGCCGCCGGACAGATCGAGCGGCTTGGCGTCGCCGGAGGCCGGCAGCAGCGCGCCTGAGGCATCCAGCAACTGGTAGGGCGGCAGCACCGCGTTGGACGAGCCGCCGGCGCGGCCGACATTGTTGGAGAGCTGGACGACCCGGCGCAGCATGTCGACGAAATGGCCGGAAATCGGCAGGTTCGACCAGCCGGCCTCGGCGGTCACGTGAAAGAGCACGATGCGTCCCTCCCCGCGATCGGCGGCGGTGACCAGCGGCGTGCCATCGGCAAGCGACGCCCAGGTTCGGGCGGCGAGATCGGCGGAGGGTTCGGCGAGCACCTGGCGGTTGACGGTGACGTCGCGCGGCACCGGCAAACCGGCAAAGGGGCTGCCCTGCGGATAGCCGGCCAGCGGCTGCGGCTCGTCCCAGGAGAGTGCGCCGCCGAGTTCCCGTTCGCCGCGCCGGAGCGTGACCGGCGTCAGCGTGTCGTTGTCGGCGGCGGCGAGACGCGGCCCCGCGAAACGCACCAGCGTGCCGCCGTTTTCGATCCATTCCTCAAGCGTTGCCGTCTCGCTTTCCGGCAGTGAACCGATATCGGCCATGACGATGATCGCAGGCTGCCGTTCGATCAGTGCCGGAATGGATTTCGCCAGATCCGCGCTCTGCGCATGGATCAGGTCGGCATAGGGCGAGAGCGCCTTGTCGATATAGTAGAGCGGCGAGAGAAGCGGCTGCGCCAGATCGGCGGCCTCGCCGGAGATCAGCGCCACGCGCCGGCGGCGGAAACTGTCGTCGACGAGACGTACCCCGGCCGCGGTGCGTCCGGCATCGACGTCGATGCGGGCGATATCGTTGCGGATTTCGAAGGGTGCGCGGATCTCGCCGGTGCCGGCATTTGCTCCGCCCTCGAAAGAAATCTCGCCCCGGGCGATATCGCGGCCACGGCTGTCGCGGGCGGTCACGGGTACGCTCCGCGCGCCGTCAGTCGCAAGGCGTGTCGCCGCGATCGTGAGCGCATCGGAGCCGTTCGAGGTGTCGGTCAGTGCGACCGGGGCTTCCGTCTCCGAGCCGAGGATCTGGATATCCGCCGCACCAAGCCCAAAGAGGCGGCTGAGCGCATCGGTGCCGTCGCCGCTCGCCATGCCGTCTGAGATATAGGCAATGGTGCCTGGTGCGGTGCCTGCGAGCGCGGCTTCCATCGCAGTCACCGTCGCTCCGCGTTCGGACCGCGCTGGGCGGGGGGCGGCGGCGAGTAATTGTTCGAGCGCGTCGGATGCGTTCATCGGGGTGGCATCGTTGCGGCGGTCGGCGGTAAAGGCGATCGATACTGGAACGCCGGCATCGCGCGCCTCTGCGATCAGGTCCTCGGCGGCGGCGACGCGATCCTCCCAGTCGGGCGCTGTCGCCCAGCCATTGTCGATCAAAAGCACCAGCGGGCCGCTGGCGGCTAGCGATTTGTCACGGGGATTGAGGATCGGTTCGGAGAGGGCGAGAATGATCAGGGCCGCGACCAGCAGGCGCAGCGCGGTGAGCCACCAGGGGCTGTGGGCTGGCGTTTCCTCGGGCTTGAGGACACGGGCGAGAATGGCGAGCGGCGCGAAGGGTTCGGCCTGCGGGCGTGGCGGGGTCAGCCTGAGCAGCCACCAGATGACCGGCAGCGCCAGAAGACCGAACAGGATCGCCGGCGCGCCGAAGGCCAGTGGCAGGCCGCCCATCAGTTCCGCTCCCCGCCGGTGGTCGGAATGCCGGAAAGATGCCCGTGCAGCGTCGCGAGTGCCTCGGAGGCCAGACGGTCCGTGCCGTGGGCAAGAAAGCTCCATCCCTTGCGCCGGATGGCTTCGGACATGGCCGCGCGGCGGGCGTGCCAGGCACGCCGGTAGTCGTCGGCGATCGTTTCGGCGCGGCCGGCGACGAGTTTCTGTCCGGTCTCCGGATCACGAAACTCGGTGCGGCCGGAATAGGGAAAGCGTTCTTCCGCCGGATCGTGGATCTCGACGGCATGGCCGCGCACGCCGCGCTGGGCCGCCGGGGCGATGGAGCGTTCGAGGGCTGCTTCCTCGTCGAGAAAATCGCTGATCAGCACAACGTCGCTCATCCGCCCGACATGGGCGAGATCGGGCATGCCGCCTTCGAGCGAGCTGTGGGAGAGCGCAAGCGCCAGCCGTTCGGCGGCACTTCGGGACGACACCGGCTCCATTACGCCGGGGCAACCGATGCGCTCGCCGGAGCGTGAGAGGAGTTCGGCGATCGCTAGCATGAGAACCAGCGCGCGGCTCTCCTTTGAGGCGATGGCGAGATCGCTCTGGTAGTGCATGGAGGGCGAGAGGTCGGCCCAGAGCCAGATCGTGTGCGCCGCCTCCCATTCGCGGTCGCGGACATAGAGATGGTCGTCGCGGGCCGAGCGGCGCCAGTCGATGCGCGATTGCGCCTCGCCGTCGACATAGGGCCGGAACTGCCAGAAGGTTTCACCGATGCCGCGCTTGCGGCGACCGTGCCAGCCGGCGATCACTGTATTGGCAACGCGGCGCGCTTCGGCCAGACAGTCGGGCAACAGGCTCGCACGCATCCTTGCGCGGGCCAGAACGTCCAGCCGTGGCGTCGCGTCAATGATGCGGCCGATCGATGCCATACGCTCAGAGCGCCTCCGATGCGGCGAGTTCCGCAATGATGTCGCGAATGCCGATGCCTTCGGCGCGCGCGGCGAATGTCAGCGCCATGCGATGCTGGAGCACCGGTTCGGCGAGCGCGCGCACATCGTCGACGGAGGGCGCGAGGCGGCCGTCATAGAGCGCGCGGGCGCGGGCGCAGAGCATCATCGCCTGACCAGCGCGGGGGCCGGGACCCCAGGCGACGGTAGCGTCGGTGCGCGCATTGCCGTGGCCGGGACGGGCCGAGCGGGTCAGCTTGAGGATCGCCTCGACGACGCTGTCGGGCACTGGCATGCGACGGATGAGCGCCTGGATTTCCATCAGTCGCTCGGCGGTGATCGCCCGCCGGATCTCGGCATCGCCGCGGCCTGTCGTCTCGAGCAGGATGCGGCGCTCGGCGTCCAACTCCGGATAGGGCACATCGACCTGCAGGAGGAAGCGGTCGAGCTGCGCCTCGGGCAGCGGATAGGTGCCTTCCTGCTCAAGCGGGTTCTGCGTGGCGAGCACGTGGAACGGCGTGGGCAGATTGTGCGGCTGGCCGGCGACGGTGACATGATATTCCTGCATGGCCTGCAGGAGGGCCGACTGGGTGCGCGGCGAGGCGCGGTTGATCTCGTCGGCCATCAGAAGCTGGGTGAAGACCGGGCCGGGAACGAAACGAAAGGAACGGCGACCGCCATCCTCCTGGTCCATCACTTCCGAGCCGAGAATATCGGACGGCATCAGGTCCGGTGTGAACTGCACGCGGGCCGCCGACAGGCCGAGCACGGTGCCGAGCGTGGTGACCAGCTTGGTCTTGGCGAGGCCCGGCACACCGACCAGCAACGCATGGCCGCCGGACAGGACAGCGAGCAGCGTGCGCTCGACGACGCTCTCCTGACCGAAGATGACGTCGGCAACGGCCTCCTTGATCGCGGCGATATCGGCGAGCGCCTTTTCGGCCTCGGCCACCATCGCGTTCTCGTCTGGCGCGTCGTTCGCGGATTGCGGGGAGGTGTCCATCATGCCCATGGTGTTCTCCGGAGTTCGGGGGAAACGGCTCCCTGAGGAAAGCGATTCGCGATACCCTATCAGGAAGCTTAGTCCGGCGGCGAAGGCTGACAAGTGGCATCGACTTGACTATCTCGTTACCGGCGACAGGTCTCGATTGACGGATAGCAGAATGGCGAAAATGAGTTCATCGGCAAAATCTGGAGGTGCGGCAGGGCTCGCGAGCCTGATCGAGCGCGCTGCCAGCGACCGCAATGCCGGCAAGGACGGGCTTCCGCCGGTCGAGCGATGGAATCCGGATTTCTGCGGCGACATAGACATGGAGATCAAGTCGGACGGCGCGTGGTTCTACATGGGCACGCCGATCGGCCGCCCGGCGCTGGTGCGGCTGTTTTCGACCGTTCTGCGCAAGGACGAAGACGGCAAGACCTATCTCGTCACTCCTGTGGAAAAGCTCTGCATAAGGATCGAGGACGCACCCTTCGTCGCCGTCGAGATGACGCGAAGCGAAAAGGACGGAAAACCGTCGATCACCTTCCGCACCAATGTCGGCGACGTGATCACGGCCTCGGCCAACAATCCGCTGCGCTTCGTTGTTTCCGGGGAGCATCAGCAGCTCAAGCCCTATGTGCTGGTGCGAGGACGTCTCGAGGCGCTGCTCGCACGCTCGGTGACCTACGAATTGTTGGAACATGGCGAGGAGGCCGATATCGACGGCAAGGCGATGTTCGTCATCCGCTCCGAGGGCGAAGTGTTTCCGGTGATGGAGATGGCGGAACTGGAGCGCCAGAGCTGATGGTCGGCGCATTGCAGCGCTTCGACGCGACCGATTTCCGGACCCGCGCGGCCCGCCACCGTCCCGAGGACGAGGTAACCGGTCCGGGGCCAACCTATCTCGCCCATGGCGACCACGCGCTCAATGCCGACATGGTGCTCGGCATCGATCAGGCGACACTGCGCGACGCCGCGGTACTCATCCCGGTGATCGACGAGGGCGAGGATGCGCGGGTGATCCTGACGCAGCGCACTGCGACGCTCAGAAAACATTCCGGCCAGATCGCCTTTCCGGGCGGCGCCGTCGATCCGGGCGACGGCTCGGTCGATTTCGCCGCCAAGCGCGAGGCGCAGGAGGAGATCGGGCTCGATCCGGGGCTCGTCGAAGTGGTCGGCCATTTGCCCGACTACCTCACGATGACCGGTTTTCGGATTACGCCGGTTCTCGCTGTTGTCAAACCGGGGTTCGATCTCGTACCCAACCCGGCGGAAGTCGACGCGATCTTCGAAGTACCGCTCGGCTTCCTTATGGATCCCGCCAACCACCGGCAGGAAAGCCGCGTGTGGGAGGGGCGTGAACGGCATTATTTCGTCATGCCCTACGGCGAACGATACATCTGGGGTGTGACAGCGGGCATCATCCGCGTCCTTTACGAAAGGCTCTATTCGTGAGCGAGACAGACAGAAGCGTGTCGGGCGAAGCCTGGTTTCAGGACGTGGCGCTCAGGCGCGTCTTCGACCTGTTGAACGCCGATGGCGGCGAAGTGCGCGTTGTCGGCGGCGCCATACGCAATTCCCTGATGGGCGAGCCGGTGGGCGATGTCGATCTGGCGACGACGCTGAAACCCGACGAGGTGGTGGCGCGGGCGAAATCCGCCGGCATCAAGCCGGTGCTGACTGGGATCGACCATGGCACGGTGACACTGGTGATCGACGGCCGCGGCTTCGAGGTCACCACGCTGCGCGAGGACGTCGAAACAACCGGACGTCATGCCGAGGTCGCATTCGGCGCCGACTGGCAGATCGATGCCGAGCGGCGCGACTTCACCATCAACGCGCTCTATGCCGGTGCTGATGGCCGGGTGATCGATCCGGTGGGCGGGCTCGCAGATATCGAAACCCGCACGGTCCGCTTCATCGGCGATGCCGAAAAGCGGATTGCCGAGGATCATCTGCGTATCCTGCGATTCTTCCGCTTCTTCGCCTGGTATGGCGGCGGACGGCCGGATGCAGAGGGGCTGAAAGCCTGCGTGAGGGCGAAGGACACGCTCGGCAAGCTCTCTGCCGAACGGGTCTGGAAGGAACTGAAGGCCCTCTTGAACGCACCCGATCCCGGCCGCGCGCTCCTGTGGATGCGCCAGTCCGGCGTGCTGACCTTCCTGCTGCCCGAGACTGAAAAATGGGGGATCGACGCCATTCCCGGTCTGATCCAGGTCGAGGCGGACCACGGCTGGGCGCCCGATCCCATGTTGCGGCTGATGACGATGCTGCCGCCCGACCGCGTTCGCATGGAAAAGCTGGCCGAACGGCTGAAGCTCAGCAAGGCGGAGACACAGCGGCTCTACGACTGGTCCATGGCGACACCGCCGCAACCCGCGACGGCGGGGACCGCGCTCGACCGGCTGATGTATCGCCACGGCCGCGAAGCGACGATCGACCGGCTCAAGATCGCGGTTGCCACTGTGAAGGGAAGGGCGGCGGACGTTCAGGAGGTCGCCATGGCGGAGATGGCGAAATTATCGGCGCTGCTCAAGCGCGCCGATAAATGGACCCGTCCGATATTGCCGATTTCCGGCAAGGATCTTCTCGACGCCGGTATGCAGCCGGGCGAGCAGGTCGGCCAGCGGCTCAGGATCGCCGAGGAAAAATGGGTCGACAGCAATTTCGCGCTGGAGCGCGACCGCCTGATGGAAATCGCGACCCGCACGAACTAGCCTGGCTCAGGCAGCCTCACCCTTCTTGTCGTCATGAATTGCGGCCTTGATGCGCTCGACCATGGTTTCGCGGATGATCGTTTCGCCGTGGGTCTCGCGCATGTGCTCGACCGCCCGCGCCACGAGGTCGGCCTCGGTGTCGGAACTCGTGTGCCACGGACATCCCGGCACGACGGCTGCGCATTCGAACTTTTTCATGATGTCTACCTCCCTGTCTGGTGTCACGGGTAACCGGTCGTTACCGGTCACCCGGCCGACCCGCATCCGGAGGCATTCCCGTTGTCTCCGGCGTGACCGGCTACTCCCCTCAATCTAGGGTCGGGCGCTTACGATGTGAACCCGGTTCAGGGAAATAGCACTGTCGGCGGCAGCGAGGAGAGGATCGATTCGACATTGCCGCCGGTCTTCAGCCCGAAGATCGTACCACGGTCGTAGAGCAGGTTGAATTCGACGTAGCGGCCGCGGCGGATCATCTGCTCGCGGCGTTCGTGCTCGCTCCAGGGCTCGTCCCAGTTGGCGCGCACGATCTTGGGGTAGGCCACGTGGAAAGCCTTGCCGACATCGCGGGTGAAGGCGAAGTCCGCCTCCCAGCCACCCTCTTCCTCCGATGAGTGCAGCCAGTCGTAGAAAATGCCGCCGATGCCGCGCGCCTCGTTCCGGTGCGGCAGATAGAAATATTCGTCGCACCATTGCTTCAGCCGCTCATAGTCGGCGATGGCATGGCGGTTGCAGGCCAGTTCCATGGCGCGGTGGAAGAGGCGGGTATCGGGGTCGTCCTGGGCGCGTCTGCCTTCGAGCATCGGGGTGAGATCGGCGCCGCCGCCGAACCAGTTGCTGGTGGTCACCACCATGCGGGTGTTCATGTGGACCGTCGGCACATGCGGGTTCAGCGGATGACAGATCAGCGAGATACCCGACGCCCAATAGCGCGGATCTTCCTCGGCCCCCGGGATCTGCTTGCGGAATTCCTCGGAGAATTCGCCGAAGACGGTGGATGTATGGACGCCGACTTTCTCGAACAGCCGGCCCTTCATCACGGACATGACGCCGCCGCCGCTCTCGCCGCCATCGCGCTCCCAGGGCGAGCGGACGAAACGGCCGGGCTCGCCCTCGCATTGCGGGTTGTCGACCTGATCCTCGAGATCCTCAAATCCCTTGCAGATCACATCGCGCAGGGTTTCGAACCACTGCCGCGCGGTTTCTTTCTTCGTTTCGATGTCCGCGGGGATGTCGCGCGGGAGTTCCGGTCTCTGCATGGGGCACCTTGTTCTTTCCCGGCTCCCTTATCATCGGGCGGGGATCAGGCAAAGCCGCAGGATGGCATCCGAAAGCGAGGAAAGACTCGGAATCTCCGGCGTGTGCGCCTATATTCCTTGCAACCGGACCGGAGGGTGTGATGCGCAACAACAGACCAGCGCCGCCGCTTGATGGATTGCGCCGCCAGATGGGGCGGGCGCGAGGGCAGCAAACGCGCCCCAAGAACAAGACCGATTCCTTCGTTCGCGAGACCTTCCTGCTCGACCGCGAAAGCGCCCGCGTGAAAGCGCGGGAATGGTTCGACGCCTGGCCGAAACAGGCCTACTGGACGACGGTGGAAAGCTGGCGGCAATTACCCGACGACCGGATCGAATTCACGATGCGTCGGCTACCTTCCGCAGACTGATTTCGGCCTCAACCTCGTTGGCGCGCCAGGTTTTGCTCCCGCCGTCTTCAGCCTGATCTACCAGATCGACGATAACCGCATCGACCGGTCTCGATGCCATGACGCCCGGCACGGGCATTGGCGCACCGTTGATGAAAACGGCCGGTGCGCGGGGCCACTTCACCAATCGATAAAAAAGGTGTAGAACGCTTGTTCATGAATTTTTGAACTATGCTCTCCGGCCCGAGAAGAGGGCGCCAGAGCACAGTGCAGAAATTGGCACGCAACATGGAGTGCAAGGCGATGGCACGGAATTTCACGCATCAACGGTTTCTCGTCGACAATGCCCAGGAGACGGCGCGTCTCTTCCAGGATCTCTTCGGCTGGAACATCCGCTGGGAGGGAATCATTCTCGATGAATCCTATGTCATCCACATGGACGCAGGTCATAGGGACGGAGAGGACCGGTTCGTCACGCTGTCGGATCGCGGGCCGATGAAGGCCGACACGGAGGAACCGGACATCCGAGTCGGTGTCGACGTGGAGGATCTGGCGACCATTTCACGGCGCGCCGGACGGCTCGGCATTCTTCTGGAGGATTGCGTTTGCGCGCAGGCCTCGGACAGCCTCTGCATCGATGATGCGGGCGGACTTTCGGTCCGGGTCCGGAAGGTCTGAGCGTCAGAGCCGCTCCGGGCCGGCGGCAGGTCCGGGGCCGAAGCGTCTGAGCAATTCGCCGGCGACCATGCCCGCCGAGATCGCGAGATTGACGGAGCGGGCTTCCGGCCGCATCGGAATGGTGACGCTGGCGTCCACCGTGTCATGGACATGATCGGGGACGCCAGCGCTCTCACGTCCGAACAGAACGATGTCGTCGGCCCTGTAGTCGAAATCGAAATAGGGCGTCGTTGCGCGTGTGCTGGCCAGGATCAGCCGGCGGTTTGCCGATGCCCGCCATTCCTCGAAGGACGCCCAGGAGACATGATCGGTGAGCGAGGCGATGGCGAGATAGTCCATGCCCGCGCGCTTGAGCGCCTTGTCCGAGAGATCGAACCCCGCCGGACCTATGACATGGACATCGAGACCGAGGCAGGCGCCGAGCCGCAGGATGGTGCCGGTATTGCCGGGAATGTCGGGCTGGTAGAGGGCGATTGAGGGGCGTGTCATGATCTTCTGCTACGCCAGCGCCGGCCTTCGCTCAAGGCGCTTGGCGTGGCGAGCCTGCCACAGGCGTCGGCTAAGGCGCACGAACGCAACCGGTGAGGCTTTAATTTTCCGGCCCTACGGGCTAAATGGAAGCCATTGTTCCATCGCACCGGGGAGGCATTGATGATTTCCATTGAGCGAATGCTCTGCGCCCCGGCAGCCGATCGCCCGAGAATCGTTCTGCAGCGACTTCTCGCCTAGCGAGCCCTCCGCTCTCTCCATTTCCGCTATTGCACCCCGCCGTCGGCGGCCCCGCAATCCGTTAATCCGGCGTCCCTGCGATGCCGTTCTGGCTTCCGCCGTCAGCCGAGGCCGCAAGGGAATTTCATGATGTTCGCCTGGTTCGAAAAAAGGCTCGATCCCTATCCCGAGAAGGCGCTCGACACCCCGCCCAAGGGGCTCGTCGCATTCTGCTGGCACTACTCCAGGGATGCCTGGCCCTGGCTTCTGGCCATGGGTGTTCTTACCGCGCTGATCTCGATCGGCGAGGTGATGCTGTTCGGCTTTCTCGGCTCGATCGTCGACTGGCTGTCGGCGGCCGATCCGGAGGGCTTTCTGCAGCGCGAGGGCTGGCGGCTTGCCGGCATGGCGGCGCTCGTGCTCGTCGGTCTGCCGCTGGCGGTGGCGCTCGACTCGCTGATCTTGCACCAGACGCTTCTCGGCAACTATGCGATGATTGCACGTTGGCAGATGCATCGCCGCCTGCTGCGCCAGAGCCTGACCTTCTTCTCCAACGAATTCGCCGGCCGGGTCGCCACCAAGGTGATGCAGACCTCGCTGTCGATACGCGAGACGGTGATCAAACTGCTCGACGTCTTCGTCTATGTGAGCGTCTATTTCATCGCCATGGTGGTGCTCGTCGCCAGTTCCGACTGGGTTCTGGCGCTGCCGCTTCTTCTCTGGCTGGCGATCTATGTGGGCCTGCTCGCCTATTTCGTGCCGCGGCTGAAGCATCTCTCCGCGATACAGGCCGATGCGCGTTCCGACATGACCGGCCGCGTTGTCGACAGCTACACCAACATTTCGACAGTAAAACTGTTCTCCCATAGCCGGCGGGAGGAGGATTACGCGCGGGGCGGCATGGACCGCTTTCTGCAATCTGTCCACCGGCAGATGCGCAAGATCACGCTGTTCCAGATCGCCGTGCACATGAACAATGCGCTGCTTCTGTTCCTGGTCTCGGCGCTCGCCATCGGCTTCTGGCTCAACGGCGTCGTCTCGGTCGGCGCCATCGCCATCGCGATCGGCCTCGCGCTCAGGCTCAACGGCATGTCGCAATGGATCATGTGGGAAGTCTCGGGACTGTTCGAGAATATCGGCATCGTCCAGGACGGGATGGAGATGATGACCATGCCGGTCGACGTAACCGATGCTGAGAAGGCGGCAAATTTCGCTACCGGACCGGGTGAAATCCGCTTCGAAAACGTCCGCTTCCACTACGGCAAGGCGCGCGGCGTGATCGAGGATCTGTCGCTGACCATCCAGCCCGGCGAGAAGGTCGGCCTGGTGGGACGCTCGGGTGCCGGCAAGACGACGCTGACCAATCTGTTGCTGCGCTTCTACAATCTCGAGGGCGGACGTATTCTGGTCGACGGGCAGGACGTTTCAGAACTGACGCAGGAATCGCTGCGCGCGGCGATCGGCGTGGTCACCCAGGATACCTCGTTGCTTCACCGGTCCGTCCGCGAGAACATCGCTTACGGCCGGCCCGAAGCAAGCGAGGAGGCGATCGTCGAGGCCGCACGCAAGGCCAACGCGCTGGAATTCATCGGCGAACTCGCAGATCTCTCCGGCCGCACGGGCCTCGATACCCATGTCGGCGAGCGGGGTGTGAAACTGTCGGGCGGGCAGCGCCAGCGGGTGGCGATCGCCCGGGTCTTCCTGAAGGACGCACCTATTCTCGTGCTTGACGAGGCGACCTCGGCGCTCGATTCCGAAGTCGAAGCCGCGATCCAGGAGAACCTCTTCCAGCTCATGGAAGACAAGACGGTGATCGCCATCGCCCACCGGCTGTCGACGATCGCGCAGATGGATCGTCTCGTGGTGCTCGACCGCGGGCGGATCGTCGAGATGGGCACGCATGACGAACTGATTGCGGCGGGCGGGCTCTATGCCGAACTGTGGTCCCGCCAATCGGGCGGCTTCATCGACGATGCCGAAGATGAAACGGCTGCGGCGGAGTAGAGATCAACTCCGCCGTTGCCGCTTTGACCCGGACCGGACGAGGACTATATCAGGCCCCATGATCATGAAATCCGTCGCCCGGCTGTTCGAGAACTGGATCGATCCTTTCGGGCGCCGGGGGGACTTGCGCCCGCCCGAAGGCGCCTTCGCCTTCGTCTGGCACTATGTCCGCCAGGCCAAATGGCCGTTCGTCGGCATGGCCTTCTTCGGCGGCGCGGTCGCGGTTCTTGAGGCGGCGCTTTTCTTCTTCGTCGGTCGGGTGGTCGACATTCTCGATAGCGTCGACAAGGCGTCGGGCTGGCCCGGCATGTTTGCCGAGCACGGTTTCGAACTCGGCATGATGGCGCTCGTCGTGCTTCTCGGCAGGTTCTTCGTCGTCGCGCTCGGGGCGCTGATCGAGGAACAGGTCATCGTCCTCAACTTCTTCAATCTTGTGCGCTGGCAATCGTACGCGCATGTCGCGCGGCAGTCGCTGTCCTTCTTCCAGAACGATTTCGCCGGGCGGATCGTCACCAAGGTCTGGTCGGCGGGGCAGGCGACGGGCGATCTGATGACCTCGCTGTTGCAGGTCGCCTGGTTCATGCTGATCTATACGGTTTCGACGATGATGCTGGTCGGTCAGCTCGATTGGCGGCTGGCGCTGGTCGTCGGCATATGGGTCGCCGTCTTCGCGCTGCTGGCGCGCTATTTCGTCCCCCGCATCCGCCGGCATGCCCGCGAGACGGCCGAGGCGGCCTCCATGCTCAACGGGCGGCTGGTCGACAGCTTCGGCAATATCCAGACCTTGAAGCTCTTCGGTCGCGAGGACGAGAACGACGATTACATCCGTTCCGGTTTCGAGCGCTTCCAGGGAACGCTGCGGCCTTTCGCCCGGCTTCTGACCGGTGTGCGTTCGTCGCTGGCGCTGCTTTCCGGCATCATGATCACGACGATCGCCTATCTCTCGCTCGACCTCTGGCTTGCCGGCGCGATCACCGCCGGCGGTGTGGCCTTCACGCTCGGTCTTGTGCTTCGTCTGAACATGCTGCTCGGGCGGATGATGACGCAGCTCAACGGCATCATGCGCAACATCGGCACCATCCAGAACTCTGCCGAACTGATCTCCCAGCCGATCGGGCTCACCGACGAACCGAATGCCAAGCAGCTTGACGCCGGGAAGGCGGGGATCGTTTTCGAAAAGGTGAGTTTCGGCTACGACCACGGGCTTCCGGTTCTGGACAAACTTTCGCTCGACGTTCGGCCGGGCGAGAAGGTAGGGCTCGTCGGGCGCTCGGGCGCAGGCAAGTCGACCCTCGTCAATCTGCTCCTGCGCTTCTACGACGTCGATTCGGGCCGTATCCTGATTGACGGGCAGGATATCGCCGAGGTCGGTCAGGCGTCGCTCAGGCGCAATATCGGCATGGTCACCCAGGATACGGCGCTCTTGCACCGCTCGATCCGAGACAATATCGCCTTCGGCCGCCCCGGCGCGGATGACGACGCCATCCTCAAGGCGGCCCGCCGCGCGGAAGCCGCCGAGTTCATAAGCGGACTGGTGGACCAGAAGGGCCGCCGCGGGCTCGATGCGCATGTCGGCGAACGCGGGGTGAAACTGTCAGGCGGCCAGCGGCAGCGGATCGCGATTGCCCGAGTCATGCTGAAGGATGCGCCGATTCTCGTGCTCGACGAGGCGACCTCGGCGCTCGATTCGGAAGTGGAAGCCGCGATCCAGGACAATCTCGCGGGTCTGATGCAGGGAAAGACGGTGATCGCGATTGCCCACCGCCTGTCGACGATCGCCCGGATGGACCGGCTCATCGTCATCGACAAGGGCCGCATCATCGAGGCCGGCACGCATGGCGACCTGGTTGCAAGGGGCGGGCTCTACGCGGAATTGTGGGCCCGGCAGTCCGGCGGTTTCCTCGGCGGGGAGATGGCTGCCGAGTAAGCATCCACGGTTTTTGCGCGACAATCTGCCTCTATCGTTTTCACGGTCTGGACTTCTGGTCGCTTCCCGCTTAGAAACCGCGCAATTGACAGGATTTTGCCACAATGCGAAAGCGCGTCTGCAGGTGCGCCGTGGATGGCTGATCCTGAGCCGGTATACAGCCTTGAGAGGGATGACACGCCGTGAGCGAGAACACTGCCAACTCCGGAGACATGGGCGGCCACGAGGAAGAGCCGAGCCGTCGCGATTTTCTCTATCTTGCCACCGGGATGGCCGCCGTCGTCGGCGCCGGCTCCTTTGTCTGGCCGTTCATCGACCAGATGCGCCCGGATGCCTCGACGCTTGCGCAGGCCTCCATCGATGTGAACGTCTCGGCGCTGGAGCCGGGGATGTCGCTGACCGTGAAATGGCGCGGCAAACCGGTGTTCATCCGCAACCGTACCGATCAGGAAGTGGAAGAAGCCAAGGCGACACCGCTGTCCGAACTGAAGGATCCGGTTGCCCGTAACGAAAACCTGTCCGGGGAAGCCGAGGCGAGCGATCTGGATCGTTCGGCGGGCGAGGGTAAGGAAAACTGGATCGTGATGCTTGGCGTCTGCACCCATCTGGGTTGCGTGCCGCTTGGTCAGGCCGGCGAATATGGCGGTTGGTTCTGCCCGTGCCACGGCTCGGTCTACGATACCGCCGGCCGCATCCGTAAGGGCCCGGCGCCGGAAAATCTTCACATTCCGCCTTACGCCTTCACTTCTGACGACGTAATTTCGATCGGCTAAGGGGACAAAATAATTATGAGCTCCGATCATTCGACCTACAAACCTTCGTCCGGCGTTGAAAAATGGCTGGATTCCCGGCTGCCGATCCTTCGGATGGGGCATGACAGCTTCATTTCCTATCCGGTCCCGCGCAATCTGAACTATGCCTACACGTTCGGTGCGATGCTCTCGGTGATGCTGATCGTGCAGATCCTGACCGGCATCGTGCTCGCCATGCACTATGTTGCCAGCACCGGCGAGGCTTTCGTCTCGGTCGAGAAGATCATGCGCGACGTCAACCATGGTTGGCTGCTGCGCTACATGCATGCCAACGGAGCGTCGTTCTTCTTCATCGCGGTCTATCTCCACATCGCCCGCGGGCTCTATTACGGCTCCTACAAGGCACCGCGCGAAATCCTCTGGATCCTCGGCGTGGTGATCTACCTGCTGATGATGGCGACTGGCTTCATGGGCTATGTTCTGCCCTGGGGACAGATGTCCTTCTGGGGCGCGACCGTGATCACCGGCTTCTTCTCGGCCTTCCCGCTGGTTGGTGAGTGGGTCCAGCAGTTCCTGCTTGGCGGCTTTGCCGTCGATCAACCGACGCTGAACCGCTTCTTCTCGCTGCACTACCTGTTGCCGTTCATGATCGCCGGCGTCGTCATTCTGCACGTCTGGGCGCTGCACGTGACCGGACAGACCAATCCGACGGGCGTCGAGGTGAAGTCGAAGACGGATACGCTTCCCTTCACCCCCTACGCCACGATCAAGGATGCGCTCGGCACGTCGATCTTCCTGCTCGTGTTCGCGTGGTTCATCTTCTACATGCCGAATTATCTCGGCCACCCGGACAACTACATTCAGGCTGATGCGCTGAAGACTCCGGCGCACATCGTTCCGGAATGGTACTACCTGCCGTTCTACGCGATGCTGCGCGCGATCACCTTCAATATCGGCCCGATCGACTCCAAGCTGGGCGGCGTTTTGGTGATGTTCGGCTCGATCATCGTGCTGTTCTTCCTGCCGTGGCTCGATACCTCGAAGGTCCGCTCGGCAGTTTACCGCCCGTGGTTCCGCCTCTTCTTCTGGCTCTTCGTGGTCAACGCCATCTTCCTCGGATGGCTCGGTTCGAAGCCTGCCGAAGGTCTCTACACGACCCTGGCGCTGTGCGGGACGATCTACTACTTCGGCTTCTTCCTCATCATCATGCCGATCCTCGGCCTGATCGAGACCCCGAAACGCATTCCGAACTCGATTACGGAAGCGGTTCTCGAGAAAAACGCCAAGGCGTAACCGGGCAGCGAAAGGACGACAAAGATGAAAAAGCTTCTCGCAAGCATTCTCGTGGCCGCTGCTGTTTCCGGCGTTTCCACCGCCGCGTTCGCGGCGGAGGGCGGCGAGCACGGCCTGGCCGAGGAAACGACCCATGCCATTGCCAACAGCCACTTTCCGGTTCTCAAGCCGGAAGAGCAGGGTTGGAGCTTCGCCGGCCCGTTCGGCACCTATGACAAGGGGCAGCTGCAGCGCGGCCTGAAGGTCTACACCGAAGTCTGCTCTGCCTGCCATTCGATGGAACTCGTATCGTTCCGCACGCTCGAAGATCTCGGCTACTCGGAAGCGCAGGTGAAGACCTTCGCCGCCAACTATGAGGTCGAGGACGGCCCGAACGCCGACGGCGAGATGTTCACCCGCACTGCCGTGGGCTCGGATTATTTCCCGTCACCGTTCCCGAACCAGGCCGCCGCAGCCGCTGCGAATAACAACGCGGCTCCGCCAGACATGTCGTTGCTTGCCAAGGCCCGCGGTGTCACCCGTGGTTTCCCGACCTTCGTCTTCGATATCTTCACCCAGTACCAGGAAGGCGGCCCGGACTACATCCACGCGCTGCTGACCGGATACCAGGATCCGCCCGAAGGCATCAAGAACACCGACGGTACGGATTGGCAGCTGCCGGAAGGCACGCATTACAATCCTTATTTCGCCAGCGCGCCGTCTCTCGCCATGGCGCCGCCGATCTCCGATGGGCAGGTGACCTATGACGACGGATCGCCGGAAACGCTGGACCAGTATTCGAAGGATGTTGCTGCGTTCCTGATGTGGGCCGCAGAACCGCATCTCGAAGACCGCAAGCACACCGGCTTCATGGTCATGGTGTTCCTGCTGATCTTCACCGCGCTGATCTACCTGACGAAAAAGTCGATCTTCTCGCGCATCGAGCACTGAGTTCAACGCGGATGAAATTCAAACACCGCCTTCGGGCGGTGTTTTTTTGTGGGCGCCATCTTGAAAGCCGCCTGCGATTGCTGAAACGTTCACCCATCCTTGTCAGGGGAGGCCGCCTGTGAGCGAACTCATCGGAACTCTCAAAGCCGCCATACGGACCATTCCGGATTATCCCAAGCCGGGGATCCTGTTTCGCGACATCACCACGCTGCTCGGCCAGCCGCGGGCCTTTCGTCGAGCGATCGACGAACTGGTTCATCCCTATGCCGGTGACGGGATCGCCAAGATCGCCGGTATCGAGGCGCGGGGCTTCATTCTCGGCGGGGCCATTGCGCACCAGCTCTCCGCCGGTTTCGTGCCGATCCGCAAGAAGGGCAAGCTGCCGCACGAGACGGTGCGGATCGCCTACAGCCTTGAATACGGCGTCGACGAGATGGAGATGCACAAGGATGCGATTACCCCTGGCGAGCGGGTGCTGCTGGTCGACGATCTGGTCGCTACGGGCGGTACCGCCGAAGGAGCGGTGAAGCTCCTCAAGCAGATGGGGGCCGAGGTGGTGGCCGCCTGTTTCGTGATCGACCTGCCGGATCTCGGCGGCCGCAAGAAGATCGAGGATCTGGGCGTGCCCGTCAGAAGGCTGATTTCCTACGAGGGGCACTGAAGCGGATCAGTTCTCCGACAGGCTGTTCGGACAGTTCTTGCCATTCAGCGGCCGCCGAATGCGCCGGAATAGACCTGCCAGATCAGGATCGCGGCCGTTGGCAGGGCCGCGAAAAGCCCCCACCAGCGCCAGCCACCGATCGCGCTCTCGGGCATCCGCGTTCCGATCATGAACAGCGACAGGTTCACCAGCGTGAAGACCGAAAGCGTGACCAGGCTGGTGAATTCGGCGAGCCGCGCGAGGTCGAAGCTGACGGCAAGGACGATGATGGCGGCGGCGACGAGGGCCGTGGCCAGCGTCGGCGTGCGCCGCTTCGGATCGATCCGGGCGAGGGCTGCGGGCAGTTGCCCTTCGCCAGCCATGCCGTAGAGCACCCTGGCCGCCATGACGATCTGGACCAGAATGCCGTTGACCATTGCCAGCGCGCTGACGGTGGCGACGGGCTTGCCCGAGAGGCCGCTGAGGCTTTCGAACAGGGTGGCCATCGGTGCGCCGGATTCGGCGAGCTCGGCGGTCGCCGGGGCCAGCGTGGCGATGGTGGCGAGCAGCAGGTAGATCAGGATGGTGATCGCAAGCGTGATCGCCACCGCACGCGGTACGGTGCGCTCCGCATCGCGGGTCTCCTCGGCCATGTTGACCATGTCCTCGAAGCCGATAAAGGCGAAGAAGGCGAGGACGGCGCCTGCCATGATGATATCGAGATGCGCTGGAGCGGAGGTAAACATGGTGGCGAGTTCGCCCGCGTCGGCGGCTGCGATAACCGGCAGACCGTAGATGACCACCACTACCAGTGTGCCGCTCTCCAGGAGCGTGACGATCGCCGCCAGAACAATGCTCTCGCGCACCCCGCGCCAGGCAACGAAGGCGAGCAGGAGAACGAGCGCGACCGAGGCGGCGGTCTTCGGCACAGGCAGAACCTCGGCGAGATAGCCGGCGAAAGCCAGCGATATCGTCGCGCT
Organism: Hyphomicrobiales bacterium; assembly: GCA_002709005.1. Taxonomy (GTDB): domain Bacteria; phylum Pseudomonadota; class Alphaproteobacteria; order Rhizobiales; family Rhizobiaceae; genus Pseudohoeflea. The sequence goes on along the minus strand of PAPH01000032.1, from coordinate 1,583 downwards.
TGAAACGATGCCGGTTACGACTACGCCGAGACCGGCAATCCGCCCGGCCGCGGGTCCGAGGCCGCGGCTGACATAGATCGCCTCTCCGCCGGCGCGCGGGAAGCGGCGCACGAGGATGGCGTAGGACCATGCGGTAACACCCGCGATCAGGCCTGCGGCCAAGAAGGACAGCGGCGCGAAGGGGCCGGCCAGAGCGAGGATCTCGCCGATGAGCGCGAAAATGCCCGCGCCGACCGTGACCCCGACGCCATAGAAGACGAGGGCCGGCAGCGACAAGACACGATTGAGCGAAGTTCCGTCCGTCTCCGACATGACACGATACTAGCCGGCCGGCGGCATCGATGTCATGACCGGGATCAATCCCTGCGCGTCATACGCCGTCCGTCTGGTCCGGGGGACAGGCGCACAGAACCGCGCTGTCGAAGGTCATGACCGGCGATCCATCCTCGGCGAGCCCTTCGGAACTGCCCGACAGGATCGACCAGCCCGGGCGGCCCTTGTAGGGCTTGATGCCCGTCAGCGTGTTGAAATAGCTGATCGTCTGTCCGGCATAGACCGGCCTGATCCAGCGCAGGTTCCTGAAGCCGGGCGAGGGTCCGAACTGGTAAACCGGAAGCCCGGCCCTGGTTCGCTCCTCGAGCCGCCGCATGGTGCTCGCCACGTTGAGCTTCATCCAGACTGCGGTCGTATGCCAGCCGCTGGCGCAGAGACCCCCGAACATGCTCTGGCGAGCCGCCTCCGGATCGGTGTGAAAGGGCTGCGGATCGTATTTGCGGGCGAATTCGATGATAGCCTGCTCAGTGAAGAGGTAATCGCCGAGCGCAACGCGCTTGCCGATGGTGAAATCCGGATCGCTCGTCATGCCTTGGCCTCCGGGGTTCTGACACGGATCATGATCGGGTTCTCGCTCTCGTAGACGGTCTCGCCGCGCTGGTTCGTCAGCTTGGTGCGGAAGCGGACGATGCCGATTGCCGGGCGCGAGGCCGAGCGGCGGGCTTCGAGCACCTCGGAGGTGCCGGTGAGAACGTCGCCGGCAAGCACCGGGCGTTTCCAGGAAACGAATTCGATGCCAGGCGCGCCTTCGCCGGCCGCGCGGCAGACATAGGCGTCGTAGATCATGCGCATCATCATTGCGCAGGTATGCCAGCCGGAAGCGGCGAGCCCCCCGAGGATGGAGGCCTCTCCCGCCTTTTCGTCGAGATGCATCGGCTGGGGGTCGAACTCGCTGGCGAATTCGATGATCTCGTCGCTGGAAACGGGCTTGGGGCCGAGCTCGAAAGTGGTTCCCGGCGTCAGATCCTCGAAGTGGATCATGTCTGTCATGAAGGAAAATTCCGGTGCGTTGGGAGGCCCACGCAGATTCCTCGCAGGGATGATCTCTGTCAAATTCAAATTTTGCAATATGTAATAAGATCTCAAGGTCGGAAGTCGGTTTCCGATCCAAGAGAGGAGTTTTCCATGCTGAAGACCAATGTCGGCGGTCTCGACCGCGCCCTCCGCATCATCGTCGGGCTGGCCCTGCTGGCCTGCTTCTTCATCTATCCGGATTCGGGATGGCGCTATGCCTTCCTGATCGGCATCAT
>PAPH01000031.1 GCA_002709005.1 Hyphomicrobiales bacterium | reverse complement strand
CGCCCTCGCCGGAGACGTCCCGGGTGATGGACGGATTGTCGGACTTGCGTGAAATCTTGTCCACCTCGTCGATATAGACGATGCCGCGCTGTGCCCGCTCGACATTGTAGTCCGCCGATTGCAGGAGCTTGAGGATGATGTTCTCGACGTCCTCGCCCACATAACCGGCTTCGGTCAGCGTGGTGGCGTCGGCCATGGTGAAGGGCACGTCGATGATGCGCGCCAGGGTCTGGGCGAGATAGGTCTTGCCGCAACCGGTGGGGCCGACGAGCAGGATGTTCGACTTCGACAGCTCCACATCGCCGTTCTTCGAGGCGTGGTTGAGGCGCTTGTAGTGGTTGTGCACCGCCACCGAGAGGATCTTCTTGGCATCGTGCTGGCCAATCACATACTCATCGAGCGTGGCGATGATTTCCTGCGGGGTCGGCACGCCGTCCCGCGACTTCACCATCGAGGTCTTGTTCTCCTCGCGGATGATGTCCATGCACAGTTCGACGCATTCATCGCAGATGAAGACGGTCGGTCCGGCGATCAGCTTGCGAACCTCATGCTGGCTCTTTCCGCAGAAAGAGCAGTAGAGCGTGTTCTTGGAGTCGCCGCCGTTGCTACCGCTGACTTTGCTCATTTCAACTTCCTTCCAGTCCGCTCCGGCCGGCTTAGCCGGAGCTGCCCGCTGCCAGGCGTTCGGTTCGGGAGTGTCCGACGCATGGCCTTTCGGGGTACATTCCGGTCCCGAGACTAAGCCGTGTCTCGGGCCGAAGGCAACGATATCCCCGGCGATTCTGTCACGTTAAGCACTACAGCTTCAACATAGGCTTAACGTGCATTATTAACGCGGGTCGCGCCTTGCGCCAGTGCCAAATCGCGATTTTCCAACCGGAAACGACAGGCGAAAATACGCAATGCTGGCGCGTCCCGCGTCATTGGCGTCATGCGGAGGCTTCGCCCTCCATGTTGGCGCGCTTGTCGATGACCTTGTCGATCAGGCCGAAATCCATCGATTCCTGCGCCGTCATGAAGTGATCGCGGTCAAGCGTCCGCTCGATCGTCTCGTAGTCCTGGCCGGTATGCTCGACATAGACCTCGTTGAGGCGGCGCTTCATCTTGATGATGTCCTGGGCGTGACGCTCGATATCCGAAGCCTGGCCCGAGAAACCGCCCGAAGGCTGGTGAACCATGATGCGGGCGTTCGGCGTGGCGAAGCGCATGCCCTTCTCGCCGGCGCACAGCAGCAGCGAGCCCATCGAGGCCGCCTGGCCGATGCAGAGCGTCGAAACGGCCGGCTTGATGAACTGCATCGTGTCGTAGATCGCCATGCCGGCGGTCACCACGCCACCGGGCGAATTGATGTAAAGCGCGATTTCCTTCTTGGGGTTTTCCGCCTCAAGGAACAGAAGCTGGGCGCAGACAAGCGTCGCCATCTGGTCCTCGACCGGCCCGGTGATGAAAATGATGCGCTCCTTCAGCAGGCGGGAGAAGATGTCATAGGAACGTTCGCCCCTGTTCGTCTGCTCGACCACCATCGGCACGAGCGCCATTGCAGTATCGACTGTTCTAGTCATCCCAATCCCCTGTTAAGGCCCGGCGGTGGAACACGCCGGGAATCAGTATCTTTCATCCGTCCCTAGATAGAGACTGACCACCCGGGTCTTCAAGACGCAAGCCCCGGAAAGCGCGCGCCAATCTTGTCGCGGCCGCATGGTTAACAAGTTGCTAAGGCAGCCCTATCACAAGCCATGGTCGCGCGCAGCGCTTTCGCGGGGCTTGAGAGCGGCACGAAACCAATTGGAGCGAACCCCGCTTTCAGATAACGGTCGGCACATGTCGAGAGTTTCACAGAGCAACGCGCCCACCCTCCCCGTATTCGACGGCCCACGCATGCGGCTCGATCCGCGCGATCCCGGTTTCTTCGCCGATCCCTATCCCGCCTATGCGGCCATTCACGGCCATCGCGGCGGCAGCGGCGGCAATGGCGGCGCGGTCTTCTGGGAAGACTACGGCCACTGGTGCTTCGCCGGCTATGAGGCCGTCAGCAAATTGCTGCGCGACAAGCGGTTTGGCCGGCAGATTCTGCATGTGGCGAGCCGGGAGGACCTCGGCTGGCCGGAGCCGGCGGTGCATACCGCCGATTTCGACGCGATAGAGGCGCATTCGCTGCTCGAACTCGAGCCGCCGATGCATACCCGCCTGCGCACGCTCGTCAACCGCGCCTTCGTCTCCCGCCAGGTCGAACGCCTGCGGCCGGAAATCGAGCGGCTGGCCAACGAGCTGATCGAAGGCTTCGAAGGCGACGGCCGGACCGAACTGATCTCCTCCTATGCCGAAATCATCCCGGTCACGGTGATCGCGGACATGCTGGGCATCCCGCGCGAAATGGGACCGCAGTTGCTCGACTGGTCGCACCGGATGGTGCGGATGTACATGTTCGGCCGCGAACGCGAGGTCGAAGACGCGGCGAACGAGGCGGCCCGCGCCTTCTCCGCCTATATCCGTTCGATCATCGCCGAGCGGCGGAACACCCCGGGCACGGACCTGATCTCGCACATGCTGACGGCGCGCGAGGGAGCAGACGCGCTGATCGAGGACGAGGTCGTCTCCACCTCCATCCTGCTGCTCAATGCCGGCCATGAGGCGACCGTCCACCAGATCGGCAACGCGGTCACGACCATTCTCGGACGCGGTATCGATGCCGCATCGATCTTCGGCGGCAGCGACAAGGTAACCGAGAGAGCGGTGGAGGAACTGATGCGGATCGATCCGCCGCTCCACATGTTCACGCGCTATGCGCTGACCGACTGCGAGCCGGTGCCGGGTGTCTCGGTGAAGAAGGGTGAGAGTATCGGGCTGATGCTGGCGGCGGCCGGCCGCGATCCGAAACAGTTTCCCGATCCCGCAGCCTATGTCGCCGACCGGGCCGACGGCGCGCATCTGGCTTTCGGCGCGGGCATCCATTTCTGCATCGGCGCGCCGCTCGCGCGCCTCGAACTGCAGATCGCGCTGCCGGTCCTTTTTGAGAGGTTGCCCGGCCTGAAACTGGCCGAACCTCCGAAATGGCGCGATGCCTTCCACTTCCACGGCGTCGAGCGGCTCGATCTCGTCTGGTAGATTTTCAGAGCCGGATCACATAGTCCTTGCGAGTCGTTTCAAGGACTTCCCAGGTTCCCTTGAAGCCGGGCCTGAGGATAAAACTGTCGCCGGCCCTGACCGTAACGGCCTCGCCGCCCTCCTCGGTGATCACCGAATGGCCGGAGAGAATATGGCAATATTCCCATTCGTCATAGGAAATGCGCCACTTGCCCGGCGTCGCCTGCCATATCCCGCAGTAGAGCCCGTCGCGCTCCTCGGCGTTCCAGGTGGTGAATTTCGGATCGCCGGACAGGACCTTCTCCGGCGCGGGCGCATCGTGTTCAGGCCCGGCGGCATCGGTCGACAGGCTGAGAATAAGATCGGACATCATGCGGCCTCCTGCTGGATTGTCGGGCGAGCAAGGCATTGCCCGGCAGCCGGAGTCAAGCAGACCCGATCAGTAATCGCGCTCGAAGAAGATGCCGCCCTTGGTTTCGCCGTCGGAGCTCGCCGAGCCGCGCAGTTTCAGCCCTCGCCCGACATCGAGGTCGATGGTTGCCCGGCCCGAGCCGGCGGAAGTGCCCTGTTCGAGGCCGAAATAGGTGCGGTCGTTGAGATATTTGCCGACACCGACCGAGGTCTCGCCCTCCTCGTTGGTGCGCACGTCGAGATTGTCGATGCCGGTGGCCTTGCGGAGCTGGCCGACAAGCCCGCCGCCGGAGGTCACACCGGTGAGTTCAGCCGCCGCGCCGGCGAGCTGGGCGATCTGCAGCGGAGACAGGTTCGACAGCGAACGGCCGAAGACCAGAAGCGCCAGAACCTCGTCGTCGGGCAGCGCCGGCGATGAGGTGAAATCGAATTCCGGCGCGGTCGCCGGACCGGTGACGAGAATGGTCGCCGTCGACGTGCCCGCGCTGGTGGAAGCGGAGAAATCGAGGTTCGGGATCATCGAGCCGGCGAAGCCGATGCGCCCGGAATCGAATTCGAGCCGCTTGCCGAGAATGTCGAGGCGGCCGCGCACCAGATCGAAACCACCGATGGCGACCGGATTGGCCGTGGTGCCCTTGAGCGTCAGCGAGCCGCCGAACTCGGCGTCGATGCCGCGGCCACGCACGAAAATCCGGCGCGGCGCGTTGATCTGCAGGTCGAGCCCGAGACCGCCGCCCGTTCCGCTGCTCTCACCGGAAGAGAGCCGCGCGTCCTGCGCCCGCACTTCCGAACTGGCGTTGCGATGATCGATGTTGAGCTGTGAAATAGAGCCCGGCAACGCATCCGGAACGGTAATCGTCGTCTGACCGAGGTCGAGGCGTCCGCCGAGGACGGGTTGGCGCGCCAGCGGCCCCGTCACCGTCAGGTCGGCGTCGAAACGGGTGGCGACCAGCCTGCCGTCGGCATAGCGGCCATTGGCGACACGGAGCGACAGATCGCCGGGATAGCCGGCATTGCCGTCGAGACCGATCGTGCCCGAACCCGTGAGTTGCCCGCCCGTCGAGAGTTCGCCGGTCAGCGAGCGCAGATTGACGTTCTGGCGGTCGAGCCCGATCTCGGTGGCGATGTTGTTAATGGCGATCCCCGACGTCGTATCGATGAAGCGGGCGTTCGAGGAGCGGATCGTGCCGTTATAGTCAGGCGAAGCCGCCGTACCGCCGATGCTCATATTGACGTCGGCGGTGCCGTCGAGCACCAGTCCCTGCGCAGCCAACCGGGCCGCGACCAGGCTGAAGGGTGCCGTGCCGTTGGCTTTGATCGAGAGCGATTTGGCACCGGTAAGCCCGACAGAGCCGTCAGCGTTCAGGCGCAGACCACCGCCACCTGCCGTGGCGTTGAAATTGACGGAATCGCCCTGGTAGGTGCCTTTGGCGGTGACCGACAGCGGCGGCGCGTCGATCGGCACCAGCGCGTTGGCGGAAACGCCGTCGGCGGTCAGATCGTAGCGGGCGATCGGCGCGGATGCCGTGCCCTCGACGGTGACGGTACCGGATACATTGCCACGCAGGCCGGTGCCGGGCGCCACGGCGTCGATCACCGTCAGCGGCACCGCGTTCAATCGCACGTTCAGATCGAGGTTTTCTCCTGCGCTGCCGGTGACCGACACGCGTCCCCCGCCGGGCGAGAGAACCAGATTGCCGATCTCGGCGGTACCATTGCGGACGCTGACCTTTGCTGGCTCCGACAGGGTAATCGGAAGGCCGCTATAGCTGATACGGGCCGTTTCGAGTTCCACCTGGGTGGCGCCATCGGCCTGGCGAACACGGCCCTTGAGATCGACGGGGCTGCCGTCTGCGGTGGCGTTGCCGGTAAAATTCGTCCAGCCATCGGCGAGCGAGACATCGACGGTGATGCCGCGGATCGCCGTCTTCCCGGCGCTCACCCGGTCGACCCGCGCGGTGCCCGCGACACCCGGCTCGGCAAGATAGTTGTCGATAGTGGCGTTGAGCGACGCGTCATTGACCTGATAGCCGGTTCCCGAAAGTTCCGGCACGCTCAGATTGGCGGCGAGAACGGGGATGTCATCCTCGACCGAGAAGACCAGCCGTCCTTCCCCGCGTCCGGCAATCTCGACGCCGGCAAGGGCTGCCAGCGCGCCGATATCGGCGAGATCGAGATCGATCGCGCCGGAAGGGCGGAACTGGCCGTCGAGCGTCAGCGCGCCGGAAATCTCGTTGTCCTCGACCTGCAGGCGCAGCGGATCGATGACGCTTCGACCGCCCTGCGAGGCGAGCGTGGCGGTGCCGACAATCGGCTTGTCGAGATAGGTGCCGGAAATCCGCACGTCGGCGGTCGGGTTGTTCGATTCGAGTTTGCCCTCGGCAGTGATCTTCAGCTCCTCGACCGGCTTGCCGTCGACCGCGATGTTGGTGCCGTCGACGGAGACCTCAAATTCGGGAGCGAAGACGGTGCCCGAGATATCGGCGTTGACCGACAGCGAGCCGGTCGCCAGCGGATTGAGCGCGGCGACGTTTTCCAGTTCCGCCGCCAGCGTCGCGGCAATTGCCTTGTCGGCGGCGAGATCGGCCGAGCCGCTGATCGTGAGCGCATCGGCGCCGATCCTGAGGTTGGAGACCGAAACCGCGTTGTCGCCGGGCAGCGTGAGATCGGTCGACAGCGTGACCTCGCGGCCGATCGTATCGGGCAGGTTCGCCGCCAGCACGGCGGAATTCATCCGGCCCTCGAGATGGCCCGAGCCGGTGAGTGCCGCGGTATCGATGTCGCCCGAGAATTCCAGCGCCACGGTGCCGCTGCGAACGGTCGTCGACGTGGTTGAGAACTCACTGCCCGAAAGCGTGAAATCGGAAGCGATGTTGATCTCGCCGGCGAGCGCACGGGCGGTTGTCGCGTCGGCCGCGCCCATCGAGGCGGCGGTCAGCGTCGCGGACCCGGATCCGGACCGTGCCGCAAGATCGAATTCGGGCAGTTCCGCGTGAAGCGCCAGATCCTCGGCGGTCACCTGCGCGCTTTCGAGACTTGGAAGCGTGGCGTTGACGGTGACGTCGGCAGCATCGGCCTCGCCGGCGACAACAAGATCGAGTTGCGAAAGCGCCAGCGCGATACGCCCATCGCCCTCGCCGAACGCCAGGCGCACAGGGCCATCCGCGCCCGTTACCCGCGCCGTGAAATCGGACCGTCCCTCCTTGGCAAGACGCCCCTGCCCCTCGGCATGAAGGCTGCTGCTGTCGAGCGAAAAGACCTCGACCTGCACGCCGGCGTTTTCCGGTTCCACCAGCCCCGAGGCGAAGAGATCGCTGTCGCCCTCGAAGAGATCGGCGGCGACCGGCGGCATGAAACGGCCGATCTGGCCACGCGCGGTTGTTTCGAAGAGATGCCCGTCGTCGCGCGCGCGGATCTTCGCATTGGCGGTCGCTACCTCGTTGCCGTCGATCCGGCCGGTGACATCGAGCGTCCAGTCGTCGAGCGTGCCTTGCGTATCGGCCGAGATATTGATCGCCTGGTTTTCAGGAAGCCCCGCGAGCCGCGCGATCACGCCGCCCGCCGGTTCGGCCAGTTCGGCATCGAGATCGAAGCGCTTTTCCGGGAGGTTGATGTTTGCGTCGAGCCTGAGCGAGCCGCCTGTCCCGTCGACGCGGTCGAGCGTGATATTGGTATCGACGTCGGAGAGATCCGAATTGACCTTGAGCTTGCCGCCGGTCGAAAACCGCGCTTCGACGCCAGCTATCTCCTCGCCGATAAGAATGTCCGGCAAATCAAAGTCTTCGATGTTGACGTTGAGAGGGAGATTCAAGGCGCCGCTGCTCTCGCTCTCCTCTTCGCCCCCCTTCGGCAGACGCGCCACATTGACGTGCTCGACATGCAGCCGGTCGATCGCGAGCCCGGAAGAAAACAGGGCAAAGGGCGACCAGTCGATCTCAATGCCGTCCAGGCGCAGCCAGGGATTTCCCTCGCCGTCGCCGATGACGAGGTATTCGACACGCGTATCGCCGCTGATCAGACCGGTGACGCCGGCGAGATCGACGGACTGGACCTCGTTCGAGCCTAAGCGGTTGACGATGAGCGCGATCATCCGGCCGCCGGGCACTGTGGCGACAAGGAAAATCACCACCGCGATCAGGACGATCACAAGAGCGGCCAGTCCCTGGAGGGACCAGATAGCCGCCTTCCTCCGCCGGCTGCGCTTTTTGCGGGGTTTGTCTGCCATTCTAGAACGCCTGCCCGATGCCGGCGTAAATTCCGTAGTCCGGATCGCCCGGCCCCGGATTGAGCGGCACCGCGAAATCAACGCGGAGCGGGCCGAACGGGGTTTTGTAACGAAGCCCCACACCAGCGCCGGCCTGGAAATCCGAATTTTCGAGTGCCGAACCGGTCGAGACCGCGCCGACATCGATGAAGGGAACGATGCCGATCTTGTCGGTCACACCGATCCGCAGTTCCGCGTTGGCTTCCATGTAGGAGAGACCGCCGATCGGATCGTCGTTGATGTCCTTCGGCCCGATGCCTTGGTAGGCGTAGCCGCGCACCGAGCCGCCGCCGCCGGAGTAGAAGCGGCGGTTGGCCGGAACATCCGTGAGGTCGGCGCCGAGGATCGAGCCGCCGGCGATGCGGCCTGCCACCACGAAGCGCTTGGCGTCATCGAGCGCGCGGTAGGTCGAGGCCTCGCCGCTGACGGTGACGAAGGCGTTGCCCTGGTTGAATTCATAGGCTGGCTCGAGATGGGCGAGCAGCCGGAAGCCGGATGTCGGATTGAGTTCGTCGTCCCGCCCGTCATACACCCATTCGAGCGGCACGGAGGCGGTCAGCGTCTTCCGGTTGGTGACAAAGGCGTCTGTGAGCAGCGCATATTCGAGCTCGAAGCCGCCCGAGAGCGTCTGTTTCTCTGTGAGCTGATATTTGAGGCCGACATCGCCCTTCACCGAGAAGCGGCGGTAGGCGTCGGGGTTTTCCTGATCGACCGACAGGCTTGAGGTGAACGTCGAGGCCGGGCCGATTACACCGGGTTTTTCGAACAGAATAGCACCGTGGTAGGTCAGATCCTCGTATTCGGAGGTGCTGCCGATGCGCGAAACAGATCCCTCGATCCTGAGCTTTTCCGCGCGACCGAACAGATTGCGGTGTCCCCAATAGCCCTCGATGCCGCCGCCGTCGGTTGACGAAAGGGTCGCACCGAGCCCGAGATAACGGAACTTGCGCTCGGCGACGTTGACGTTGACGGGGACCGCGCCGGCGGCATCGAGTGACTCCGCGCCACGGACGGTCACCGAGGAAAACACCTCGAGCGCCTTCAGCCGTTTTTCGGCCGCATCCAGATCGTCGGGATCGTAGGTCTTGCCCTCCTCGATGCCGGTCATGTAGGCGACGAAATCGCGGTCGACATCCTCGGTGCCATCGACGGTCGTCGGACCGAAGGGCGCGACCGGGCCGGCGTCGACCGTGATCGTAACGTCGAGGCGGTTGTTGTCGTGGTCGGCGACGATATCGCGGCCGGCGATCTTGGCGAGCGGACGGCCGAGCTGGCGCATGGCGTCGACGATCCGTTCCTCGGCATTGAGAACGGTGGTCGAATAGGCGACCGCGCCCGGCTCGATGCCGTAGGCGACAGGATCGAGTTCCGCGCCGTCGGCGCGGCGCACCACGACGTTGCCGAAGGTGAACTGCGCTCCCGGCTCGACGGAGAACGCGACAGGGACCGGTTCATAGGGTTTGAGATCGGTGTCGGGCGCCAGTGTCTCGAGCGAACGGCCGGCGAGCGTCACGCGCACCACCCCGCCATAGCGGGCATCCTCGTAGAGAACACCGACGAGCTGCTCGAAATCCGAGCGGGCGCGGGAAATCAGGCCGACGGATCCGGGAACGGGCTTGCCTTCCTCACGCTTCAGCGACGAGGCCGATTCGAGTTTCTCGCGAAGATCGGGATTGTCGCCGCCGCGCAGCTCGAGCGTCACGGCGTAGTTCAGCGGATCGACGACGGGAACGGTGTCCTCTTCCGGCTCGAAGAGCTTGAATCCGAAGATCTCGATGGCCGACGCAGTCGACGGCACGCCCGATCCGAGGGCCAGCGCGGTCAACAAAACAGCCGTTTTCATGCGCAGCCGAGACCGGCCGCGCGCCGGGGCAATATGAGGCGGCGCGTTCAACATCATTCCACTCTTACCAGACACCGGTGAACGGCGTCTGAACAATCCTAGAGTGGTTCTTCATCGATTGGAAACACTTAGCGGGCGGCGCAAGGTCAATATCGCCACATTGTGATGTATTGGCCACCGCCCGCTGTCACCCGTTGCGAACGACCGGATTGCCCTTTTCGGCAAGCGCCGCCAGATCGGCGGGCTTGAGTTCGACCGATTCGCCGCAGCCGCAGGCGGACGTCTGGTTGGGATTGTTGAAGACGAAACCGGAGCGAAGACGGCTGACCTCGTAGTCCATTTCGGTACCCAGCAGATAAAGCGTCGCTTCAGGCGCGACATAAACGGTGGCGCCATCGCGCTCCACACGGTCGTCCTTGTCGCCGGCGTCGGCCACCAGATCGACGGTGTATTCCATGCCGGCGCAACCGCCCTTCTTGATGCCCACCCGGATGCCGGAAGCCGGCTCCCTGGCGTTGGTCACGATCTGCCGGACCCGCTCGGCGGCAGCGTCCGTCAGGGTCATAATTTCGAATGCCATTGTCTCATCTCCTTCCACGGGCGGGTTCAAGGTCCGCCGCTTCAAGACCTGTCATCAATGTAAGTGCCAGGGCCGCGCCTCACAAGGCAGCACCCTGCCCCGGCTTCCAAGGCCTCAGTACCAGCCGATCGCCACCTGCGCCTCTTCCGACATGCGGTCGGGGGTCCAGGGCGGATCGAAGGTCATTTCGACCTCGACGCCCGAGACGCCCTCGACGGTCCCGACGGCGTTCTCGACCCAGCCCGGCATCTCGCCGGCCACGGGGCAACCGGGTGCCGTCAGGGTCATGGCGATCTTCACCGACCGGTCGTCCTCGATGTCGATCTTGTAGATCAAGCCGAGTTCGTAGATGTCGGCCGGGATCTCGGGGTCGTAGACGGTCTTGAGTGCCGAGATGATGTCGTCTGACAGCCGCGCAAGCTCTTCCTGCGGTATCGCCGAGGCGCTGTAGGGCGTCTCGTGGCTGGCTTCGGTGGCCGTCTGGTCAGTCGTCATGTCGTTCATGTCACACTCCGGAGGGTTGCGGGTCCCACTCGCGGGTTCAGCCGAAAAAGGCTCTCGCATTGTCGAGCGCGTCGGCGAGAGCGTCGACCTCGGCTCTGGTGTTATATAGGCCAAAGGAGGCCCGGCAGGTAGAGGTGGCGCCAAATCGCTTGAGCAGCGGCTGGGCGCAATGGGTGCCCGCGCGCACGGCGACGCCGGCGCGGTCGATCACCATCGAGATGTCATGGGCATGGATGCCCTCGATCTCGAAGGAGAAGATCGCCCCCTTGCCCGGCGCATCGCCGATCAGCCGCAGCGCGTTGACCGACTTGAGCCGCTCGCGGGCATAGGCGGTCAGATCCGCCTCGTGGGCGGCGATGTTCTCGCGTCCCAGATCCTGCATGTATTTCAACGCCACGCCCAGCCCGATCGCCTGGACAATCGGCGGGGGTCCCGCCTCGAAGCGGTGCGGCGGATCATTGTAGGTCACCTTGTCCTCGGTGACTTCCTCGATCATCTCGCCGCCGCCCATGAAGGGCCGCATGGACTTCAGCCGGTCGGTCTTGCCGTAGAGCACGCCGATGCCCGACGGGCCATAGAGCTTGTGGCCGGTGATCGCATACCAGTCGCAATCGATATCCTGCACGTCGACGGGCATGTGGACCGCGCTCTGGCTGCCGTCAACCAGCACCGGAATGCCGCGCTCATGGGCGATCCGGCAGACGTCCTTCACCGGCACCACGGTGCCGAGCACGTTCGACATGTGGGTAATGGCGACGAGCTTGGTGCGCTCGGTGAGGCAGTTCTCAAAGGCCTCGAGATCGAAGGAGCCGTCGTCATGTACCGGCGCCCAGACGAGCCTGGCGCCCTGACGCTCGCGGATGAAATGCCAGGGCACGATGTTGGAGTGATGCTCCATGATGGAGAGCACGATCTCGTCGCCCTCGCCGATATTCGGCATGCCGTAGCCGTAGGCCACCGCGTTGATTGCCTCGGTGGTCGACCGGGTGAAGATGATGTTGTCGGACGACGGTGCGTTGAGGAAGCCGCGCACAGTCTCGCGCGCGGCTTCGTAGGCGTCGGTCGCCGCGTTCGACAGATAGTGCAGCCCGCGATGCACATTCGCATATTCGTGCGAATAGGCATGGGTGATCGCGTCGATGACCGCCTGCGGCTTCTGGGCCGAGGCGCCGTTGTCGAGATAGACGAGCGGCTTGCCGTAGACCTCGCGCGACAGGATCGGGAAGTCGCGGCGGATCGCCTCGACATCGTAACCGTGGGCTGCGACCTTGTCAGACATGGGCGTCGAGCCAGTCTTCGACACGCTCCTTGAGCGCGTCGGTGAGTGCTTCGTCGTCGAGTTCGTCGAGCAGCTCCTCGACGAAACCCTTGACCAGCAACGCGCTGGCGATCTTTTCCGGCACGCCGCGGGCGGCGAGATAGAACAGATGCACCGGATCGAGATCGTCGACGGTCGCACCATGGGCGCAAATCACGTCGTCAGCGAAGATCTCGAGTTCCGGCTTGGCGTCGAATTCGCCGTCATCCGAGAGAAGCAGCGAGTTGCAGGCCATCTGCGCATCGGTCTTCTGCGCCTCGCGGGAGACGCGGATCTGACCCTGGAAAGCCCCGCGGGCGCGATCGAGCACCACGTTGCGCACGATCTCCTGCGAGGTCGTGTCCGGCACGCTGTGACCAAGCGTGAGCGTGATGTCCGTATGGCTCTGGCCGGCAAGAAGATTGATGGCGCGCAGGTCGAAATGAGCGCCCTCGCCGTCGACCGCGATGTCGACTTCCTGACGCACCAGCTTGCCGCCCATGTTGATCACATAGAGCTTGAAGTTGGCGTCCTTGGCGAGCTTGGCGCGAAGCTGGCCGAGATGGGTGTCCTCGCCTCCGCGCTCCTGGACGATGACCCAGACCAGTTCGGCGCCCTCGGCGACATCGATCTCGGTGACCGAGGTCGTCAGGCCCGCGGCCTCGCCGCCGGCGTGACGCTCGATGAAGGTCGCGCGCGAACCGGCTTCGGCTTCGAGGCGGAAGCGGCCATGAGCCTGTCCGCCGTTCTGGACCGATTGCAGTTCGATGGTTTTTTCAGGCGCGGCGTCGGCAGCCAGTTTCAGCGTGTAACCGTCCATCACGAAGGCGCCGTTGATCCGGCCGATCGCATCGTCGGGGCGGAGCGCGTCGAGGCTTGCGGTCGCCCAACCGTTCATCAGCGCCTCGCGGAACGAGCCCACTTTCAGTCCCTCGATGTCGCGCGGCTCGACGTAGCGGCCGCCGAGAAGCGGCAGAACTTCGGATCCGTCGAGAATCGGCCTCAGTTGCGAGGCGGTCTCGCCCGGCAGATGGTTCGGCACCTCACGCAGAAGCGTGCGCAGATCGGTGTAGTGCCAGGCTTCCACGCGGCGCGAGGGCAGACCGGCATCCCCGAAATCGGCCATCAGCCGGTCGCGCTTGGCGGTGACCGAGGTATCGCCCGGAAGGTCGGAGACCAGAGCCGAAAAGGCGTCGATCAGGCCCTGTTCGGCCGCCGTGCGCTGGGTCTTGGCTTGTATGTTCATGTCAATCTTCCCGATCGTTGAGCCTCAGGCCGCCGCATCGATGATGTCGGCGTAACCGTTGGCCTCCAGTTCGGAGGCGAGTTCCTTGTCACCCGAGCGGATCACCTGACCCTTGTAGAGAACGTGCACGGTATCGGGGACGATGTGTTCGAGAAGCCGCTGGTAGTGGGTGATGACGATGATCGCCCGGTCCGGCGAACGCAGCGCGTTCACGCCTTCGGCGACGATCTTCAGCGCATCGATATCGAGGCCGGAGTCGGTTTCGTCGAGCACACAGAGTTTCGGCTCGAGCAGCTTCATCTGCAGGATCTCGGCGCGCTTCTTCTCGCCGCCCGAGAAGCCGACATTGAGCGGACGCTTGAGCATGTCCGGGTCGATCTTCAGTTCGCCGGCCTTTTCCTTGACCAAGCGCATGAAGTCGGGCGTCTTGAGCTCCTCTTCGCCGCGCGCCTTGCGCTGCTCGTTGATGGCCACCTTGAGGAACTGCATCGTCGCCACGCCGGGGATTTCCACCGGATACTGGAAGGCGAGGAAGATGCCCTTTGCGGCACGTTCGGACGGTTCCAGTTCGAGGATGGATTCGCCGTTGTAGAGGATGTCGCCCTCGGTCACCTCGTAGTCCTCGCGACCGGCAAGGATATAGGACAGCGTCGACTTGCCCGAGCCGTTCGGCCCCATGATGGCGGCCACTTCACCGGCGTTCACGGTAAGGTTCAGGCCGCGGATGATTTCGGTGCCGCTTTCGGCGATACGAGCATGAAGGTTCTTGATCTCGAGCATGTCTGGTTCCTGTCAGACCGTGTGGTCACTTGTTCTTCGAAAACAGCCCTCGGGCTGCGAAACTGATAGCGGCTATGAAGCCGAGGATGCCGGCGCTGGTGTAGGGCGACCCGAAGGGGTTGAGCCAGTAGCCCAGCGCGCAGGCCAAGAGGATGGAGACCGCGCCGGCGAGCCGGATGGTGCCGGACCGGTGTTTCTCCTCCCCGGTCATTTACCCCACCGAGCCTTCGAGCGAGATGCCAATCAGCTTCTGCGCTTCGACGGCAAACTCCATCGGCAGTTGCTGGATGACATCCTTGACCAAGCCGTTGACGATCAGCGCGATCGCCTCTTCCTCGGGGATGCCGCGGGCCAGGCAGTAGAACAGCTGGTCCTCGGAAATCTTCGAGGTGGTGGCCTCGTGCTCGAACTGTGCCGAGGCGTTCTTGGCCTCGATATAGGGCACGGTGTGCGCCCCGCAGCGGTCACCGATCAGAAGCGAGTCGCACTGGGTGAAGTTGCGGGCGTTCTCGGCCTTGCGGTGCGCCGAGACCTGACCGCGATAGGTGTTGTTCGACTGGCCGGCGGAAATGCCCTTGGAGATGATCCGGCTCGAGGTGTTCTTGCCCAGATGAAGCATCTTGGTGCCGGAATCGATCTGCTGATGGCCGTTGGAGACCGCGATCGAGTAGAACTCACCCTGGCTGTCGTCTCCGCGCAGGATGCAAGACGGATATTTCCAGGTGATCGCCGAACCGGTTTCGACCTGGGTCCAGGAGATCTTCGAGCGGTCGCCGCGGCAGTCGCCACGCTTGGTGACGAAATTGTAGATCCCGCCCTTGCCGTCCTTGTCGCCGGGGAACCAGTTCTGCACCGTCGAGTACTTGATCTCGGCGTCGTCGAGCGCGACCAGTTCCACGACAGCCGCATGCAGCTGGTTCTCGTCGCGCTGCGGCGCCGTGCAACCCTCGAGATAGGAGACGTAAGCCCCCTCCTCGGCGATGATCAGCGTGCGCTCGAACTGTCCGGTGTTCTTCTCGTTGATCCGGAAGTAGGTCGACAGTTCCATCGGGCATCGAACGCCCTTGGGGACGAAGACGAAGGAGCCGTCGGTAAAGACCGCAGAGTTGAGCGTGGCGTAATAATTGTCCGACTGCGGCACGACCGAGCCGAGATACTTCTTCACCAGTTCCGGATATTCGCGGATGGCTTCCGAGATCGACATGAAGATCACGCCGGCCTGGGCGAGTTCCTTCTTGAAGGTCGTGACCACGGAGACCGAATCGAACACCGCGTCGACCGCGATCCTCGATTCCTGCACGCCGGCGAGAATCTCCTGCTCGCGCAGCGGAATACCCAGTTTCTCGTATGTGGCGAGCAGTTCCGGGTCGACCTCGTCGAGGTTCTTGGGGCCGGACGTGCTTTTGGGAGCGGCATAGTAATAGATGTCGTTGAAGTCGATCTTCGGGTACTCGACGCGCGCCCAGGTTGGCTCTTCCATGGTGAGCCAGCGCTTATAGGCGGCAAGCCGCCATTCCAGCATCCATTCCGGCTCGTTCTTCTTGGCCGAGATGAAGCGGATGATGTCCTCGGACAGACCCTTGGGCGCCTTGTCGGTCTCGATCGTCGTCTCGAAACCGTATTTGTACTGATCGACGTCGATGGAACGGACCTGATCGATCGTTTCCTGGACGGCAGGCATTGGCGTACTCCAATCTCACCGGTTCAAGGCCGGTGGCTTGTTCGCTGTGCGGATCTGGCGTCCGATCCGTCACAAGCGCTATTTATGGTGCCTTGGGGAAGGTTGCCAGCCATACCGGCAGAAAAACTGGATATTTCCAGTCTTGTTTCCCTCAGGCGGCGTTTTGTCCCGCAAGCCGGGCGAGCCTGCGGGCGTTAATCTTCGCGAACGCCTCGATGAAGGCGTCGATATCTGTGCCGGTCGTATGCGGGCCGATGCTGACGCGGATGGCTCCGAGTTCGGCATCTGCGCCCATGGCCTTGAGCACATGGCTTGCGCCCACTTTCCCGGAGGAGCAGGCCGATCCGGAGGAGACGGCGATGCCCTCCATGTCGAAGGCGATCTGAGCGGTCTCGGCCTTCATTCCGGGCAGTGACACGTAGCTCGTGTTGGCGAGCCGCGGGGCATTCACCCCGTGGATGATCACGTCGGGCGCGGCTTCGCGCATCCGGGCTTCCATCGCATCCCGCCGCGCGGCGAGATCTGCGACGTTCGCCAGAAGTTCGACGGCAACCTGCGCCGCGGCGCCGAAACCGGCGATAGCGGCAAGGTTCTCGGTGCCCGCGCGGTGGCCCTTTTCCTGACCGCCGCCACGGATCAGCGGAGACGGCATAAAGGTTTCGCCACGGCTGATGAGAGCACCCGCCCCCTTCGGTCCGCCGATCTTATGGGCCGAGATGAACAGGAAATCCGCGCCGAGCGCTTCGATGTCGATCGGCAGCCGTCCGCCAGCCTGGACCGCGTCGACGACCATTACCCCGCCCACCGCATGAACGATGTCGGCGATCTCGCGGACCGGCTGGATCACGCCGGTCTCGTTGTTGGCGAGTTGCAGGGTGAGCATGAACTGCCCCTCTCCGCGTCCCTCCAGGGCCGCGCGAACGGCATCAAGGTCGATGACCCCATTTGCGTCGACGGGGAGTGTCTTGACCGACTCGGGGGCAAACCGGCCACCGGACAGCACACAAGGATGCTCGGTGGCGCCGATGAACAGCGTTTCGAGACGGACCGGCGCCCGCCCCATCCGGAAGTCCGGCGTCAGAACATGGCTCGCGGCTTCGGTGGCGCCGGAGGTGAAAATCACATGGGCGGGCTGGGCGCCGCAAAGTCGGGCCACTGCATCCCGCGCCCTGGAATAGGCTTCACGGGCGGCGCGGCCCTCGGCGTGAACCGAGGACGGATTGCCCGGCATGTCGAGAGCTGCGACCACGGCCTCGCGCGCGGCCGGCAAAAGCGGCGCGGTGGCGTTATAGTCGAGATAGGCTCTCTGCCTGTTCATGATCCTCAAGTGTTCCATGGGGTCCGACGGCTGCGCCTTCCGAGCGGACGGGATTCGCATTTTTCTTGAATTTTCGGGCCCCGATGTCCTATGACACCAGCGACCCGACGAAACCTTATAGTTTCGAACAGTTCTAAACTAGGTTTAGGGAGCGCGAACGCCCCCGTCAAGACCGCCCCGGGGAAGAGACCCGGCCAGTCCGCGGTCTTTCCCGCGCATCCAGGAGTATCGATGCCCGAAGTCATTTTCAACGGCCCCGCAGGACGGCTCGAGGGCCGCTACCAGCCCGGCAAGGAAAAGAACGCCCCGATCGCGATCGTCCTTCACCCGCATCCGCAGTTCGGCGGCACGATGAACAACCAGATCATCTATCAGTTGTTCTACATGTTCCAGCAGCGCGGTTTCACCACGCTCAGGTTCAACTTCCGTTCGATCGGGCGCAGCCAGGGCGAATTCGACCACGGCTCCGGCGAACTCTCCGATGCTGCCGCAGCACTCGACTGGGTGCAGAGCCTGCATCCGGATTCGAAGAACTGCTGGGTCGCCGGCTATTCCTTCGGCGCCTGGATCGGCATGCAGCTTCTCATGCGACGTCCGGAGATCGAGGGATTTATCTCGGTGGCGCCGCAGCCCAACATCTACGATTTCTCGTTCCTGGCTCCCTGCCCCTCCTCCGGCCTGATCATCCACGGCACGGGCGACCGGGTTGCACCGGAGAAGGACGTCAACGGACTGGTCGAGAAGCTCAAGCTGCAAAAGGGCATTCTCATCACCCAGAAGACGGTGCCCGAGGCCAATCACTTCTTCACCAACAAGATCGACGAGCTGATCGGCGAATGCGAGGACTATCTCGACCGCCGTCTCAACGGCGAGCTGGTGCCGGACGCCCCGCAAAAGAAGCTGAAATAGGTTTCCGGCGAAAAGATCATGAGCAAACGGCGGGCTTCGGTCCGCCGTTTTTCATATGAGGCCGGATTTTTGCGCGAACAGGATGTTGCGTCCGCCGGCATCCCTGTCTCCGATCACGAGATCGATGATCTCCATGCTGTTATCCGCAAACAGCGCGTGATAGCCCTCCGGCGAAAAACTCGAATGGTAAACCGGCTCCGTCCCGACGGCGCCCAGCACCTCTCCCTCCTCGTCGCCGACCGTGAGAAGCACGACGCCGTTCTCTCCGAGATGACGCGCCATACACTTAACCGCCTGTCGCTGCCCCTCGGGTGTGAGGTGAAAAAACGAATCCCAGCCGATGATCGCGTCGAAGGTCCGGCCAAGATCGAAGTCGCGCATATCGGCCTCGATCCACTCGCCGCCGGGGAATCGGCCGCGGGCGATCGCAAGCATAGCGGTGGAGAAATCCAGCCCGGTCACCCGGTAGCGATCCAGAAGGTATCGCGCGACCGGTTCGCCCGCGCCGCAGCCAAGATCGAGTGCCGCCCCGCCGTCGGGAATTGAGGCGATCAGCCTTTCGAGCCACGCGCCTTCCATTCTCAGCCGCCGGTCGCGGGTCTCGTCGAAAAACGCCGCCTGCCGGTCATAGACCTCACGTGTGCGGGCGGCGACGGCGCGGAACTCATCCTCCGCGCGACCGGCCATCAGACCTTCAGCTTGCCGAGATCGACAACCTTGCCGTCTTCCAGCGTCACGCAGCGGTCCATCAGGCTCGCCAGTTCGTGATTGTGCGTGGCGATCATCGCCGACAGGCCCGACTGGCGCACAAGCGCGTCGAGCGCCTCGAACACGTAGCCCGCCGTCTCGGGATCGAGATTGCCGGTCGGCTCATCGGCGAGGAGCACGCTCGGGGCATTGGCGACCGCGCGGGCGATGGCCACGCGCTGCTGCTCGCCGCCGGAGAGTTCGGCCGGACGGTGATCGGCGCGCGGGGCGATGCGCATATATTCCAGCAACTGCTCGGCGCGCGCCCTGGCCTCAGCGCGCGGCAGCCCGGCGATCATCTGCGGCATCATGATATTCTCGAGCGCCGAGAATTCAGGCAGCAGATGGTGGAACTGGTAGACGAAGCCGATCTCGGAACGGCGTACCGCCGTGCGTTCCATGTCGCCCAGATGCTCGCAGGCCCGGCCGGAGACGATCACCTCGCCCTCGTCGGGATGTTCGAGCAGCCCGGCGATCTGCAACAGCGTCGACTTGCCGGTTCCGGAGGGGGCGACGAGCGCCACCGTCTCGCCGGCCTTCAGCGAGAAGTCGGCGCCATCGAGGATGACGAGATCGCGCTCGCCCTGGACGAAATGGCGGCCGACGCCCTTGAGTTCGAGTACGTTCGAGGCAGTCAAACGCCCCTCCTATTCATATCTGAGCGCCTGGACCGGATCGAGCCGGGACGCGCGCCAGGAGGGAATCAGGGTGGCAACCAGCGACAGGCCGAGCGCCACGATCAGCACCGTCAGCGTCTCGCCGGTTTCCATGTCCGCGGGAAGCTGGCTGAGGAAATAGAGTTCCGGGTCGAAGACCACGGTGCCGGAGACCCAGGAGAAGAACTGCCGGATGCTCTCGACGTTGAGGCAGACGATCACGCCCAGAATGAAACCCGCGAATGTGCCCGCCACCCCGATTGCCGCGCCCGTCATGAAGAAGATACGCATGATGGATGACGAGGTCGCCCCCATTGTCCTCAGGATCGCGATATCGCGCCCCTTGTCCTTCACCAGCATGATGAGGCCCGAGATGATGTTGAGCGCCGCGACCAGGATGATCAGCGACAGGATCAGGAACATGACGTTGCGTTCGACCTGCAGCGCATTGAAGAAGGTGCGGTTGCGCTGCCTCCAGTCGGTGATGAAGATCTGCCGGCCGGCGGCCTGCTCGATCGCCCCGCGCATGGCGTCGACATTGTCCGGGTCCGCGAGCATGATCTCGATCGATTGCACCGTGCCTTCCGAGTTGAAGTAGAGCTGGGCTTCTTCGAGCGGCATGTAGATGATGGTGGCATCATACTCGCTCATCCCGACCTCGAAGATCGCCGAGACCGGATAGCCCTTGACGCGCGGGGTAACGCCGAAGGGGGTGACGTCGCCTTCCGGGGCGATCAGAGTGATCGTATCCCCCACCGAAAGGCCGAGCGATTCCGCCATGCGGGAGCCGAGCGCAACACCCTCCCCCGTAGCAAAGCCCACCAGATCGCCGTTCCGGATATTGCCCGACACCATCTTGAGGTCTTCGAGATCGTCGGCACGGATGCCGCGCACATAGGCGCCGGTTCCCGCCCCGCCGACGCCGGATGCGAGCGTCTGGCCCTCGACAAGCGGAATCGCCTCGACGACGCCGTCGACATTGCGGAATTTGGTCGCCAGTTCGGCATAATCGTTGAGCGGCTGGTCGATCGGCTGGACGATCATATGACCGTTGACGCCGAGGATGCGCTCGATGAGCTGCGTGCGGAAACCGTTCATCACCGCCATGACGATGATGAGCGTCGCCACGCCGAGCATGATGCCGACGAAGGAGAACCCGGCGATCACCGAGATGAAAGCCTCCTTGCGCCGGGCGCGGAGATACCGCCAGGCGACCATCCGCTCGAACGTGGAGAAGGGACGCGCCGGGGCCGGCAGGTCGCTGGCAGTGGCCGCCTCCCCTGTGGTGCTCGTCTCGGTCATTCCGTCTCCTTGCACGCCTGCGGCCACTCAGGCCGCGAAGCGGTTGATGGCTGCCTCGACCGTCAGCGTCTCGCGCTCGCCGGTCTTGCGGTTCTTGATCTCGACATTGCCCTCGGCGACAGCACGGGGACCGGCGATCACCTGCCAGGGCAGACCGATAAGATCGGCAGTGGCGAACTTCACTCCCGCACGCTCGTCGCGGTCATCGTGCAGGAAATCGACGCCGGCATTGGCGAGCGCGGTCTCGATCTTCTCGCAGGCCGCGTCGCAGGCGACATCGCCCGGCTTCATGTTGATGAGGCCCACCTTGAAGGGAGCGACGCTTTCCGGCCAGATGATGCCTGCCTCGTCATGCGAGGCCTCGATGATCGCGGCCAGCAGGCGCGACGGCCCGATGCCGTAGGAACCCATCGAGACGAAATGCTGCTTGCCGTCGGGGCCCTGCACGGAGGCACCCATCGGCTCGGAATATTTGGTGCCGAAATGGAAGATGTGTCCG
This sequence comes from Hyphomicrobiales bacterium, assembly GCA_002709005.1. Taxonomy (GTDB): domain Bacteria; phylum Pseudomonadota; class Alphaproteobacteria; order Rhizobiales; family Rhizobiaceae; genus Pseudohoeflea. Next base: position 10,051 of record PAPH01000031.1, on the reverse strand, counting down.
ACCTCGATGCCGCGCGCGGAGACCTTGGAATCGTCGCCGAGCGCTTTCCACGCCTCCTGCGCCCAGTCTTCCTGTTCCATCAGTTCGTCGGTGGCGGCGAAAGGCGTCGTCCACTTTTCGACGATGCCGGCGAGCGCGGCAGCGTCGTCGTAGTCGACATCGACTGAAGGCACGTCGAAGGCTTCGAAATCGCGGTGGCAGAAGACTTCCGATTCACCGGTCTCGGCGAGAATGATGAATTCGTGGCTGAGATTGCCGCCGATGGGGCCTGTGTCGGCGCGCATCGGTATCGATTTCAGCCCGCAGCGATCGAAGGTCCGGAGATAGGAGACGAACATCCGGTTGTAGGCCGCCTTCGAGGCCTCGTAATCGAGATCGAAGGAATAGGCGTCCTTCATCAGGAACTCGCGGCCGCGCATCACGCCAAAGCGCGGACGACGCTCGTCGCGGAACTTCCACTGGATGTGGTAGAGGTTGAGCGGCAGATCCTTGTAGGACTTCACGTAGGAACGGAAGATGTCGGTGACCATCTCCTCGTTGGTCGGGCCGTAGAGCATGTCGCGCTCCATGCGATCCTCGATGCGCAGCATCTCCTTGCCGTAGTCGTCATAGCGGCCGCTTTCGCGCCAGAGTTCGGCGGACTGGATGGTCGGCATCAGGATCTCGACGGCGCCGGCCCGGTTCTGCTCCTCGCGGATGATGTCGCAGACCTTGTCGAGCGCGATCTTGCCGAGCGGCAGCCAGGAATAAATGCCGGCGGATTGCTGCTTGATCATCCCCGCCCGCGTCATCAGGCGGTGGGAGACGACCTCCGCTTCTCGGGGGCTCTCCTTGAGGATGGGGAGAAAGAATTTCGACAGGCGCATCGGGATACTCTTCGTTTGGCTACCGGCGTGAGGGCCGATTGGGGCAAAATGCGGGCCTGATCCAGGTTCTCCACCGCGCGACCGGCTGTGCTTGAGAGGATTTTCCAAGCAAAGACGCAGACTTGCGCGAGTCGGCCCGGAAGCCGCATCGTCGCAGCGTTTCTAGACTGTTTCACCTTCAGGTGTAAACGGACGGCTTCAACAGGCTACCGAGTTCGTTCACGCAATTTAATTTGGCCGATTCCACCAAAACTGAAATTACTCCGGTCGCTGCCCAAGGGCAAAAGGACACCCGGTGGAAAGGCCGTCCCGAGTGTGACGAAAAATCGACGGTCTTCCCAAAAAAACCCCACAAAAAGAGTGACAAAGGGCCGCAGATGCGTTAGCACTATGGCCATAAATGAGGCACCCCCTACTTGGAGATGCCCAAATCGCGGTCAAATGTCTTGGGAGGATAGGATCTCAGGCGCGCTCCAAGCGCTGCCCCCGCATCAGGGAAAAAGATCACGCGAAACCTGAAACAAGGCTTTATGCCTTGTTTTTTTTTGCTTTTTCGAAAACCGGAACGAAGCTGGAAGTACTTTGGACGCTTAGCTGAAGTCCGGGAAGAGCGCCATGACGTCGTGGACGGAATAGCCGAGATACTCCGTCAGAACCACGTAGGCCCCGAAGACCACGGTGGATACGATCGTTGTACGCAACACCACTTTCCACAGGCTGAAATTCGCGGGCGCGCTGGATACCGTTCCGAGCGTCACGTCCTGTTCATCGTCCTGCGAGCGGTGGCCAAACGGCAGCACGACGAAAAGCATCAGCCACCAGATGATGAAATAAACGGCAAAGGCTGTTCCGAGACCCATTTCGCCCTCCCGTCAGTTGGCCTGCTCGAGTTCGACGAGCGTGCCGTTGAAATCCTTGGGGTGAAGGAAGAGAACCGGCTTGCCGTGAGCGCCGGTTTTCGGCTCGCCAGAGCCGAGGACACGCGCGCCGGACTCCTTCAGCCGGTCGCGCGCGGCAAGGATGTCGTCGACCTCGTAGCAGATATGATGGATGCCGCCCGAGGGGCTGCGCTCGAGAAAAGCAGCGATCGGAGAGTCTTCGCCCAGCGGTTCGAGCAGCTCGATCTTGGTGTTGGGCAGTTCGACGAAGACTACGGTGACCCCGTGCTCGGCCAAGGCCTGCGGTTCGGAGACGGTAGCGCCGAGCGGGCCTGAATATTGCGCGACCGCGGCCTTCAGGTCAGGCACAGCGATGGCGACGTGATTGAGGCGTCCGAGCATGGCGTAGTTCCTCCTGGAGCGGCGTGCATCCGTATCGCACAAAGCACGCTCCACTCTTTCGATTGCAGAGCATCTTGTCTGCGTTCAGACGCTTCCCCCTGAACGCATGTTGCTCCAGGGGCTCGCCTCGTTGGGGGCGCGCCCCGACGAGCCCGATTCACACCCGGTTCACGAAGACCGTGACGACAGGCTTCTTGCCCCATACCTCGTTTGCCGCCGAGCGCACAGAGCGACGAATTGCCTCGCGCAGGCTGCCCAGATCTTTGCGGCGGCCGCGTGGAATGCTCTCCACCGCCCCGAGAACGGCATCATAGAGGATGTCTTCCATTGCATCGTCCTCGCCGTCGTTTTCAGGCAATCCGATGGCGACGACTTCCGGGTCGCGATCAATGTCGTTCTTGCCGTTGAGCACGACGTTGACGGAAACGTGGCCGACGAAGGACAGCTTGCGCCGGTCGCCGATCCCCATTTCGTCGAAGCTGCCCATCAGCTCGCCGTCCTTGTAAGTCCGTCCGTGCGGCGCCTCGCCTATGACTTCCGCCGGTCCCGGCGCGAGTCTGAGGATCGAGCCGTTGCGCACGCGCGGCACCTGGGCGATGCCGGCTGAGGCAGCGAGTTCGGCCTGGGCGGTCAGGTGCGCCGCCTCGCCGTGGACCGGGACGAGGATCTGGGGCCGCACCCACTCGTACATCTTCATCAGTTCGTTGCGGCGCGGGTGTCCGGAGACGTGCACCAGAGCATCGCCATCGGAGATGATCTCGATACCGCGGTCGATCAGCGCATTCTTGATCTCGAGAATGGCCTTCTCGTTGCCGGGAATGGTGCGCGAGGAGAAGACGACCGTATCGCCGTCCGTCAGCGCCACATGACGCATCTCGTCACGCGATATCTTGGCGAGCGCGGCACGGTTCTCGCCCTGTGAACCCGTGAGAATGACGACGATCTTGTCGCGCGGGATATAGCCGTATTCGTCTTCCTCGATAAAGGGCGGCATGCCCTCCATCATGCCGAGATCGTCGGCGACGTTGACGACGCGCTTCAGAGACGATCCGAGCAGCAGCACCTCGCGGCCGGCGTCGCGGGCGGCTTCCATGATCGAGCGGATGCGGCCGACATTGGACGAGAAGGTGGTGATCGCCACCCTGCCCTCCGCCGCCTCGATGACCTCGCGCAGTCCCTGCGAGACTTCCTTCTCCGACGGTGAAATGCCTTCGCGCATCGCATTGGTGGAATCGCACATCATCGCCAGCACGCCCTCGTCGCCAATGGCGCGGAAGCGCGCTTCATCGGTGAGCGGACCGAGAGAGGGCGTGGCGTCGATTTTCCAGTCGCCGGTATGGATCAGATTGCCGAGCGGCGTTTTGATCAGCAGTGAGAACGGTTCGGGGATGGAATGGTTGACCTCGACAGGCTCGATCTCGAACGGACCGGCGCGGAACACTTCACCGGTCTTGAACAGGGTAACCGGAACCTCGGCGCGGGTCTTTTCGTATTCGCGCTTGGCCTCCAGCATGCCGGCGGTGAAGGCCGAGCCGTAGACCGGCACCTTCAGGAGCGGCCAGAGCTGCGCCAGAGCGCCGTAGTGGTCCTCGTGGGAATGGGTTATGACGATGGCCTTGAGTGCCTTGCCCAGGCTCCGGACATAGGAAATGTCCGGCAGCACCAGATCGGCGCCCGGCAGTTCCGGTCCGGGGAAGGTCACCCCGCAATCGACCATGATGTAGTCGCGCTTGGCCGGCGGCCCATAGCCGTAGAGCGCGAGGTTCATGCCGATCTCTCCAACCCCGCCGAGCGGGATGAATACGAGGTCGTTTTCTGCGGTCATGTCAGGTCCTGTTCTGCGATCGGTGCGGCGGGGAGAAAAACGTCACCCGCGGCAAATGTACGATGTCCGCCGTCCGGCAAGGGCAGCAGCAAGCGCCCGTCACCGTCTATTCCGGCAAAAAGACCACGAATCTCGTTGTCGGGCAAACGCACGACGATCTGGCCGCCGATACCCGCGGCGCGCTCGATCCACTGGTCGCGAATGGTAGCGATCCCCCTGCCCCTGTCCCAGACGTCAAGCGCCCGTTCCATGGCCATGAAGAGATGGGCGAAGAGTTCCTGCGCGGAGACGCTCGTTCCGCGCTCGTGAAGGCAGGTCGACGCATAGCCGTCGGCATTCGGGTGGTGGGCGACATTGATGCCGCAACCGATCACCACAGCCTGGCGTCCATCGGCCAGAAATTCGCTTTCGATCAGAATGCCGGAGGTCTTGGCGCCGTCGATGAGCACGTCGTTGGGCCATTTGATGGCGAGTTGCCCACCCGCGGGCGGCAATACGGCGGCAATCGCATCGTGAACGGCAACGGCCACCGCAAGCGGCAGGGAGCCGAGCAGATGAGGCGCGGCGGGATCGATCAGCAGAAGCGAAGAGTAGAGATTGCCTGGCTCGGAGCTCCAGATTCTGCCCCGGCGACCGCGCCCGGTCAGTTGCCGCTCGGCGGTCAGCCAGAGCCCCGGCTCCTCGCCATCGCGGGCGCGCGCGAGAAGATCGGCATTGGTCGACCCGACATCCCCCAGGGGGAGATGCCGGAAATCGATTTTCTTGGCGGAAGGTCCGCTCACAAGCGTCAGAAGAACGTCCCTGCGGCCACGTCGGCTGCCGTGCCGAGCGGGCTTGCGACCAGCACATAGGCGAGGATGAACAGGCCCGACAGGCCATAGACCAGCTTCAACTCACCGGCGACCGGCGCGAACTGCGGCGCGGGATCATCGAACCACATGATCTTGATGATGCGCAGATAGTAGTAGGCGCCGACCACGGAGGCGAGCACGCCGATGACGGCCAGCCAGTAGAGTTCGGCCTGGATGGCGGCTGCGAAGACCACGTACTTCCCGAAGAAACCCGCGAGAGGCGGAATGCCCGCCAGCGAGAACATCAGGATCGTCAGCATGGTCGCCATGAACGGGTTGGTGCTCGACAGGCCGGCAAGTTCGTCGATGTTCTCGACATTGCCCTCTTCCTTGCGGCGCATGGCGAGAATGCAGGCAAATGTGCCGAGCGTCATGACCATGTAGATGAGCATGTAGATGATAACGCCGCGCACGCCCGCCTGGGTGCCAGCGGCGAGACCGACGAGCGCATAGCCCATGTGACCGATCGAGGAATAGGCCATCAGGCGCTTGATGTTGCGCTGACCGATCGCGGCGAAGGCGCCGAGCGCCATCGAGGCCACCGACAGAAAGACGACGATCTGCTGCCAGTCGACCTTGATGGGGTCGAAGGCGGAGCTGACGAGCCGGATAAAGATCGCCATGGCGGCAATCTTGGGCGCGGCCGAGAAGAAGGCGGTCACCGGGGTCGGAGCACCCTCGTAGACGTCCGGCGTCCACATGTGGAACGGCACGGCGGAGATCTTGAAGGCGATGCCGGTCAGGAGGAACACCAGTCCGAAGACCAGTCCGAGCGGACGCTCGCCGCCGGAGAGGGCCTGCGCGATCTCGTCGAAACCCGTGTAGCCCGTGTAGCCGTAGACCAGCGACGCACCGTAGAGCAGCATGCCGGACGACAGCGCGCCGAGAACGAAATATTTCAGGCCAGCTTCCGTCGAACGCACCGAGTCACGGTTGATCGCGGCCACCACATAGAGCGCCAGCGACTGCAGTTCGAGGCCGAGATAGAGCGCGATCATATCGTTTGCCGAGATCATCAGCATCATGCCGAGCGTGGCGATGACGAGAAGCACCGGATATTCGAACTTGTCGATGCGTTCCGCGCGGGCATGACCGACCGACATCACCATGGCGACGATCGAGCCGATGAGTGCCAGAACCTTCATGAAGCGGGCGAAGGGATCGGAAAGGAAGGCGCCGTTATAGGCTGCGCCCTCCCCGGTGAACAGCACCAGCCAGAGACCGGACATGATCAGCAGAGCCACGGCGAGACCGCTGACGATCGTCACCGAGCGCTCGCCGGAAAAGACGCCGATCATCAGAAGGACCATTGCGCCGACCGCGAGGATGAGCTCGGGAACCGAGAGCTGAAGGCTGGTGTTGAGAAGTTCTGCCGTCATTTGCGTCGTTCCCGTCGCTTACTGCGCGCCCTGCGCCAGCTGCTGAGCAGCCTGGAGCGAGGCGGAATATTGGTTGACCAGCGCATCGACCGAAGCCGCGGTCGCGTCGAGAAGCGGAGCCGGATAGACACCGAAGAACAGAACAAGCGCGATCAGCGGATAGAGGATGGCCTTTTCCCGACGCGAAAGGTCGAGCATGGCCTTGAGGTTTTCCTTCTCCAGCGCACCGAAGATCACGCGGCGATAGAGCCAGAGCGCGTAGGCGGCGGAGAGAATGACGCCGGTGGTGGCGAACAATGCGACCCAGGTATTGGCGCGGAAGGCGCCGATCAGGGTCAGGAATTCGCCGACGAAGCCCGAGGTGCCCGGCAGGCCGACATTGGCCATGGTGAAGACCATGAAGGCGACCGCGTATTTCGGCATGTTGTTGACGAGCCCGCCATAGGCCGCGATCTCGCGGGGATGCAGCCGGTCATAGACAACGCCGACGCAGAGGAACAGCGCGCCTGAGACCAGCCCGTGCGAGATCATCTGGAAGATAGCGCCCTGCACACCCTGCACGTTGGCGGCGAATATACCCATGGTCACGTAACCCATATGGGCGACCGAGGAATAGGCGATCAGCTTCTTGATGTCTTCCTGCATCAGCGCCACCAGCGAGGTATAGATGATGGCGACAACCGACAGCGTGAAGACGAATGGCTGGAAATCGGCGGAGGCGAGCGGGAACATCGGCAGCGAGAAGCGCAGGAAGCCGTAGCCGCCGAGCTTGAGCAGAATGCCCGCCAGGATAACCGAGCCAGCCGTCGGCGCCTCGACGTGGGCGTCGGGCAGCCAGGTGTGGACCGGCCACATCGGCATCTTCACCGCGAAAGAGGCGAAGAAGGCGAGCCATAGCCATGTCTGCATCGAGGCCGGGAACTGGTGCTGCATCAGTTCGGCGATATTGGTGGTGCCGGCATCCCAGTACATCGCCATGATGGCGAGCAGCATGAGCACCGAGCCCAGCAGCGTGTAAAGGAAGAACTTGAAGGACGCATAGACGCGCCGCTTGCCGCCCCACACACCGATGATGATGAACATCGGGATCAGGCCCGCCTCGAAGAAGACGTAGAACAGCACGATGTCGAGCGCGCAGAAGACGCCGATCATCATCGTCTCGAGGATCAGGAAGGCGACCATGTAGTCGCGCACCCGGTGGTCGACCGACTTCCAGCTTGCCAGGATGCAGAACGGCATCAGGAAGGTGGTGAGAATGACGAAGAGCACCGAAATGCCGTCGACGCCCATGGCGTAGGAGAAGCCCGAGCCCGCCATCTCGACGTTCTCGACCATCTGGAACGCCGGATCCGTGGCGTCGAAACCCGCCCAGATGAACAGCGACAGCACGAAGGTGAAGACCGTGCCGAGCAGCGTGACGTTGCGGATGTTGCGGCGACCGGTTTCCGTGTCGTCACGGATCGGCAGCACGAAGAGGACCGTGACCAGCGGTATGAAGGTAACGACGGAAAGGATTGGCCAATCGGTCATCAGAATGCACTCCCGAGCATCATCCAGGTGACAAGGGCTGCGACGCCGATCAGCATGACGAACGCATAATGGTAGAGGTAGCCGGTCTGGAGCTTGACCACGCGGCCGGTGATATCCTGAACGCGCGCGGCGATGCCATCGGGGCCGAAGCTGTCGATGGTACCGACGTCACCCTTCTTCCACAGGAAGCGGCCGAGCGCCTTGGACGAGCGGACGAAGAGGAAATCGTAGGCTTCGTCGAAATACCACTTGTTGAGCAGGAACTGGTAGAGGCCACGGTGGTCCTGCGCCAGGCTCTTCGGGGTCTCCGGCGAGCGGATATAGAAGAACCAGGCGGTGACCAGGCCGACGAGCATGGCCAGGAACGGCAGCAGCGCCACCAGCCAAGGCACGTGGTGATATTCGTGTACCAGCTCGTTTTCCGGCAGCGTGAACAGCGCGCCCTTCCAGAACTCGACATACTCCTCGCCGAAGAAGTAGCCGTGGAAGATCAGGCCCGCGAACAGAGCGCCGGCGGCGAGAATGTAGAGCGGGACCAGCATGACCGGCGGCGATTCATGGACGTGGTGCATGACGTCGGCGGAAGCGCGCGGCTTGCCGTGAAAGGTCATGAAGATCAGTCGCCAGGAATAGAAGCTGGTGAAGAGGGCCGCGACCACCAGCATGACGAAGGCGAAGCCGGCCACCGGGCTGTGGGCCATGAAGGACGATTCGATGATCGCATCCTTGGAGAAGAAGCCGGCGGTGCCGATGATGGTGAACGGGATACCGACGCCAGTCAACGCCAGCGTGCCGATGATCATCATCCAGTAGGTCATCGGGATGTGCTTCCTCAGACCGCCCATGCGGCGCATGTCCTGCTCGTCGGAGACCGAGTGGATCACCGAGCCGGCGCCAAGGAACAGAAGCGCCTTGAAGAAAGCGTGCGTGAAGAGGTGGAAGATCGCCGCGCCGTAGGCGCCGATGCCGAGTGCGACGAACATGTAGCCGAGCTGCGAACAGGTCGAATAGGCGATCACCCGCTTGATGTCGTTCTGCACCAGACCGACGGTGGCGGCGAAAAAGGCGGTGATCGCGCCGATGACCGTCACGACCATCAAGGCGTCATGGGAGAGTTCGAAGACCGGCGACATGCGGGCCACCAGGAAGACGCCTGCCGTCACCATCGTGGCGGCGTGGATGAGTGCCGAGACAGGCGTCGGGCCTTCCATGGCGTCCGGCAGCCAAGTGTGGAGCGGAACCTGCGCCGACTTGCCCATCGCGCCCATGAAGAGAAGCAGGCAGGTCCAGGTCAGCGCGTCGGCCTTGTCGAGCGACATGCCGAAAAGCGTGAAGATCGCCTCGCCCGCTTCCGCACCTTCCCGGGGAATGAAGTCGGCGGCGCCGGCAAAGATCGTGTCGAAGCTGATCGAGCCGAAAAGAACGAAGATGCAGAAGATGCCGAGCGCGAAGCCGAAGTCGCCGACGCGGTTGACGATGAAGGCCTTCATCGCCGCTGCAGAGGCGGACGGTTTCTTGTACCAGAAGCCGATCAGCAGATAGGACGCCAGTCCCACGCCTTCCCAGCCGAAGAACATCTGCAACAGGTTGTCGGACGTCACCAGCATCAGCATCGCGAAGGTGAAGAGCGAGAGATAGGCAAAGAAGCGCGGCCGGTGCGGATCGTGATGCATGTAGCCGATCGAGTAGATGTGCACGAGCGACGACACGGTGTTGACGACGACCAGCATGACGGCGGTCAGCGTATCGATGCGGAAGGCCCACTGGATGTCGAGCCCGCCGGACTTGACCCATTCGAGCACCGGAATGCGCAGCGTCTCGCCCTCGCCGAGCGCGACGGTGAAGAAGGCGATCCAGGAGAGGACCGCAGCCACCACCAGAAAGAGCGAGGTGACGTATTCCGACGCCTTGGCACCGATCGAGCGGCCGAACAGGCCGGCGATCAGGGCGCCCAGAAGGGGGAGGAAGACGATTGCGTGATACATTGTTGCCTCAGCCCTTCATCATGTTGACGTCTTCCACGGCGATGGAGCCGCGGTTGCGATAGAAGACGACGAGGATCGCAAGCCCGATGGCCGCTTCCGCGGCCGCCACCGTGAGGATGAACAGCGCGAAGACCTGACCGACGAGGTCGTTCAGCTCCATCGAGAAGGCCACCATGTTGATGTTGACGGCGAGCAGGATGAGCTCGACCGACATCAGGATGATGATGACGTTCTTGCGGTTCAGGAAGATGCCGAACACGCCGAGCGTGAACAGGATCGCCGATACGGTGAGATAGTGGGAAAGTCCGATTTCCATAATTCCTGTCCCCTCAGAT
>PAPH01000030.1 GCA_002709005.1 Hyphomicrobiales bacterium | reverse complement strand
GGGCTCGCGTGAAAGGGCGCCGATTTCGCCCGCCGTGTCGCCAAGCCGCGTCTCGATCCCCGGCGCGAGCAGCCATGCCGAGGCGGTGACCGCCAGAAGGGCCACGGCTGCGGTGGCTGCGATCCGGCGGCGGGGCAGCCTGGAGAGGCTTTGTTTGCCGAGGCCTCGCACCAGATCGAATCCCGCCGCGACCAGAAACACAGGAAGAACGGCGCGCGTGCCGGTCGCCAGCACCGCTATCAGTGCCAGATAGAACCAGATCATCCGGTTGCCGAGCCAGCGCGGTGGGTTCTCGACGCGCAGCCGGCTGACGATGGCGAGGAAGGTGATCGAAAAGGCGGCATTGGACGCGGTCGAACCGAAGCCGTAGCGCTCCGCGCCAGCGGCAACGGAGATTGCCGCCCAGGGGGCGAGCAGGATCACCGCCAGCCGCGCCCCGACCACGAACTGACGCAGCGGATCGCGGATCAGGGTCGTTCCGGCGAGCACCGGCAGCATCAGCGCGGGATAGAGCGGATAGGTCGCATACCGTCCGTCTTCGGGCAGGCTGCCGTTGACGAGATGGATCGCCAGCGTGCCGGCGGCGAAGGCCAGCGCGGCGAAACCGTAGCGCGGGTCGATGATCCGCAGCGTCTTCGGACGGAAAATCGCGAGATAGATCCCCGTACCGGCGAAATAGGCGAACAAAGACACCGAGATAATGTCGGAGATCATCGTGGCCGCCACGGCGAAGCTGAAGAGCCAGGGGTCGGCCCGGCGGCGGATCAGCAGATATTTCCTGAATGCGGCGCCGGGACTGAAACTCATCGCGCCATGCTTTCGCCGCGCCGGTCGCTCCGTACTTGGATCATCCCTTTGAGGAGCCGCATTCCGCGATAGAGAAAGCGCCGTGTCTCGATGCCGGCGCGATAGGGGAAGACGGTGAGATAGCGCGTCCGCGGCAGCTTCGACACCTTCACCTCCGTCTGCACCTGGGTGGCGAAATTGCTTTTCTGGCCGACCGGCAGCGGTTCGACGAAAACGCTCTTCAACCCGTGGAGGAATTCCATATCGAAGGCGATGTCCCAGGCAAGCCGCATCGGCAGCAGGTTATCGAGAAAGCTTTCGGCGCAGGCGCGATTGACCACATAACCAGCAGCACCCTTTTCGCGCGTCAGCGCGATGGCGAACCGATAGTCGCCGGTCAGCGGCGAATAGGGAATGCGCAGGCCGGTATTGACGGACGAGAGCCGCAGGATATCCCATTCTTCCGTGCGCGCCATCGCGGCCTCGAGAATGGTCATGAGATCGGGGGAAAGGCGTGCGTCGTCCTCGAGGATCAGCGCATGGCTCGCATCGGTCCGGAGAAACGCCCGCAGTACGCCGACATGGCTCAGATAGCAGGCGACCTCACCCGAATGGAAACGCCGGCCGTGAAGCCGGGCATAACCCGAGGCGTCGAATTCCGGTACCGAGGCGTCGATCTCGTAACGGTCAACGGCCTGAAAACGTTCATAGCCGATCCCCAGTTCGCGCAACTGGGCATCCATATAGGCGAGCCGGTCCGGCGCCCGGTCGAGATTGATCACGTAGGTCCGCAACACGCCCCTCTGGCTCCAGGAACGGGCACAGGGTTTGTCCGCGCCCATGGAAATCATATCTGACGGATCTGATGCATTTTCCGGGCCGGAATAAGGGCAATCTTCCATTCGCGCAAGCCGGCCTGCGAAGAGCGGCTCTACCTGTCCGGCACCTTCCAGTCCGGTTCGGGAGTCTTGCGCCGCCGCAACCGGAGCATGAGGCCGACGGTCACCCCGGCGCCGATGGCGATCGTCAGGTCGGCAAGCACCGTTAAAAGAAGCGTCATCAGCAGAAGAAAGATGTCGGCCCGGTCTCCGCGCAGCCGGTCGCGCAGGTGCTGCGGCTCCGCCATGTTCCAGGCGGTCAGGACGAGCACCGCCGACAGCGCCGGCAGGGCCAGCATGCCGGCGAGCGGAGCTGCCAGCATCATGAAGGCGAGCATGAAGAGCGAATGGGCGATGCCGGAAACCGGCGTCTTGGCACCCGCCCGGATGTTGGTCGCCGTCCGGGCGATGGCGCCCGTGGCCGGCAGGCCGCCGAACAGCGCCGAAACGCAGTTGGCGAGCCCCTGCGCGGTGATCTCCGTATTGGAGCGGTGCGCGGTGCCCGCCATCCGGTCCGCCACCAGCGCCGACAGAAGGGATTCGATGCCCGCGAGGAAAGCGATGATGATCGACGAGGGCAGCAAGGTCTTGATGGTTTCGAGATCGACCGACGGCAGGCTCGGCATAGGCAGCGACGAGCCCATCGCGCCGAAGCGGCTGGCGATCGTATCGACCTCGAGCCCGAAAAGCGGCACTGCCGCGGAGGTCAGCGCAACGGCGAGCAGAAGACCCGGCAGCTTCGGCGCGGCCTTGCGGAACGCCACGATCAGCAAGAGTGTCACCAGCGCGATCACCGTGCTCGCCCCGGACCACGTTCCGTGCGCCTCCCAGAGGGCTGCGAGTTTCGGAATGAAGTCCGCCGGCAGGCTGCCGGCGCGAACGCCGAAGAAATCGGCGATCTGGCTGGTCGCGATGATCACGGCGATACCGATGGTGAAGCCGTTGATCACCGGCTCGGGCACGTGGCGGATCAGCCGTCCGGCCTTGAGAAACCCAGCGATGATGAGAATGACACCCGCCATCAGCGTCGCCACCAGCAACCCGTCATAACCGTGCCGGGCGATCACGTCGTAGACGACGACAATGAAGGCGCCCGTCGGTCCGCCGATCTGGATTCGCGAGCCGCCGAAGGCCGAGATTACCAGTCCCGCCACGATGGAGGTCACGATACCCGCGCCGGGCTGCGCTCCCGAGGCGATGGCGATCGCCATGGCGAGCGGCAGCGCCACCATCGCCACCGTCAGTCCGGCCATCAGGTCGGCACCGAACGTCGGAAGGTTGTACTCGTTCAGTGTGGTGATCAGCTTGGGATGAAAAGCCCGGTCGCGTACCGACCGGTCGCTCGTCTCACCGCCGTCGCTCTGCCCGCCGCGTGTCTGGTCGCTCATTCCGTGACTCCGTCGCCCCGCACTTGTGATGCGCCCGCTGGCGAGGGGTTGTCAATTCCCGCGTCTTCGGAGGGAGGTGCGTCCATTGCCGGCCCCCATTCGATCGCCTTGTAGTCGAAACCGAATTCGATCGTCGGCTTGACGATGCGGAAATAGGGAGAAAGGTCGAAATCGCGCGGCGTGTAAAGCGAGTGGTGCCGGATATGCATGATCTCGCGTCGCGAATAGTCGGATTTCGCAGCCGCCCGCCCCGGCGCCCGGGTGATTTCGGGCAGGATCGGATATCCGACGCCCTGAAAGGCCTGGGCGATCAGCGACGAACAGATGGCCCGGGTCGGGTCACCCGACCCCAGCGCCAGCATCCGCCGCCGCCACGCAACCGGAACCGGGGGCGCGGACCAGGTATAGCGGATCAGGTCGAGAATGTTCTTGAGGTCGTATTTCAGCCCCAGCTTGCCGGTCATGAAAGCGACCACCCTGTCGCGGTCCTCCGGCGTCAGCCCGACGGGCCGGCAGATACGGGTGTTGTAGGTCTCGTATTTCGACAGCGGCACCGCCACGCAGCCCTCGCCGAGATTGACCTCGATGAGGCGCGGCCGGTCGTTGCGGTCGTCGCCTTCCTCGTCGAGTGCGTCCCCGACATAGAGAGCGGCGTGGGAAAAGGTGGATTGCGTGAGATACTTGATCGTCTTCGAAATCCGCCGATTGCCCTCTACCAGCAGAACGTCGCCCTCGCGCAGGGTGCGCCGCAACGTGTCCGGGTCGGACGGCGTGTAGGGCTGGTAGCCGGAGGTCTCCTCCTCGAGCCAGCCCGCCAGCCTGCGCCCGATCCAGTCCAGTACGGTCCCTCCGCCGGATTTGATCTCGTCAGTCATGCCACTCTCATCGCAGCCATGCCGCGCGGTTTCAAGTTGTCAGGACAGCGCAGGGCATCTTGACCGGCGCAGTCTCCGAAGCTACTTTAGAATAATTCTAAAGAGGTATGGCGATGTTCACGCGCGTGTTCGGTTTCGGCAAACGTCCCTTTTCCGCTCTCAGCGAGCAGGAGGTTCTGGCGCTTGCCATCTCGTCGGAAGAGGACGATTCCCGCATCTATCTCGCCTACGCCGACATGCTGCGCGACGACTATCCGCATTCGGCCAGGGTTTTCGAGGAGATGGCCGCGGAGGAAAATACCCACCGCGCGCAACTGATCGAACTGCACCGGACGAAATTCGGCGATCGCATACCGCTTGTCCGGCGCGAGCATGTGCGCGGCTATTTTGACCGCAAGCCGGACTGGCTGGCGAAGAACCTGCCGCTCGTGCGCATCCGCGCCGAAGCCGAGAACATGGAGCATCAGGCCCACCAGTTCTATCTCGCCGCCGCTCAGCGCACCGGCGATGCCGATATCCGCAAACTGCTCGGCGACCTGGCAGTCCAGGAAAAGGCGCATGAATCGCTCGCCCGCCGGCTGACCGAGAAACATGCGCCAGAAGATATCGCCGAGGAGGAGGAATCCACCGAACGCAAGCGCTTCATTCTCACCTATGTGCAGCCGGGCCTTGCGGGGCTGATGGACGGATCGGTCTCCACCCTGGCGCCGATTTTTGCGACCGCCTTCGCCACCCAGAATACGGCGACCACTTTCATCGTCGGCCTTTCCGCCTCGGTCGGTGCGGGGATTTCCATGGGCTTTACCGAAGCCGCCCATGACGACGGCGTGCTTTCGGGGCGCGGCTCGCCGATCAGGCGCGGCCTGGCTTCGGGCATCATGACCACGCTGGGCGGTCTGGGTCATGCGCTGCCCTATCTCATTCCGCATTTCGGTACAGCGACCACCGTCGCCGTCGCCGTCGTCTTCGTGGAATTGTGGGCGATCGCCTGGATCCAGAACCACTGGATGGAAACACCCTGGAGCCGGGCCATCATCCAGGTCGTGCTCGGCGGTGCGCTGGTCTTTGCCGCCGGCATGCTGATCGGCAGCGCCTGAGCCCCGTCTCGCGGGCGGATGAAGGAATTGCTTTCGAGGTGAACCCTTAGCGAACCGAACCCACGAGCAGATCGGAGCCGTTCTCGATCGTCACCCAGCGGCCGGAATTCTCAGAGGACTGACGCTTGAGGAAACGGTAGGGCGTCTCGGTCCAGGCCACGACCTGGTCCTCGAGATTGTCGAGCACGTAATCGCCGTCGGCGGTCCTCAGCGTGAGCACCGCATGGCCCTCGCCATCTGGTTTGCGCACGACGGTGATCAGCAGATCGGCCGCCGAAAAACCGCGTTCCATCAGCATGTGACGCTTCAAGAGCGCATAATCTTCGCAATCGCCGGCGACATCCGGATAGGCCCATACTTCCTCGTCGCCGTAAATCTCCATGTCGGTTTTCGGCATGATCGAGAAGTTGACCGCCTCGTTGACTTCGTGAACGACCTTCCAGCCGTAATCTGTCACCCGGGGTGCCGCGGCCGGTCGGGAAACCGGGCCGCATTCGTCGCGATAGGACTTGCAGAAATCGTAGTGCCCGATGGGCTGGGATGTGATGCGGCCGGTCTTCATCGCGATGGTTCGCGCCGGGACGACCTCAGAGGAGGCAGGCGCCGAGGAGGCCTGGCTGGCGGCGGCTGCCGCGAGCATGCCGACGGCAAGTACCATCGTCCTGTGGAGGCTGACCATATGCGATGTCCCCGTCCTGCCTGTCCCCGATAGTTAAGGAAAGGTAAATTCGGAAACGCTGAACTGTCAATTCCAGGACCGGGTTTGACTGGCGGTATGGTTACCGGCCACGCCGCAGTGCGGGAAATAAGTCACACCGATATAAGTGAATACCCGTAAAATCCGGCCATCAGGCCGCTTCGGCAACCCTGTCTATCGCCGCGAGGATTCGGGCAATGTCCTCCGGACGCGAAAGCCGGTGGTCGCCGTCACGAATCAGTTGCACGTCCACATTGGTCGAGGGCAGGTGCTCAACGAGCCTGAGCGCATGCTTCCAGGGCACGTCGGGATCTTCCATACCCTGGATGATCGTCACGGGAGCGTTGAGGTCGATGACGCCGTCGAGCACCCGGTTCTCGCGCCCGTCGTCGAACAGCGCCTTCGTATAGACGTTGGGGTCGGGACCGTAAGGCGTCGGCTCCTCGAAATAACCCTGGGTGTCGAGCGCGCGACGCTGCTCGTCCGTCAGTTCCGGTTCCATCAGCTCGGCGGTAAAATCGGGTGCCGGCGCGATCAGCACGATGCCGGCGATCCGGTCGTCCTGTCCGCGGGCCTTGAGCTCCTGCGCCATCCTCAGCGCGATCCAGCCGCCCATGGAGGAGCCGACAAGGATCTGCGGCCCGTCGGCGAAGCGGTCGAACACCGCGAGACTTTCCTCAAGCCATCGGGAAATCGTTCCGTCGGTAAACTCGCCGCCCGAAACGCCGTGGCCCGAATAGTCGAAACGCACGCTTCCCGCACCCAGCGACGCCTGATGTGCGCAGATTGCTTCGGCCTTGCTGCCGGCCATGTCGGAGCGGTAGCCGCCGAGCCATACGGTGCCGGGCCGGCCCACCGTGCGGGCGGGGCGGATCAGCGCGGCAATGTCCCGGGCGTCATGTCCCTCGCCGACCGAGATGCGTTCCTCGCGGAGTTCGCTCATTGTCATCGTCGTCTTCACTCCCTATCTCTTCGTCATACGAGCCCTTGTCTCTTCCTCGTACGAGAAAGCCGGCGCGGGGCGCGCCGTATTGCCGATCGCGGGCTTGATCCGTGTTCTTGGATCCCCGATCCGGGGGGCAGGTGATTTTTCCCTGCAACCATGCTATTGACACCGGCGTTGTCTTGTAGACATGGCAGTCGGCGGCCCGAAATGGGGCTGTCCGCTGTCAAAAGCTCGTCCGATCAACAGTCCAGGAGACCAGAGCCATTCGCAGACCTTTCAGAGCGCCCCCTACCACGAATGACGGGCCGCGCGCCAACAGAGATATTCGTGCCCCGCAGGTTCAGCTTATCGACGCCGAAGGCCAGAACCGCGGTGTCATTCCGACATCCGAAGCGCTGGACCTTGCCGAAGAGGCAGGCCTAGATCTCGTCGAAATCAATTCCAACGGGGATGTGCCGGTATGCAAGCTCGTCGATCTCGGCAAGCTGAAATACCAGTCGCAGAAAAAGGCGTCCGAGGCCCGCAAGAAGCAGAAGACCGTCGAGGTCAAGGAAATCAAGATGCGGCCGAACATCGACACCCACGATTACGAGGTGAAGATGAAGGCGATGCGGCGCTTCTTCGACGGTGGCGACAAGGTGAAGGTGACCCTTCGCTTCCGCGGCCGCGAAATGGCCCACCAGGAACTCGGCATGCAGCTTCTCCAGAAGGTGAAGGGCGATACCGAGGAAATTGCGAAGGTGGAGGCCGAGCCCAAGCTGGAAGGCCGCCAGATGATGATGGTCCTGGCGCCGCGCTGATGAGTTTTCTCCGGCCGTTTCCCTGAAATGGCCGTATTTTATCACTTCTGAAAGGACCGCGGCACGCCGCGGTCTTTTTTTGTGTCTTCTCGATAAAACGGGGCAGGGGGTACGATGCCGGCAGCAAGAATCAGTCTGGGTCACGTGCAGCGGATCCGCATTTTCGGATTCTGGGTAATCGCGGTCGCGCTTGGCTCGATGCTGCTCTTCGTGCAATCGGGTTGGGAGGAGATCGCGCCCTTCGGCATCGGCATCGAGGATGCCATCGAACTCTTCGGCATCGGGCTCGTGGGCATCGCGGTCACCGGCAGGCTTTGGGCGACACTTTATGTCGGCGGACGAAAGTCGATCCAGCTCGTCCAGGACGGCCCCTATTCGGTGACCCGCAATCCGCTCTACGTGTTCTCCACCATCGGCGCCTTCGGCGTCGGCATGCAGGCGGGAAGCCTGATCGTCGGCGCACTTGCAGGTGTCATTACCGCCTTCATCCTTCTGCTGACCGCCAGGCAGGAGGCGGACTTCCTGCGTGCAGAATTCGGTCCCGCTTATGAGGAATACGAGAAGCGGGTGCCGATGTTCTTTCCCAAGCTCTCGCTCTATGTCGAACCGGAAACCCTGCAGATCCTGCCGCGGAAGCTGCATTCGACGCTTATCGACGGTGCTTTCTTCTTTCTGGCCTTTCCTGTCCTCGAGCTCATCGAGGTCTTTCAGGAACACGGCTTGCTTCCGGTCTTCTTCCAGCCCTACTGAGGCGCGAGGCGGGCGTATTGCGCAGGCCTTGCATCTCATGCGCCTTCACATTATAAGGCCGCGTCCGAACCGTCCGGCAGGGCATGCCGAGGCGGTTCTAAACGCTTGACGGTCACTTCAGCCGTCTCAATCGAACAACAAGGCCGCTGTTTCCGCCCGCGCGGTGACGGCAAAAGCCTGCAAGGAGTAGCGAAATGCCCAAGATGAAGACGAAATCGTCTGCCAAGAAGCGGTTCAAGATCACCGCGACCGGCAAGGTCAAGTCGGCTCAGGCCGGCAAGCGCCACGGCATGATCAAACGGTCCAACAAGTTCATCCGCGACGCCCGCGGCACCATGGTTCTCTCGGAGCCGGATGCCATGATCGTCAAGAAGTTCCTTCCGAACGGACTTTGAGAACCGGACCCAATCTAAGGAGATCATGACATGGCACGCGTAAAACGGGGCGTTACCGCCCACGCCAAGCACAAGAAGGTCCTCAAGAAAGCCAAGGGCTTCTACGGACGTCGCAAGAACACCATCCGCACGGCCAAGGCCGCTGTCGACCGCTCGATGCAGTACGCCTATCGCGACCGCAAGGCGCGCAAGCGGAATTTCCGGGCACTCTGGATCCAGCGCATCAACGCTGCCGTCCGCGAACACGGCCTCACCTATGGCCGCTTCATCGACGGTCTGGGCAAGGCCGGCATCGAAATCGACCGCAAGGTTCTCTCCGACATGGCCATCCATGAGCCGGAAGCCTTCGGTGCGCTCGTTGCCGCCTCCAAGAAGGCTCTCGAGTACCTCAAGGAAACCGGTACTCCGAACGAGTTTGAAGGCGCGGTTCAATAAGCCGGCGCTTTCCCTGAAGCATAATTTCTGACTATTCGGGATCCCGCGTCGGCATGGCTGGCGCGGGATTTTTTCGTATTGGACACGATGGACGAGACCGCAAACATTCCCGAGGACGATCTGGCGTCGGATGCGCTGGACCTGCTGACCCAGGTCCTCAGGGCTGATGACGGCAAGCGCATCGTGCGCGTGGTTCTCCCCGGAACGGTCATCGACACGAACTCCCCCGACGATGCCAAACCCGGCGTCTTCTGGCTGAAGCGTTTCGGCATCGACCAGTACCGCCTGCCGCAGCGGATGCATGCGATGTTCTCCCCGCTGATCCCCGTTCCGGCGCTGCGGTCGGCCATTCTCGTCGACCCTTCGGCCCAGCTCCGGCGCGAGGTGTGCAAGCTGACCGCTTTCGCTGACGCCGGCATCCCGGTGCCGCGTATCGTGCTCAAGGGCAATTCTGCGCTGGTTTTTTCCGATACCGGGGCCAACATTCACAGCCGCCTGGCCGATTATCAGTCGCAAGGAGAGACAGATCGCGCCGAAGAGCTTCTGCTTCGCGTGGCTCGTGCGCTCGGCGCGGTGCACAGAGCCGGGCTCTGCCATGGCCGGCCCCATCCACGTGACATGTTCCTGGCGCCGGACGGACGGATCGGCTTCTACGATTTCGAGGAAGAACCGGAAGCCCGGATGCCGCTCCTGGACGCCCAGGCTCGCGATCTGTGGCTTCTTTTCATGCAGATCTGCATGAGGCCGCCCAAACCGGATACGCCGGAAAAGGCGCTTGGTGAATACCGCGCCGAAGCGCCGGCGGCCGTGCTGCCGCGCGTCGGGTCTCTCATCTCGCCGTTCAGGCGCCTTCTGCCCCTCCTCGGCTTTTTCGAGCGCCGCGGATTGGGTAAGGACGGCAAACGTCTTCTCTATGCCACACGATTTCTGTCCAACGCCTTGCAAGATGGTGCTGGCGAGGGCAGTGAAGGAGCGCCCGCGCACCGGGAACCGCAAGGCGCCTCGACAATGAAGAAAGCCGGAAAGAAACCATGAGCGATCTGGAACAACTCGAACAGGCCATCATGGCCGATATCGCAAACACGGCCGACGAGGCGGGGATCGAAGCCGTTCGCGTCGGGGCGCTCGGCAAGAAGGGCTCGGTCTCCGAACTGCTCAAGGGGCTGGGCGGCATGAGCGCGGAGGAGCGCAAGTCGGCCGGCCCGGCGATCAACGGCATGAAGACGCGCGTCACGGACGCGATTGCCGCCCGCAAGGCCGAACTGAAGGACGCGGCGATCACCGCGCGTCTCGCCCGCGAGACCGTCGACGTGTCGCTTCCGGTGCGCACCTCTCCGTCCGAACGCGGCCGTATCCACCCGATCAGCCAGGTCATCGACGAGATCACCGCCATTTTCGGCGACATGGGGTTCGCCGTCGCCGAGGGGCCGGACATCGAGACCGACTACTACAATTTCACTGCGCTGAACTTCCCCGAAGGCCATCCGGCCCGCGAGATGCACGACACCTTCTTCTTCCCGGCCGGCGCCGACGGAAAGCGCAAGCTTTTGCGCACCCATACCTCGCCGGTGCAGATCCACACGATGGAAAGCCAGAAGCCGCCGATCCGCATCGTCATTCCGGGCAAGACCTACCGGCAGGATTCGGATGCCACCCACTCGCCGATGTTCCACCAGCTCGAGGGGCTGGTGATCGACGAGAAAGCCAATGTCGCCAACATGAAGTGGACCCTGCAGGAGTTCTGCAAGGCCTTCTTCGAGGTGCCGTCGCTCAACATGCGCTTTCGCCCCTCCTTCTTCCCCTTCACCGAGCCGAGCCTCGAGGTTGACATCCAGTGCGACCGCTCGAAGCCCGGCGAGGTGCGCTTCGGCGAGGGCTCGGACTGGATGGAGATCCTCGGCTGCGGCATGGTTCACCCCAACGTGCTCCGCGCCGGCGGGCTCGATCCCGACGTCTACCAGGGCTTCGCCTGGGGCATGGGCATCGACCGCATCGCCATGCTGAAATACGGCATGCCGGACCTGCGCGACTTCTTCGACGCCGACGTCCGCTGGATCGACCACTACGGCTTCCGCCCCCTCGACATGCCGACGCTGTTCGCGGGGCTGAGCGGGTGATCGCCGACTTGTGGTGCAGCCTCTAATTGGGTCATCCTCGGGCTTGACCCGAGGATCCAGAGGCGACCATGGCGGGATATGTCTACATCATGGCCTCCGGCCGCAACGGAACGCTTTACATAGGCGTCACATCTGACCTGGAACGCAGAGTATATGAACACCGCGAGGGTTTGCTGCCCGGCTTCACAAAGAAATACGATTGCAGGCTTCTGGTCTGGTATCAGGAGTTCGATCGCATCGGAGATGCCATTCAGCGGGAGAAGACCCTCAAGCAGTGGTATCGAAAATGGAAACTGAAACTGATCGAAGACATGAACCCGAATTGGGACGATCTTTATGAGAATTTCCAATGAGTGCACGAGCGAAGCAGTCTGGATCCTCGGGTCAAGCCCGAGGATGACTGCCGGGGGGCGATGCCCCACTCGGGCCACATCTTTTGGTGCCGTGTAATGAGCGTTTCAAGTCATTCGTCGAAACACCATGGCTCCTGCCGCTGCGGCTTGATCTCGGCTGACATGTCGGCCGAGCCGATCTGGCAATCCTATTGCCACTGCCGCGATTGCCGCAAGCAGACCGGCGCGCCGGTCATGGCCTTCGTTGGCTTCCGCGAGAACGACCTGACCTGGTTCGGTGACCCGAAGACTTGGCGCGGTGCCGGTGGCGTCAGCCGCTCCTTCTGCGAACACTGCGGCAGCCAGATCGGCTATCGCGACGAGAAGCTTCCGGGCGAAATCTATCTCGCGCTCGGTTTCATGGACCGGCCGGAGGATTTTCCGCCGAAAATGCACGCTTTCGAAGAGCGCCGCCTGCCCTTTTTGCATATCGCCGACGACCTGCCGCGCTATGACGGCTACTCGGTCGAACGCTGATGACACGATGACTGGAACGGACCGATGAAATTCACGCTTTCCTGGCTCAAGGACCACCTTGAGACCGACGCGCCCCTCGACGAGATCGTCGAGACGCTCACAATGATCGGCCTCGAGGTCGAGGACGTCGATGACAAGGCGGCCTTCAAGGCTTTCACCATCGCCAGGATCGTCTCGGCCGAACCGCATCCGAACGCCGACAAGCTCAAGGTGCTCAAGGTCGACACCGGCTCCGGCGATCCGGTGCAGGTGGTCTGCGGCGCGCCCAATGCGCGGGCCGGCCTCATTGGCGCCTTCGCAGCACCCGGCACCTATGTTCCCGGCATCGACGTCACGCTCGGCTCCGCCGCCATTCGCGGGGTCGAAAGCTTCGGCATGATGTGCTCGGAGCGCGAGCTCGAGATTTCCGACAATCACGAGGGCATCATCGACCTGCCGGAGGACGCGCCGGTCGGCACGCCTTACGCGGCGTATGCCGGTCTCGACGATCCGGTCATCGACATCAACCTCACGCCCAACCGTCCCGACTGCACCAGCATCCACGGCATCGCCCGTGATCTCGCCGCTGCCGGGCTCGGCACGCTCAAGGACGGTTCGGTGGAACAGGTGGCGGGCGAGGGCGCCTGCCCGGTCGACGTGACCATCGAAGCCGAGGATCTCTGCCCCGGCTTCGCGCTCCGCCTCGTGCGCGGCGTCAAGAATGGCCCGTCGCCAATGTGGATGCAGAAGCGGCTGATCGCGACCGGCCTGCGCCCCATAAACGCGCTGGTCGACATCACCAACTACGTCACCTTCGACCGCGGCCGTCCGCTGCACGTCTTCGATGCGGCCAAGGTGAAGGGCGGCCTTCTGGTCCGCCGGGCGAAGGACGGCGAGACCGTGCTGGCGCTCGACACCCGCGAATACAAGCTCGGGCCGGACATGTGCGTGATCGCCGATGACAATGGCGTGGAATCCATTGCCGGCATCATGGGCGGCGAGCATTCGGGCTGCGATGAGACCACCACCGATGTGCTGGTCGAGTCCGCACTCTGGGACCCGATGAACGTCGCCCGCACCGGCCGCGATCTCGGCATCGTCACGGATGCCCGCTACCGTTTCGAGCGCGGCGTCGATCCCGAATTCATGGGTGCCGGCCTCGAACTTGCCACCCGCCTGATCATGGACCTGTGCGGCGGCACGCCCACCGAGCCGGTGATCAGGTACGGACAGCCGACCTCCACCGAGGGGGAGATCGTCGGCCACACCGGTCACCACTACAAGGAAGTCGATTTCCCGCTAGCCGAGACGAAGCGGCTGACCGGCCTTGAAGTGGATCGTGACGAGAGCATTGCCATTCTCAAGAAGCTCGGTTTCCAGCCCAAGGGCGCGACGGATGGCGACACCGTCCGTTTCGTTGTTCCCTCCTGGCGTCCGGATGTCGACGGCAAGGCGGATCTGGTCGAGGAGGTCATGCGCATCCACGGCGTCAACGAGATCGATCCGGTTCCGCTTGAAAGCCATGCGGCGGTCAACGGCAAGATCCTGACCACGCTGCAGATACGCACCCGGCTCGCCCGCCGTACGCTCGCCGCACGCGGCATGCTGGAAGCGGTCACCTGGTCGTTCATCCCCGAGGATCACGCCAGGGCCTTCGGCGGCGGCAAGCCGGAGCTCAAGTTGTCGAACCCGATCTCGGCCGACATGTCCGACATGCGGCCCTCGCTGCTGCCGGGTCTTCTGGCCGCGTCCGGCCGCAACGCCGACCGCGGTTTCGGCGATGCGGCGGTCTTTGAGGTAGCCGCGACCTATGAAAGCGACGAACCGAAGGGACAGCGCCGGGTCGCAGGCGGCGTCCGCCGCGGCACCGCCACGCTCGAAGGGTCCGGCCGCCACTGGGACGGCGCGGCGCATACGGTCGGCGTCTTCGACGCCAAGGCCGACGCCTTCGCAGTGCTGGAGGCCTGCGGAGCGCCGGTCGACCGGCTGATGATCGAGCGCGGCGCGCCCGACTGGTTCCATCCGGGCCGCTCCGGCGTCATCAAGCTCGGCCCCAAGGTCGTGCTCGGCACTTTCGGCGAGTTCCATCCGAAAGCGCTCGAAACGCTCGATATCTCCGGCCCGCTCTGCGGTTTCGAGGTCTATATCGACGCCATCCCCGAGCCGCGCGCCAAGGCCACCCGCACCAAGCCGGTTCTCGAACTCTCGCCCTTCCAGGCGGTTCGCCGCGACTTCGCCTTTGTGGTGAACAGCGATGTGGCCGCTGGCGACATCGTTCGCGCCGCGACCGGCGCCGACAAGACGCTGATCACCGCGGTCAACGTCTTCGACCTGTTCCAGGGCCCCTCGCTCGGCGAGG
Organism: Hyphomicrobiales bacterium; assembly: GCA_002709005.1. Classification (GTDB taxonomy): domain Bacteria; phylum Pseudomonadota; class Alphaproteobacteria; order Rhizobiales; family Rhizobiaceae; genus Pseudohoeflea. Next base: position 956 of record PAPH01000030.1, on the reverse strand, counting down.
GCAAGAAGTCGGTGGCAATCGAAGTGACGCTCCAGCCGCGCGACAAGACCCTGACCGAGGAAGAACTCGAACAAGTCTCGGCCAAGGTCGTCGCCAATGTCGAGAAATCGACCGGCGGCGTGCTGCGGGGTTAGCCTCGATCGTCCTTAACCGGAATTCAACGAAACGACGCCGCAGTGGGCCAGATGGATGAGCGACTCCATCTGGCCCATTTTGCAGTCGCGCTCGCATTCGCCGGTCCTTCCCAACCTTCGCCTCACCCTCTAAACAGGACGCCGACCTTTTTGCATGCGGGCGTCCCATGAACCTCATTCTCAATTCCGACAGCTACAAATACTCCCACTTTCTGCAGTATCCGCCGGAGACGGCGGCAATCTCGGCCTATGTCGAGGCGCGGCGGGGCGGGGCTTACGAGAACGTGCTGTTCTTCGGCCTGCAGATGTTCCTCAAGGAATATTTCTCCAAACGCGTCACCATGGCCGATGTCGACGAGGCCGACGAACTGATCACCGCACACGGCCTGCCGTTCAACCGCGAGGGCTGGGAGACGCTGGTCAACCGCCATGACGGCAGGCTGCCGCTTCTGATCGAAGCACTGCCGGAAGGCTCGATCGTTCCCGCCGGCACGCCGATCGTCCAGGTCCGCAACACGGATCCGGATTTCTTCTGGCTGCCGACCTTCCTCGAAACCGCCATCCTGCGGGCCATCTGGTACCCGTCGACTGTCGCCACTTTGTCCCACGGTGTTCGCCAGATCATCGCCGCCTCGCTCGACCGCACCTGCGACACGCCCGACGAGGTGCTGCCCTTCCGCCTGCATGATTTCGGCGCGCGCGGCACCACCTCGCTTGAACAGGCGGGGCTGGGAGGTGTTGCCCATCTGGTGAGTTTCCTCGGCACCGATACGGTTGCCGGTCTCGTCGCCGCGCGCCGCTACTATCACGAGCCGATGGCCG
>PAPH01000029.1 GCA_002709005.1 Hyphomicrobiales bacterium | reverse complement strand
CGCGCGGCGCATACCGCAACGATGATCCAGTTTCTCCAGAAAGGCGTCGGCACGAGCAAGCGCGTCGCCAAAATACTGGTCGGGCCCAAGCATCTTGTGGGCGTTGAGTTCGCGGGTATTGAGGAGATCGAATTCGACTGCCTCAAGGGCGGCCGACCACCCGGGATAGCGTTGCGCCCAACCTTTGGCGTGATGCGCGAGGAGGCGGTCGCGACGGCTGTAGCCGTGAAAATCGAAAGCCAGCATGCCGTCCGTGAGGAATATGTGAGCTCCCGCAAAGCCTTCAGCTGGAATGATGCGCTCGGCCTGCAAGTTGGTCTGCGGAAAGAGACGGAGATAGGCGCCGGCCAGAATGTGACAGGCGCCGTGGCCGAAGAAAATCTGGTCGGGTCGGTTCCAGCGGCGTTCTGGGTGGCGCTTGATGCCGGGTGGCGGCCAGTACATGCTCAGACCGCTCCGTTGCGGGAAGGGCCCAGCGCCCGACCGTCAGGCATAGCGGCGGGCATAGCGGGAGCCGAGGCTGGTCAGAAGTTCATAGCCGATCGTGCCCGCCGCGCGCGCCGCATCGTCGAGCGCAATCGTCTCACCGAAGAGTTCGAGCCACTGTCCGGGCACACCGAGTATTTCGGGTAGATCGGTTACGTCGAACATGAGGAGGTCCATCGTCACGCGGCCGAGGAGGGGAGCGGTGTGGCCTTCAACTGCGCCCATGCCACCTTGCGGAAGCGCTTGGCGCAGCGGAACACCCGAGCCCGAAGACGCACGGTGGAAACCGTCGGCATAGCCGACGCCGCAAATGGCGATGCGCGTATCCCGCTTGAGGGTGACGGTCCCGCCATAGCTGACCGTCTCGCCTGCCTTTGCAATGCGGTTGGTCAGTATGCGCGCCTCGGCTTTGGCGACAGCGCGCATCGGGTTCTTCACGTCGTTGACGCATTCGCCGCCATACAGCGCGATGCCGGGGCGGGTAACATCGAAGTGCGTGTCCTCGCCCATGTGGATGCCGGCTGAGTTGGCGAGACTGGCGCGCGCTTCCGGGAAGTGGGTACGGACCTCGGTGAAGCGCTCGATCTGTTTCGCGTTCAGCGGGTGGTCGGGGCTGTCGGCGCAGGCAAAATGGCTCATGATGAGCGTCGGCCTGAATGCGCGAGCCTCAGCGATTTCAAAGGCTTCAGCCGGTGTGATGCCAAGGCGATTCATGCCCGTGTCGATGTGCAGTGCTGCCGGACGGTCGTTTCCGGCCTTCCGCCATACCGCGATCTGGTCGAGCGAGTTCAGCACCGGGGTGAGATTGTTGTCGAGAATCACCGGGATCGCCGCATCGAAGGCGCCCGAGAGAATGAAGATTTCCGCGTCCGGCAGAAGCTTTCTGAGCGCAGCGCCCTCATTGGCATCGGCGACGAAAAAGTGTTGGCAGCCGGCCTTCGCAAGAACGGGGGCTGCTTCGGCCATCCCGGTGCCATAGGCGTTGCCCTTGACCGCAGCGCCGCATGTGGCTTCGCCGGAAAGGTCGCGCATCGTCCGCCAGTTATCGGCGATTGCGCCCAGATCGATTGTCAGGCGGGCGGTTGCCGCAGCGTCGTCGGCGAGATCGCCGGTCTTGGAAGTCATGCTCGTCATGCGCTTTCCATACTAGGTGAGGCAGAGGCGGGCAACGAACTTCAAGTCGGTTTCAACGACCGTGTGAATAAGCCGCAGCCATCTTGCGCTCGAGGTGCTTGGAATATTTCGAAAGCGGGAAGCAGATGGCGAAATAGAGGAGAGCGACGAGGCCGTAGACCGTGAAGGGCTGGAAGGTGGCGTTTGTCACGATGGTGCCAGCCTTTGTCAGTTCCACGAAGCCGATGATGGAGGTGAGCGCGGTGCCCTTGACCACCTGCACGGAGAAGCCGGCGGTTGGCGGAACTGCGACACGCATTGCCTGCGGCAGGATGATGAGCCGCATCTGCTGGACATAGTTGAGGGCCAGGGAGCGGGCACCTTCCCACTGTCCTTTCGGGATTGATTCGACACAGCCGCGCCAGATTTCCGCGAGGAAGGCTGCCGTCCAGAGGGTCAACGCCACACCCGCGGCAAGCCAGGCGGGGACGTCGATCCCGAACAAGCCGATCCCGAAAAAGGCGAGAAAAAGCTGCATGAGGAGCGGTGTGCCCTGGAAGAGCTCGACGTAATAGCGGGCGAATAGCTTTGCGACGCGATTGCGTGAAATCCGCATGAAGAGGATCAGGAGAGCGACGACACCGCCGCCAATGAAGGCGACGAGCGAGAGTATGAGCGTCCAGCGGGCGGCCAGCAGCAGGTTCCGGAGGATGTCCCAAGTGGAGAAATCGGTCATCAGTGGCTCTCCACGCGTGTAGCCGGGAACAGGAAAAAGCCCAGATAGTCGAGTCCCTTGCGCAGAAGTATGGACAAGGCGAGGTAGATCGCCGTCGAGACGAAATAGGACTCGAAGGCGCGGAAGGTGCGCGACTGGATGAAGTTTGCTGCGAAGGTGACGTCTTCCGCCGCGATCTGCGAGACGACGGCAGAACCCAACATGACGATGACGACTTGCGAGGATAACGCCGGCCAGATGCGCTGGAGGGCCGGGCGTATGATGATGTGGCGAAAGACCTGCAGCGGCTTTAACGCGAGTGCGGCGCCCGCCTCGAACTGGCCCTTCGGCGTGGCTTCGATGCCGGCGCGCACGATCTCGCAGCTATAGGCGCCGAGATTGATGATCATGGCGAGGTTGGCGGCCTGCAATTCTCCCATCCGGAAGCCGAGTGCCGGCAGTCCGAAAAAGATGAAGAAGAGCTGCACCATGAAGGGCGTATTTCGGATGAGTTCGACATAGACGGCGACCGGCGGGCGCATCCATGTCGGGCCGAGCGCGCGCACCCAGGCACAGAAGATGCCGAAGCCGATGCCGATCACGCCCCCCACGAGGGTGAGCTCGATGGTGATCGCAATGCCCTTGAGGAAGACCGGATAATACTGGGCGAGCCAGCCGAAATCGAAAACGTAGTTCACGCGCACATGTCCGAATCAAGGTGGGGAAGGCCGGCCGCGGGGCCAGCCTTCCGGAGAAAACCGGATCAGAGATCTTCGGGCAGCGGAATGCCGAGCCACTTTTCCGAAATCGCGTTGAGCGAGCCGTCCGACTTCGCTTCGGCGATGATTTCGTTGACTTTGGCCATCAACTCCGGCTCGTTCTCGTTCATGCCGACATAGCAGGGCGAGTTCTTGATGAGGAACTTCGGCTCCGGGCGCTTGGGCGGGTTCTTCTCGATGATGGCGGCCGCGACAACATTGCCGGTGGCAACGGCATCGACCTGGCCGGAGAGGAAGGCCGAAATGGTGCCGTTATTGTCCTCGTAGCGCTTCAGGGTGGCATCTTCTGGCGCGATCTTGGTCAGTTCCAGGTCCTCGATCGAGCCGCGGGTGACGCCGATCGTCTTGCCCGAAAGATCTTCGGCACCCGAAATTTCAATATCTGCGGGCGCGAAGACGCCGTTGTAGAACGGCGCATAGGGTTCCGAGAAATCAATCACCGCGTCGCGTTCGGGGTTTTTGCCGAGCGACGAAATGACGAGATCGACCTTGTTGGTCTGGAGATAGGGAATGCGGTTGGCGCTCGTGACCGGCACGATCTCGGCTTTCACGCCGAGTTTCTCGGCAATGAGTTTCGCCATGTCGATGTCGTAACCCTGTGGCGCCATGTCGGACCCGACCGAGCCGAAGGGCGGAAAGTCCTGTGGGACGGCGACGCGCAGCGTGCCGCTGGACATGACGGTTTCAAGGCCATTCGCACGTGCCTCTGGTGTCCCAGCCATCGAGAGCGAGAGGCCGGTGGCAAGGGCGAGAGCGAGGCTGAAGAGGGATCTGCGTTTCATGGGAGGTGCTCCTTTCACAATCGCGAAAGTCCGTGCAAATCCCATGCCATGCACGTTTGACGCACAAGGTGCAGGAGGCTGACGCTCACGGCAGTTGGATTCTGCCGTCAGCGAGGCTGAATGCCTAAATCGTAGGCCTGCGCTTTCCTAATGTAGGACGCCAGTGATCGGAGAGGGCCGATCCGCAGGATCACTCGTGGGCAAATTGCGCGTAGGACGAATCCGCAAGATCGGAGAAGCGCGTGAACTCGGCGGCGAAGGCCAGCGGTACCGTTCCGGTCGGTCCGTGACGCTGCTTGGCGATGATCACGTCCGCCGTCCCGCGGGCCTTGCTCATCTTTTCTTCCCAGGCGAGGTATTCAGGGGTCTTGATATCCGCGGCGATTTCCTCGGAGGTACGGCGCGGCTCGGCGTTCTTCACATAATACTCGTCACGATAGACGAAGAGCACCACGTCGGCGTCCTGCTCGATCGAACCCGATTCGCGAAGGTCGGAGAGCTGCGGACGCTTGTCTTCGCGGCTTTCCACCTGACGGGAGAGCTGGGACAGCGCGATGATCGGCACGCCGAGTTCCTTGCCGAGTGCCTTGAGGCCGGTGGTGATCTCGGTGATTTCCTGCACGCGGTTGTCGCTCGACTTCTTCGAGCCGGTCATCAGCTGAACGTAGTCGATGATGAGGAGGTCGAGGCCGCGCTGGCGCTTGAGGCGACGGGCGCGGGCGGACAGCTGGGCGATGGAGATACCACCTGTCTGGTCGATGAAGAGCGGGATCTTCTGCATCATCTGGGAGCAGGCGACCAGCTTCTCGAAATCGGCTTCCGAAATCTCACCGCGGCGGATCTTCGACGAGCTGATTTCCGTCTGCTCGGAAATGATACGGGTTGCGAGCTGTTCCGAGGACATTTCGAGCGAGTAGAAGCCGACGACACCGCCGTTCTTGGCTTTCATCGAACCGTCTGCCTGAACTTCGGGTTCGTAGGCGGCGGCGACGTTGAAGGCGATGTTGGTCACCAGCGACGTCTTGCCCATGCCCGGACGTCCGGCAAGGATGATCAAGTCGGAGGGCTGCAGGCCGCCCATGCGTGCGTCGAGCGAATGGATGCCGGTGGAAATGCCCGACAGGCTTCCGTCGCGCTGGTAGGCGGCACCCGCCATATCGACGGCAAGCGAAACGGCATCGTTGAAGCTCTGGAAGCCACCGTCGTAGCGGCCGGTTTCGGCAAGTTCGAAGAGCCGGCGTTCTGCATCCTCGATCTGGGTCTGGGGCGGCATGTCGAGCGGAGCGTCAAAGGCGATGTTGACCATGTCCTCGCCGATACCAATCAGCGAACGGCGCAGCGCCAGATCGTAGATCGCGCGACCGTAGTCCTCGGTATTGATGATGGTAACGGCTTCAGCCGCGAGGCGCGCGAGATACTGCGACATCGTCAGATCGCCGATCTTGCCGTCGGCGGGCAGAAAGGTCTTGATCGTGACCGGGTTCGCGGTCTTGCCCATTCGGATGATGTCGCCGGCGACTTCGAAGATCTTCCGGTGGACGGATTCCATGAAGTGGCCGGGCTTCAAGAAGTCCGAGACACGGTAGAAAGCGTCGTTGTTGACCAGAATCGCGCCCAGAAGAGCCTGCTCGGCCTCGATATTGGCCGGAGCTTCGCGGAAATGCTGCGCTTTTTCCTGATTGCCGGGGAGGCTCTCAAGTTTGCGGGCTGGATCGGACATGGATGACTTGCTTCCTGAATATCTTGCGGACCGGCTGAACATCAGTCTGGCTTGGATGCTGGCACGGCATAGTACGAGTGCGGCGCGCGGAGGCGGGCAAAATCGGAGATCTTACCGTGATCCAAGATTCCCACAGCCGGGCGAAAAAAATCCACAATATTTTCCCGGCGGGTTGACGCGGATCTGCGCACCAATTCCTGCGGATGAGTTTATGGAGATTCGGCTTGGGAGGGAATGGTCTAGAATCAGCGAATGATCAATGGGTGTAACGCTGAACGATTTCCTGCTCGGCCGCAATGTGCCGACGAACAGCCTCGAAAAACCCACGCAGCATGTAGGCGGTGGCTTCAACATTTATGTCCTCCCGGCCACGGCCGAGATCGAGAAGCGCCTCGCTTAGTTCTTCTGCGAAGCATTCGTCCTCGCAATGTTCAAAACGCAGGCGCTCCAGCGTTTTTGCGCTTGTCGGTTCGCCGATCATCAGTACGGCGAGCTTGGGAAACAGGAGCTCTTCCTCGAACTGGTGAACCTTGCGGATCATCGGGGCGAGGGCGGCTGCGGCATAAAGGCACTTTTGCCTGTTCACACGATCGGGTAACGAGTCGGCTATCTCCTCCAACTGATCACATAGGGCCAGCTGGTCGGTTTTCGCCTTGAAGAACGTTGTAAGGAGGTCTGCCACGGGCATTTCGCCCTCAGACAGGCCGCTATTCGGATTGATGTGCACCCTACCGTCTCCATTGCCGAGATCTGTTCCACGTATGGCGACGAGAATGATGTGGTCCGGAGAAATCAGCCTTGACCTGGATCAAGGTAAATGTGACCGCGCTTTGCGATCTGATTATCGGCCCGGATCAGATGCGCTACCCATCGGCTGGGGGCCCGCATCTGGCCGGAACTAATCTGAGACCCTCGGGGGATTCCAAAAATGAAGTACGCTTTCGAAACTATCGCCGTCGGCTTAGCCGCCTTCCTGGCGTTGCTCGGGGCGGCCTTTGCGCAGGATTCGCTGTTCGCTGCCCATATGGGTATCGTCTGTGTCGTCCTGCTCATCGCGACCGTCATCTTGCTGCGCAATATCAAATTCAATCCGGAGCCTGTCGACACGTCGGGCTATCTGGACGGTGTCGTCCGGTACGGGGTGATCGCAACCGTGTTCTGGGGGGTCATCGGCTTTACCGCCGGTGTCTTCGTCGCGCTCCAACTCGCCTTTCCGGACCTCAATATCGAGCCGTTCCTTAACTTCGGCCGGACCCGTCCGCTCCACACATCGGCGGTGATTTTCGCTTTCGGTGGCAACGCGCTTCTGGCGACGTCGTTTTATGTGGTCCAGCGCACCACGCGTGCACGCCTCTTCGGCGGCAATCTCGCCTGGTTCGTCTTCTGGGGGTATCAGCTGTTCATCGTGATGGCCGCGACCGGCTACCTGCTGGGCATCACCCAGGGCCGCGAATATGCGGAGCCGGAATGGTATGTCGACCTGTGGCTGACCATTGTCTGGGTGGCCTATCTGGTCGTCTTCATGGGCACGCTGCTGACACGCAAGGAAAGCCACATCTATGTGGCCAACTGGTTCTACCTCTCCTTCATCATCACCATTGCGATGCTGCACGTCGTCAACAATCTGGCGATACCGGTCTCGTTCCTCGGCGTGAAGAGCTATTCGGCCTTCTCCGGCGTTCAGGACGCGCTGACGCAGTGGTGGTACGGTCACAACGCCGTGGGCTTCTTCCTGACCGCAGGCTTCCTGGGCATGATGTATTACTTCATCCCCAAGCAGGCCGGCCGTCCGGTCTACTCCTACCGCCTGTCGATCATCCACTTCTGGGCGCTGATCTTCCTGTACATCTGGGCCGGTCCGCACCACCTGCACTACACCGCTCTGCCCGACTGGGCGCAGACACTCGGCATGGTCTTCTCCATCATGCTGTGGATGCCTTCCTGGGGCGGCATGATCAACGGTCTGATGACGCTCTCGGGCGCATGGGACAAGATCCGTACCGATCCGATCATCCGCATGATGGTGATTGCGGTGGCCTTCTACGGCATGTCGACCTTCGAAGGCCCGATGATGTCCATCAAGGCGGTCAACTCGCTCAGCCACTATACCGACTGGACCATCGGTCACGTCCACTCCGGCGCTCTGGGCTGGGTCGGCATGATCTCCTTCGGCGCGGTCTACTATCTCGCTCCGAAGCTGTGGAACCGGAACCGGCTCTATTCGCTCCGGCTGGTCAACTGGCACTTCTGGCTCGCCACCCTCGGCATCGTGCTCTACGCCGCCGTCATGTGGGTCGCCGGTATCCAGCAGGGCCTGATGTGGCGCGAGTACAACGATCAGGGCTTCCTGGTTTACTCCTTCGCTGAATCGGTTGCCGCGATGAAGCCCTACTACATCCTGCGCGCCGTCGGCGGCCTGATGTACCTGACCGGCGCCATCATCATGGCCTTCAACATCTACATGACAATCATCGGCCGCGAACGCGAAGAGGCCCCGATCCCGGGCGCCGAACCCGCACTCGCACCGGCCGAGTAAGGAGGGCTTGAAAGATGGCTTTTCTCGATAAACACGAAATCCTCGAACGCAACGCGACATTGCTGATGGTGGGGGCGCTCGCCGTCGTCACCATCGGCGGGATCGTCGAGATCGCACCGCTCTTCTATCTCGAGAACACGATCGAGAAGGTGGAGGGGATGCGGCCCTACTCGCCGCTCGAACTGGCGGGTCGGAACATCTACATCCGGGAAGGCTGCTACAACTGCCACAGCCAGATGATCCGTCCGTTCCGCGACGAGGTCGAACGCTACGGCCACTACAGCCTCGCCGCAGAATCGATGTTCGACCATCCGTTCCAGTGGGGCTCCAAGCGTACCGGACCGGATCTGGCCCGTGTGGGCGGCCGCTATTCGAACGAATGGCATGTCGACCATCTGGTCGAGCCGCGTTCGGTCGTGCCGGAATCGATCATGCCAAGCTATTCCTTCCTGAAGGAAACCACGCTGTCGGTGCCTGATGTGCAGGCCGATCTGGCGGCCAACGTCGCCGTCGGCGTGCCCTATAGCCAGGACATGCTCGACAACGCCGAGGCCGACCTCAGGGCCCAGGCCGACCCCGATGCCGATACCTCAGGCATCGAGGAACGCTACCCCAAGGCAAAGCTCGGCGATTTCGACGGCGACCCGACGCGGCTGACCGAGATGGACGCCCTGGTCGCCTATCTCCAGATGCTCGGCACACTGGTCGATTTCTCGACCTATGACGATGCATCCGGCTACCGGTAAGGAGAGGGGAAATGGAAACCTATACAGCCATGCGGCAGTTCGCCGACAGCTGGGGGCTGGTCCTCATGGTCCTCTTCTTTGTCGCTGCCATTCTCTTTGTCTTTCGTCCCGGCGCCAGAAAGTCTGCCGACGACGCGGCCAAAATTCCTTTCAGAGAGGAGGACTGAAACATGTCCGATAAACACGTTGACGAAGTCTCGGGCGTCGAAACGACAGGCCATGTCTGGGACGGGATCCGCGAGCTCAACAACCCGCTTCCGCGGTGGTGGCTCTGGACCTTCTACGCCACCATCATCTGGGCCATCGGTTACATGGTGCTCTATCCGGCTATCCCGATGATCTCGGGCGCGACAAAAGGCGTGCTCGGCTATTCGAGCCGGCAGGAGGTCGCTGAGAACCTTGCCGACGCCAAGGCGGCGCAGGGGACGTTCGTGGAACAGATCGCCGCGACCCCGGTCGAGGAGATCGAGGCGAACCCGGAACTGTTGCAGTTCGCCATGGCCGGGGGGGCTGCGGCCTTCAAGGTCAACTGCATCCAGTGCCATGGCTCGGGCGCTCAGGGATCGGAAGGCTATCCGAACCTGAATGACGACGATTGGCTCTGGGGCGGCTCGATCGATGAGGTCTACCAGACCATAACTCACGGCATTCGTGATCCCCAGGATGACGATGCGCGCTTCTCCGAGATGCCTGCATTCGGTGAAATGCTCGAACCGGAACAGATCCGGGAGGTCGCGGCTTACGTGATCAGCCTGTCGGGAACGCCGTCCGATGCGGCTCTGGTAGAGCCCGGCAAGGTGGTGTTCGAAGAGAACTGCGCATCCTGCCACGGCGAGACCGCGCAGGGCGACAAGGACTTCGGAGCTCCGAACCTTGCCGATGCGATCTGGCTCTACGAAGGCGACGAGGCCGGGGTGGCCGCGCAGGTGCGTCAGCCGCAGCACGGGGTGATGCCGGCTTGGGGCGCGCGTCTGGGCGATACCACCGTCAAGCAGCTCGCGGTGTTCGTCCATTCGCTGGGCGGCGGACAATAGTACAGCCGCAATTTCCCGAGCGTAACAAGGCCGCGACGGCGCAACCGTCGCGGCTTTTCTTTTCGCTGCCTTCAGCGCTTCGATATGGGGCAGGGGAGGTCGGTGCGGAGAGCATAGCTTGGCAGATTTTATTTGTTAATTATCAGATGCTTAATTCCGTCGTGATGCGGCGTGATACATGAATTTCAATAAGTCTGCATTGTCTAACTTTTAATGGTTGACCTCTTACCCACAGGCAAGGGTCTCCCATTGTTGTTCGTAGGTTAGCGATGCCCAGCACATACCCAACCCCGGAAAGCGAAGAAAATCGTTTGGAAGTCCTGGCGGAATACCGTCTCATGGACACGCCGCCGGAGAGCGATTTCGACCGGATCGCCCAACTCGCGACCCGCATGTTCGATGTCCCGGTGGCGCTGGTCTCGCTGATTGCCTCCGACCGTCAGTTTTTCAAGGCGCGGGTAGGCCTCGATATCTGCGAAACCAGTCGTGACATTTCCTTCTGCACCCATGCCATCATGCAGGATGAAATCCTCTTCGTTCCGGACGCCAGCAAGGATTCCCGCTTTTACAAGAACCCGCTCGTTCTGGGGCCGCCGAATATCCGTTTCTATGCGGGAATGCCCCTTATGGCTCCGAGCGGCGAGAAGCTCGGAACGCTCTGCCTGATCGATTCAAAGCCGCGCAACGCGTTTAACGATGCGGAGCGGCGGAACCTGCGCGACCTCGCCGCGCTGGTCATGGACCGGATGGAAATCCGCCGGCTCGAGCAGATCCGCGGCATCAGCCAGGCGCGCTTCGAAAATATCACCGCGACATCGCCAGATGCCATCATCTGCTTCGACAGCCAGGGCGAGGTTACCTTCTGGAACGGTGCCGCGGACAAGCTGTTCGGTTACGGCGCCGAGCAGATCGTCGGACAGCCCGTCGAAATGGTGATTCCGCGAAGCTGGCGTCACGACTTCCAGACCGAACTGGAGAACCTTCAGAATGGCAAGTCGTTCGAACTTGCCGATCGCACGATCGAGCTTTCCGGCATGCGCAAGGACGGCAGCATCTTTCCGGCGGAATTCTCCTTGTCCACCTGGCAGGAGGGAACGGCTTTCGGAGTAGGGGCGATCGTTCGCGATGTGACCGAGCGGCGTCTCAACGAGGAGCGGCTGTTCCGGCTGGCGTCAACGGATATTCTCACCGGATTGCCCAATCGCGGCGCCTGGCAGGATTGCCTCGATTCGACACTTGCCGCGGACGTGCCCGCCGCCGTCCTCATCGTCGATCTCGACGGCTTCAAGGAGGTCAACGACAAGTTCGGACATGCGTCCGGCGACGACGCGCTCAAGATGATCGCCGATCGTCTGAAGGTTGCCTGTTCATCCGCCTTCATGGTGGCGCGCCTTGGTGGAGACGAGTTCGTCGTCCTGTTGCCGGAAAGCGACGAGGAGGCCGTTCTCGCGGCCGCTTCGGACATCGTCTCGGCAATTTCCGACAGCTACGAGTTCAACGGCCGGACACTCGAGATCGGCGCGTGCGTGGGTATCGCGATGGCGCCTGTCGACGGGACCGACGCGGAAGGCCTTCTCAAATCGGCGGATCTGGCGTTGTACAAGGCCAAGGCCGAGGGCCGTAACCGTGTGGAGATCTTCAAGCCGTTCATGCGCGAGGCCGTGGTCGCCCGCCGGGCCTTCGAGGACGAATTGCGCCACGCCATCGAAGCCGGGCAGTTCGAGCTTTACTACCAGCCGCAGTTTTCGACCCATGACAGACGGCTGACGGGCGCCGAAGCCCTGATGCGCTGGAACCATCCCGAGCGCGGCGTGCTGTCTCCCGCGGCCTTCATCGACGTTCTCAGCAAGAAGCCCTCGGCGGCCCGCGTGGGCGAGTGGACCTTGCGCACGGTCTGCCGGCAGGCGGCGGAATGGCGCAAGATGATGCCCAATCTCAGGCTCGGAGTGAACCTCTTCGAAGCCCAGTTTCAGTCCGGGCGGCTGCTGGCTTCCGTACAGGAAGCACTTGAGGATTTCCGGCTGCCGCCTGAAGCGCTCGAACTCGAGATCGTGGAAAACACGATCCTTCACGACGATTCGCATACGCTGCAATTGCTGCGCGACCTGCGTGCACTGGGTGTGGGCCTTGCTTTCGACGACTATGGCACCGGCTTCGCCGCACTGAGCCTTTTGAAGAAATATCCGGTTTCAAGGCTCAAGATCGACCGCAGCTTCATCCGCGACGCCAACAATGATTTCGGAGATGCGGCCGTGGTCCGGGCAATATTGTATCTCGGCAACGCATTCGGTCTCGAGGTGATTGCGGAAGGCGTGGAAACCGAGGCGCAGCTGCAATTCCTCAATGAAAACGGTTGCCGGGAAGTGCAGGGCTATCTCTTCGGCAAGCCCGTGCGTGTTTCGGAGTTCGAGGAGCTTTTCATCGATCCCGAACTGTCGACGATGAGCGACACGCTGCGAGGCATGCACGAGCGTATGGCGCGAAGCTCCGAGCGCAATGTGGCTGCGCGCAAGGTGGCCGGCTGATGCGGCTCTGCCGATGGTTTTCGCCACAGGTTGATTGAAAAGGGCCGCGGCACGGAAGTGCCGCGGACTTTTCGTGAAGCCGTCTCAGGCCGCGATCAGGCGTTGTCGCGGTGCCAGATCGTATCGTCGATCCTGCCGCGCAGCTCGTCGTAGTCTGCCGCGTGGAAGGTCGGGGTATAACCGGCCTTGCGCTGGGCGAAATAGTCTTTCGTCAGCTTGGCGACGGTGCCCGAGAGCAGAACGATGGCGATCAGGTTGATCGTCGCCATCAACCCCATGGAGGCGTCAGCGGCGTTGAACACCGTGGCGACGCTCTGGATCGCGCCCCACACCACCATCAGCAGAACCGCGATGCGCATGATCGTCAGCCCGGTCCTGTTGCCCGCATGCAGGAATGTCAGCGCATTCTCCGCATAGGAGTAGTTGCCGATGATCGAGGTGAAGGCGAAGAAGAAGATCGCGATCGCCACGAAGTAGTTGCCGGCGCTGCCGATATGCGCATCGAGCGCCATCTGGGTGAGTTCGGTGCCGGTGGTTTCCATTCCGGGGGTGTAGACGCCCGAGAGAAGGATCATGAAGGCGGTGGCCGAACAGATCAGCAGCGTGTCGATGAACACGCCGAGCGCCTGCACCAGCCCCTGCGAGGAGGGGTGGTGCGGATCGGGTGTCGCGACGGCCGCAATGTTGGGCGCCGAACCCATGCCGGCCTCGTTGGAGAACAGGCCGCGCTTGACGCCGTTGAGCATCGCCGCGGCAAGCCCGCCAGTCACGCCGCCGGCTGCCTCCTGAACGCCAAACGCATTCGAAATGATCATTCCGAAGACGGCGGGAATCTCGGAAAGGTGGAGGATGATGATGATGATCGCCACGGCGAGATAGGCGATCGCCATGAAGGGTACGACGATTTCCGCGACGCGGGCGATCTGCTTGATCCCCCCGAAGATGACGATGCCGGTCAGGAGCGCCAGGATGATACCGCAGGCGAATGTCGGAATCCCGAAGGCGGTTTCCACGGCGCCGGCGATCGAATTGGCCTGGACCGCGTTGAAGACGAGGCCGAACGACAGGATGAGACAGACGGAGAAGATGCCGCCCGCCCAGGGCGCGCCGAGGCCGCGGGCGATGTAGAAGGCGGGGCCGCCGCGATAATTGCCTTCCGCGTTGCGCGTCTTGTAGAGCTGCGCCAGCGTGCTTTCGGCATAGGCGGTTGCCATGCCGACAAGGGCGACCATCCACATCCAGAAGATCGCGCCCGGCCCCCCGAGCGTAAGCGCCACCGCGACACCTGCCAGGTTGCCGGTGCCGACGCGGGACGCCAGAGAGACGGTCAGGGCCTGGAGCGGGGTAATGCCGGATTTGTCCGTTTCGCTCGAACTCAGAACAACCCGGAAGAATTCGGGAAAATGCACGAACTGGAGAAAACCGAGGCGGATCGTGAAGTAGATGCCGACGGCGAGAAGTCCGTAGATGAGGACGTAGCCCCAAAATATCGTGTTGAGAAAATCGATGATTGCATCCATGATACTGTCTCCCTTGGGTGCATGGGCACCGGGAGCGAGTATGGTCAAGGTCAACCCGGCTGTCCATCCAGTTGAGCTATTGCTCATAGGGGTGACAATCGCCCGCTATGCTCGTCCCTCTCGCCGTTCGAACTGGAGGCGAAACGCTTGGGTGAATCGTTTCGCAAGGGACTTGGCAGCAAGGACAGCTGCTCGTTTTGGGCCTGCTTCTGAGCAGGCGATGTCCGGGTGTGCACACATGTCGCATTTAATATGTGTGCCCGTCGGCGCAAGTTGACCCTGATCAAGGTTTCTCCATTCGCCTGCAGGCATTGTGCCGCCATCAAAAGGTAGCGCCATGAACACCCACACCCGCCAAAACGAAGTTGCCGCCGAAGATATCGAGCGGCTCGATGCCGATCCCGTCAATGCGGCCTGGAAGCGCAAGCCGCTCTATGAGGCGCGCAAGAAGATTTTCCCCAAACGCGCCTCCGGGCGGTTCCGCCAGTTCAAATGGCTGGTGATGATCATCACGCTCGGCATCTATTACATAACCCCTTGGCTGCGTTGGGATCGCGGTCCCTTCGCGCCCGATCAGGCGGTGCTGGTGGATCTCGCCAACCGGCGTTTCTACTTCTTCTTCATCGAGATCTGGCCGCAGGAGTTCTTCTTCGTCGCGGGTCTTCTCGTGATGGCGGGTTTCGGCCTGTTTCTGATCACCTCGGCGGTGGGCCGCGCCTGGTGCGGCTATACCTGTCCACAGACGGTCTGGGTCGATCTCTATCTGGTCGTCGAGCGTGCGATCGAGGGTGACCGCAACGCGCGGATGAAGCTCGAAAGCGCGCCCTGGACCTTCGACAAGGTGTGGAAGCGGGTGAGCAAGCACGCCATCTGGCTTTTGATCGGTGTGGCGACCGGCGGTGCGTGGATCTTCTATTTCGCCGACGCGCCGACACTTCTCCACAATTTCTTCGTCGGCAACGCCCCGGCCGTGGCCTACATGACCGTCGGCATCCTGACGGCAACGACCTATCTGTTCGGCGGTCTGATGCGGGAGCAGGTGTGCACCTACATGTGCCCCTGGCCGCGCATCCAGGCGGCGATGCTGGACGAGAATTCGCTGGTCGTCACCTATAACGACTGGCGCGGCGAACCGCGCGGCAAGCATGCAAAGAAGGCCGCAGCCCAAGGCGTCAGCCTGGGCGACTGCGTCGATTGCAATGCCTGCGTGGCCGTCTGCCCGATGGGGATCGATATCCGCGACGGCCAACAGCTCGAATGCATCACTTGCGCGCTCTGCATCGATGCCTGCGACGGCGTGATGGACAAGCTGGGCCGCGATCGCGGGCTGATTGCCTATGCAACGCTCGCCGACTACGAGCAGAACATGGCGATTGCCACGGGCGGCGGCACCCATGCCATCGATCCCGAGAAGGTTCGCGATCCGGACGGCCACTTTCATGACAAGGTCAAGCATTTCGACTGGAAGGTCATCTTCAGGTTGCGCACCATGGTGTACATGACCGTCTGGGCGGTGATCGGTCTGGCGCTGCTGGTCGCGCTTCTGTCCCGCGACCGGCTGGAACTCAACGTGCTGCACGACCGGAACCCGCAATATGTCCTGCAGTCGAACGGCGACATTCAGAACGGCTTCACGGTCAAGCTGCTCAACATGATCCCGGAACCGCGCGTGATCTTCCTGTCCATCGAGGGCTTGCCCGGCGCGACGATGACCGCCCCCGGCGTCAACCAGCCGGCCGGTACCTCGCTCGCCATCAGCGTCGAGCCCGACCGCCTGAGGGAGATCAAGCTTCATGTGACCCAGCCGAAAGAGTATATCGAGGGCGCTGTTGCCAAGTTCAGGCTCGTGGCCGAGGACAAGTCCAGCACCGAGCGCGACGTCTATGTCGCCAACTTCAATGCACCGGAGGCCAGATGATGGCGATAATCAGGGACTTTTTCCGCCCGAAGGAATTTACCGGCTATCACATGCTCGGCGTGATGGTGCTTTTCTTCGGCACCATCATCACGGTCAATCTGGTCATGGCCCGGTTCGCGATCACCACATGGACGGGGCTTGTCGTCGAGAACACCTATGTGGCGAGCCAGGAGTTCAATGAGAAGGCCGCCGAAATGAAGGCGATCGATGCTCTCGGCTACGCCGTCAAGCTCGATGCGTCGGATGAGGGCTTCTTTCTCGACCTGACCGACAGGACCGGCGCGCCGGTCGCCTCCGATGTCGTCCAGATTACATTCCACCATCCGGTCGGTCAGGTGGGGGACGAGACGCTCGTGCTTACCCCGCGCGGCCACGGCCGGTTCGCGACCGGGGAAGTGCTGCCCGAAGGCGAGTGGATCGCCTCGGTGACCGTGAGCGATGACGGAGAGACCGTCTACAAGCGCGCGCACAGGATCCACATCAGGGCGGACGGGACGCTGAGGCAATGAGCTGCTGCGCGGCCGGAACGGAAAGTGCACCGGAACTCGATGCCCTGCGGTCGGCGCTGCCGGTTGCCGATGAACTGGCGCTGGCGAGCCGGTCGATCGGTGACGGTTTGCGCCAGTGTGACCTGATCGTTCCGGACGTGCACTGCGGGGCGTGTATCGCTCTCCTCGAAAGGGAACTGCCGAAGATCGACGGTATCGAACGGGCGCGCGTCAATCTTTCGACGCGGCGGATCGCGGTCGTCGCGAAGGGAGAGGGGGCGGCGGCCGGCAAGACGGTGGCGCGGGCTGTCGAACGGATGCAGGCACTCGGCTATGCCTCCCACCTTCCCGGGCCCGAAGACGAGAAGGGCGACCCGGTTCTTCGCGATCTTCTGCGTTCTCTTGCCGTCGCCGGCTTCGCCTCGATGAACGTGATGCTGCTCTCGGTCTCCGTCTGGTCAGGGGCTGAGGATGCGACGCGAGACCTTTTCCACCTGATCTCGGCGCTGATCGCCGGGCCTGCGATTCTCTATGCGGGCCGCGTTTTCTACCGCTCCGCGTGGCAGGCGGTCAGTCATGGCCGTGCGAACATGGACGTGCCGATCACGCTGGGGGTTCTGCTTGCCTATGCGATCTCGATGTTCGAGACGTTCAGCCACGGGGCGCATGCCTATTTCGATGCGTCGCTGACGCTTCTCTTCTTTCTGCTTGCCGGCCGCACACTCGATCACATGATGCGGGAAAAAGCCCGCAGCGCGGTGCGCAATCTCGCCAATCTGTCACCGCGCGGGGCGATGGTGATCGGCGAAAACGGGGCGCATGATTACCTCTCGCTCGACGAGATCGAGCCGGGCATGAAGATCGGCCTGGCCGCCGGTGAGCGCACCCCCGTCGACGGCGTCGTCTGCGAGGGCGCGGGCGACATGGATTTCTCGCTCGTAAGCGGCGAGAGCGATCCGGTCCGCGTCGCGACCGGATCCGAGGTGCCGGCCGGCACGCTCAACCTGACCGGCAGTCTGGTTATTCGCGCGAGCCGCGCAGCGCGCGATTCCTTCCTCGCTGAAATGGTCTCGATGATGGAGGCCGCCGAGAGCGGGCGGGCGGGCTATCGCCGGATCGCCGACCGGGCTTCGTCGATCTATGCGCCTGTGGTGCACGCGCTTGCGTTTCTCACCTTCATCGGCTGGATCGCCACGACCGGCGACTGGCGGCAGGCGACGCTGATCGCCGTCTCCGTTCTCATCATCACCTGTCCGTGCGCGCTCGGCCTCGCGGTGCCGGTGGTTCAGGTGATCGCCGCCGGCCGGCTCTTCGAAAACGGAATCATGGTCAAGGACGGGTCCGCCATGGAACGGCTCGCGGAGGCCGATTACGCGGTTTTCGACAAGACCGGGACGTTGACGAGCGGCAAGCCGGCTCTGGTCAACCGCGACGAGATTTCCAGCGATAATCTTGCGCTCGCTGCCCGGATCGCGCGTCACTCGCGCCACCCGCTGTCGAAAGCACTCGCGGCGTCATCGGATGGGGCGGGCAACAAGGGACCCGAGCTCTCGGTCACCGAAATCGCCGGCGAGGGGCTTGAGGCACTGGCTGAGGACGGAACGGTCTATCGTCTCGGCCGGGCAAGTTTCGCGGTCGCGCGCGATGCCGAGACGGACGATGCGGGTTCCGAGGTGGTGCTTTCGGAAAACGGCATCGAACTCGCGACCTTCCGCTTTGCCGATTCGGTCCGGCCCGGTGCGGCCGCCGCCCTTTCGGCGCTTGGGGAGAGGAATATCTTCTCGGAGGTCCTGTCGGGGGACCGTGAGCGGGCCGTGGCCCATCTCGCCGCGCAGCTGGGATTGTCGCGCTGGCTGTCGCGGGCACGCCCGGCGGACAAGGTCGCCCGGCTCGAAACTCTGCGGAGCGAGGGACACAAGGTGCTGATGGTGGGCGACGGGCTCAACGACGCGCCCGCTCTGTCCGCAGCCCATGTCTCGATGGCGCCGGCAAGTGCGGCGGATGTCGGCCGCCAGGCCGCAGATTTCGTTTTCCTTCACGACAGCCTCGAGGCGGTGCCGGTTGCGCTGTCGATCTCGCGGCGGGCCAACCGGCTCATCCGCCAGAATTTCGCGCTGGCCATTGTCTACAACCTGATCGCGGTGCCGCTTGCCGTGCTCGGTCATGCCTCTCCGCTGGTTGCCGCGGTGGCGATGTCATCCTCCTCGATCATCGTGGTGCTGAATTCGATGCGGCTGAAATGGGGGCATGCCGACACCAAGCTTACTTCCCCAGGCAGCGAGGGCGGCAAGCGGTCCGGTATCGCCCCCGATTTTGCCACCAGGCACGCGGCCGCATGACCAACCTGCTCATTCTCATTCCCGTTGCGCTCTTTCTCGGGCTGTTGGGGCTCGGCGCCTTCCTCTGGTCGCTCAAGAGCGGCCAGTACGACGATCTGGAGGGTGCAGCATGGCGCATGCTCGACGACGGCGAAGACAAGCCGGCCGAAGATCGCGACCATGGCGTGCCACGGGACTGATATCGGGACTTGACGAAAAGCCGCGAGCCTTCCATGTCCCTTGGCGGACAGGTCCGGCTTTGCGCCGGCGTGTCTCCCGCCTATAGTTCTGCAAAAATCCAAAGGGAGAGAAACATGGCCTCAGCGGAAATCGGTGTCATCGGCCTGGGTGTCATGGGTGCGAACCTCGCCCTCAATATTGCGGATCATGGCTTCGACGTCGCCGTCTATAACCGGACCGAAGAGCGCACGCGCGAATTCGCGGCCTCGGCAGGCGATCTGTCCGACAAGGTCATTCCGACAGGTTCTCTCGAGGAATTCGTGGCTTCGATCCGGCCGCCCCGTCCGGTTATCATCATGATCAAGGCCGGTGACCCGGTGGACCAGCAGATACAGGCGCTCAAGCCGCTTCTCGAAAACAACGACATCATCATCGATGCCGGCAACGCCAATTTCCGCGACACGATGCGCCGCTTCGAGGAGCTCAAAGACACCGGGCTGACGTTCATCGGCATGGGCGTTTCGGGCGGCGAGGAAGGCGCGCGTTTCGGCCCGTCGATCATGGTCGGCGGCACGGAAGCCTCCTGGAACCGGGTGAGCGACGTCATCAACGCCATTTCCGCCAAGTTCAACGACGAACCCTGCGCGGCGTGGCTGGGCGAAAACGGCGCGGGTCACTTCGTCAAGACCATCCATAACGGCATCGAATATGCCGACATGCAGATGATCGCCGAAATCTACGGCATCATGCGTGATGGCATGGGGATGGAAGCATCCTCGATGGCAGGCGTCTTCGAGGCGTGGAATTCCGGACCGCTCGATTCCTTCCTCATCGATATCACCTCCAAGGTGCTCGCCACCGGCGACGACAAGACCGGCAAGCCGCTCGTCGATGTCATCCTCGATGCGGCCGGCCAGAAGGGCACCGGCCGCTGGTCAGCGATCGAAAGCCAGCAGATGGCGGTTCCGGCCTCGGCGATCGAGGCCGCCGTCGGTGCGCGCAGCCTGTCGGCGATGACCGGCCTGCGCGCCGAAGCCGAAAAGCTTCTGGGCAAGCCGGAACTCGGCGCCTTCGAAGCTGGCGACAACGCGGTCGAGCTGCTGGAAAAGGCGCTGCTCGCCGGCAAGGTCGCCGCCTACGCGCAGGGTTTCGCGGTGATGGCGGCGGCGTCGAAGGAATTCGGCTGGAACCTGCCGATGCCGATCATTGCAAAGATCTGGCGCGCCGGCTGCATCATCCGTTCGCGCTTCCTCGACGAGATCTCCGAGGCCTTCACCAAGACGCCTGACGTTGCCAATCTGGTGATGACGCCGGAGTTCTCCCGCATCGTCAGGGAAACCGATCACGCCCTGCGTACCGTGGTGGCCGAGGCTGTCCGCAAGGGTCTGCCGGTTCCGGCGCTTTCCTCGGCCGTCGCCTATTTCGATCAGCTTCGCAGAGCCCGCGGGACCGCCAACCTTATTCAGGCGCAGCGCGATTTCTTCGGCGCGCACGGTTTCGAGCGCATCGACGGCAAGGGCGAGAACCACGGACCGTGGCATATGGGAAACTGACCGGGCGGCCAGGCCAGATCCGAACGATCCGTCATTTCAGCGCAAATTTTCCGGGAGGGGCCAGTGGAGCGCAGCCAGATCAATGAAATCCTGCTCGAGGGAGACCGGTTCATCCGCTCCTTCGGCTATGTCATGCCGCCGTTCGCCTACTGGACGCCGGAGGAAATGCGCAGCCGTGTCGCTGACGATGCCGCCATCATCCGTCAGGCTCGTCTGGGGTGGGACATTACCGATTACGGACAGGGCAAGTTCGACGAGCTCGGGCTGTTTCTTTTTACGGTCCGCAACGGGTCGGTCGATGATCTCAAGGCGGGCAAGGGCATGCTCTATGCCGAAAAGATCATGATCAGCCGCGAAAACCAGATTTCGCCGATGCACACCCATGCGCTCAAGGCCGAGGACATCATCAACCGCGGTGGCGGCCAACTGGTCCTCGAACTCTTCTCCTCGACCGCCGAGGGGTCGATCGACCGCGAGGCACCGGTCGAGGTGATGACCGACGGACGGCTCCGCAAGCTCAAGGCCGGCGACAGGCTGTCCCTGTCGCCCGGCGAGAGCGTGACGCTGCTTCCCGGCCAGTGGCACGCCTTCTGGGGCGAGGGCGGCGATGTGCTCATCGGCGAGGTGTCGACGGTCAATGACGACCTTACCGACAATATTTTTGCCGAGCCGATCGGTCGTTTCTCCCAGATCAGCGAGAATGTCGAACCGGTGCACCTGCTGGTGTCGGATTACGACGAGCTCTTGTAGCCCCCCTGCCGGAAGGGCGGATGCCGATAGTCCTCGTCCAGCATGCCCAGCCGGCTTGCCTTGGCGACGGCGGCGGTGCGGTTTTCCGCGCCGAGCTTGCTTATCGTGATGTTGAGAATGGATTCGACCTCGGCTCTGGTAAGGATGAGTTCCTTGCCGATCTGCTCGTCGTTCCAGCCCTGAGCCACATAGCTCAGGCATTTGATTTCCGTCCGCGTCAGCGGAACAGGCGCACGTCTATCCGAATGGTTCATTGCAAATCCTTCGGGCACAAGCAGCCAGCCGGCGGGAATCGAATCCAACGCGACGGTCGGGTGCCTGCACGAGATTGAACAAAACCGACGGCCCGCCTTCCTGTGGGAGGCAAGCTGATGGCGTCGTTCTGAGTGGGCGGCGGGTTGGCGTACGTAAGCGAGTGAGGGGTCGCCTATCCGCAGTTTGTGAGGCGCATATGGTGGATTCCCGCTGGAGATGCATTCACAGCAGACGCCGCGAACTGACCATTCGGTAAAATTTATCTCAAATAGTATGACAGGCCGGTTTTCGCCCGCAATTCATTGCTGTCTGAGCTTGCTCGGAGGCTTTCCGAACCAGCGCGAGGCGGAACGGGTAAAGGCGCTCGGAGCCGAAAAGCCCAGGCGCTCGCTGATCTGCGAAAGGGACAGGTCGGTCTCGACGAGAAGCTGCTCGGCCAGGTCCCGCCGGGACTGATCGACGATATCGTGCAGGCTGCTGCCGGATTCTGCCAATCGCCGCTGCAGCGTGCGCTCGCTCATGCCGATTCTGCCGGCAAGCTCGGAAAGTGTCGGCTGAGGCCCGCCAAGCGAGTGTTCGACGATCCTTCGAATGCTCTGGATGGGCGCGGGACCGTGGCCGTTGAGTTGCGGCATGCCGTCCAGCTGGTCGCGGAGGATCGCGAAAAGCCGCGGATCGGCCGCGGGATTTTGCCGGTCGAGTTCGTCATTGGGAACGGTGAAGGCGTTGACCGGGGCGCCGAAGCGCAGGTTCTTTGCTATCAGCTCCCTATAAATCGTGGGGTTTTTCGGCTTTGGCGTTTCGATCTCCGCCCGGATGCGCTGGAAACCGGGACCCAGTATCGAGCGGAAATGGGCGATGACGGCAACATAGGCGAGGTCGGTATATTGGCTGCGCCGGACCACCAGAGGGGACAGGCTCCATTCGATACGGGTCTCTGTGCCCGATACTGCAAAGTTGTAAAGCGTCGAGGTATCGACCTTGTGAAAGCAGTCTCGAACGAGTTCCACCGCATGTTTGACGGTCGGAGCATGCATAAGCGCGTATCCGAGAACGCCCGAGGCGCCCTTCTCGAATGCGGCGCCTGCGTGCAGGCCGAAATAGGGATCCCGCGTGAGCGCGGCCAGCGCTTCCAGCAGCCGACACAGATCAGGCAGATTGAGCTTTTTGTTGACCTGGCCGAAATCACGCGGCTCCAGTCCGCAGGCGCGGGCGATCGGGGCAGCGTCCACGCCTCTCTCCGCGGCGCATTTCATGATCGACGCCGCCATGCCCGCAGAAACTTCGATATCGTGCAACATGATCAGGACCGCATATTGACGCCCACTGTTAAAATATTGACGTCAGATGTTAAATCTTATTCCACTTCCCGTCGAGCGGTAAAGGGCGGCAAACGCAGAGGTATCAAAACCTCCGAAAATTGCGGGTGAACCGGAATTTGAACTATATGCGGCTTTAGTTCCGGGGTATCCCGGAACCGTGGCCGGGTCGTTCCGGCCCGGACAATGGAATGCTTGAAAGGATCGGTCATGGCGTCGGAAAACGAAAAATCTGGCAAGAATGTCTTCAACTGGGACGATCCTTTCCTCTTCGATGCCCAGCTCGAGGATGACGAGCGGATGATCCGCGATGCGGCCGCTGCCTTCGCCGCCGACAAGCTCGCTCCGCGCGTGACCGATGCCTATCTCAACGAAACCGTCGACCGGGACATCTTCGCAGAGATGGGCGAGGCGGGGCTTCTCGGCGTTACGGTTTCCGAGGACTATGGCGGGGCCGGTGCGGGATACGTGTCCTACGGCCTCGTGGCCCGGGAAGTGGAACGGATCGACTCGGGGTACCGCTCGATGATGAGCGTGCAGTCGTCGCTGGTCATGTATCCGATCAACGCCTATGGCAGCGAGGAGCAGCGCAGAAAATACCTGCCGAAGCTCGCAAGCGGCGAGTGGGTGGGCTGTTTCGGTCTCACCGAACCGGATGCCGGATCCGATCCGGGGTCGATGAAGACGCGTGCCAGGAAGACCGACGCGGGCTATGTGCTCACCGGTTCGAAGATGTGGATTTCCAACTCGCCTGTTGCCGACGTCTTCGTTGTCTGGGCCAAGTCGGACGCCCACGACAACCAGATCCGCGGTTTCGTTCTCGAAAAGGGCATGAGGGGACTTTCGGCGCCGAAGATCGGGGGCAAGCTGTCGCTGCGCGCCTCGGTCACCGGCGAAGTCGTGATGGACAATGTCGAGGTGGGCGAGGAGGCATTACTGCCGAACGTCTCCGGTCTGAAGGGGCCGTTCGGCTGCCTCAACCGCGCGCGCTACGGAATTTCCTGGGGGGTGATGGGCGCTGCCGAGGACTGCTGGTTTCGCGCGCGCCAGTACGGGCTCGACCGCAAGCAGTTCGGCAAGCCGTTGGCCGCCACCCAGCTTTTCCAGAAGAAACTCGCTGACATGCAGACCGAAATCGCTCTCGGCCTGCAGGGCTCTCTGCGAGTCGGCCGGCTGATGGATTCGGGCGACATGGCCCCGGAAATGATCTCGCTGGTGAAGCGCAACAATTGCGGCAAGGCGCTCGACATTGCGCGCATGGCCCGCGACATGCACGGCGGAAACGGCATCCAGGCGGAGTATCACGTCATGCGCCATGCGCAGAACCTGGAAACCGTGAACACCTATGAAGGGACCCACGACGTCCATGCGCTCATTCTCGGGAGGGCGCAGACCGGTATCCAAGCCTTCTTCTAAGGGTTTTTTCGACCCTCGCAAAAAAGAAGGGCAGATATGTTGATTTGTGCATTGCAATTTTTGCTGCGATGCACAATATGCCGGTCACGTGGAATGTGGGAGGTCAGTTAAGGGAAGGTCGGTATGGTCTTCAAAGTTCTCCAGCTTCCGTGGCATGTCGCGGCACCCGGACAGTCGGACCTGACGATCAGGCGGCTTGGTCCCAAGGATTGCGACACATTCATCGCCCATCTTCACGAGCTCAATTTCGACGACTTTCGTGATCGCTTCAACGGCGTGGTCTCCGATCACTGGCTGTTGAATTATGTCGGCAAGTCGCTGAAAGAGGCGACGGTGCTCGGCGCGTTCGACGGCGGCCACCTGATTGCTGTTTCCGAACTTCACTGTGAAGGCGGCACCCCGAAAGGCTACGGCGAGTCCGCGTTCTCCGTTGCCTCGTGCTGGCGGAGGAAGGGGATCGGCACATTGCTGATCACCGCCCTTCTGGAAGCCGCGCGCGAGAACGATGTGCATACTGTGCTGGTCGAAACCGGTCCCCAGAACATCGCCATGCGCGAGCTTGCCCGGAAGTTCGGCGCCAACATGCATTACGAGGATTGCATGTCGGTGGGCCAGATCAACGTGGCCGAAGGGCTGGCGACGGCCGAATGCTCGATCGCCAAGTTCAAGCCGATCGTCTTCGAGCCGGCCGGCGTCGAGCACCTCCGTCTGACCGCCTGAGGCGGTCCGGCCTCGCTTCACAGATTGATTCAGCCGATTGCCGCCTTGTTTCAAGACCTGGGCACAACCTATTGATTCCAGAATCAAATTTTTCCCCATTTGCCGGCGATGGGCCTGCGGCGGCTTGATTCAACAGGATCGAGCGGCCATTCTCCCGGCCGAAACAGACAGGGAGTCGCGGCGTGCGCATCATCACCGGCAAGGATATCGAAGCAGTCTGCAATTGGCCGATGATCGTCGCAGCGATGCGCGAGGGCCACAGGCTGGATCCCGCCATCCTGCGCGACAGCCTGTTGGAAAACGGCAAGCGGAAAATGCTGGTCCGCACCGCCTGGATCCCCGGGCTCGCCTCCGGCACCAAGGCGGTGACGATATATCCCGACAACCCGTCTCTCACTCCGCCGAAACCTTCGGTGCAGGGGCAGGTGCTGCTCTTTGACGAAGCGTCCGGCCATGTCGAGGCAGTGCTCGAGGGCGTCGATCTCACAGGTTGGAAGACGGCGGGTGACTCGGCACTCGGGGCGGATTGTCTGGCGCGCAAGGATATCCGCACCATGGTGATGGTCGGTGCGGGGTCGATGGCCGGGCCGCTTATCGAGGCGCACCGCAGCGTCCGCCCCTCCATCGACACCGTGATCGTCTGGAACCGGAGTGCGGCGCGCGGCGAAGCGCTCGCCGAACGGCTGAAAGCGGAAGGGCTGTCCGCCCGCTACGAGGCCGACCTCGATGCCGCAGTGCCGCACGGCGAACTGATATGTTCGGCGACGATGACACAGGAGCCGCTGATCAAGGGAGCGCTGCTTTCGCCCGGCGCCCATGTCGATCTGGTCGGCGCCTTTACGCCGGCAATGCGTGAGGCCGACGATGAGACGCTTCAGCGCGGCAAGCTGTTCGTCGACAGTTTCGAGACCACCATCGGCCATATCGGCGAGGTGACGATCCCGCTCGACGCCGGCACGATCGCGCGGTCGGATATACTCGGCGACATGCACGCGCTGGTGCAGGGGAAGGCCGGGCGCCAGTCGGACGAGGACATCACCGTCTTCAAGAACGGTGGCGGCGCGCATCTCGACATCATGGTCGCCCATGCGGTGGCCCGGGGGCTCGACGCCGCCTGACGGCGCGGACCGTCAGGCGAGTCGGAATTTCCGGCCTATTCGCCGACCTTCCTGATCCGGCCTTCGACTTCCGGAGACACCGTGCCCTTGGCCTCGATATAGGCCATCACGTCGTTGGCCATGAGATTGCCGTTGCCGGCATTGACCAGAACCTTCCCGCCGCCCAGCGCGCCGTAGCCGTCGCCGCCCGAGAGCATGTAGTCGTTGGTGGCGACCTTGTAGACGGTATCGGGGTCGAGTTCCTTGCCGCCGATCGTGACGGAGGCGACGCGCGAACCCGCCGGCGCGGTCGGGTCGTAGGTGATTTCCATGCCTGAAACCTGCGGGAAGCGGCCGCCGCCGGTCTCGACCTGGCTGAAGCCGTTCTCGAGTGCTGCGAGCACCTGACTGCCGGGGATCTCGGTCACGACGGTCACATTGCCGAAGGGCAGTTCGGCGAGAATGTCGCCGCGGGTGAGGTCGCTGCCGGCATCATAGGTGCGGTCGGCGCGGATGCCGCCGCCATTGGTGATCGCGATGTCGGCGCCGGAGGCGTCGCGCATGGCGTCGGCGATCAGGTCGCCCATGGCAGATTCCTGGCTGCGCACGATGTTGCGGCGGGAATCGAGCGGGGTTTCGGATGCGCCGATGACGATGCCGAGACTGTCGTCGAGCTTCTTCTGGAAGTCGTCGACAATCTTCTGGGTTTCGGGATCGGGCTCGACGGTCGCGGTATCGATGAAGCGGAACGCGGGCGTCCAGCTGATCGTCCGCTCGCCGTCCTTGTCGCCAATCGAGACGGTCAGATCGAGCGGCGAGAGGAAGCGCGCGTCCATCGAGGTTTCGACATAGGCCGTCACGCCGTCATAGGCTGTTGCGTAGGAATGGTCGTCGCCCGACATGATGACGTCGAAGGCGTGGCTGGCGATCAGTTCGCGGTCGTTGGCCATGTCCGTCTGCACGACGCCGATGACAAGGTCGGCGCCGTCGTCGCGGGCCTTTTCTGCAGCCCCGATCGCGGTGTCGACCGTGGGCAGGAATTTCAGATCGCCGGGGCTCGAGACCTCCGGCGTCGTATCCTGCGCGACCGGCACCAGGGCGATTTTCAGCCCCGCCATCTCCTTCATCATCACGCCACCAAGGCCGTCGACTGCGGAGCCGTCGGCATTGGTGATGTTGATCGCGGCCCAGGGATAGTCCGACGCCTTCATCTTCTCGTAGAAATTCTCAGGGCCGAAATCGAACTCGTGGTTGCCCGGTACCGCGATGTCGAACGGAACCACGTTCGTCAGTTCGATGGTGTTCTGTCCCTTGTCGAGCCCGGACAGGATCGAAGGCGAGAGCATGTCGCCGTCGAAAACGTAGAGCGTATTCGGATTATCGGCCTTTTCGGCCTTGGCCACCGCATTCAGCCGGGCGAAACTGCCGCGGCCCTTGACCTCGTTGAACTGGTAGACATCGCCGACGCCGAGAATGGTCAGTTTCACCTCTTCCGCCTTCAGCGGTGCGACCATCGCGGCGCCGAGCGCGCTGGCGCAAACAAGAGTGCGAAAGGCGGGGGTGTGAACTGGCTTCATCATCTCTCTCCATGCGTGAAGGCTGCCAGGGTCATGCAGACAGGGCCGGAGCAAACAGTTGCACCGATATCAATTACCCGCAAGTCTTGCCGCCGCACTCGTAAATTCGGGTTGCGTGCGGGCGAAAACTCACCACAATCGGCTCAGGCGTTTTGTCGCCGCGATCCGGGGAGGAGTAACCGGGAGCGTGGCGGAAAGGCGTACCCCGCCAGGATGTGCCCACCGGCATGTCCGCCAAAAAGAACCGGAGGAGATCGAGAATGGCATTTTTCCAGCGCAGAGCTTTCATCGGACTTGCCGCGGCAGGCGCCGTGGCATTTTCCATGGTGCCCGCCAAGGCCGAGCAGTTCATCAACGTGCTCACCGGCGGCCAGTCAGGCGTCTACTATCCGCTCGGCGTCGGCCTTTCGAAAATCTATGCCGAGAAAATTCCGGACGTGCGCACGCAGGTCCAGTCGACCAAGGCGTCGGTGGAAAACCTCAACCTGTTGCAGCAGGGCAAGGGCGAAATCGGCTTCTCGCTGGGGGATTCTGTCAAGCTCGCCGTTGAGGGCGACGCGGAAGCCGGCTTCAAGGCGCCGCTCGACAAGCTGCGCGGGATCGCGGCGATCTATCCCAATTTCATCCAGATCGTCGCTTCGAAGGAAAGCGGCATCAAGACGCTCGCCGACCTCAAGGGCAAGCGCGTCTCGGTGGGCGCGGCGAAGTCCGGTACCGAGCTCAATGCCCGCAAGATTTTCGAGACCGCGGGTATGAGCTACGACGATTTCGAGAAAACCGAATATCTGCCGTTCGCCGAATCCGTCGAACTGATCAAGAACCGCCAGCTTGACGCGACGCTGCAATCTGCCGGCCTCGGCGTGGCCTCGATCAAGGATCTGGCGACTTCTGTCGACATCCAGATGGTGGCGGTGCCGGAAGATATCGCCGGCCAGCTCGGCGCGCCCTATGTCAGCGAAACCATTCCGGCGGGGACCTATGAGGGGCAGGACGCGGACGTGCAGACGGTGGCCGTCGTCAACTTCCTCATTACCAATTCGGACGTGCCGGAGGAGATCGCCTACGAGATGACGAAGCAGCTCTTCGAGAACCTCGACGAACTCGCGGCCGCCCACAACGCGGCATCGAAGATCAAGCTCGAGAACGCGCTCAACGGCATGCCGCTTCCGCTCCATCCGGGGGCCGAAAAATACTATGCCGAAAAGGGCATGAAATAGGCCGCAAGGGCTGAATGACCGGGCGGGAGCATGGCTTCCGCCTGGATGATCCTTCGTATTATCGGAGTGGTTTGATGCCGGCTGATATTGCCTTGCGGGCCCATGATGACGGCCGCGAGATCGATTTCCACGATCCGCTCGCCGACGATTTTCCCCCCGGCTTCGAAGGGCGCCTCCTGTTCTGGATCGCGGTTGTCTTCTCCGCCTTCCAGATCGCGACGGCCGCGCACCTGATCGACTTTCCGAGCCAGGTGATCCGCGCCTTCCATGTCGGCTTTCTGCTTCTTCTGGCGTTTCCGCTGGTCGCGATGGCGAAGGGAGGGACCGCGCGCAAGGTGCTGGCCTGGCTGTTCGCGGGGCTTGCGGTCTTCGTCGCGCTCTATCAGTGGCAGCAATATACCGAACTCCTGCTGCGGGCGGGCGATCCGCTGCCGCGCGACATGGTGATCGGCGTCATCACGCTCGTCACGGTCTTCGCGGCGGGCTGGATCGTCATGGGGCCGGCGCTGCCGATCATTTCCTGCATCTTTCTCGCCTACTGCCTTTTCGGCGAATATCTGCCGTCGCCGCTCAATCACCGCGGCTACGATTTCTCGCAAGTTATCGATCACATGACCTTCGGGACGGAAGGCATCTACGGCATTCCGATCTACGTCTCGTCGACCTACATATTCCTGTTCATTCTCTTCGGCTCGTTTCTCGAACGGGCCGGCATGATCAAGCTGTTCACCGACGTGTCGCTCGGCTTCGTCGGCCACAAGAAGGGTGGGGCAGCCAAGGTCTCGGTGATCTCGTCGGGTCTTATGGGCACGATCTCGGGTTCAGGCGTCGCCAACGTCGTGACGACGGGCCAGTTCACCATTCCGCTGATGAAGCGTTTCGGTTACCGCCCGGAATTCGCCGGCGGGGGGGAATCCACCTCCTCGATGGGCGGGCAGATCATGCCGCCGGTGATGGGGGCGGTCGCCTTCATCATGGCCGAGACGCTCGGCGTCGAGTATCACGAGGTGGTCAAGGCGGCGATCATCCCCGCGCTTCTCTATTTCGCCTCCACCTTCTGGATGGTGCACCTGGAAGCCGGCAAATACGGGCTTTCGGGCCTGTCGAAGGACGAGTTGCCGTCGCCGCTGCAGGCGCTGAAGGAAAAATGGTACCTGCTGCTGCCGCTCGGTGCGCTGGTCTATCTGCTGTTTTCCGGCTACACGCCGCTTTTCGCCGGGACGATCGGCCTGGCGCTCACCGTGCTCCTGATCCTCGGCAGTTCCATCGCGCTCGGTCTGCCGGCCGGCGTCATCCGGACGATCTTCTGGATCGGTCTCGGCGTCACCGGCGCGGCCTTCTTCGAATTCGGCATTCACGTCATCGTCGTCGGCATGGTGGTGCTGATCGCCTGGAGCCTGTTGTCGAAGGGCGGGCGGGAGACACTGGCGCTCTGCCGGGATTCGCTGGCCGAAGGCGCGAAGACCGCGCTGCCCGTTGGTGTCGCCTGCGCGATTGTCGGCGTGATCATCGGCACCATGACGCTCACGGGCGCGGCCAACACCTTCGGGCAGTTCATCGTCTCGGTCGGCGACAAGAGCCTGCTCCTGTCGCTCGTCTTGACGATGTTCACCTGCATCCTGCTCGGCATGGGCATCCCGACAATCCCGAACTACATCATCACCTCGGCCATTGCCGGGCCGGCGCTTCTGGAACTCGGCGTCCCGCTGCTCGTCAGCCACATGTTCGTCTTCTATTTCGGCATCCTCGCCGATCTGACACCGCCGGTGGCGCTCGCCTGTTTCGCCGCAGCCCCGATCGCGCGAGCGAGCGGGCTGAAGATCTCGCTGGAGGCGGTGAAGGTGGCCGCCGCCGGGTTCGTGATCCCCTACATGGCGGTCTACACGCCGGCATTGATGCTGCAGGATGGCGGAGCGCTCGCCCAATCGATCGGCTATCTGCCGGCTGTTTTCTACATCATCGTCAAGGCCGTCATCGCCATCGGACTCTGGGGCGCTGCCGTCATCGGCTATCTCGGGCGGCCGCTCGGCTGGCCGATGCGCGTCCTCGCGATGGTCGCCGCCTTCACGCTGATTGCGGCGCTGCCGGTTACCGACGAGATCGGTTTCGCTCTCTTCGCGGTGTTTGGATTCCTGCTCTGGCGGGAATTGCGGACCGCCTCCGCGAAAGCGGCCTGATGCCAGTCGGGCTCTGTGTCGCGACGGCGGCAAAGACCGCCTTCATCGCCGCCACCGCCTTCAGCCTCTCCTGGGTGCATTCGGTGGAAAAGACCGAATGGCGGGAGGACTGGACGATCCGCGGCAATGCGCTGGTTCTCGCCCAAGCGCGGGTGAAGGGATCGGGCGCGGGCATGGAGCCGGGTACAGATGCCCGGCTCGAGGACGGCTGGTGGGTCTGGACGCCGCAGCTTCCTCCGCAGCGGGAGATGCGGCTCGCCGCCAGTGGCGCCACGGTCTCCGCCTGGGAGCTTTGCCACGAGGGCGGTTGCATGCAACTGGGCGCGAAGGCGGGCGAGGAGGCCCGTCTCTGGTCCTGCGACGAGCCCGCCGATTGATCAAATTCTGGTCTTGTCGCGTCAAAGGGCTGACCTTGCGTCAGATTTACATGGCGACAAACGCGCCTTTTGCCGCTACCTGATCCGCCGGAGTTCGAGTGAGGCGGGGGAAATCACGAACAATGCAGGGCACGTTTTCCTTTCCGTTGGCGCAGGGGCGCGCCGAGGCGCTGGGCGAGATCCATGCCCGGCCGCATCTTCCCGTCGGTCCCGACCGGGCGATCATCCAGCTCGCCTTCCTCACCGAGGGCGGTTCTCCGGTCGATCATGCGGTTCTCTCGGAACTTTCGCTTCAGCGGGGCATCGCTGCGCCTGCGCGCGACGCCCAGCACGTGATCATGGACTGGGGGCCGGGGCGTTTGCGCTGGGAGCGGCATACGGAATTCTCCACCTATCTTTGGGACTGCCCGGCACCGAAGGAGTTCGGCGCACCGATCAACAGCCACCCCTTCGGCGACCAGTTCAACGCGCCCGGTTCTTTCATCTCCGGCGTGCGGATCGAGGTGCGGCACGAAAGCCGCGAGCCGGACGAACTGCTCGCCGGTTTCGATCCGGTCAGCGTGACGATGAGCGACCTGCCTGCGACCAGGGCGACCGTGATCACCGATTTCCGCCAGGACGGCGACGGGCTGACCCGCATTCTCGTCATCGACCGGGGCATGTCCGACGGGGTGCGCGGCGCGCTCTGCCAGCGCCTCATCGATATCGAGACCTACCGGACGCTCGCCACGCTGGGCCTGTCGCTTGCCCGCTCGCTGTCGCCGGACACACGACGGATGGAAGACCGTCTGACGGCGATAACACAGGACATGAAGGGCCGGGCCCGCGACCAGGCCGACGAACTGCTTGCCCAGGTCACCGCACTTGCCGCGGAACTCGAGGCGAGCGCGGCGCTCAGTCTCTACCGTTTCGGAGCGAGCCGGGCCTATTACGCGATCGTCCGCGAGCGCATCGCGGCCCTCGGCGAGACGCCGGCGCCCGGCCACGAGACGCTCGGCAGTTTTCTCGACAAGCGGCTGGGGCCGGCAATGCGCACCTGCCAGTCGATGGAGGAGCGGCAAGCCAACCTTTCGCGCAAGCTGGCGCGCGCCACCACGCTGATTCGAAGCTGGATCGACGTCGAGCTCGAACGGCAGAATTCGGCGCTGCTGAAATCGATGAACCGGCGGGTCAAACTGCAACTGAGACTGCAGCAGACCGTCGAAGGTCTCTCTGTCGCGGCCATCAGCTATTATGTGGTCGGACTTTTCGGCTATCTGGCCAAGTCCGTCGAGCACGAATTTCCGGCGATCTCGGCGGGCCTGCTCACAGGGCTGTTCGTACCCGTGGCCCTGGTGTCGACCTGGCTCGTAGTGCGCTCCATCCGCAGCCACCACGCCATCGACGACGAGGAACTCGACTAGTGTTTCCGTTCAGATGTGCAGCGCGTGGCCCAGCGCTGATAGCGCGGCTTCCAGGAAACCTTCGCTCTGGGTCGGATGCGCGTGGATGGTGCCGGCGATGTCCTCAAGCCGCGCGCCCATCTCGAGCGCCAGCGCGAAGGCGGCCGAGAGTTCGGCGACGCCGCGGCCGACCGCCTGGATGCCGAGGATGACGTGATCCTTCTCGCGCGCGACGACGCGCACGAAGCCCGCCTCGCTCTCCATCGTCATGGCGCGGCCGTTGGCGGTGAACGGGAACTGGCCGGTGATGACGTCGATGTCGCGCGCCTTGGCCTCCTCCGGCGAGAGGCCGCAGGTGACGATTTCCGGTTCGGTGAAGCAGACGGCGGGGATGGCCACCTTGTCCCATTCACGTTTTCCGCCCGCCACGATCTCGGCCACCATCTCGCCCTGCGCCATGGCGCGGTGGGCGAGCATGGGTTCGCCGGTGACGTCGCCGATGGCATAGATCCCGCGCATCGAGGTGCGGCACTGGCTGTCGATGGCGATGAAGTTTCGGTCCATCGTCAGATCGAGATCGGGGATGCCGGCGCCCTTCGAGCGCGGACGGCGGCCAACGGTCACGAGAATGCGCTCGGCGGCCACCACCTCGGCGCTGCCATCTGATTTCTCGACTTCCAGACCCTTGCTTGCGAGCCCCTTGGCCTTGGTCTCCGTCATCACGGTCACGCCGAAATCGGCGAGCGATTTGAGCACGGGTTTGGTGAGAGCGACATCATATTGCGGCAGTATGCGCTTCTCGGCTTCCACGATGGTGACGTCGGAACCGAGCTTGGCATAGGCGGTGCCGATCTCGAGCCCGATATAGCCGCCGCCGACAATCGCCAGCCGCTCGGGGATTTTCGGGAGCGCCAGCGCTCCGGTTGAATCGATCACCGTATCGCCGAAGGGAAGGAAGGGGAGTTCGACCGGCTCCGAGCCGGTGGCGATCACCACGTTTTCCGCCGCGATCTCGTAGCTCGCGTCGTTACTTTCGAC
The DNA here is from genome assembly GCA_002709005.1 of Hyphomicrobiales bacterium. Lineage (GTDB taxonomy): Bacteria > Pseudomonadota > Alphaproteobacteria > Rhizobiales > Rhizobiaceae > Pseudohoeflea. The sequence goes on along the minus strand of PAPH01000029.1, from coordinate 19,870 downwards.
GCGCACCGTCTTGCCGTCGATGAAAGTGGCCGTTCCCTCAATAGCCTTCGCGCCGGCCTTCTTCAGAAGCCCCTTCACGCCGCCGGTCAGCCGGTCGACGATGCCGTCCTTCCAGGCGAGCGTTTTGGGGAAATCCATTGATGGATTCTTCGCGGAAATTCCGAGCGCGGACTTGCCCTCGGCATAGCTCGTCAGTCGAGCGAATTCGTCGGCGGCATGGATCAGCGCCTTGGACGGAATGCAGCCGACGGTGAGGCAGGTGCCGCCATAGGCGCGTTCCTCGACAATGATCGTCTCGATGCCAAGCTGGGCCGCGCGGATGGCGCAGACATAGCCGCCGGGGCCGCCGCCGATGACGAGAAGCTTGCAGGTGAGGTTTTCCATGATCGTTCCTTTCCTGCTAGGCGTCGATGAAGAGAAGGGCGGGTGTTTCGATCAGGTCCTTGAGCTTGCGGACGAAGACCGCCGCATCCCAGCCGTCGATCACCCGGTGGTCGAAGGAGGAGGAGAGGTTCATGATCTTGCGCGGCACGAAGTCCTGACCGTCCCAGACGGGCCGCATCGCCATCTTGTTGACGCCGACGATAGCGACCTCCGGATGGTTGATGATCGGCGTTGTGGCGATGGCGCCGAGGGGGCCGAGCGAGGTGATGGAGATGGTCGATCCCGACAGTTCCTCGCGCTTGGCCTTGCCGGAGCGGGCGGCCTCGGCGAGCCGCACGATCTCGCCGGCGGTGTCCCACAGGCTCATCGTCTCGGCATTGCGCACCACCGGGACCGTGAGGCCGTTCGGCGTCTGGGTGGCGATGCCGACATGGACGGCGCCGGATTGATGAATCACGCCTGCCTCGTCGTCGAAGGTGGCGTTGAGGCCGGGCTGCTCGGCGACCGCTTTGCAGATCGCGCGCACGAGGAAGGGCAGGATGGTGAGCTTGCCGCGCTCCTTCGCGTGCTGGGCATTCAGCTTTTCCCGCAGCGCTTCCAGATCTGTAACGTCGATTTCCTCGACGATGGTGATATGGGGAATGCGGCTTGCCGAGATGCTCATCTTCTCGGCGATGCGCTTGCGCATGCCAATGACCTTGACGTCCTCATCGGAGCGTTGAACGTTCGGGCGTCCACTGCCGAAGCCGGCGGTCTGCGGCTGGGCGATCCAGGCGTCGAGATCCGCATGACTGATCCGTCCCGCCGGGCCGGAACCGGCGACGAGCCGCAGATCGATGCCGGCATCACGGGCACGCTGACGGACGGCGGGCGAAGCCAGCGGCCGGTCGCCGCTCGCGAGCGGCGTGGTGCGGGGTTTTGCTGGAACGGACGATGTTTCGGGCTTGGATGAAGCCGCTGCGGGGGCATGCTTTTCCGCCTTGTCGAGTTTGGGCTCCTCGCTTTCGGCAGGCTTTTCCGGGCTCTCCGCGGGTTCCTCGCTCTCTTTCTCGGCCATGCGTTCTTCAGCGGCGGCGGCCTCCTCGTCGGAGGTTTCGATCTCGACGAATTTCGAGCCGATCGCCAGCGTGTCGCCCGGTTCGCCGGCGAGCCAGACGACCTTGCCGGAGACGGACGACGGGACCTCGACGGCGGCCTTGTCGGTCATCACGGTGCCGAGCACATCGTCTTCCTGGATCTCGTCACCGACCTTGACCGCCCATTCGGTCAGTTCGGCCTCGGCGATGCCTTCACCCACGTCGGGAAGCTTGATCGTGACCTTTGCCATCTCTCAATCCTCCATGACTTCGCGCAGCGCGCGGCCGACCCGGTCGGGGCCGGGGAAATAGGCCCATTCCTGGGCGTGGGGGTAGGGGGTGTCCCAGCCGGTGACGCGGAGGACCGGGGCCTCCAGATGGTAGAAGCAGGCTTCCTGGACGGTGGCCGAGAGTTCGGCGCCGAAACCCGACGTCCGGGTGGCTTCGTGGATCACCACGCAGCGCCCGGTCTTCTGGACGGAAGTGATGATCGCCTCGACGTCGAGCGGCATCAATGTGCGCAGATCGATGATCTCGGCGTCGATTCCGGTTTCCTCGGTAGCGGCCTCGGCGACATAGACCATGGTGCCGTAGGCCAGAACCGTGACCTCCGAGCCCTCGCGGCGGATCGCCGCCTTGCCGAGCGGGATCGTCTCGTAGCCGTCAGGTACTTCACCGAGCGGATGGTTCTTCCAAGGCGTGACCGGCTTGTCGTGATGGCCGTCGAAGGGGCCGTTATAAAGCCGCTTGGGTTCAAGAAAGATCACCGGGTCCGGATCGTCAATCGCAGACAGCAGCAGCCCCTTGGCATCGAAAGGGCTCGAGGGCACCACGACCTTGAGGCCGGAGACGTGGGTGAAGAGCGCTTCGGGGCTCTGGCTGTGGGTCTGCCCGCCGAAGATGCCCCCGCCGGTCGGCATGCGGATGACCATTGGGCAGGTGAATTGCCCCGCCGAGCGGTGGCGCATGCGCGCGGCCTCGGAGACGATCTGGTCGTAGGCCGGGTAGACGTAATCGGCGAACTGGATCTCGACGACCGGCTTGAGACCGTAGGTCGCCATACCGATGCCGGCGCCGACGATGCCGCTCTCGTTTATCGGCGCATCGAAGCAGCGGTGGCTGCCGTATTTCTTCTGCAGGCCTGCGGTGCAGCGGAACACGCCGCCGAAATAGCCGACGTCCTCGCCGAAGACGACAACCTTGTCGTCGCGTTCCATGGCGAGATCATGGGCGCTGCGGATCGCCTCGATCATTGTCATGCGGGTGGTGGAGCCGCTCATCTCAGAAACCTCCCGCCTGACGCTGCGCGCGCAGATGCGGCGGCATCTCGGCATAGACGTCGTCGAACATTTCCGCCGGCGAGGGGTGGGCGCCGGAGCCGAGCGTGCCGTTCTTTTCGGCTTCCTTCTGGGCCTTGCGCACGGTGTCGGAGATCTCGGCCAGCGCCTGCGTGTGGCGCTCCTCGGACCATTCGCCGATGGTGATCAGGTGACGCTTGAGCCGGTCGATCGGATCGCCGAGCGGCCAGGCGGAAAATTCCTCCTTGGCGCGGTAGGCGGACGGATCGTCGGAGGTGGAGTGTCCGCCGGCGCGGTAGGTCACGTGTTCGATGAGCGTTGGGCCGTGGCCGGAGCGGGCACGTTCGGCCGCCCATTTGGCGACCGCGTGAACGGCGAGATAATCGTTGCCGTCGACGCGCAGCGAGGGAATGCCGAAACCGTGGCCGCGTTCGGCGAAGGTGACCGCGTTGCCTCGGGCGAACCCCTGGAAGGTGGAGATGGCCCACTGGTTGTTGACGATGTTGAGAATGACCGGCGCGTTGTAGGTCGAGGCGAAGACCATGGCCGAATAGAAATCGCTCTCGGCGGTCGCGCCATCGCCGATCCAAGCGGAGGCGATGCGGGTATCGCCGGCGATCGCGGAAGCCATCGCCCAGCCCACTGCCTGGATGTACTGGGTGCCGAGATTACCTGAAATCGTGAAGAAACCGTGGTCCATGGAGGAGTACATGATCGGCAACTACCGGCCCTTAAGCGGGTCTTTCGAGTTGGAGTAGATCTGGTTCATCATCTCGACCAGCGGGTAGCCGCCGGCGATCAGCAGACCCGCCTGCCGGTAGGTGGGAAAGTTCATGTCGCCGTCCTCGATCGCCATGCGGAAGGCGCAGGCGACCGCTTCCTCGCCCAGATGCTGCATGTAGAACGAGGTCTTGCCCTGGCGCTGGGCAGTCAGCATGCGCTCGTCGAATGTGCGGAGCGTCATCATGTGCTTGAGGCCTTGGCGCAAGGCATCGACATCGAGTGAAGCGGCCCAGGGGCCGACGGCCTCGCCCTTCTTGTTGATCACCCGGACGATCGAGAACGCCATGTCGCGGACATCCTCGGCGGGTGCATCCACGTCGGGACGTCGCGCCTCGCCGGCGCGGGGGATCACGAATTCGGAGAAATCCGGCTGGTCTCCCGGCCGGCAGCCGGGTTCGGGAATGCGCAGCTTGAGGGGCTTGGAGTCAGGCATGGCTGAAACCTCTCTCGGGCCAGGGATGGCGTGTTCGCAGTAGCGGAAAGGATGCGCGGGATGAGGAGATGGCTTGCGCGCGGAACGCTTCACCGCCGTTCGGGCGGTCGAAAAGGGTGGATAGCGATGCGGGGCTTGAGCCCGGACCCATGCATTCCTCCTCTCGGCGCCGCGCGCAGTGCGGCGGCGCTTTCCATCTCCTCAAGTACCTAAGGCTATATCGAGAGGCGCAAAATTTCCTGCTTTTCCTGCTTGTCCGGGAAGCTAATTCCGTAGATTGTTTTCCATGGCATGGTTTTTGAGGGAGGAAATTCTTTTGCCTCATGCGATAGACGAGACGGACCGGCGCATTCTCAAGGCGCTCGCCGCTAACGGGCGGCTGTCGAATACGGACCTTGCCAGCGAGGTCGGGCTGTCGCCCAGTCCCTGCTGGCAGCGGGTGCGGCGGCTGGAGGAGGCCGGCATCATCAAAGGCTACGCCGCCATCCTCGATCACAAGGCGCTGGGAGTTGGGGAAACGGTGCTTGTCGAAGTGGTGCTCGACCACCACGACGAACAGTCGCTGGAAGGGTTCGCCAAAGCCCTGACGGCGATCCCCGAGGTGCTTGAAGTCTACCTGATGGCGGGCGAGTTCGACTATCTGCTCAAGGTCGCGGCGGGTGGAACCGCCGACGTGGAAGCCTTCCTCCGGGAGAAGCTTTTCCGCATCAAGGGATTCCGGAACTCGCGGTCGAGCTTTTCGCTCAGATGCCTCAAGCGGGTGGTCTCCTATGTGCCGCCCGCCTGAGCGTGTTTATCCGCGGATGCGCGCCAGCGCCTCGCCGATGCGAGCCCGGATCTCGTAGGGCTCGTCGGCCAGGATCTCGCTCAATGCCAGAAGGTCGGCTCGGGTATCGTGAAGCTGGTCGATCAGCGAGGCCACGAGGGCGAGGCTTTCGTCCTGAAGTTCGAAATCCTCTGCGAGTTCGCACAGGAGTTCCAGCCGGGCGATGTCGACCGGCCGGAAGCGCGGGCCCTCGGGGCTTTCCACGGGGCGGACGATATCGGTCTCGACGAAGGCGACCAGCCTGACGCGGGTCAGCCTTCCGACGGCGGCGATTACCTGTTCCTCGGTGTAGAAAACGGCCATCGATGCCTCCCTCACATCATGCCCTTGCGCGGATCATAGGCATGCGATCCGCGCCAGCTTTCCATGAATGACTTGAGCTCGTCGTCCACCTGGGGCGGCGCGACGATCTTGAGTTCGACGCGCTGGTCGCCCCGCGGTTTGCCCTTGCGCTCGATGCCCTTGCCCTTGAGGCGCAGCGTCTGGCCGGTGGTGGCGCCGGCGGGGATGGTGAGATGAACCGCGCCGTCGAGCGTCGGCGTCTTCACCTTGCCGCCGAGGACCGCCTCGTCGATGGTGATCGGCAGGGTCATGACCACGTCATTGTCCTCGCGGCGGAAGACGTGGTGGGGTCGCACGGTCACGGTAATGTAGGCGTCACCCGATGGCGCGCCCCCGGTGCCGGGGCCGCCCCTGCCCTTTAGGCGCAACGTCTGGCCGTCGGCGAGACCGGCGGGAATGCGCACATCAAGCGTACCGCCCTCGGGCAGGGTGATCTGCCGGGTCGCGCCCTTGGCCGCATCCATGAAGGAGACATCCATCGAATAGCGCAGATCCTGTCCCGGCATGGCGAAACGCGAGCCGCCATTGGCGGAGGAGCCGCGCGAGCGTTGGCGGAACATTTCGGCGAAGATGTCGGCGGGGTCGTCGAATTCCTCGAAGCCACGGGTCGTGCGGTAGCTGAAGCCTTCCCGGCTTCCCGCATGATCACGATAGAAATTGCGATCCGGCTTCTCCTGTCCGCTGGCGTCGATTTCGCCGGCGTCGAAGCGCCGCCGCGTCTCGGGGTCCTTGAGCAGGTCGTAGGCGGCGGAGATTTTTACGAAACGTGCTTCGGCGGCCGGATCATCGGGGTTGATGTCCGGATGGCTTGTGCGCGCCAGCTTGCGATAGGCCTTTTTTATGTCCTCGGCGCTGGCGGTCTTTTGCACCCCGAGGATGGCGTAGGGATCGTCCTGCATGTCACCGATTTCGAATGGATTGAACTGCTCACATATGTGTGATCGGGTACGTTCATATTCAAGAAGTTGGCGCCGCCAAAGGGAGGCATTCGCGACACGGCGCACTATATGTACCGAGGAAATTCAAGGAGAGCGGCATGAGCGAAGAGCACACGGTCAAAGACATTCCGATCGGCATCGAGGCGAGCGGCAAACGGATTGAATTCGACTCCATGGGCAAGATCGAGGTGCCCGCCGACCGGTACTGGGGCGCCCAGACCGAGCGCTCTCTCCATCACTTCGCGATCGGCGGCGATCACATGCCGCTCGAAGTCTGCCATGCGCTGGGCGTCGTCAAGAAAGCCGCAGCGCAGGTGAACGCGGACCTCGGAAATCTCGAGGACTGGCGGCTCGCGGCAATCTCGAAAGCAGCGGACGAGGTGATATCAGGCGCGCTCGACGATCATTTCCCGCTCTTCGTCTGGCAGACGGGGTCGGGCACCCAGACCAACATGAATGTCAACGAGGTGATTTCCAACCGGGCGATCCAGCTTCTCGGCGGCGAGATCGGCAGCCAGAAGCCGGTCGGGCCGAATGATCACGTCAACATGTCGCAATCCTCCAACGACACGTTCCCGACGGCCATGCACATCGCCACGATCGAGCTGATGGAACGGCGGTTTCTGCCGCAGCTCCACAAGCTCGCCGACGTCATCGACCACAAGGCGCAAGGGTGGATGGACGTCGTCAAGATCGGCCGCACGCATCTAGAGGATGCAGTGCCGCTCTCGGTGGGGCAGGAATGGTCGGGCTGGGCGGCGCAGCTGCGCGCGGCGATCGCCGGCGTCGAGGCGAGCCGAGAGGGGCTCTATGAACTGGCCCTCGGCGGTACAGCCGTCGGCACCGGGCTCAATGCCCCGAAAGGCTTTTCAGCCGCAGTGGCGCAGAAGATCGCCGACATCACCGCCAGGCCCTTCGTCACCGCGCCGAACAAGTTTGCGGCGCTGGGCGGGCTCGACGCGATGGTGCGGTGCTCGGCGGCGTTGCGCGGCGTGGCGGTGGTGATGATGAAGATCGCCAACGACATGCGCTGGCTCGGCTCCGGTCCGCGTTGCGGGCTCGGCGAACTCAAGCTGCCCGAAAACGAGCCGGGTTCGTCGATCATGCCCGGCAAGGTGAATCCGACCCAATGCGAGGCGATGGTTATGATCGCCACCCAGGTGATGGGTGAGGATACGGCCGTCGCCTTCGCCGGAGCGCAAGGCAATTTCGAACTCAACGTCATGCGCCCGATCGTCGTCAACAACGTGCTGCACTCGATGCGCATTCTCGCCGACGGCTGCGAGATGTTCCGCACCTTCTCGGTGGAGGGCACTGAGATCGATGGCGAGCGGATCGGCGCGCATCTCGAAAACTCGCTGATGCTGGTCACCGCGCTGTCGCCGGAAATCGGCTATCAGGCGGCGGCCCATATCGCCGAGGACGCCCACAAGCGCGGGTTGACGCTCAGGGAAGCAGCGCTCGAATCCGGCAAGATCGACGCCGACACCTTCGACCGGGTGATCGACGCGCGAAAGATGATCGGGGAGGGCGTCGCCGGCGCCTGATCGGTTCGGTCAGATCTCGATGAACGTCGGTTCGTAGCGGACCGGAAAGTTCACCGAGCGGGCGATGAAACAGTATTTGTGCACTTCGTGGTGCAGGGCTTCGGCCTTCGCCAGATCCGTGCCCTTCGGCACCTCGATGCGCGGGCGGAGCGTGGCGGCGAGAAAGCGGCCGGTGCCGTCCGGCTCGCTCTCGCCGTGGCCGACGGGGTCGTCGACATAGCTTTGCACTGCAATTTTCACTGTCGAGGCCAGGTGCAGGTACCAGAGCATGTGGCAGGAGGCGAGCGAGGCAATCAGCAGGTCCTCGGGATTGTGCTTCGCCGGATCGCCACCGAGGAGCGGGTCGTTGGAGCACTCGACCGGCGCCTTGCCATCGGTCACGATGTTCCAGGTGCGGTCGTAGCCGCGATAGGTGCGGGTGCCGTCGCCCCGGTTGCCGGTCCAGCGGATTTTTGCGGTGAAATCGTGCGGTTTGGCCATTGCGGCTTCCTCAGAGCAGGCGGGCGATATGGTTGTCCCAGGACCGGCCGAGCTTCGCATTGCCGAAGTCACCCTCGGCGGAGGACAGCAGGAATCCAGAGCCCTGCGCCACCGCACCGCAGACATTGGTTTCCTCGATCTTTTCGACCAGGTTCCCGCTCGTGGTGTCGAGCACCAGCGCGCAATTGCCGTGCGGCGAGGTGATGACGAGACGGTTCTCGTTGCGATTGGCCGCCACCGAACCGACATAGTTCAAAAGTCCATGGCGGGCCTCGTCGGGCAGCATCACCGGCTTGTAGCCTTCCCCTTTCGTCACGCGCAGGAGAAGCGGCGGCTCATCGGTCTCCGGCCCCTCGTACTGGCAGCCGACCCAGACGTTTCCACCCGCATCGATATCCATGTGCCGTGTCGACAGCCGGAAGAGTTCGGCCGGCGGCGTGTGTTTTTCCAGCATCTCCCCGCTTTCGGTGTCCACGAAGACCACGGAGGGCTCCATGCTGGCGAGATTGAGCTTGGCGCGGCCGAAATCGGGATGCGTCTCGATACCGCCATTGGCGATGCAGAGCGTCTTGCCGTCCGGCATCAGGATGAGTTCGTGCGGGTCGATGCCGTAGGAGGGGAATTCTCCGATCCGGTTGAAGCCGGCGGTGACATCGTAGATGCCGATCATGCCGGCGGCGTTGTCGTAATCGTTCTCGGTGGCGTAAAGCAGCCGGTTATCGGGCGAGAAGACGCCGTGGCCGAAAAAGTGCCTGTCCTCGGGGCTGGAGAAGGGGATCGGTTCACTTCCCTTCTGGCGGTCGACGGCGACGGCGAAAGTGCCGGGGCGGCGGGCAAAGGCCACGGCCCAGCGGCCCGCGCGATCGGTCGCCACGTCATGGCCGCGATCGGGCAGCGGAACGGATGTGAGCTCGTTGCCGTCGCCATCGAGAATGGAGAAGCCCGCGCCGCCGTTCTGCATCCATGCTGCGGCGAAGAGATCCTTTCCGGAGGCGAGAACGGGTTCCGGGAGCACACCGGCGAGGCCGGCCAGTCCGGCTGTCGCGGTTCCGATGAAGAAACGGCGTGTCATGATCATGTCGAACATCCTTTCTTTCAGTCTCCGTCGGCGAAGGAGAAACCGGCGGTGAGCCCCACGGCGTTTCCGTAGTCCTCGTTCGTCAGCGTCTTGATGCGGGCGAGACGATCGCGCAGTTCCTCGAGGTTCGCGCGTCCCTCGGGGGAGTGCATGAGATCGGAAGGCGCGCCGTCGAGGCTTTGCGTCAGGGCTATGGCGCCGGCCAGCTCCTCGCTGATCCGGTAACCGATCTCCCGCTCCTCGGGTGCGAGGACCAGCGTCATCCCGGCGGTCTCGAACAGCGACTGGATACCCTGCAGATTGGCGGCGATCGAGGCGAAAGTCACACCGGCGCGGCGATAGATTGCCGCATTGGGGCGGTCGCTTTCCGGTGTCTCACCGAACAATCCGCGCAGCCGGATATCGCGGATCATCTCGATGCCGTGAACGACGACGCCCAACAATTCGACGAGCGCCTCGCGGTTGTCGCGAATGACCGGATTGTCGCTGCCCGGATTCATCCAGAGCCGCGAAACGCCTTCCGGGTCGGCCCAGGCTTCATCGAGTTCGCGCGCGATGGATTGGATGTTGTTCGCCACTAATTGAGCGTAATGGCAGCGATCCGAACTCTCCGTCGAGGCGAGCGCTTCCGCCCCCGTTCCGGAAAGTGCGTATTCAAGCGCCGGCAGGCCCTGGAGCGCGACGCTCTTGCCCTGAAGCTCAGCGAGCGTTTGCGGATAGGGCTCGAAGCCGTTGACCAGGCTCTGGACCTGTTTCAGACCGACGCCGCGCCGGTCCGGATAAAAGAGGATGCGCTCGTAGCGGTTTTCGCCGGCGACGGGGCCGAAACGGACGATCTCGATATGCGACCAGGCGACTGCCGTTTTCGAGAAGGCGGCGCGGGCCTTTTGCAGTGCCTTGTCGGAGGGGGGTGCGCAGAGACGTTCGACATCGGCCGTCAATTCACCGGAAGCGAGATGAAATCGCTGATAGCCGGGCTGGATGAAATCCTCGATCGCCCGGATCATGATCTCTGAGACGATTGCGCTGGTCGACCGCCGGGCGGCTTCCGCGGGAACCGGAAACGCGCCTGCGACGATCAGCAGTGCAAGGAGCGGGCGCCTCATCCGGTCAAGCCCTCGGGATGAGTGGGCGCCTCGCACATGTCGCGTCAGTCGCCGTCCAGGGAGGAGAAGCCCGCCGAAAGGCCGAGCCCGCCGGCGATCCGGCCGGAGAAGGTGTCGCGAATGCTCAGGAGCACCAGCCGGAGATAGTCGACCGCCTCATATGTCTCGGCATCCGTTGCCGCGTCGGGCAGGGGTACGTCGGTGGCGGCGATTGTGCGCCGCGCGTTGCCGAGTTCGAACATGGCGGACCTGCCGTAGCGCTCGATGTCGTTCGGCACCAGCGAGATCATGCCGGAGGCTTCGTAGAAATCTTCAAGCCCCTTCATGTCGGCGTCGATCGAGGCGCCGGTGAGGCCCGAGCGCCAGAACAGCGCCCGCTTGGGTTTCGCGGTCTCGGCCGACTTGCCGAGGAACGGTTTCAGCCGGGTATCGGCCACGAGTTCGGAGGAATTGACGAAGACACCGAGCAGGGCCTGCAGTCCCTCGCGTTCGTCCCGGAAGTCGGGGTTTCCGGGTTCGGGATCGGACAGGCGGGCGGCAATGCCGTCCGGATCATCCCAGGCTTCAACGATCTCGCCGGCGGTGGCATAGATGCGGGCGGCGACGGAGCCGGCGAATTTGCAGCGGAATTCGTCGCCCGCAGCCAGATCCTCCGCACCCGTGCCGTAGAGGAGGTATTCGAGCGTGGTCAGGCCCTGAAGCGCCACGCTCTTGTCGGCCAGCCGCTCGGGCGTCGTCGCCGTCTCGTCCTTCTCCGCGAGTACCTGCTGGATCTGCCTTAGGCCGATGCCACGGCGATCGGGGAAGAAGAGGATGCGTTCCATCCGGTTGTTTTCGATCACCGGTCCGAAGCGGATGATCTCGATTTCCGACCAGGCCGTCACCAGTTCGGCGAAGGCCTCGCGGGCGACTTCCAGCCCCGGCGCGGACGGGGTCTTGCACAGCGGCGTGATCGCCGCGCCCATCGCCTCGGCCTTGTTCCAGAAGGTCCGATAGCCCGGCTGGATGAAATCCTCGACCGCTGCCGAGAGCACATCGCGCGGGGTATCTTCCGAGGCCGCGGCCGCGGGGCCGGGCCCGGTCGCCAGCAGCGTGAGCGCGGTGAGGGCGGAAGCCAGGCGGATGCGTATCGGTTTCGGTATCATAGGGAATTGAGGAAGCGGATCAGCGCGTCCCTGTCCTTCTTTTCGAGTGCGGCATAGGCGTCGCGCGAAGCTTCCGCTTCGCCCCCGTGCCAGAGAATGGCTTCCTCGAGATTGCGTGCCCGGCCATCATGGAGGAAGAAAGTGTGGCCGCTAACCGTTTCCGTCAAGCCGATGCCCCAGAGTGGCGGCGTGCGCCATTCGCTTCCGCCGGCAATTCCGACCACCTGGCCGTCGGCGAGACCATCGCCCATGTCGTGAAGCAGCATATCGGAATAGGGCCAGATGAGCTGGAAGGCGTGCGCCTTGTTGCCGGTCTTGCGGCTGGTCACGAATTTCGGAGTGTGGCAGGCGGTGCAGCCCGAGGTGTAGAACATTTCCTTGCCGCGCAACACTTCCGGATCATCGACATCGCGGCGGGCGGGAACGGCGAGGTTCTCCGAATAGAAGGTGACGAGATCCATCACCGGATCGGGTGCCTCGGTCTCGCCGAGACGTTCCTGCACGCCGTTCGGCGCGTTCAGGCAGTCGACCTGGGCTTCCGTGCAGTCCCCCGCATGGCGCGGGACGAGCGGGTTCGATATGCCGATGTCGCCGGCGAAGGCCTCGCTGCTCTGCTCGCGGATCGAGGCGTTCTGTGCCTTCCAGCCGAAGCGGCCGATCACCGGATCGTCGAGCTTGGTGCCGCGGGCAAGGGCGACGCGGCCGGAAATGCCATCGCCGTCTGCGTCGTCAGGGTCGGCATTGACGATCAGGTCGGCGGGGTGAATCGCCTGAAGAAGTCCCATCCCGATCATGGGATTGGCGACACGTGGTGACAGCGTGGTGTCAGGCGCGAGCGGCCCGTAGTTCAGGTTCTCGGCCGAATAGGAGGGCTTGCGGAGCGTGATTTCGGTGCCGTCGGGATAGGTAAAGGGCTGGTCGGCATATTCGATGACCATCTTGCCCTCGGCGAGCAGCCCCGGGATCGCCTTGTCCTGCAACTGCCCGCCATAGACCGGGTCCGGCAGGTTGGGGGCGAGAAAATTCTTCAGCGCCTCGCGCTCATCCTCGGTGGCCGGGCCACGCGCCAGACGCAGGAACATCGAGGTCGCATCGGCCGAACCTTCCGGCGGATGGCCGCGGCCGTCCTTGAGATGGCAGGTCTGGCATGAGCGGGAATTGAACAGCGGGCCAAGTCCGTCGGATGCATCGGTGGAGGAGGGGGAACTTACCCACATCTTGCGGAACAGCGCGTTGCCGAGCTTGAAGGTTTCCTCCTCCTCGAAGCTCAAATTGGCGGAGGATTGGGAGAAGGCGTCGTGATTGGGCAGCTTCTTCGTGGTGGCCGAGCCGCCCGACATCGTCTCGAAACGTTCGGGCTTGGAGAAATCCTCGGTCGGCCGGGTGACTTTGCTGACGCGCTTGCGGTCCTTCGGGATCAGGTCGCCACGTTCGCGCATGGCCTGAGGCCATTTGATCTCGAAGTCTTCGGCACTCGCGGGGGGCGAGAGGCTGCAGGCAAGCGCAACGGTTGCCGCGGCGACGGCCACCATGCCGATTTTACGATTTTCTTTCAGAAGTTTATCCGCCTTGGTTGGCATGTTGATTCCTCAACTTGGACCAGCTTGTTATCCAGCTTTCGTCCGATTGCACATTCGTCGCGGCCAGGCGGAACCGCGGTGTCACGGGCCGGCGTATAGAACGCCGGCCCGTCAGCTTCAAGGATTACTCGAAAACCGCATCCGGATTGTCGAGCGAATCCGAACCTTCGAGTTCGATCTGGCCGATATCGAGCGCCGCGATCACGCGTTCGATCGAACGGGTCTGGTCGATGAGGCCGTCGATGGCCGCCTGCACGGTGGCGTTGCCTTCCTCGTTGCCCTCGGCGATCTGCTGGTCGTAGGCCTCGCCCTCGTCGGCGCGGGCGGCCATTGCTTCCATGGCGTCGAGCGTGGCGTTGAGCTTGGACTTCATATCCTCGTTGAGCGCGGCGTCCTTCTCGGCGACCATGTCGGAAAGTGAGGGGCCGGAGACTTCCGAGCCGTCGACCCGGGTGTACGAGCCGAGATAGACGTCGCGGATGCCGCGGGCATCGTTGAGGTGCGACTGGTCGGTGTTGTCGGAGAAGCAGTCATGCTCTTCCTCCGGATCGTGGAGGAGAAGGCCGAGCTTCATGCGCTCACCGGCGAGTTCGCCGTAGGAGAGCGAGCCCATTCCGGTCAGCATGGCCGAGATGGCGGCTCCGTCGTCGAGATCGTCGAGGTGAGTGGCGGCGTCGCCGCCGTCCTTCCATGCCGCGACGATTTCCTCGAGATCGGAGACGAGCAGGTCGCTTGCGGCGGCGAGATACTCGGCGCGGCGATCGCAATTGCCGTGGGTGCAGTCGTCGCCCTTGGCGTAATCGGTCCAGGGACGCTCGCCCGCTCCGGCATCGGTCCCGTGCAGGTCCTGACCCCAGAGCAGGAATTCGATGGCGTGATAACCGGTGGCGACGTTGGCCTCGACGCTGCCGGCTTCCTGGAGCGTGCCCGAAAGGAACTCCGGGGTGATCTTGCTGGCGTCGACCGGCTCACCGTTGATCGAGATTTCCGGGTTGGCGATCACATTGGCGGTGTAAAGGGCGTTCTGGTCGCTTTCCGTGCCGTAGCTGGCATCGACATAGTCGATAAGGCCTTCGTCGAGCGGCCAGGCGTTGACGCGACCTTCCCAGTCGTCGACCACCGGGTTGCCGAAGCGATAGGCTTCGGTCTGCTGGTAGGGAACGCGGGCTTCGAACCAGGCTTCCTTCGCGGCGGCGAGCGTTTCCTCCGACGGCTCGGCGATGAAGGCGTCGATGGCAGTATCCAGCTTCTTCGCGGTGTTGAGCGAATCCTCATACTTGGCCACAGCGAGGGCCTTGTAGTTTTCGACGACCGCGCGGGCATCGGTTTCCGCCATGGCGGGCACGGCCGCGCCGATGACGAGGGCGGCGGTGGTCGACGCGAAAAGGGCTTTCAATGTGTTTGAGCGTTTCAAAACGGTCCTCCAGTCAGTGAATGGTGTGATTGTGTTGGTGATAATTCTGCGGCGGCTGCGGTGAGAGCAGTGTCGTGATGGCATTTTGCGGGACGGGCAGGAGCACCTGGCCGAACATCTTCATGCGCATGGCGTAGTCGCCGGAAGCGGCAAGCGTTTCCACCGCGCGGGCCGGGCATGTGAGCGCGCATGCGGTCAGCCGGCCGGCGTTGTCATCGCCGTGCTGAAGGGCGGAAACCAGCGCCAGGATCAGGCATTCGTCGCGACACAGGTGATGACTGTCACTGGGAAAGGCCCGCAAGGGGCAGGCCGCGCAACGGCTGAGGGTGGATATGAAAGTCGTCAGCCCGTCGAGAACGATACGGGATTCGGCGGGGCCGAGCGTTTCGCGGTGAAGCTTTTGGAGGGCATCGGCGGCCCGCTTGCCCTCGGGCGTGTCGCCGGCGATCGCGCAATCGACGACGCGGCGATATCCGCCGACGACGAGGGATTCTGGACCGCGTTCCAGATAGGCTGCCGCCGGGCAGGTCATCGGTTCGCGCCTTTGGTGTGCCCATGGGACAATTGGGCGGGCCGATGGGACCCGTGGGGATGTGTTGCAGATGTAAGCGTCATGGCCGGCTCCAACGTCGGGGTTCAAGGCCCCGCGCTTCTCTCCATACCGCTTGGCTAACCCGGCGAAATGCCGCGTGTCAATAAAAGATGATAAATTTAGTCCAGTTTGGAATTGTTCCAAAGCCGGCGGCCGGAAACGGCCTGGGGCAGGGCGTTTCAGCTCTTCGATGAGAGGTCCGTGAGCGTGCTCAGCATCAGGCGCGCGCCGGCGACGATGTCGCTCCACTTGCTGAATTCCTCCGGCGCATGGCTGATGCCGGCGCGGCTCGGGATGAAGACGAGGGCGGAGGGGCAGAGCGCCTGCATGGTCTGCGCGTCATGTCCGGCGCCGGAAGGCATGCGCAGATACGGCAAGCCGAGGGTCTCGGCGTGTTCGGCGAGTATGGTTGCAAGCCCGCCGTCCAGGCTGACGGGGGAGAGCCAGCTCTTCTCCTCGATATCCCAGGCAAGATCGTGGGCTTTGGCTGCTTCCTTGATCTCGCGCTTGACCACAGAGAGTAGATGGCTCTGCACGGTTTCGTCCGTATCCCGGGTGATGACCGAAAAGACCGCCTTGCCGGGGATCGTGTGCGCGAAATTGGGTTCGAGCTCCACCTGGCCGATGGTGATGCGCGATTGGTCGGTGCCGTGCCGCTCGATGATGTCGGGGATGCGGGTGGCGAAGTGGGCGAGCCCGGCAAATGCGTCGGCGCGCATGTCCATCGGCGTCGTACCGGAATGGTTTGCCTTGCCGAAGAGGACGACCGAGATATTGGAAACCCCGGAAATGGCCTGGGCGATGCCGATCGGAATGCCTTTGCTTTCGAGGATGGGCCCTTGCTCGATATGGAGTTCGAGAAAGGCTTTCACGTCTTCCGGCGCGCGGGCGCAAGTGAAGGCTTCTTCCGGATCGAGGCCCTGGGCGCGCAGGGCCTCGCGCAATGTTGTTCCCTCCGGATCGCTCGCCGCGTTGAACCAGTCACGATCGATCCGTCCGGCGATGGCCTGCGAGCCGAGCATGCCGCCGAAGCGACCTTCCTCCTCCGCGGTTGCCACGATCTCGATCGCCGTTGCCGGGGTTATCCCTGCCTCCTTCATGGCCAGCACGCATTCAAAGGCGATGGCGACGCCGAGCGCGCCGTCATAGGCGCCGCCGTCCGGCACCGTGTCGATATGAGAGCCCACGAGGATGGCGGGGCCGTCGGCGGGGCCATGGCGGCCGAAAATATTGGCCACGCCGTCGCGCCACACGGTCAGTCCCGCTTCCTTCAGGCGGGCCTCGAACCATGCGCGCGCGGCCATGTCGGCATCCGAATATCCCGGGCGGTCGAAGCCGCCTGTCAGCGGATTGGCACCGAAGCCGTTGAGCCCGTCAAGAAAGCTTTTCATGCGCTCCGGATTGATTGCCGGCGTGTTTCCCGAAGTTTTTCGACTCGCGTTTTTGCGCGCTGTTTCAGTCACTTGTTTCGCTCCCTCGGCAATTCTGATCCGCCGTTCATCAAATTTATTATAATAAAATCTTGCGTATTCCAAAAATTATCATGTTTAATAGTGGAGACACAGGACCAATGGAGTGGATATCCCATGAGAAAACTGCTGGCTGCAGCCTTCGGTGCCCTGAGTTTGCTTCTGGCATCGCCCGCGATGTCGCAGACGCCGCCCAACGTGGCGATCGTCGGGCAGATTGCCGAACCCAAATCCCTCGATCCCGCCGCGGTGACCGCGGTCAACGACTTCCGCATCCTCGTCAACGTGTATGACGGGCTGACGCGCTATCGTGACGGCACGCTCGAGGTGGAGCCGTCGCTGGCCGAAAGCTGGGAGATTTCCGAGGACGGGAAGACCTATACGTTCAAGCTTCGCTCGGGCGTAAAATTCCACGATGGCTCCGATTTCAACGCCGAAGCGGTGAAGTTCAACTTCGACCGGATGCTCAAGGAGGATCATCCCTTCCACGAGACCGGCCCCTTCCCGCTCGCCTTCTTCTTCTCCTCGGTCGAAGAGGTGAACGTGATCGACGACCTCACCGTCGAGTTCAAGCTGAATGCGCCCTACGCGCCGTTCCTCTCCAATCTCGCCTATCCGACGGGACTGATCGTCTCGCCGGCGGCGGTCGAGGAATACGGCAAGGATTTCGGCCGTCACCCCTCCGGGACGGGTGCGTTCAAGTTCGAGGAGTGGGAAGCCAACGCCAAGGTGGTGGTGAGCCGCAACGAGGACTACTGGGATGGTGCTGCGCCGCTCGAGGCCATCGTCTACCGTCCGATCACCGACGCCAACACGCGTATTGCCGAAATGCTCGCGGGCGGTCTCGACATCATGGTCGAGGTGCCGCCGGACAGCCTGCAGCAGTTCCGCGACACCGCGGACTACAAGGTGCTCGAACAGGCCGGACCGCACGTCTGGTTCCTGATCCTCAACGCCAAGGAGGGCCCGTTCTCCGACAAGCTGGTGCGCCAGGCCGCCAATTACGCGATCGACAAGAAGGCGCTGACCGAGAACGTGTTGCAGGGGACCGCCGACATCGCCGCCGGTCCGACGCCGCCGGCATTCGCCTGGGCGTATGACGAAAGCCTCGACCCGTATCCCTACGATCCGGAAAAGGCCAAGGAACTTCTCAAGGAAGCCGGCTATTCCGGCGAGGCGCTGACCTTCTATGTCACCGAAGGCGGTTCCGGCATGCTCGATCCGGTGGCCATGGGCACCGCGATCCAGGCGGACCTGCAGAAGGTCGGCATGAAGGTCAATATCGAGACCTATGAGTGGAACACCTTCCTCGACAAGGTAAATCCCGGTCTTGAGGGCAAGGCCGACATGGCCGAAATGGCCTGGATGACCAACGATCCCGACACGCTGCCTTACCTGACGCTGCGGTCGGAAGCCTTCCCGGACAAGGGCGGCTTCAACTCGGGCTATTATTCAAACCCGAAAGTCGACGAACTGCTGAACGCCGCGCGCGAGGCGACCGATCAGGACGAGCGCGCCAAGCTCTACAAGGAGATGCAGCAGATCGTTTACGAGGACGCGCCCTGGGTCTTCGTCGCCAACTGGAAGCAGAACGCCGTCACCAAGGCGAGCGTCGAGAACTTCAAGTTGCAGCCGTCCTTCTTCCTGATGCTGCAGAAGGTCGCAAAACCGCAATAAGTGGGGGCTGCCGGCCGCCGGGGATCCGCCCGGCGGCCGGTTTTCCGTTTCATCTTTCAACCGAGCGGGGCGATCCGGCGTGGGTCTCTACATCGCAAAACGTCTGCTGGCAGCCATCCCCGTCCTCTTCGGGCTGACGATCATCGTCTTCGTCATCATGTCGATGATCCCGGGCGATCCGGCGACGGCCATTCTCGGCTCTTACGCCACGCCTGAAAACGTCGAGAAGCTCAACCGCGACCTCGGCCTCGACAAGTCGATGGTGCAGCAATATTTCATCTGGATCGGCAACCTGCTGCATGGCGATCTGGGGCGCTCCTACAGCCTGAACAAGCCGGTGCTGGAGGAGGTTCTGACGCGGTTCAACGCAACTCTCATTCTCGCCGGAACCGCGCTCGTCATCTGCTCGATCCTCGGCCTCATCGCCGGTGTCATCTCCGCCGTCCGCCAGTTCGGTCTCGCCGACAAGGTGATAACTTTTATCGTTCTCATCGGCATTTCCGCGCCGTCCTTCTGGCTCGGGCTGATCCTGATTTTGCTGTTCGCGGTGAAGATCAAGCTGTTCCCGGTCTCGGGCATGTACGCGATCTATGGCGGCGGCGGGCCGCTCGACCTGCTGCACCACCTGTTCCTGCCGGCGATGACGCTCGCCGTGGTCGCGACCGGGGTGATCGCCCGTCTGACGCGAACGGCCATGCTGGAAGTCCTGAGGCAGGACTATATCCGCACGGCCCGCGCCAAGGGGCTTTCAGAGCGCAAGGTCATCTACAAGCATGCCTTCAAGGCCGCGCTCGTCTCCGTCATTCCGGTGATCGGCATCCAGGCGGGCTTCGTGCTCGGCGGGGCGGTCTATATCGAGACCGTGTTCCAGTGGCCGGGGATAGGCTCCATGCTGGTGACCGCGATCTCGACCCGCGACCTGCTGCTGGTGCAGGGGGGCGTGCTGGTGGTGGCAGCCGCCTATGTTCTCTTCAATCTCGCCGCCGACGTCGTCCAGACCATCATCGACCCGAGGCTGCGCTGATGGCGGGGCAGGGCAAGAAAGAGAAGAAGAGCCGGCCCTCGACGCTCAGGCTCCTGCTCAACAACCAGCTTGCCACAGCGGGCCTGATCCTTTTTTCGCTGATCGTGCTGATTGCGCTTCTGGCGCCGGTGCTGCCGCTTCCCGACCCTGACGTGACGGCTCCCGCCGACCGGTTGCTGCCGGTGGGGACCGCAGGCCATCTGCTCGGGACCGACGCGCTGGGGCGCGATCTTCTCTCGCGGCTGATCTGGGGCGCGCGCGTTTCGCTCGCTGTGGGTATTTCAGCGACGCTGATCGCCGCCTTCTTCGGCTCGCTGATCGGGCTCGTGGCGGGCTATGCGGGCGGCAAGACCGACACGCTCCTGATGCGCGGCATCGACATGGTGATGGCGTTTCCCTACATCCTGCTGGCGCTCGCCATCGTCGCCGTTCTCGGCCCCGGACTGCTGAACGCGCTCTACGCCATCGCGGTGGTCAACATTCCGTTCTTCGCCCGCAACATCCGCGGCATCGCGCTGGGGCTGTCGCGGCGCGAATTCGTCGACGCGGCGCGATTGTCCGGCAAATCCCATGTGCAGATCCTGTTCGGTGAGGTGCTGCCCAACGTGCTGCCGGTGATCATCATCACCATGGCGACGACGATCGGCTGGATGATCCTCGAAACGGCGGGTCTTTCCT
>PAPH01000028.1 GCA_002709005.1 Hyphomicrobiales bacterium | reverse complement strand
TGACCCTCGATCCGGTCGAGAACCTGCTCGGCACCGATATCGACATCGATCTCGATGCGGTGGTCGATCTTGAGAGCGCGACCGACACGTTGCTTGGTGGCGATCTGCTCGACGGCGTAACCGGCGATCTCACCGATGGCCTTCTGGGCGGCGATCCGCTGGGTGGCGCTGGCGACGGACTCCTTGCCGATGCGGGTGACCTTCTCGGAGGCGACCTGCTGGGTGGTGACCTGCTCGATGGAGGCGATCTTCTCGGAGGTGACGGCGGTCTTCTGGGTGCCGCGCCCGATCAGGATGGCGATACCGACCTGACGGTCGATGCGGTCGCCGATCTTCCGCTGGTCGATGAGGTCGTCGCCGATCTCGACGTGACCCTCGACCCTGTCGAGAACCTGCTCGGCACCGACATTGATGTTGATCTCGACGCTGTTGTCGACCTCGACGGTGGGTTGATTGACGCTGTGACATCACCTCTGACTGATGGCGACAGCGATCTTTCGAACCTCCTGGATGGTGGTCAACTCGGCGGCGATGACCTCGCCCTTGACGTCAATCTCGCTGAATATGAAAGCCTTCTCAGCACGGACCTCGATGCAGCGCTGGATGACATATTCGGTTCGGGCGGCAGTGACAGCCTACTGTCCATCGACCTCGATCTGACAATGGATCAGACCGATGGTGGGGATAGCCTGTCCCTGACCGGCAGTCTCGACGACGGCAACCTCAACCTCAGCGATCTCATGCTGGTGGATAGCGGTTCTTCCACCGGATCGATCGACGACAGCTCGCTTCTTTCTTCCGTCAGCACCCTCACGTCCGACGTTTCGGGCAGCCTCGGCTCGATCACGACGAGCCTCAGCTCGGGCAAGCTCGGCGGCAGCCTCTTCGGATAGGAGTTCACTTGGGGACGCCAGCACTCATCGAACACAGGAGTTCCGAAAGGCCGGGGGTGGCCTTTCGGGCTCCGGTCGCCAGCCTTCTCCTCATGACGCTGGCGCTCAATATTCTCGGCCTGAGCGTTCCGCTTGCCGCGCAGATGATATTCAACCGTATCCTGCCGTCTCCCGGATCGTCGACGCTGGTGTTCATCGTCGCCGGAATGCTGGTTCTCGGAATACTCGAGGCGGTTATCCGGCTGGCGCGGTCCTTCATTATTCTCAATGCCGACCGCGTGGTTACGACCGACATCACACGCAACCTGTTCCACCGAATCATCGCGAGCGACTACAGCGCCGGTATCCGCGGGTCCGCCCGGTGCCTGGATTATTTCACGCGCATCGCCCAGGTGACCGAAAAGCAGAGCGGCAAGCTTCTGGTGGGGCTGGCCGAGCTGATGTTCCTCCCCGTCATCCTGATCCTGATTTTCTTCATCGCGCCCATGGCCGGGCTTCTCATCACGCTGTCGCTGCTCGGCGGCTCGTGGATCACTTGGCGCGGTGCCACCTCCCTGCGCCGGAACTCGGCCTTGCTCAATCGCCTTCTGGAGCGGCGCTATCGCTTTCTTCTCTCCATTCTCGGGGCCATTCATCCGCTCAAGGCTCTCGGCATCGAGGATTACGTCCTGCGCCGGTTCGAGCACGTCCAGACCGGTCTCGCCCGGACCAGCATGAAGACGGCGACCTCCTCGAGCGAGCTTCTCAATGGGGTCACGGTCACCAACCAGACGATCCTCATTACCACCCTCATCTACGGGGCCTATTCGATCAATCAGGGCACGATGACCCTCGGGGCGCTTTCCGCGGTCATCCTCCTCGGCGCGCGTCTGATCGTGCCCATGCAGCGCGCTGTCTTCATCTTCACCCAGGCGCGGGATTTGTGCGAGGCGGAAGACGTGGTCGCCGACGTGATGCGGCACGAACCGCAACGCACGGTGACCGAGGAAATTCCGGTCGAAAACGTCGGCAGGCTGGAACTCGCCGATGTCAGTTTCGAGTGCAGCCACGCCCGGTCGTCCGCGCGATTCTACCGCAACATCGACCTCCGGCTCGAACCCGGTGAAACGATTGCGCTGTCGGGTCCCTCGGATGAGGCCTGCACCGGCCTGCTCAAGATCATGGCGGGGGTCGAGCGACCGCTGGAAGGCACAATGATGCTCGACGGCGCGCCGCTCGATGCCTATCCGGCGCAACAGCTCAACCGGGCGGTCGCCTATGCCAGCGGAGATCCCACCATGTTCCACGGGACGATCCGGGACAACATCACCCGCTTTGGCGAGATACCGGTCGAGCAGGCAATGAGCATCGCCGCGCTGATGGATCTTCAGGCCGCGATCAATGAGTTGCCGCGCGGCCTCGACACGCCGGTCAACGGAAGCGTCACCGAGAACGTGCCAAGCGGCCTTTGCCAGCAGCTCTCAATCCTGCGCGCGCTCGCGCACCGGCCGCGGCTCATTCTTCTCGACAATGTGGACAAGGGGCTCGACAGGGCCGGCTACGCCCGTCTGCAGCGCTTCATCGCCACCATTCAGGGCCAGGCCACGCTCGTCATCGTTTCGCAGGACCGCAACATGACCGCGGGTGCCCAGCGCCGTCTCGAACTCACCTCCAAGGGGATTCGCACCGATTATGGCGTCGTGGAAAGAAACATCTCCACCTACAGGACGCTGAAACTATGAACGCGCTGCTCCCGCTTCGCGGCCAGCCTCGCTCGGCCACTGTTTCATCCTTCGCAAAGGCGCGCTCCGGCCACTCATCGGCCGGAAGCTCGTCGGAGAGTATCGGCGCGGCGGCGGGGTGGGAAAATTTTGCCGCCATCGAACGGCCCGCAACCATTTTTGCCATGCAGGGGAGCGACATTCAGGCGGCAAGGCTGTTCTGCGCGCTCGTCTATCATTCCGGCCGCGAGTTTCCGATCAAGGCCTTGCTGGGCTCCGTCCCTCAGGGCGGCTTCGATCTGGGCGAGCCGGGCATCATTGCCGCCATGGGAAATCTCGGATTCTACGTGCGCCAGAAGCCGTTCTCCTCGAAAGACTGGTCGTCGTCCCGGTCCCCGCTGCTGATCAAGAGCGGCGACCGTCCGCTTCTGCTCGTTCCCGGCAAGAAGCGCGGTGAGGCACTGGTTTATGACGGGCAGGTTCTCACCCGGTTCGAGGAGCATGGCGGTTTGCTCGAAGGCAGCCCCTGCTGGCGCTTCGACTATGAAAGCGCCAGAAGCCCGCTGTCCCCGCAATCGCGATCGCACACCGGCTATAGCTGGATCCGGGCACTGTTCGCCAACTTCCCGCTTCTGGGCCGGACGATCATCCTTTTCAGCCTGATGCTGGGTCTGACCGGGGCGCTGCTGCCTCTTGCGATCGCCGTCTTCTTCGGGCAGGTGATCCGGCTTTCCGAATTCACCGCCATGCCCTACCTCATCGGCGGCCTGGTTCTCATCGTCGCTTTCGAGACGCTCTTCATCGTTCAGCGGACCAAGGTCGTCGCATGGGTGGCGGGACGGCTGGAGTTCATCGTCAACACTTCTTCCTTCGCGCAGATACTCAAGCTCACGCCTTCCATTTCCGAGCGTGCGGCACCGACCAATCAGGCCGCACGTCTGCGATCGTTCGAAAGCATCCGCGATTTCATCAGCGGTCCCACCTTTGCCTCCATCCTCGACATC
The DNA here is from genome assembly GCA_002709005.1 of Hyphomicrobiales bacterium. Taxonomy (GTDB): domain Bacteria; phylum Pseudomonadota; class Alphaproteobacteria; order Rhizobiales; family Rhizobiaceae; genus Pseudohoeflea. The sequence continues at coordinate 34,782 of PAPH01000028.1, read as the reverse complement.
CCGGTATCGCTGCTTTCGCTGATCCTGGTCGGCTTCCTCTCGCTGTCCGCGCTGTCGATCATGGTGGGGTCGATCGTTCTCTTTTGCTGCGTCTTCGCCGTCGCCTGGCGTCGCTCGGCGATTCTGACGAGCATTACCGCCGACCAGGCGACCGAATTGCAGGCGCTGTGCATCGAAACGCTCGACAAGCTTGATCTCATAAGAGGGTGCGGCCTGCAGCAGGCCTGGGCGGACCGTATCGGCGTGATCGCCGAGAAGGCTCAACGCGCGCAGATGAGCCTGCGTTTCGCCGGTCTGGTTTCGGAAGCCGTATCTTCGGTCATTTTCACCGTCTCCATCATTGGCGTCATGGCGGTGAGTTCCCTGAGCGTCTGGGCGGGCGGGATCACCGGGCCGACCCTGCTGGCTCTCGTCATCCTGAGCCTGCGCGTATTGGCGCCGTTCCACACGCTGTGCATGACCGTCCAGAGAATTGAGCAGATCCGTCGAAGCCTCAACCAGATCAATTCGCTCATGGATCTGCCAACCGAAAACCAGGAAGAGCGCGAGAAGAACACAATCGGTGCTCCCAGCGGGCGGGTCAGCTTCGTCAATGTCGGTTTCCGCGCCGCCGATACCCGTCCCGTCTTCGTCGGTCTCGATCTCGAGGTGGATTCAGGGGATCTCATCGGAATCTACGGGGCCAACGGGACCGGAAAGTCGACCATCTTCAAGATGGTCCTGGGCATGATGGACGTCTCCCTCGGCACGATCCGGATCGACGGGGTGGACTTGCGCCAGTTGCCGTTGAGGGAACTGCGCCGGCGCGTTTCCTATGTTCCGCAGCGCCCGCGCATCTTTCCCGGCAGCCTGAGACAGAACCTGGCATTGGCCAATCCCCTGGCCACCGAGATGCAAATTGATCAGGTGCTGCTCAATGTCGGTCTGAGCGAGGAAATCCGCACCTTGCCGAACGGGCTCGACTTCATCGTCTCCGGCCCCGACGAGGAACGCTTTTCGGCGAGCTTCCGGCATCGTTTCGCCTTTGCGCGCGCCCTGCTCGTCAACAGCCAGCTCATGCTCATCGACGAGGTACCAAATGCGTTGCTCGACGGAGAAACCGGGGCCTTGATGCGCCGCCTGCTCGAGGATGCGCGAGGCCGGCGAACGGTTCTCTTCGTCTCCCACCGGACCGACTTTCTGCAAATGGCAAACCGGGTCGTCGCACTGCGCTACGGGAAAATTCCTTCCGTCAACACACCTCAGGCCATTTTGGAGAGAGCGATATGAAGTTGAAACGCGACTGGATCTCCGAACTCGTCGGCGCGGTTCTCCCCAACTCGATTGAACTGGCGCGGACCATGGGCCAACCGGTTCTCGTTGAGGAGACCGTCCCCTACAAGTTGTGGCGAGCAATTGGGATCGGAGCCTCGGCGGCTATTCTCGTGGGTGTTGCATGGGCTTCGATCGCCCGCGTCAACGAGGTGTCGGTAGCGGTCGGCTCTCTGGTGCCGGACGGTTTTGAACAGTCAGTGCAGCATTACGAAGGCGGCATCGTTCAGACGCTCCATGTCAAGGAGGGCGATCTCGTCGAGGAGGGGGCGACGCTCATTACGCTGAGGGACGCCTCGACCCTTGAAGACGGCGTGACGATGGAACGGCAGCGCTATGACTTGCGGGCGCAGATCGAGGCGCAGACGGCGCTCGCCGAAAACCGGCAGCCAGATTTCAGCTTCGTGCCGGCGTCTCACTTCGCCGTCGTGCAAAACAATCGCAGCGCCCATGACGCCGAAAGCGCGACCATCGACTCCCAGTTGCGCGAGCTCGATCGTCAGATCACCCAGGCGCGGCTTTCCCTCGACGTCGCCAGGACCGAGCTCGAGGCTGCGAGCGGCGATGCGGAAAGCGCCCAGACTGAATATCTGCGTTTCTCCAACCTTCTGGGAAAGGGTGTCGCCACCAAGGTGCAGGTCAATGAAAGGCTGCGCGCGGCCGAACGCGCCCGCGCCAATAACGCCACGGCAGCGAGCCGTGTGAACCTCGCCGTGGAAAGACTGGCCGAAGTCGAGCAACAGAGGGCGAGCTTCGTCACCAGGGCCCGCTCGACAACGCGTCAGCGCATTCTCGAACTCGAAAGCGCACTCACCGCGCTCGAGGGAAATATCCTCAAGAAGGAGGGCCGCCGCAACAGGCTAGAGGTCGCCGCGCCGATCGACGGAATCATCAAATTCCTCGCCGTGCGCGGGCCGGGAGAAGTCGTTGGTGCCGGCGAGCAGCTCGCCGTCATCGTGCCATCGTCCGGCCCGCTGATCGCCAAGACGCGGGTGCCGGCCAGCCAGATCGGCTATCTCGCGCAGGGCCAGGAGGCCCACGTCAAGATCACCGCCTATGACTTCACGCGGTTCGGCTGGCTGAGCGCGCGCATTCACAACATCTCTCCTTCGGCGTTCCAGGAGGAAGGGCGAGGAAGCTACTACAACGTCGAACTCGCGCTGTCGGATACGACGCTGGCGCGTGCGCCCAACGCACCCATTTTGCCCGGAATGGAACTGACCGCCGACATCATAACGGGCGAAAAAACCGTCCTTCAATACCTGCTGACCCCGCTGCAACGTACGTTCGGCACCGCCTTCGGAGAAAGATGATGTTTCATACCGCTCAATCGGCAAATTCCGTCCAGCACCAGAATGCCGTCGCGACAGGCGAAAAGCTGATTGGCAATGTCTTGCTCGTCGACGACGACCGGATCGGCCTGGAAATGCTCAAGACCCTGGTCGAGGATCTCGGGTTCAATGTCGAAACCGCCGCCAACGGCGCGGAGGCCTACGCCATGGTCCGCGAGGGTGAGAACCGTTTCGACCTCGTGATCACGGATCGGATGATGCCGGTGATGGACGGCCTGGCGCTGACCCGCAAGCTCAAGCGCGAGCCGGAATATTCCGACATGCCGATCGTCATGCTCACCGGAAAGACCGAGGCGGAAGACATTGCCGCGGGACTGGAAGCAGGCGCATTTTACTATCTGCTGAAGCCGGCGGAAGGCTCACTTGTCGGATCGGTCCTCGATTCGGCCATGAAGGAAGTCAGCCGCAAGCGTATCCTGAGAGACAAGATCGGCTCTCACCAATCAGCCTTCAAGAACATCGACGTGCTGAAGATGACGCTCTCGAAGCCGTCCGAGATCGAGCCTGTCTGCAGCCTCTTGTCCAGCCTTCATCATGCACCGGAGAAAATCGTCCAAGGTGTCTATGAACTCATCCAGAACGGCATCGAGCACGGCGTCTTGCGCTTCGGCTTCGATGCCAAGCACAGGCTGATCGCCGAGGGGAGATGGGAAGAGGCGCTGGCCGAACGCGCCAATGATCCTTCTTTTGCAAATGTCGCCGTGGAGGCGACCATGCTGCGCCGGGGCAACGGTCTTATCCTCACGGTGAAGGATCCCGGAACGGGCTTCAACTGGCGCCCCTATCTCTCGGCGGACCCGGTTCGGTCATCCGCGCTTTGCGGGCGTGGAATTGCCAGGGCGAACAGCTTTATTTTCGACAAGCTCGTCTACAACGAAGCCGGCAATCAGGCGACTGCGCTGATGCAGCTCCAGAAGCAGCCGCGGTGGTAGCAGATGAGCCGAATTCTGGCCGATGTATCGAGGCACAACACCCATTTTTTCCTGATGGGGGTACTCTTTCTGCTGTCGTTTTCGCTGGCCGTCTGGTTCGTCATCAGCTCGCTCGAAAACAACAATCACAATTTCGAGCAGGAGGCGGTGACCGCCTCCACCGTCGTACGCCAGCAGGTCGACGCTGCCGCGGTTCGCATCAAGGATATCTCGGCCTTTGTCGCCTCGGGCAAGGAAGAGGATATTGACAACAATCTGAAGCGGGCGGCCAGGCAAACCCAGTTCATTTCCGAACTCGGATTTTTCTTTTCCGCCAGCCCCGGCCGCAATCACTACTATCTCGCGGAGTCTTCGCGTCTCAATACGCTTGCGGGGGACTTTCCAAGTATTCTGACCCGTCTGAATGCGGAACCGGGCTTGATCATAGCGTTTGCAGGCGGAGGGAAGGGCAAGGAGTTTTTCCAAGGGGTCAAGGAATCCGATATCGTGTTGCTCCAGAGCCTTGAGCATGCGGACCCGCTTGATCTGAGAGGAGCAGACAAGGGGTATGTCGTCAGTTATGCGATACTCGACGTTAGCAACGTTCTCGATTCCATAGACCGGAAATTCAGCGCCGCGAAACTCATTGAGGCCCGCTACATGGTCAACGACCAGTCGCGGCGCATTCAGGCCGATGTTGAGCGCAGTCGCCCTTTTCTCTGGCTGTTCAACCCGGCGGAAAAGGCCATTCCCGTCGTCTTCTCGCGCAATCTGACCGTCGTTCTGCAGTTCCAGGAGGTTTACACCAACACCACAAAGATTCTCGTCTTCGTCCTCGGCTTCGTGCTGCTGTCGGCCATAGCGAGCGGACTGTTCTTCTATCTCCAGCATCGCAACAAGCAACTGGTCGACAGCCTGGCAAAGGCTGTGGTGTCGGAACAAAGGGCTAATGCCACCAAGTCTGAATTTCTGGCCAATATGAGTCACGAAATCAGAACGCCGCTGAACGGTGTGCTCGGTATGGCAGAGCTGCTCTCCCGCTCCAGCCTGACGCCTGCGCAAAAGCGCTATGCGGATCAGATCAAGTCGTCCGGCAGCATGCTCCTGACGATCCTCAACGACATCCTCGACATGTCGAAGCTGGAAAGCGGACAGCTTGCCATCGATCCCGTCAAGACCGATCTCGCCGCCCAGTGCCGCGAAGCCGTTGCATTCTTCATGAGTACCGCCCAGGCCAAGGGTCTCAGTCTCGTCCTCGATATCGAGCCGGGTGTGCCCGATATCGTGGTGATCGATCCCATGCGCCTGAGGCAGATCCTCGGCAACCTGATCTCGAATGCCGTCAAGTTCACCGAGGAGGGCGAGATCGTCATCACCGTCGGTTTCAGGACACGGCGGATAGCCGAGGGTGCCGAGCGCGGCGAACTTCGCATCGCCGTCGCCGATCCGGGGATCGGTATGCGGCCCGAGGAGGTCGACCGGTTGTTCCAGCGGTTCAGCCAGGCCAACGGCAATACGACACGGCGCTTCGGCGGAACCGGACTGGGCCTCGCCATCTGCAAGCAGTTGTGCGAAACGATGCAGGGAAACATCTCCGTCGAGAGTAGTTGGGGCAAGGGCACCACCTTCCACGTCACGCTGCCGGTGAGCGTCGAGCACTCCACCCCGGCCATACGCTGGCAGGGCGGCGAAGTTGCCGTTGTCAGCGAGTCCGACGTGATCGCGCGGATCGTCGCGAAGTCCTTCGAGACGATCGGCACCTCGATCAAGAGATTCCGCTACACCAAGGACCTGCCGTCGCGCTTGCTCGCGGGTGCGGTCAGCGGCAGCGCCTTCCGTCTCATCATTTTCAATGACGACGGCAATATTCATCGCGCCCGGGATGAATGGGGCGCCATCAAGGACAAGCTCGTGCCCGGCGCCAAATCCATCGTTCTTGGCGAAAGCCTGAGCAACCGCAACTACACCGCTTTCGATCGCGCGATCATAAAGCCCTTCGTCGCCACCAAACTCGTCGAAACCGCTGCGGAACTGGTTAGCGAAGGGGTAGTGGGCACGGTGGCGATACCGCAGGAAATCGTCGTGCCCCCCAATCGTGTGCAGGTCAGTTGCAAGGGTCGCAGACTGCTCCTGGTCGACGACAACCACGTCAATCTCCTGATTGCCGACGAATTTCTCGCCGATTACGGCTTCGAGGTGACCTCTGTGACGGACGGAAAGAAGGCGATCGAGGCGGCGCGAAAGGGCGATTTCGACATCGTTTTCCTCGACTGCCAGATGCCGGTCATGGACGGATATGAGGCAGCCAGGATTTTGCGGAAGATGATGGCGCACCGCGAAATTCGCAGGGTTCCGATCGTGGCGTTGACCGCCAACGCGCTGAAAGGCGACAGGGAGAAGTGTCTTCAGGCGGGAATGGACGAATTCCTGCCCAAGCCGATGCATCTGCAAAGCCTCAACGACGCCCTGGTTCGACTTCTCGAAAGCCCGGAATTTTCCTGGCTCGGCTCCCAAGGGGACGAAGAACCCGGGGGCCCCGCTAATGAGACTGCCGGTCTCCCGGCCGAACCGGATTTGCCTTCACAGGAGAGTGCTCCCGAAGAAACCTCATCCGCGTCCGTAACCCCGATACTGGCGCCTGGCCGCCATGCAACGCCCCCCGCGCCCCGGCGGACCGAGCCCGTGAAAAACGATGCGCCGATCCCGCTCAGAACCGAGCAGGGCGAGAGACGCGTCCCGCTGATGGATCTCGGTGCCTTCGAGGCGACACGCCGCTCCATCCGGAATTTCGATAAGCTTATCGAATTGTTCCGCACCGATACCGCCAACTATCTCGAAGATATTCGCCGGGCATTGGCGACGGACGATCTTCAGCAGGCGGTCCTCCCTGCCCATACCATCAAGAGTTCGGGCCGGATGCTGGGCGCCATCGGGCTTTCGGCGCTTGCAGAGGCGATGGAGACGGGATTGCGCGAGGACAGATCCCCGTCCTCGGACAAGATCGCCTTCCAGTTGGAAAAAATGCTCCGCGTCTACAAGGCGACACTCAAACAGATCGACGTCCAGCTCGCTCAGCCGCCGAAACGCGAGAGCGCCTGAGGCCCATCATCGTGTTTTGGCCTCGTCCGTCTTGCGCGCGGTCGCGTCGTTGAGCCTCGGCTTCGGACGCGGAGGGAATGCCGAGGCTGTAGAAGCGGTCGTCACGGGATCGACCCGCGGCGCCCGGGCCGAAACGACCGGGTCGAAAGCCGCGCCGCTGCCGATCGCGATATAGAGTCGGATAAGATTGATGGCGTTGCGGCGGGTGGAGTCGGCAAGATCAAGCCGCGCTGCGCCCAGCGAACGGTCGGCCTCGAGCACATCGAGAATGAGCCCAGTACCGCCCGTATAGCTTTCGCGCGCCAGCTTGAGTGCTGCCTGATAGGAGGCGACCTTGCGGGAAAGCGCCGCATTTTCGGCCCGGCCGCGGTTGATCGCCACGATGGCGTTGTCGACCTCTTCCACCGCCTTCAGCACGGCATCCTTCCAGGCGAGATATTGCACCCGGCTTTCCGCCGCCGCCAGATCCACCTCGGCCCTGAGGCGGCCCCCGTCGAGGACCGGCGCGACGACCGAAGGCCCGAAAGCGAGCGCCACCGCACTGCCGGTGAAGCCGGAGACGATCAGCCGGGAAATGTCGATGGTGCCGTCGAGCGTCAGGCTGGGGTAAAGCCGGGACCGGACGACGCCGATCCGCTCCGCCGCGGCGGCCAGAAGCCGTTCCTCCCGGCGGATGTCCGGCCGGTGCCGCAGCAGATCGGCCGGCACGCCGCTTTCGGGCAGCTTGCCCATCCTGGGCTGGCCCGATTTCTTTTTCACAAGGGCCGCGACGGAGGTGTTCGGGATGCCGAGCAATGCCGCGATATGATTGACCGCCTGCTGTCGGTCGACCTCCAGAGGCGGGATCTGGGCGCGCGCGTCGTCCACAAGCGCCTGCGCCTGCGCGACGTCGAGATTGGTTGCGGTTCCGGCTTCCCGCATCTCCCGGGTCAGCGACAATGTCCGCGAGAAGGAGCCGAGATTGCGTTTCGAAATCGCGATGGCCTCGTCGCTGTAGCGGTATTCGATATAGGTGATGATGAGATCGGTCAGATAGGCGAGGCGGACGAACTCGATATTGTCCGCCGCCGCCTGACTGTTGGCCAAAGCGCCCCGACGGGCTGCCTTGCCTCCTCCGAATATATCGACAAGCCAGGAGAAGCTTCCGTTCGCTCCAACGCTCGTGCCCCTCAGCCGTGGGCCTGTCGAGTTGTCCGAGATCGCGCTCGCCGAAGCGCCGAGCCGAAGCTGCGGAAGATATCCGGACGCCGCGAGGATTTCCTGGATATTCGCGATATCGAGCCGATGGCGCGCCTGCTGGATGGAGGTGTTCTCCACCAGCCCTCGCAGGATCAACTGATCGAGCACGGGGTCGTTGAACTGTTTCCAGAATGCGCTGTAGCCCGGCGTCGACACCATTGGCTTTACGGAGCCCGTGATGAATCTGTCGGGAAGTTCCATTTTCGCCGAAGGTGCCTGCCTGGTCGTGGTGCAGCCGGCGAGAACGGAGGTCGACACGAGGAGCGAGATAAGACGATAGGTGTATTTCACTGACGCGGACATAAGCGATACCCGGAAATTTAACTATTTGTTATCTATAAAATTTAACGGTTTCCTCCACGTTAAGTTGAACTGCAAGATTTAGCGGTGGCCATTTCCGGCCGCAGAATGCGGGCCTCACGAATGCTGGTTTCAGAATTGGGATATCGCGCCCCGTCCGCGAGAGAGACCGCAAGGGCTCTCCGGAAATGGCGGGCCGCGAGCTATTTCGGGTCCTTCTTCGTGCCCGTTTGTGTTCTTCATTCCGATCCGCTCGTCTCCTACAGCGGGATCGTTCCGAGGGCGCCACTCGGCGTGGCAAGCCTGCTCGGGCCGCGACTGTGGGGAAAGCCGGCCTGGTTCCTTCTTTCCCCCACCTGGACGATCGAGAACCGCGCGTCGGCCGGGGAAATACGGCGCGCCGCGGTGCGGCACCGCATCCTTCATCCGCAGCATCGCCTCGTGTTTCTCTGCAACACCGACGGCGAAGCCGAGCTGATGCGCTCGTTCGGCGAGGCGGCGATCACGCACAACAAGACGACGAACACGAGTGACGTGGTGTTTCGGCCGCTCGATGGTGCAAGTCCTGAATTCGATGCGATCTACAACGCGAAACTGGTGCCTTGGAAGCGGCATGAACTCTCGGTGGAGATTCCGACCTGCGCCTTTCTCTATTACCGCAGCATCAGTTCGACCAGCCAATCCGAGGCGGCGGTGATCTCCCGGCATAGGCAGTCCGCGCCGAACCATGTCTTCATCAACGAATTCGACGAGGCTGGCGCGCCGATACGGCTCGATCCCGAGGCCGTGAACCGCCATCTCAACCGTGCGGCTGTCGGGCTTTGCCTGTCGGCGGAGGAGGGCGCGATGTTCGCCAGCGCGGAGTATCTGCTGGCGGGGCTTCCGGTGGTCACTACACCCAACAAGGGCGGGCGTGATTTCTACGTCGACGGCGACTTCTGCATAACGGCGGCCGACGATCCCCGGGACATCGCGGCGGCGGTGGCGGCGCTGAAGGCGAGGGCGATTCCGCGCGAGGCGATACGCGAACGCGCGTTGAAGAAGATTCAGCCGGAACGGGAGAAGTTCATCGATCTCGTCAACGCCATCTATCGCGAGGCGGGGGTTGAAGAGGTCTTCAACGGGGTCTGGCCGTTGAAGAGGCCGGTCGTCATGCCTTGGTTCAAACGCCGCAGGGCGCGCCGGCTGGCCGTCACGGGCGCCGTCGACGAGGTCGTGGTGTCCCGGGGCCACCGCGGAGAGCCTGGGTGGTGATGAGCCCCTGAATGCCGGTCAGAAGATCGGGATGTTCTCGCGGAAGATCACCTGCAGCCGCGGCAGGTATTCGGGTTCCTTCGATCCCCGGACCGCCGAGACCAGAAGCTTGACGACCTCGCGCGCCTCGACCCTCGGATTCTGGTCGATGACGGCGTCCATCGTCCGGTCGAGCAGCATCATGCGGGTGGCGTCGGTGAGATCGTGGCCGATGAACACGATATCGCGTCCGCCCTGCGCTTCCCGCAAGGCGCGGCCGATACCCTGGTTGCCAGAGCCGATATTGTAGATCCCGCGCACCGACTTGGAGGAGAGAAGCTCCCGTGCCGCTTCATAGGCGCGTTCGCGGTCCTCGCTGATCGGGATGATGTCGACAATGTTGAGCGCCGGGAAATCCTGCGCGAGGATGGATCGGTATCCCATCTCGCGTTCTTCGTGGCCGCGATAGGCCGACGAGCCGATGAAGATCGCCGTGCCGTTGTTGTCGCCTCTGCCCAGAAACCGGCCCATCAGAAGCCCCGCCAGCCGGCCGGCCGCGCGATTGTCGATCCCGACATAGCCGAGCTTGTTGACGGAGGAGATATCGGAAACCAGCGTCGCTATCCTTATCCCGGTCGCCGCCAGCGAATTGATGGCTTCGCGCACGATCGGATGGTCGAGTGCGACAAGGGCCACGGCATTCGTCTTGCCCTCGAGTTCGCGGAGTTTCTGCGACAGGTTTTCCGGATCGAAGGCCTCGATCAGGTGCAGGCTGGCATTGATGCCGCCATAGGCCGCCGCTTCCTCGAACAGGTATTTGCGCAGCATCAGCATGAAGGTGTTGTTGCCCGCCGGCAGGATGAATTCGATGCGGATTTCCTGGGTGGTGTCGGATACCGGTCCGAAATAGCCAAGCCTGGTGGCCACATCCATGACGATGTTGCGCGTTCTTTCGCGAACTCCGTCTCGGCCATTGAGAACCCGGTCGACCGTGGCGGGGGAGACCCCTGCTTCCTTGGCGATATGGGAGACGGTCGTACGCATCGTGATTCCGCTGACTGATTTGGGTTCGATGATGGCTTTATATGACATCAAAAACAATCATGCTCTGGATATTTCCCCATAATGAACGGATAGCAGGCTGTTTCCGGCATGAATGACGGAAAATGATGAAAAATGATGCAATATTCTGATTGCGGGAAGATGTGAAAACCTCAATTCTCCTCGCCTAGGCGATGAGGACGCCGAAGTGGGAGGAATTCATGACTATCTCAACCGCAATTTCGCGGCGGCGTTTACTGTCGACCGCAGCAAGTGCAGGGCTTGTGACCGCTGTCGGCACACCGCTCTATCTTCGTCCGGGCCGCGCCCGCGCCGCCGATGGACTGGCTGAAGGCATGGTTGGCGGCCCAACCGGCTTCGACGGCGCCGAACGCTACCAGTACGGTCCCGATACGCCCGAAGCCCGCGCCATCGAGGCGATCAAGGAACTCAAGGGTGCCGGCAAGGCGCCGGAGCGCATAGTGCTCGGCCTGTCGGACGGATCGATCGGACAGTTGACGCAGCCTTTCCCGGAAGGCGCGCCCTCGATCAAGGAACTCTGGGAGGCCGAGACCGGCATTACGCTCGACATCGTCGGTGTGCCGAACGGCCAGGAATTCACCAAGGTCATGCAGGATGTCTCCACCAAGGGTGGCGCGTTCGACATCTATGCGGTCGAGTGGAACCGTCTGGGCGACCTCGCCGAAACCGGCGGCATCGTCAACCTTGATGAATATGTCGCCGCCCACAAGCCGGAATGGGACGATCCCGAACGCGGCTATGTCGGCGGCGAGCAGGGCGTTTCGCTTCTCAATAACTACCGCGGCTCGACCTACGGCGTCTCGCTCGACGGCGACTTCCAGATCTGGAACCACCGCACCGACCTGTTCAACGATCCGACGGAGCAGAAGGCATTTGCCGACAAATACGGCTACGAACTGGCGCCGCCGACGACCTTCAAACAGCATGACGAGATCGCGGCCTTCTTCCATCGTCCGGATCAGGGGTTGTTCGGCTCCACCGATCTGCGCAACCAGGGCTGGGGCTACACCAACTGGTACCAGCGCTTCGTCTCGATGGCGTCGCCCAACCAGTTCCTGTTCGACGACGAAGGCAAGCCGCTGATCAACTCGGAAGCGGGCATCAACGCGACCCAGGAATATATCGACTCGCTCGCCCACCATTCGCCCGACGCGATTTCCTGGGGCTGGCCCGAGCAGTATGGCAACTTCGCCTCCGGCGGCGCGGCGATGACCTGTGCGTTCTCGAACCTGCCGAAGTTCCTCGACAACCCGGTCAACGAAGGCAGCAAGGTGACCGGCAAGGTCGGCTCGCACCTTCCGCCCGGCCGCGAGATCGACGGCAAGCTTATCCGCAGGACCGTGCTCTGGCTCAACCTCTCGGCGTCCGTGTCGTCGCAGAGCGCGTATCCGGAAGCAAGCTACCTGCTGCTTCAGTGGCTGGGATCGAGCCGCATCTACTCCTGGATGACGGCAAACCCCGGCGGCTATTTCGACCCCTTCCAGTTGTCCAACTTCGCCGATCCGCTCGTGCGCCAGACCTATCACGACTACCATATGGACGTGGTGCGCGAGAGCGTCGCCCGCACGGTGCCGACGATCAACTATCCGGGTGCTACCGCCTTCCACAATGCTCTCGACGAAAACCTCGTCGCGGCGCTGACCGGCAGCAAGTCTGCCGCCGATGCGATGGCCGACACCGAACGGCAATGGGCACGCGTTGCCCGCCGGGTCGGCGAGGACAAGCTGGTCGAGGCGATCAAGGCCAATAAGGCCGCATGGCCGACCATCACCGATCCCATCGGCTGACAGGACCACTCCCAAGCGAGCGGATGCGGGGCGCGCGTTTGACGCCCCGCATCCCTTCTCCAGAGACCCGGACGTATCATGAACCGCTCACTGTCATTCGAGATCTTCCGCTATGCGGCGATCCTGGCCATTGTGGCGCTGTCGCTTGTCCCGACGCTGTGGATGGCGTCGATGGCCTTCAAGCCGATTGCCGAGTGGTCCGCCACCGGTGCGGACCTGACCTGGTGGCCAAAGAGCCCGACACTCGACAATTTCCGCTTCCTTTTCGGCGAAAGCAGCTCCGACCTGATCGTGGCGCTCGACCGCACCGCCACCCAACCCATTCTGGCCTCCCTTCTCGCTGCCATCTTTGGCACGCTGATCGCGATGATCGCCGGCACCTCTGCCGCCTACGGCCTGTCACGCTTCGGCTCGGGCGGCAATCTTCCGCTCGCGCTGATCCAGCTGCGCATCTTCCCGCCGATGGCGGTGATGATCCCGGTGATGATCATGTGGGCGTTTCTCGGTCTCATCGACACCTGGTACGGGCTCGCGCTCGTCTACGGCATCGTCACCATGCCGTTCGCATTCTGGCTGATGAAGACCTTCTTCGACGACATGCCGCGCGAAATCGAGGATGCAGCACTTGTTGAGGGCTGCTCCCGGCTGCGGGTGTTCTGGAAGATCACGCTGCCGATGATGCGCCCGGCGCTGGCAAGTTCCGCGCTCTTCGTCTTTATTCTCAACTGGTCGGACTATCTCATCGGCCTGCTTCTGACGACCCGCGATTGGGTGACCATCCCCGTCTACATGGCCTCTCTGTCGTCATCGATGACAGGCCAGCTCTACGGCGCCAAGGCCGCGCTCGGCCTGATCGCCGCCATCCCGCCCGTCGTCCTCGGCATCGCCATCCAGAAACATCTGGTACGCGGCCTGACCTTCGGAGCGCTCAAGCAATGACCATGGCCGCTCTCGATGCCAATACACCCGTGATGGAGCACGAGGATACGCGCGACAGCCGCAGGCTCGGCCTCTGGCTCACGTTTCCGGCGCAGATCCTGGTCCTGTTCATCGCCGTCTTCCCGATCCTCATGCAGGTCTACATCAGCCTGACCGACTGGTCGCCGCTCGACGGCATCGGCTGGTGGCAGGCGCATGAACTGTGGAACAGCTTCGCCAACTACAGCGACCTGATGGCCGATGACCGTTTCTGGTCGGCGCTGTGGCGCACCGTGCTGGTGATGGCGATCTGCGTGCCGTGCGAATTCCTTCTCGGGCTCGGTCTGGCGATCCTCTTCGTCGACGATTTCCCCGGTCGCCGGTTCCTCTACTCTGTGCTGCTGATCCCGATGATGGTGGTTCCCGCGGTCGCCGGCTACATGTTCTTCATGCTGTTCCAGTCGGGCGGCCCGGTGAACGACATCCTGTCGTTCTTCTACGGGGCACCCGTCACCATCGCCTGGTTGTCGGACCCCGATCTCGCCTTCTTCGCCGTCATCGTCTCCGACATCTGGCAGTGGACGCCGCTGATGTTCCTCATCCTGCTCGCCGGCATGGTCGGCGTTCCAGAGGACCAGCTCCGCGCAGCCACCCTTCTGGGCGCTTCCTGGGCCACCCGCTTCCGCACGATCGTCCTGCCGCGCATGAAGACGATCATCATCATCGCGCTGGCGATCCGGGTGATCGAGAACTTCAAGGTGTTCGACAATTTCTACATCATGACCGGCGGCGGCCCGGGTGTCGCGACCGAAACGATCTCGATCTACATCTACAAGGTCACCCAGCAGGAGCTGATCTGGGGCTATGTCGCGGCCGTTGCGCTGGTCATCCTGATCGCGCTCTCCGTGGTGTCCGCCCTCGCAATCAAGCGCATGTCGCGGGAGGTGAGCCAGTGACCTCGATCCATCTCGAAAACCTGGGCAAGACCTTCGGTTCTTTCACCGCGCTCAAGAACATGAACCTCGAGATCGCCGACGGCGAGTTCGTCGCTCTCCTCGGACCCTCGGGCTGCGGCAAGTCGACAACGATGAACATGATCTCCGGCATGATCGAGCCTTCCGAGGGAGAGATCCGCTTCGGCGACCGCGATATGCGCGGCGTGCCGATGAGCCGCCGGGGTGTGGGTTTCGTGTTCCAGAACTACGCGATCTTCACCCACATGACCGTCTACGAAAACCTCGCCTATGGTCTTCGGGCCACCGGCGTGGCGAAGGCGGAGCGCGAGCGGCGGGTCAACGACATGGCCGAATTCCTCCATCTCACGCCTCTTCTGAAGAGGCCTGCCGCCGGCCTCTCGGTCAACATTCTCCAGCGGCTGGCGATCGGCCGTTCGGCCATCATGGAGCCGGCGATCTTCCTGCTCGACGAGCCGCTCTCGAACGTCGACGCCGCCTTCCGTGCCGTCATGCGCACCGAACTCAAGCATCTCCAGCGCGAGTTCCGGCAGACCATGGTCTACGTCACCCACGACCAGCTCGAGGCGATGACCATGGCAGACCGCATCGCGGTGATGGATCATGGCAAGCTCCTGCAGGTCGGCACGCCGATCGATGTCTACAACAACCCGTCGAACGTTTTCGTCGCCGGCTTTCTCGGCTCTCCCGGCATGAATCTCATCAAGGGGCGGAGCGTCATGGCGGATGGGGTCATGCGTGTCGATCTCGGTGAGGCCGGCCTGTCCGCGCCTCTTGGCGACGCGCTGTCCCGGAGCGCTCGCGAAGGCAAGGCCGTGGTCTACGGTTTCCGTCCCGAACATTGCGAACTCACCGATGGCGACGGTCTGCGTCTGCCGGTCAATTTCGTCGAGCGGATCGGCGCGCGCACGATCCTTCACATGGGCCGGGACGGTCACTCCATCAAAGGCGTGTTCGACAATCGCGTGCCGGTGCGGCAGGGCGATATCGTCACGCTCGCCATCGATCCGTCCAACATCCGGCTGTTCGATGCGGACACCGGTAACGCGATCGCGGAGGCGCACTGATGGCTTCGATAGCATTCAGGAACGTCACCAAGCGCTTCGGCGATACGGTCGCCGTCAACGATGTCAGCTTCGAGATCGCCGACAACGAGTTCTTCTGCCTTTTCGGTCCGCCGCTCTCTGGCAAGACGACCATTCTCAAGCTCATTCTCGGGCTGGAACGGCCGGACGAGGGCGAGGTGCTGATCGACGGCAAGCCGGTCAATCATGTCTCCCCGGCACGACGCAACGTGGCGATGGTGTTCCAGAACCTCGCCCTCTTCCCGCACATGACGTCTGAAGAGAATATCCGCTTCCCGCTCGTGGAACGCCGGATCAGCCCTGACCGGATCGCACCCCGCGTTGCCGACGTGGTCGCCAAGCTCCATATCGGTCACATCCTGCACAAGTCTCCGGCGCAACTGTCGGGTGGCGAGCGGCAGCGCGTCGCCATTGCCCGGGCGCTGGTGCGCGATCCGGTCGCCTATCTGATGGACGATCCGATCTCGGCGCTCGATGCGCGGCTGCGCGAGGAAACCCGCGTCGAACTCAAGCGCATCCAGCACGAGATGAGCCGCACCCTCGTCTACGTCACCCACGATCAGGAGGAGGCGATGTCGGTGGCCGACCGGATCGCCGTCCTGGAGAATGGCGTGATCCGCCAGATCGGCGCGCCGTCCGACATCTACGACAATCCGCGCTCGGCCTATGTCGCCGGCATGCTCGGCGCGCCGGCGATGAACCTGATCACGCTCGATCCGGGCCGGCTGAGCGCGCTCGACGGTGCGCTGCCGCTCCATGCGATGAACGTGCCCGATGGTGCGACCCGGATTGGCGTCCGGCCGGAGGATCTTGCCGTCACGTCGGCGGGCGAGGGCTCTTCAAGCCCGGTGGAGGTCTACGAGGTAGAACCGCTCGGTGGCGTGACCGTGGTCACGCTTCAGGCTGGCGAAACCTCGCTTCGCGCCATGGTTCGCGGCCAGCCGAAAATCGAGCCGTCGAGCCGCGTTGCGCTCGCCGTGGCCGAAGGCCAGGCCTGCTTCTTCGACAGCGAGGGACAGGCGGTGACGGCATGAGAATGAAGAATGGAATTTGGGAGGATGGACAAAAATGACGTTTGAACCGGATCCGCAGATACGCTGCCGGGATTACGCGATCGGCTGCATCGGCGCGGGCATGATCATGGCGGAATGCCATCTCGCCGCCTATGCCGAGGCAGGCTTCAAGGTGACCGCGATCGCATCGCGCACCAAGGCCAATGCCCGGAAAGTGGCCGATCGCTGGAAGATCCGCACCGTGCACGACACTCCCGAGGATCTGATCGCCGATCCCTCGGTCGAGATCGTCGATATCGCCTATCCGCCGGATCTCCAGCCGGACCTGATCCGCAAGGCGCTCGCCGCGCCCAACGTCAAGGCGATCCTTGCCCAGAAGCCGCTGGCGCTCTCGCTCGAGGAGGCGAAGAAGCTGCGCGACGAGGCCGCCGCCGCCGGCAAGATCCTCTCGGTCAACCAGAACATGCGCTACGACCAGTCGATGCGCGTGCTCAAGCAGATCATCGACGGCGGCGAGCTCGGCGAGGTCGTCTTCGCACAGATCGACATGCATGCGATCCCGCACTGGCAGGGCTTCCTCGAAGGCTACGACAGGCTGACGCTGTCGAACATGAGCGTCCACCATCTCGACGCGTTGCGCTTCCTCTTCGGCAATCCGGACGAAGTGACCTCGCTGACGCGTCCCGATCCGCGCACCACGTTCGAGCACTCGGACGGCATCGTGGTCTCCACGCTGCGGTTCCCCTCAGGGGTGGTCGCGGTTTCGCTGGAAGACGTCTGGTCCGGGCCGCGCGCCGAAGGTTACGAGGACGATCAGCATATCGGCTGGCGCGTCGAGGGAACCGAGGGCGTGGCCAAGGGCACCATCGGCTGGCCGACCGGCGCGCCGTCGACGCTTTCGTATGCTTCGCAGAAGACCACCGACGGCAAATGGGTCACGCCTGAATGGGAGACCATGTGGTTCCCGCACGCATTCATCGGCGTCATGGAGCAGCTCCAGCATGCCGTCAAAACCGGAGAGGCACCGGCTCTCTCCGTCGCCGACAACGTCAGGACCATGGCGCTCGTCGAGGCGGCCTACCGCTCGATCGACGAGAAGCGGACGGTCGCACTTTCCGAAATCAAGATCGACTGAACTCAAGGGAGGATTTCATCATGATGCAGACAGGTATCTTCACGGCCTATTTCCCCTACACGCTGGAGGAAACGGCCAAGGTCATCCGCGGCCACGGCTTCAATACCGTGCAGCTCGACATGCACTTCAAGGACATGGATCTGAGCGCCGGCAACATCACCAAGGACAAGTGCATCAAGATCCGCGAGACGTTCCGCGATCACAATCTGCCGATCAGCTGCATTTCCGGCTACACGAACATCATTCATCCGGACAAGACCGAACGCGCCAAGCGCAACGGTCTCCTCAAGGAGATAATCGCCAACGCCCAGCACCTCGGCTCGCCCTACGTGATCTCGGAAACCGGCACCTTCGACACCGAAAGCGACTGGGTTCACCACCCGAAGAACAAGACCCAGGAAGGCTGGGACGATTGCCGCGAAGTCATCCGCGAGCTTGCCCAGCATGCCTATGATCACGGCGCGATGTTCCTGCTCGAGACCTACGTCAACAACGTCGTCGGCTCGGTCGAGGAGACGCTGCGCATGTTCGCCGAGGTCGACCATCCGGGTCTCGGCCTGCTGATGGACCCGACCAACTATTTCGAGGCGCACAACATCGACAAGATGGACGAGACGCTGAACTACGTCTTCGATGCGCTGTCGGACAAGATCAAGATCGGCCATGCCAAGGACGTCAAGCGCTCGGGCGACGACAAGGCCGAGAAGCACGCCGATATCGGCGACGATACCGCGCATGAGAGCCATACGTTCCGCGGCGTCGGCGAGATCGAACTGCCGGCTCCCGGTCTCGGTGAACTCAACTACGACCTCTACCTCAAGCGACTGGCGCAGAAGCATCCGAACATCCCGATGATCATCGAGCATCTGGAAGAAGCGGACGTGCCGCGCGCCAAGAAGTTCCTCGACGGGAAGCTTCGCGACAACGGTCTCTGATCAAGCCGGGCTGCGGGGGAAACCCCGCGGTCCCAACTGAATATCGAAAACACAACCGGCCGTGTTCGGCGCGCCGGAACAGAAGGAGATGTCCATGGTGCAGCTCTACGGGAAGAATTTGTCGCGCGTTGACGTGGCTGCCCATGCAGGCGACCTGACCCAGTTCGCGGGCGTGCGGTCGATGACACTGGACGACGGTCTGGAACGCGGAATCCGCATGCTCGAGTTCCGCACGGGAACCGGCCTGCGCTTCACGGTCCTCGTCGACCGGGCCATGGACATCGCCGACTGCGACTATCAGGGCAAGGCGATCGGCTGGCATTCGCCGTCGGGTTTCCGCCATCCCGGCCTGCACGAATACGAGGGCGAGGGCGGCCTGGGCTGGATGCGATCCTTCTCTGGCCTGATGGTGACCTGCGGGCTCGACCATATTCTCTTCATGTACGAGGCCTCGGCCGACAACTACGTCTACGGCCCGCGCGAAACGGTCAAGCAATCGATCCATGGCAGGGTCGGTACGATCCCCGCGCGGCTGACGGGCTACGGCGAGCGCTGGGAGGGGGACCGCTGCATCCTCTGGGCGGAGGGCCGGATACGTCAGGCCACAGTCTTCGGTGAGCATCTGGAACTCGTCCGCCGTATCGAGGTCGAGGTCGGCACCAACGACATCCAGCTTTCGGACAAGGTGGTCAATCTCGGCTTCTACAAGACGCCGCACATGTATTGCTACCACATCAACGTCGCCCATCCGGTGCTGGCGGAAGGCTCGCGCTATCTGGCGCCGATCCGCGATGTCGTCTGGGCCGCCCATGCGGGTGAGAACTATCGCAGGCAGAATGTCGGCTATCGCACCGCCTCCGCGCCGATCAATCCCTTTCACGAGCAGGTCTGGCAGCACGAGATGGCCGCCGACGGCAATGGCGAGGTGCCGGTCGCTCTCGTCAATGACGATATGGGTCTCGGCTTCGAGGTCACCACCCGCAAGGACCAGTTCCCCTGCATGTACCAGTGGCAGAATTTCCAGTCGGCGCACTACGCGCTCGGCATCGAGCCTTCCACCAATCACGTGCTGGGCCAGGGGGCCGCGCGCGAGCGTGGTGAGATGATCTGGCTCGAACATGGCGACGAGCGACGCTACGACACCCGCTTCCGCATCCTCACCAATGCCGACGAGATCGCGGCCTCGGAAGCACGGATTTCCGGCCTCGCCGCCCAGCCGGCAGAAGACTACCCGCAGCCCTCCGGCAACTTCGAACCGATCCGGGGGCGTGCATGAACAAGCCTGCTCCCGTGACACCGCTTGCCAACGCGGAGACGCTCGCCGGCAAGACGGTGCTCTACACAGGTGCTGCCGGAGGTCTCGGCATGGCCACCACCCTCCAGCTTCTTCAGGCCGGTGCGTGCGTGGTCGCCATCGACAATGATCCGGTCAAGTGCGAGGAACTGCGCAAGGCGGTCCCCGAGGCCGACGCAGGGCGGCTGATCCAGCGCGATTTCGACCTCTCGGACACCGATGCGCTGCCGGCCAAGCTCGAAGCCCTCGCCGCCGAGACCGGCGGCTTCGATGTGGTCATCAACAATGCCGCCATGTATCCGGCGCGTGCCTTCGAGGACTATTCCATCGAGGAGTACCGCAAGATCCAGCGGGTCAATGTGGAATCGCACCTGATGTGCGTCCGCGCCGCGCTCCCCGGCATGAAGCAACGGGGCTGGGGCCGCATCATCAACATCGCCTCCATCACCTTCTATGGCGGCTGGCAGCATCTCGCGCCTTATGTCCAGTCGAAGGGCGCGCTCGTCGGCCTGACGCGGGCCTGGGCGCGCGAATTCGGCAAATATGGTGTGACCGTCAACGCGATCTCGCCGGGAGCCTTCCCCACCGACGCTGAAAAGATCCACGCCGATCCCGAGGGCTACAATCGCTACGTGCTGGAAAACCAGTCGGTCCAGCGGCGCGGGCACGCCGGCGACATCGCCGGCACCATCCTCTTTCTCACATCTGAAAACGCAAGCTTCATCACCGGCCAGACCATCAACGTCGATGGCGGCTGGGTCATGCAATAGGAAAGGAATTCTTCGTGGGCATTCTCAGCGGTTATCGGGTTCTCGATTGCTCGATCGCCATGGCGGGGCCGTTCGCGGCCCAGCGGCTTGGAGATCTGGGAGCCGATGTCGTCAAGGTGGAGCCGACCAGCGGCGAGTGGCAGCGCCATGTCTCCGCCGGCGGTGCGTCTGGCAACAAGATCAACGTCTCGTTCCTGTCGTTGAACCGGAACAAGCGCTCGCTCGCGGTCGATCTCAAGAGCGAGGGCGGACGCGAGGTTCTCGCCGAACTGGTCAAGTCGGCCGACGTCTTCATCCAGAACTATCGCCCCGGCGTCGCCGCCCGTCTCGGTGTCGACTACGAGACGCTGTCGAAGATCAACCCCAAGCTCGTCTACGTCTCGATGTCGGGCTATGGTGAGGACGGTCCCTACGCCCAGCGTCCCGGCCAGGACCTGCTCCTGCAGGCGATGTCGGGCGCGATGCGTTCGACCGGGCGTGAAGGCGAGCCGCCGACCCCGGCGGGCATGTATCTGGCTGACGCGATTACCGCCTACACCGCATTCGAAGGCGCGCTGGCAGCACTTCTGCACCGCGAACGCACGGGCGAGGGGCAGCTCGTCAAGGTCAACATGCTCGATGCGATCACCACCATCCAGATGCAGGAGCTTTCGGTCTTCACCGTCGGCCACAAGCCCCAGACCCGCAGCGCCGAGCCGCATGCGCACGTCTATATCCGCTCGCCCTATGGCACCTTCAAGACCGCCGACGGCTACCTGGCGCTCGCCTTCCCGTCGCTCAAGACACTCGGCGAGGTCATCGGCGAGCCGGCGCTTCTGGACATGAACGACGAACGCGACGGCTGGGAAAAGCGCGACGAGATCTTCGCGCTGACGCGGGGCAAGCTCGAAGACAAGACGACGGACGAATGGCTCGAGGCCTTCTCCGCGGCCGGCGTCTGGGCCGGACCCGTCTATGGCTACGAGGACCTCGTCAACGATCCGCAGATCGCCCACAACAAGACCTTCATCGAATACGATCACCCCACGGAAGGGCGCATCAAGGCCCCGGGATTCCCGATGGCGTTTTCCAAGACGCCGGCCACGGTCGAACGTGGCGCGCCGCTGGTCGGCGAGCATACGGACGAAGTCCTCAAGCAGGCTGGCTTCAGCGATGACCGTATCGCCGAGCTCGTCAAGTCCGGAGCCATCGTCACAGGCGGCAAGGCCTGATCATGTGGAAGGGCCTGACCTGGGATCACCCGCGCGGGTTCAACGCGCTCGATGCCGCTTCGCGAGACACCAATGTCCCGGGAAGCGGCACGATCGCCTGGGACGTACAGCCGCTCGAGGGGTTCGAATCCGCGCCGATTGCCGATCTCTGCGCGCGCTACGATCTCGTGGTTCTCGACCATCCGCATGTCGGCGAGGCGGTGGAGGCTGATTGCCTTCATGCGATGGAGGACATTTTCGGCGACGAGCTCATCGCCGAACTGGAGGCGGTATCGATCGGCCCCAGCCTGTCGAGCTATCGCTTCGCTGGCAAGCACTGGGCGCTGCCGCTCGATGCCGCCACCCAGGTAATGGCCTTGCGCCCGGATCTGGTGCCGGAGGTTCCCGTCGAATGGGACGACGTGTTGGGCCTCGTCGATGCCGGCATTCCGGTGGCGGCGTCCATCGCCGGGCCTCATGCCGTCCTGTCGTTCTTCTCGTTCTGTGCCGCGCTCGGGGAACCGCCGGCTGTCGCCGATCCGGATGTTCTGGTCGCTAGCGATACCGGCGCCAGGGCTTACGAGATACTTTCCAAGATCGCCCGCGCGATGCCGGAAAAGGCTAAGCCGCTCAATCCGATCGGACTACTGGATCTCATGGGCCGGGAAGACGGTGTCGCGCTCTGCCCTCTGGTCTATGGCTACGTGAACTACAGCAAGCCCTCCCAGGGGAGGAAGCCGCTGCGTTTCCACAATGCGCCGCGCGTTCCAGGCGGCAATCCCGTCGGCACTCTCGGCGG
This sequence comes from Hyphomicrobiales bacterium, assembly GCA_002709005.1. Classification (GTDB taxonomy): domain Bacteria; phylum Pseudomonadota; class Alphaproteobacteria; order Rhizobiales; family Rhizobiaceae; genus Pseudohoeflea. The sequence goes on along the minus strand of PAPH01000028.1, from coordinate 12,354 downwards.
GACCGGCATCGCCATTTCCAGACGCTGCACACCCGATGCCGCTCTCAAGGAGCACATCCTCTGGCTGATGGCAAAGGCCGCGCAAAGCGGCTTCATTCCCGCCCATGACGGGCAGCCCTCGCGGCGCGAGGCGTGGCTCGACCCGAAGATCAACGCCGAGTGGGGCGACTTCTACGTCAACACGGCGGAGACGCTGGAGCATTCCTACGTCCGTCCGCGGCACTCCGGCTACATTGCCTTCCAGACGGCAGCGTCCGCTGCACTCCGCGATGCCTTCGAGAAGGACACGCCGGCGCATGAGGCGCTCGCACGGCTTCAACAACTTTATTCTGAGAGCCGCAAAGGCGGAGAAAGGTAAACCGACATGTCCGGCACCATCGGATTCGAAATCGACGGCCACGTGGCGTTGATCACCATCGACCGGCCCGAGAAGCTCAACGCGATGACGCCCGAGATGGCCGCAAACCTCGTCGAACTGGCGGGGCGCTGCAATGCCGACGACGACATTCGCGCCATCGTGCTGACCGGTGCGGGCGCCCGGTCCTTCTCCGCCGGCTCCGACATCCGCGCGCTCGACGGTTATCCGACGCCATGGTCGTTCCGCCAGCGGCAGGATTACTGCGACGCCATCCGCCGCATCACGAAGCCGGTCATCGCGGCGGTCAACGGCTATGCATTCGGCGGCGGGCTCGAGACCGCGATGTCCTGCGACATCCGCATTGCTTCGGAAAACGCCAGTTTCGCCGCACCCGAGGTCAAGCTCGGCTGGATCGGCGGCGGCGGCATGGCGACCTTCCTCCGTTCGGCCGCCGGCCCGTCCAACGCGGCGCTGATGCTGATGACCGGCGATCCGGTCAACGCCGAGAAGGCGCTCGAATGGGGCATCGTCAGCGAGGTGGTGCAGCAGGCCGATCTCGTGGCGCGGGCGAAGGAGATCGCCGCGACGATCGCCTCGCGCGCGCCGGTAGCCGTCGAGACCGCGAAACTGAACCTGGCGGCCGCCGCATGGATGCCTGCCGAGAACGCCATCGCCTACGAGCGCGATCTCCAGACCATCTGCTTTGCCACCGAGGACGCCGCCGAAGGCCGCCGCGCCTTCGCCGAAAAGCGCAGTCCGGATTTCAGGAAGCGATAATGACGACACTGGCTAAAGCCGGGGCGCCGGCACTCCGCTCCCTTCTTCGGCACCGGGAAGCCTCGGTGCTGATCATGCTGCTCGCGATTGCGGTGTTTCTCGCCTTTTCCAACGAGTATTTCCTCTCTTCGCGCAATCTGCTGAATGTCGGCCGTCAGGCCTCGGTCGTGGCGATCGTGGCGCTGGGTCAGGCGCTCGTCATCATCGCCCGCGGCATCGATCTCTCGGTCGGCTCGGTGATCGGCGTCTCGGCGGTCGTCGCAGCCGTCGTGCTGCAGGCGACCGGTATCCAGTCGCTCGGCCTCCTTGTCGGCCTGCTCACCGGTCTGGTCTGCGGCATAGCGAACGGGCTTATGGTCACCCGGCTCCGGATCAACCCGTTCATCGCCACGCTCGGCATGCTTTCGGTCGCGCGGGGGATCGCGCTTCTGGTGACCGGCGGCATTCCGGTGATGTTCACCGGCTGGGCGGAGTTTCTCGGCGCGGGGCGCATCTGGCAGATCCCGGTGTCCTTCATTCTCATGCTCATCCTTGCGCTGGCGGTCCACATCCTTGCGACGCGCCACCGGCTCGGCCGCGAGATCTACGCGATCGGCGACAATCCCAAGGCGGCAAGGCTCGCAGGCATCGATCTGAAGAAGACCCGGCTGTTCGTCTTCGGGTTCTGCGGCTGCCTGGCGGGCCTGGGCGGGGTCATTCTCGCCGGCAACCTGGCAAGCGCCGACCCCAATCTCGGCATGGGCTACGAACTTGATGTCATCGCCGCCGTCATCCTTGGCGGAACGGCGCTCAACGGCGGCCGAGGTTCGATCATCGGCGTCGTCATCGGCGCCATGCTGATGGCTCTGCTCAACAACGCTTTCGTGCTGCTCGGTATCTCGGCCTATTGGCAGGTCGTGACCAAGGGCCTCGTGATCATCATCGCTGTCGGGATCGACGGGTTGCAGCGCAGGGAAGACGACGAATGACAGCCTTGAGGAGGATAAAATGAAACTGAAACACACCCTGGGCGCGGTGTTCGCGTCCATCCTGTCGGCAGCGCTCATGGCAACGGCGGCGCCCGCGCAGGATCTGCCCGAAGGCGCGACGGTTGCCGCCGAGAAGGCCGCCGACAAGGAGGTGCGCATCGCCTTCCTGTCCTTCCAGAACAACCCGTTCTGGATTCCGGTGACCGATGGCGCCAAGGCCGCCAAGGACTATCTCTCCGGTTTCAACGGCACGGTCGATTACGTCGACCTCGGCAACGAACTCTCCGCCGAAGCGGTGGTCTCGGGCATCGAGGGCGCGCTTGCCCAGCAGTATGACGGCATCGTCGTCGTGCCGATCTTCGACGGCACCGCGCGCATCATCGACGAGGCGGTGGATTCCGGCGTTCCTGTCTTCAACATCGTCGCTGAGGGCGGCGTACCCTCCAAGCGTCTCGCCTTCATCGGTCAGGATGCAACAGCCGCCGGCAAGCAGATCGGCGAGTTCATCGTCGACAGGATGGGCGGCGAGGGCAAGCTTGGTGTCATCACCGGCTATTTCGGCGCCACCCAGCACAACAACCGCATGAACGGCGCACTCGACTACATCAAGGCCGAAGCCCCGGACATCGAGATTCTCGGTCCCTTCGAGAACAAGGACAAGGCCGAAAGCGCCTATTCGCTGGTCGAGGACATGCACACCGCCAACCCCGACCTGAAGATGGTCTACGTCACCGCAGGCGGTCCCTACGGCGCGGCCAAGGCGGTGCAGGATCTGGGTCTGACCGGCAAGGTCGGCGTGGTCGGCTTCGACCATACGCCTGAGAACGTGCGTTACCTCGAAAGCGGCGAAATGGTCGGTCTGCTCGATCAGGCGCCTTTCCAGCAGGCCTTCGATTCTACCGTCATGCTGTTCAACTACCTGGTTGCCGGTACCAAGCCGCCGAGCGATGTCATCGCCGTCGAAGGCAACCTGATCACCCCGGACAGCGAGTGATGCAGTCAGCGACCCGACAGGGCGAGGAAGACGGGGGCGGCGGCAACGCCGTCCCCACACTGCCGTTCGTCCGCCTGAGCAACATTTCCAAGAGCTTCGGCAGCGTGTCCGTGCTCGAGGACGTGTCATTCGAGATCCGCCCTGGCGAGGTGGTCGGCCTCCTGGGGGAAAACGGCGCAGGCAAGTCGACCCTGATGAAGATCGTCTCCGGCGAGCACGCACCCGATGGCGGACGCGTGGAAATCGAGGGCAGTGAAGTGCAGCTCGCCTCGGTCGGCGAAGGCATCGCGCGCGGCATCAGCTTCGTGCATCAGGAATTGTCGGTTGTCGGCGCGCTCAGCGTGGCGGAAAACCTCTCGCTCGGCGATCTGCCGCGCAACCGCATGGGCTTCGTCGACCGCAGCCGCATGCGCGAACTTGCCAGCGAGCGGCTGGCGAGAATCGGAGCGCAGGCGATCCGCCCGGAACAGGAAACGGGCCTCTTGCGCGCTGGTGAGCAGCAGCTCGTAGAAATCGCCCGCGCCGCCGCGCGCAATCCGAAACTTCTCATTCTCGATGAGCCAACGTCCTCGCTGACGCCGCGCGAGGTCGAAAGTTTCATTCAATATGTCGAGACGGCGCGGTCGGCCGGAACGGCGATCATCTTCATCACCCACAGGCTCGACGAGGCGATCCGTCTTTGCGACCGGATCCTCGTCTTGCGCAACGGCGAGATCGTATCGGAGAAACCCTCTTCAGAGGTCACCCGCGACGGCATCATTTCCGACATGACCGGCAAGCCCGCCATGTTCGAATATGCCCGCACGCCGGAGGTGCACGACCGCACGGTCCTCAGCCTCAGGAGCGTCGGCGACGGAGACCTGATCGAGGACATCACGCTCGATGTCGCGGAAGGCGAGATCCTCGGGCTCTTCGGTCTGGTCGGTGCGGGGCGGACGGAACTCCTTGAAACCATATTCGGCGCCCGGCGGATGGCTGCCGGACGCATGGAATTCTGCGGCGAGCGGGCGCAATTCGCCAAGCCCACCGAGGCGATGACCAGAGGCATGGCGATCGTGCCGGAAGGCCGCAAGACCGCCGGCATTCTTCCGCAGCACAGTGTGCGGTCCAATATGTCGATCAGCAGTCTGGGGTCGATGAGCCCCGGCGGAATTGTCGATCGCACCCGCGAGGCCTCGCAGTCCTCGGGGTACCGCGACAGTCTGAGCATCCGCATGGCCGACGACCGGCAGTTGATCGGTACGCTCAGCGGCGGTAACCAGCAGAAAGTGCTGTTCGCCCGCGCGCTAATGACCAACCCGAAACTCCTGCTGCTCGATGAGCCGACCCATGGCGTCGATGTCGGCGCCAAGTCCGAGATCTACGAAATCATCTCCAACGCCGCAGACCAAGGCCTCGCCGTGATCATGGCGTCGTCCGAAATTCCGGAAATCATGGCGCTTTGCGACCGTGTGGCGGTGCTCTCCCTCGGACGCCTGGTCGGAATTGTCGACCGCGCCGCTCTCTCAGAACAGCGTTTGCTGTCACTTGCATTTGAAGGACATGTTTGATGATTGAATTCAGCCTGCCTGCAGAAGGCACCTATCTGGGCCGCATCTGGTCGCCGGAAGCCAAGGGTCCGTGCGTCGTCACGATCCGCGGCGGCGATGTGCTCGACATCACATCGCGGGACGCTCCTACCGTCCGCGATATCTGCGAGATGGAAGATCCGGCCGGGTTTGTGCGCAACGCGGATGGAACACCCGTGGGCAAGCTCGCGGCCATCGCCGGCAACAAGGCCGGAGACCTCGGCATCCCGCATTTCCTGGCACCCTGCGACCTCCAGGCGATCAAGGCCTGCGGGGTAACCTTCGCCTCCTCGATGGTGGAGCGCGTGATCGAGGAAAAGGCGGCGGGTGATCCCGCCAGGGCACAGGAAATCCGCGCCCGCGTCGGCGAGGTGATCGGTGGCTCGCTGCGCAACATCAAGGCGGGCTCGGAAGAAGCGGCGAAGGTGAAGGCGGCGCTGATCGCCGAAGGCCTCTGGAGCCAGTATCTCGAAGTGGGCATCGGTCCGGATGCCGAGGTCTTCTCGAAGGCTCAGGTTCTCTCCTCGATGGGTCCGAACGCTGAAGTGGGACTGCACCCGATTTCCAAATGGAACAATCCGGAGCCTGAAATCGTGCTGGCCGTCTCCTCGACGGGATCGATCGTCGGTGCCTCGCTCGGCAACGACGTCAATCTCCGCGACGTCGAGGGCCGGTCGGCGCTGCTTCTCGGCAAGGCCAAGGACAACAATGCGAGCTGCTCGATCGGGCCGGTGATCCGCCTCTTCGACGGCGGCTTCTCGCTCGACGACGTGCGTGGTGCGGAACTCGATCTCACCGTCAGCGGCGAGGATGGTTTCGTCCTCAACGGCCATTCCTCCATGAAGGAAATCAGCCGCGATCCTGCGGATCTGGTGTCCCAGACACTCGGCCGCCATCATCAGTATCCCGACGGGCTGATGCTGTTCCTCGGCACCCTGTTTGCGCCCACTCAGGATCGCGATGTCGCCGGTGAAGGCTTTACTCACAAGATCGGGGATGTTGTAACCATATCCACCAGGGATCTCGGCAGCCTTACCAATACGGTGCGGCTGTCGACGGAATGTCCGGAATGGACGTTCGGCCTTGCCGCTTTCATGCGCAACCTAGCTGCGCGAAACCTGATTTGAACGGAAAGAACATAAATGACGAACGGAAAACACCTCATCGCAGGCGAATGGGTTGAGGGCGAAAAGAAGTTCAGCTCCGAGCCCGCTCACGGCGAAGCCCGCGAATATTCGATCGGCACACCGGCGCATGTCGATGCCGCCGCCAAGGCCGCCGAGGAAGCCTTCTGGACCTACGGCTATTCCAGCCGCGCCGAGCGCGCCGCCTTCCTCAATGCGATCGCCGACGAGATCGAGGCGCGCGCCGACGAGATCACCGCGATCGGCACTTCTGAGACCGGGCTTCCGGAAGCCCGCCTCCAGGGCGAGCGAGGCCGCACTACCGGCCAGCTCCGTCTCTTCGCCTCGCATATCGAGAAGGGCGACTATCTGGACAAGCGCCACGACGAGGCGCTGCCCGACCGCGCGCCGCTGCCGCGCCCGGATCTCAAGATGATCCAGCGGCCGATCGGCCCCGTGGCCGTCTTCGGCGCGTCGAACTTCCCGCTCGCCTTCTCGACCGCTGGCGGCGATACCGCGGCCGCGCTTGCCGCCGGCTGCCCGGTCGTCGTCAAGGGGCACTCGGCCCATCCCGGCACCGGCGAGATCGTCGCCCAGGCCATCGACGCGGCCATCAAGAAGACCGGCGTTCATCCCGGCGTCTTCTCGCTCATCCAGGGCGGTAAGCGCGATGTCGGCCAGGCGCTGGTCCAGCATCCGCTGATCAAGGCCGTCGGCTTCACCGGTTCGCTCGGAGGCGGCCGCGCGCTGTTCGATCTCTGTGCCCAGCGTCCCGAACCGATTCCGTTCTTCGGCGAACTGGGTTCGGTCAACCCGATGTTCGTGATGCCCGAAGCCGTAAAGGCCCGTAGCGAAGCCATCGCCAAGGGCTGGGCCGGATCGCTCACCATGGGCGCTGGCCAGTTCTGCACCAATCCCGGTATTGCCGTCGTCATCGACGGTCCGGATGCGGATGCCTTCATCAAGACGGCCACCGAGGCGCTCGAGCCGGTCGGCGCGCAGACCATGCTGACCGACGGGATCGCCAGCGCCTACCGTCAGGGCCGCGACCGCGTGGCCTCGGTCGAAGGGGTCAAGGAACTCGTTTCCTCCAGTCCCGAAGGCCGCCAGGCCACGCCTTTCCTCTTCGCCACCACGGGCAAGGAATGGATGGCTAACGAGGCGCTCGGCGAGGAAGTCTTCGGACCGCTCGGTCTCGTCGTCCGCGCCGCAGATTTCGATGAGGCGCAGAAGATTGCCAGATCGCTGCATGGCCAGCTCACCTGCACCATCCACATGGATGACGGCGACACCGAAGAGGCGAAGAAGCTGATGCCGGTGCTCGAGCGCAAGGCGGGCCGCATCCTCATCAACGGGTTCCCGACCGGCGTGGAGGTCTGCGATTCCATGGTGCACGGCGGGCCTTATCCCGCTTCGACCAATTTCGGCGCGACCTCCGTCGGCACGCTCTCGATCCGTCGCTTCCTGCGTCCGGTCTGCTATCAGAACATGCCCGACGCGCTGCTGCCGGAAGCTTTCGGCTGATCGCAGCCCCATTGGGTGAATAAAAAGACCCGGCCAGCGCCTGCTGACCGGGTTTTTTATTCGATCGGAAAGTCTTCCGGGCCAGCCGTTCGGCTTATCCGGTTGCACGCACCCTACGGCTGATCGCCTCGGCCGCAGGCAATGCTGTAGGGCTCAAGCGCCTTGCGGACGCTGGCTATCGCGAGATTGCGCGCGGTCGGCTTCAACACGCCCCCCGAAACATCGTCATAGACCCGCGCCAGATACTGGCTGACCAGCGTTTCCGGCAACTCGCGCTCGCCGAGGGCGTCGAAAAGGGCACCGACCGCGTCTCGCGCTTCGGCGAGGTTCCAGTAGTAGCGGATGCGATCCGAATAGGAGAAATGCCGCTGCACGTATTTCTCCCCGTCGGTGCCGGGGTAATAGCCGGCCCAGTTCCTCGGAGAACCGAGCATCGTCGTCTCCATCGTTCGCATCAGCGCGCCACCCTCATAGGAGGAGACGAGAATGCCGGCGATCTGGTCGAGACCGTAGAGCGCTTCTCTCAGCGCAAACGTCAGGCCCGGACCGACCTTGAGGATGCAGAAGCCTCCCTCAACAAGCGCGCTCAGCGCCTCGGTCGGCTGGTAGTCCGTGGAATGCGCCTCGAAGGCAATCCCGCCGGTCGACTGCCGCCACTCCGATAGGCTCGCGGCTTCCTTCGGCTTGAAGCGGATCACATTGGCATTGCCGAACTCGACGCCGGGCTGGACGACGAGCCCGGTGACGCGCTTCAGCACATCTTCGAGCCCGGCTTCCCGGAATTTTTCCTCGTGGATCGCCAGCGTCTCGGCCGCATCCGCCGGGGAGGTGACTTCGAGAACGTCGAGTTCCTCCATCGCCCCGCCGGGCACCGGAACCTCTGTTCCGATAATGTAGCCGGGGGGCGGATGACCGCCGTCCTTCGCGCCCTTTTCCGAAGCGCGGGCCAGCCGGGCGGCGCGTTCGGCGATCGTTGCTACCGGCAGCGGCGTCGGATCGCCGGCGCAGGCCATGCTCGCATCGAGATGGATCTTGCCGAAGCCCGCGGCCGCATAGGCATATGTCATTGCCTCGGCCTTCTCCATTGCCTTGTCGGCGGCAAGATCTTTCCAGGGATTGGGCCCGAGGTGATCGCCGCCGAACAGAATCCGCTCGGCTGGAAAAGCCGCCCTGTTCGCGATCTCAAGCACAAAGCTCCGGAAATCGGCCGGCGTCATGCCGGTATAGCCGCCATCCTGGTTGACCTGGTTGCAGGTTGCCTCGATGCAGGCGACCGAACCGGTCCCGGCGGCCTCGATCAGGGCCGCCTCGATCACCAGCGGGTGGGCGCTGCACACCGAGGTAAGGCCCTTGGTAACACCCTTGTCGGCAAAAGCATGAAGATCGAGCAGGTAGTCCAGCGGCGTGCTCATTTCGCCTCCAGCATCACGACCTTGGTAAGGTTGCGCGGCGCTGTGGTGTCGATGCCCTTGGAGACTGCATAGCGTTCGCCCAGCATCTGCAATGCCGGCAGCACGCCGAGCGCGGCGGCGTGGTCGGTGAAGTCGTGCGGCAGCGAAATGTCTCCCTCTCCGCCGAAACCGAGAACCACCGCGCCCTTGTCCTGGAGTTCCTTCACCAGTTCGGTCTCGTCCTTGCGCGTCCGGCCGCTGTAGAGCATCACCACGCAGGTCTTTTCGTCGAGGAGGCTCACCGGCCCGTGGCGGTATTCACCGGTATGGAAGCCCTGGGTGTAGCAGATCGCCATTTCCTGGAGTTTCAGGGCGCCTTCGAGCGCCGCCCCATAGTTCACCCCGCCGCCGAGGAAGACGAAATGGCTGCGCGGCGCGTAGACGCCTACATCGACTTCATCCATCGCCTTCATGAAGGCTTCGGCCCCGTCGATATCTGCCTCGGTGAAGGAAACGCCGGCAAGCGCGAGGCCCGCCATCAGCATCAGGCTCGCCGAGCAGGTCATCACGATGCCTTCCTCGGGATGGGTGGCGAATTCGATCTTCGTGTCGGAGGCCTTCGACAGGCTCGAGCCGGGCTCGCAGGTAATGCCGATGACGTGCTGGCCGCGCTTGCGGCTGATCTCGGCGGCCTGGACGGTTTCGGTGCTTTCGCCGCTGCGCGACAGCGCGATCACTTCGCAGGATTTGGCGGTGCAATAGGTTTCCGGGCGTACGATCCACTCGCCGGCCGGCACGGCAAGTGCGGAAATGCCGTTGGCATTCATCGCTGCGGCAACGCTCAGCGCCAGATTGTAGGAAGTACCGCAGCCGACGATGATCCGCGGCGCGTCGGAAGCCTCGAGCTTGTTCGGCATCTGAGCCTTTTTCCAGAACGGGAACTGCCCGGTGATGCTGCGAAGGGTCGCCGTCATTTTCTTATGTCCTTTTATGCGAGAGTGGCGCGAGCTCCAGCTGGCGCGAGAGATTTTCGATGAAGGCCGCATCGGCGGCCCAGCCGGCCTGCCGCGCCGCGAGAAGAAGACCGCCGCCGATCGGCGGGAGGGGGGCGTTGACGGGCGGGCGGCCGATCCGTTCGCTGACCGCATCGACGACGATCGAGCTCTGGAAGACCGAACCGGCCGTGGCCCAGGGCGAACCCGAGGCAAGTCCGCCTTTCGCCACGCCCGCGGCGTAATGCTCCGCCAGATATGCGGCAGCTTCTTGCAGCAGATCGATGGCGCGCGCGTCGCCGTCCTCGCCAAACGCATCGACGATCCGGGCGAGCGAGGCGATGGCCGACCGCGCATGGTTCTGCCGCGCCGCCCAGCCCATCAGCACCAGCGGATCACGCTCGAGCGAGAGATCGAGAGCGGCGCAAAGCCGTTCTGCGAAACCGGTCTCCGGCAGCCGGCCGTCGATCTCGCGCGAGGCGCTGCCAAGCGCCTGCCGGCCGATCCAGTAGCCCGAGCCTTCATCGCCGAACGTATCGCCCCAGCCGCCGACGCGGGAGATTCCGGAGGGACCGCCGGCAATCGCCATCGATCCGGTGCCGGCAAGCAGAAGCAGGCCGTTGCCTTCGGGGAATGCCCCGTGAAAGGCCATTTCGACGTCGTTGCGGATGAACCCGATCGGGCCCATTCCCGAGGTCACCAGCGCCGATACCGCGCGGTCGAGTTCACGAACCTCGCCGAAGCCGGGCATCCCCATGGTGACTGCCCTGACCCCGGGCTGGCTCGAAAGGAGATGAACCATCACCTGCTCGAGCGCCATCTCCCAAGACCGGTTGTCCTGCGGATTGCAGCCGCCGGCCACCGGTAGCGTGACCAGTTCGCCCTCGCTCGAAAGAAGCGCGCTGGCGGTCTTCGTGCCGCCACCGTCGACCGCGCCGATCCACTCAGCCCCGATCCGATCAGGCATCGTTGGCTTCTCCGTTGGCGACCGTCAGTGAGGTCGCACTGTCGCGGATGTGGCCGAGAAGCTCGGAGGAGGGCGGGGCGCTGGTGATCAGGTGAAGTGGCTCGCCGAGCCGGAGAACGCTATAGGTCGCTCGCTCGCCCAGCTTGCCGGCATCGCACAGGACAAAGGTCTGTTTGGCGCGCTCGACCATCCGCTGGTTCACGCGCGCTTCCTCCGCGTCGTGACTGGTGATCCAGCCGTCGTCGGCAATGGCGCTGGCGCCGAGGAAAAGCTGGTCGAAATAGATGTTGTCGAGCATCGCCTGGGCGAGCGGGCCGACCATCGACATGTTCTGCGGCCTCAGCCGTCCGCCGAGCATGCAGATGGTGATATGGTCGATGTTGGCGAGTTCCTGCGCCACCACGATGCCGTTGGTGAAGACCGTGATCGGCATGCCCATCAGCTTGATCTTGCGGGCGAGCTGCAGAACGGTCGTGCCGGCGTCGAGAAAGATCGTCGTGCCTTCGCGCAGATGCTCTGCCGCCGCCGAGGCGATCAGCCGTTTGGCGGCGAGATTGTGCTGCTCGCGGGCGCCGAAGGCGACTTCCGTGCGCATCTCCGCGGCAATGCGGGCAGCACCATGGGTGCGCACGATGACACCGGTCTTTTCGAGGTCGGTGAGGTCACGCCTCACCGTGGCCAGCGATGCGCCGAGATATTCGGCGATGTCGTTGACCTGCAATTCTCCCCGGTCGAAGAGAAGGTCGCGTATGCGGGTCTGGCGTTCGTTCATCATCTGGTTTCACCGCGTCTCACTGGGCCGGGATAAGGGTCGGCGCGGTTCGAACCGCGGCTTCATTGTGCAAGGGAAGGCGCGTGCCGCTGTCGCGATCGAACAGGTGGATCGCGTCCTTCTGCGGCTTGATCGTGAGTTCCGAGCCGGGGGGCGGGTTGAAGTCGCCGCTCAGCATGGCCGCGAGATCCTGGTCGGCGGCCGTGCCGTGAACCAGCGTCTGGGCGCCGGTGGTTTCGGATAACCCGACGGCAAGCTTGAAGCAGCCTTCGGCGGCCTGGGCGACGGGAACGAGGTGCTCGGGACGAATGCCGACCGTCACCGTGCTGCCGTTCGTCAGGTCCGGGTGACCGGAAAGGGAAATGCGCGTGCCGGCAACATCGAGGGCCGACAGGTCGCCCTCGCGGATATAGGTGCCTTCGAGGAGGTTCATCGCCGGCGAACCGATGAAGGTCGCGACGAAGGTGTTGGCCGGGCGGTGATAGACCTCGGAGGGCGTGCCGATCTGTTCGACATTGCCCTTGTTGAGAAGGACCAGCCGGTCCGACATCGTCAGCGCCTCGACCTGGTCGTGGGTGACGTAGACCGAGGTGGTGCCGAGCCGCTTCTGCAGCGTCTTGATTTCGAGCCGCATCTGCACGCGCAGCTTGGCATCGAGGTTGGACAAGGGTTCGTCGAACAGGAAGACCTTCGGATTGCGGACGATGGCGCGGCCCATGGCGACGCGCTGGCGCTGGCCACCCGAGAGCGCGCGCGGCGGACGGTCGAGATAATCGGTCAGGCCGAGCAGTTCCGCCGCTTCCTCGACGGCCTTGCGTGCCGTGGCCTTGTCGACCTTCCGGAGCTTCAGGCTGAACCCCATGTTCTCCGCCACGGTGAGGTGGGGATAGAGCGCGTAGTTCTGGAACACCATCGCGAT
>PAPH01000027.1 GCA_002709005.1 Hyphomicrobiales bacterium | reverse complement strand
GCTTCATCATCATCATCCCGCTGCTCGTCACCCAGGCCGCCGATTTTGCCGCCAAGGTTCCCGGCTACATGGAAAACCTGCAGAACGTCGTCACCACCTCCGCGACCAACTACATGCCGGACTGGTTGGCGGGGCAGCTCGAGGGCGTAAAAAACTCGTTCTCCGGGCTGATCAAGGAAGGCGCGGGTTTCCTCGGCACCGTGATTCAGCAGATCTGGAATTCCGGCAAGTCGATCCTCGACGTCGTCGCCCTTCTCGTGGTCACGCCGGTGGTCGCCTTCTATCTGCTGCTGGACTGGGACAACATGGTCGCCAAAATCGATTCCTGGATCCCGCGTCAACATATCGGCACCGTGCGCGAACTTGCCCGCCGCATCGACCGCACCGTGGCCGGCTTCATTCGCGGGCAGGGCACCGTGTGCTTGGTGCTCGGCATATTCTACGGCGTCTCGCTGTCGGTCGCGGGGCTGAACTTCGGGCTTCTGATCGGGCTCTTCGCCGGGCTGATCAGCTTCATCCCCTATGTCGGCTCGACCATCGGCCTGATTCTCGCCGTCGGCGTCGCGCTGGTTCAGTTCTGGCCCGACTACATCATGATAGGCGTCGTTGCCGGCATTTTCTTTCTCGGCCAGTTTCTCGAGGGCAACATCCTCCAGCCGCGCCTCGTCGGCTCGTCGGTGGGGCTCCATCCGGTCTGGCTGATGTTCGCCTTGTTCGCCTTCGGCGCGCTGTTCGGTTTCGTCGGCATGCTGGTCGCAGTGCCGGCGGCAGCGGCCATCGGCGTGCTCGTGCGTTTCGCACTTGAAAAATATCTCGACAGCGATCTTTATCACGGCCAATCACGTCAGCTTATCGTTCGCCCGGCGGGTGCCGAGGACGACGAGTGACAATGGAATGCCGCGCTGATGCCCCGAAGCCCCAGACCTGGACAAATTCCGCTCGATTTCGGCCATGAGCCCGCCGCCAGCCGCGAAGACCTGATCGTCTCCGACCGGCTGAGCGCGGTCATCGGGCTGATCGACCGCTGGCCCGACTGGCCGTCTCCGGTCGTCGTGGTCGCCGGCCCGACGGGCTCGGGCAAGTCGCATCTCGCCTCGGTCTGGGCCGAACAGTCCGGCGCAGTTTCAGTCAGCGTCGACCATCCGGACGGCAACGCGCTCGCGGCCGCGGCTGCTGGCCCGGTCCTTGTTGAGGACCTCGACAGGAGCAGCTTCGATGAAACCGCGCTGTTTCACCTGATCAACACGGTGCGCGAAAGCGGCACGACGCTGATGATGACGAGCCGCCTCTGGCCGGCCGCGTGGAACGTCACCCTGCCGGATCTCGCCTCGCGGCTGAAGGCCGCCACAACGGTGGAGATCGGCGAACCGGACGACGAACTGCTCGCCCAGGTTCTGGTCAAGCTCTTCGCCGACCGCCAGATCGTCCCTGACGAGCGGGTCGTGTCCTATCTCGTGTCCCGCATGGAGCGCTCGCTCGAAGCCGCCAGCCGCCTCGTCGCCCGTCTCGACGGGCTGGCGCTCGCCCGGCAATCGAAGATCACCCGCCAGCTCGCCGCCGAGGTCATCTCCGAGTTCGATGGCGGTGGGATCGACGCAGATCTGTCATAGTCGTCTGATGATGGTGCTTTAGACCCGACGATAGACCGCCCGCTGGACAGGACGGCGCTTAACAGGAATGCTGTGGCAATGAACGACATGAGCGAGACCAAGACTTCCGAAACGCGGCCCCCCGAGACCAAGTCGCTGATCAAGCCGACGCCCGAGACGCCGGACAACGATCTGCTCGACAGTCCGGACCGGTTCATCAACCGCGAATTCTCCTGGCTCCAGTTCAACCGGCGGGTTCTCGAGGAGACGCTGAACGAGAACCATCCGCTGCTCGAGCGGGTGCGCTTCCTGTCGATTTCGGCGGCCAATCTCGACGAGTTCTTCATGGTCCGCGTCGCCGGCCTCGAGGGGCAGGTGCGCCAGGGCATCGCCACACGCTCGGCGGACGGCCTCAATCCCGCCGAGCAGCTTGACCGCATTCTCGGCGAGGTCGACGGACTTCAGCTCGAACAGCAGGCCTCGCTCGCCGTCCTCCAGCAGTACCTGGCCTCCGAGAAAATCCATTTCGTCCGTCCCGGCCAGCTCGAGGATTTCGAGAAGACCTGGGTCGAAGAGACCTTCCTGCAGTCGATCTTTCCGGTGCTCACACCACTGTCGATCGATCCCGCGCACCCGTTCCCCTTTATTCCCAACCTCGGCTTCTCGATCTGCCTGCAGCTTGAAAACCGCAAGACGCATGAGCCGATGACGGCGCTCGTACGCCTGCCCGTGGCGCTGGACCGCTTTCTCAGGTTGCCCGATGGCGATGATGCGGTGATCCGCTTCATCACCCTGGAGGACGTCGTCTCCATGTTCATCGACCGGCTCTATCCCGGTTACGAGGTCAAGGGATCGGGCACCTTCCGGATCATCCGCGACAGCGACATCGAGCTCGAGGAAGAGGCCGAGGATCTGGTGCGCTTCTTCGAGACCGCGCTCAAGCGCCGCCGTCGCGGCTCGGTGATCCGCATCGAGTTCGATTCGGAACTGCCGCAGTCGCTGCGCGAATTCGTCGTCCACGAACTCAACGTGCCCGATAACCGCGTCGCGGTGCTGCCGGGACTTCTGGCGCTCGATACCTTGTCGGAAATCTGCAAGGCACCGCGCGACGACCTGAAGTTCGAATCCTACAATGCCCGCTTCCCCGAGCGCATCCGCGAGCATGCCGGCGACACGATGGCCGCGATCCGCGAGAAGGATCTCGTCATCCATCACCCTTACGAATCCTTCGATGCGGTGGTGCAGTTCCTCTTCCAGGCGGCGCGCGACCCGGACGTCCTCGCCATCAAGCAGACGCTCTACCGGACCTCAAACGACAGCCCGATCGTCCGCGCGCTCATCGACGCGGCGGAAGCCGGCAAGTCGGTCACCGCGCTCGTCGAACTGAAAGCGCGTTTCGACGAGGAAGCCAACATTCGCTGGGCCCGCGACCTCGAACGCGCCGGCGTGCAGGTGGTTTTCGGCTTCGTCGAACTCAAGACCCACGCCAAGATGTCGCTGATCGTCCGCCGCGAGGAGGGCAAGCTGGTAACCTACTGTCACCTGGGCACCGGCAACTATCACCCGGTGACGGCGAAGATCTACACGGACCTGAGCTACTTCACCTGCGATCCGGTGATCGCCCGGGACATGGCGCGCGTCTTCAATTTCATCACCGGTTATGGCGAACCGGAGGGGCTCGAAAAGCTCGCCGTCTCGCCGGTCAATCTGCGCTCGCGCATCCTCCACAATATCGAGGCCGAGATCGGCAACGCCAAGGCCGGCCGTCCGGCAGCGGTCTGGATGAAGATGAACTCGCTGGTCGACCCGCAGATCATCGACGCGCTCTACCGGGCATCGATCGCCGGCGTGGAGGTGGAACTCGTCGTCCGCGGCATCTGCTGCCTGCGGCCGCAGGTTCCCGGCCTGTCGGAGAACATCCACGTCAAGTCGATCATCGGCCGCTTCCTCGAGCACTCCCGCATCTATTGTTTCGGCAACGGCCACGGCCTGCCGTCGAAACAGGCGCTCGTCTATATCGGCTCGGCCGACCTGATGCCGCGCAATCTCGACCGGCGGGTCGAAACCCTGGTGCCGATCACCAATCAGACGGTTCACGAACAGATCCTCTCGCAGATCATGCTCGGCAACGTCATCGACAACCAGCAGAGCTACGAGATCCTTCCCGACGGCACCTCGCGGCGTATCGTCACCGAACCGGGCGAGGAACCCTTCAATGCACAGCATTATTTCATGACCAACCCGAGCCTTTCCGGGCGCGGCGAAGCCCTGAAATCCAATGCTCCGCGGCTGATCGCCCGGCGCGTGCAGCATCCCGAGCGCTAGCACCCGTATTTTTCCCCATTCCAAGTTGCACCTGAAACGAACTAGTCTCCGGTCATGATTGATACTGAAGCCCATGGGCGCGCACCGGGGAGCTATCCCGTCTCCGTCGTCGACATCGGATCGAACTCGGTCCGTCTTGTCATCTACGAGGCGCTGAACCGTTCGCCCTCCGTGCTGTTCAACGAAAAGGTGCTGTGCGGTCTCGGCAAGGGACTGGCCTCGGGCAACCGCATGGACGAGGAGGCGATCAGCCGCGCGATCAATGCCCTCAGACGTTTCCGCGCGCTCTCCGATCAGGCCCGTGCGCGGGAAATCCACGTGCTGGCCACGGCGGCCGCGCGCGAGGCGGAAAACGGTCCCGCCTTCATCGAGGCTGCCGAGGATGTGCTCGGCTGCGAGATCCGGGTTCTTACCGGTGTCGAGGAGGCGCGCTTCTCCGCGCTCGGCATCATCAGCGGTTTCCACAATCCCGACGGCATCGCCGGCGACCTCGGCGGCGGTTCTCTCGAACTCGTCGATGTCCGTGGACGCGACTATTCGGGCGGCGTAACGCTGCCTCTGGGCGGCTTGCGGCTCTCGGAACTTTCCGGCGGCTCGATTGCCAAGGCCCGCACCATCGCGCGCAGCCATCTCAAGAAGGCGGAAGTCCTCAAGGGAGGAGAGGGACGCACCTTCTATTCCGTTGGCGGCACCTGGCGAAACATCGCCAAACTGCACATGGAAATGACCGGCTATCCGCTCCACATGATGCAGGCCTATGAAATACCGCTCGACGAGGCGCTCGAATTCCTGGCCCGCGTCGCGCGTATGAAGCCCAATCGAGACGAGGAACTCAAGAAGATCTCGCGCAACCGCCGCGCGCTTCTGCCTTTCGGCGCCGTGGCGCTTCAGGAACTCATGGAGATCATGAAGCCCGAGAAGGTGTCTTTCTCGGCGCTCGGCGTGCGCGAGGGCTATCTCTATTCGCTGCTGCCGGAAGAGGATGCGGTCAAGGATCCGCTGCTCGCCGCCTCCAGCGTGCTCGCCAATCTGCGCGCCAGATCTCCGATTCATGCTCGCGAACTGGCCGAATGGACCGGTGACGTCTTCAAGGTGTTCGGCATCGAGGAGACCGAGAACGACGCCCGCTACCGCCAGGCCGCCTGCCTTCTAGCCGACATCTCCTGGCGCGCGCATCCGGATTATCGCGGGCTGCAGGCGCTCAACATCATCGCCCACTCGACGCTCTCGGGCATCAGCCATGCCGGCCGCGCCTATATCGCGCTCGCCAATTATTACCGCTTCGAGGGCCTGAACGACGACGGCTCGTCGCGCTCGCTCGCCACCATTGCCACCCCGCGCTATGTCGAATTCGCCAAGCTTCTGGGCGGTCTCCTGCGGGTGGTCTATCTCTGCTCTGCCTCGATGGACGGCGTCATCCCGCGGCTGAAGTTCGAGCGCGCCGAACCGGACGACGACAACGCGGAAATCTATTTCGTGCTGCCCCGGGACATGGCGAATTTCCTCGGCGAGCGTGTCGAGGGCCGCCTCGGCCAGCTCTCCAAGCTCACCGGAAAGAAACTCGCCATCAGGATGGGGTGAACGGGTGACGGCTTTCCGGGGAAGGCCGTCCTAGTCCTCCACGATCGTCTCGAAGAAGCCCCACATCATCCGCATGCCGTCAAACGGCATGTTGGACATGTCGGATCCCAGTTCCGACTCGAAATCCTTCATCGAGGCGTCCATGCCGGTTTTGGCCGTTTCCGCGTCCGGCCAGACGATCCAGGAGAAGACGACGGTCTCGTCCTCCTTCAGCTTTACCGCCATCGGGAACGAGGTCACCTTGCCGTCGGGCACGTCTGCGCCCCAGCATTCGTAGACGCTCAGCGCGCCGTGCTTCTTGAAGATGCGCGAGCCCATCTGCGCCATCGCGGTATATTTGTCCTTGTTGGCGTTGGGGACGGGCAGCAGAAATCCTTGAACATAAGCCATTTTACTCTCCCTTTGCCGCGTCGCGCGCGGTCTTGATGTCGATCTTTCCCATGGCCATCATCGCCTGCATGGCGCGCGCGGCCGCGTCTTGGTCCTGGGACGAAAGCAGTTCGATCACCTCGGTGGAGACCACCTGCCAGGAAAAACCGAAACGGTCCTTGAGCCAGCCGCAGGGCCCGTGCTCGCCACCGCCCTCCACCAGCTTGTCCCAATAATAGTTGATCTCGCCCTGGTCGTCGCAGGCGATCGTCAGCGATCCGCCTTCGTCGAAGCCGAATTTGTGGTCCATGGCGCTGTCCATCGCCATCAGGCCGGTTCCGGCGATCCTGGAGCGACCGTGATTGATCGAACCGGCCGGCTCGTTCGATCCCTCGGGATAGTCATTGGTGAACTCGACCGTGGAACCCGGGAAGGCCTGCGCATAGAAATTGAGGGCTTCCTTCGCACGTCCCGCCACCTTGCCGGTGAACATCATCATCGGCGTGACCGGCCGGGGCGTCTCTGCGCCCAGCGGCAGGGTGATCTGCCAGGAGATGCCGAAGCGGTCGTTGCACCAGCCGTAGCGCCCGCTCCAGTCGTAACGGTCGAGCGGCATCATCACGCTGCCGCCGTCGGACAAACCCGCCCAGATCCTTTCGACCTCGCTGCGGTCTTCGATCTGCACGACGAGCGACAGCGCCGGCGTCGGCCGGAAGATCGGCCCGGCGTTGATGCCGTGAAGCTGGTAGCCGAGGATCTCGTAGCTCGCCACCATGACCTGGCCGGCCGGTTGGCCGTGAACGTCGCATCCGGCGTCCGGGTAGTGCGAGATTGCGGTGATCGTTCCGCCGAACAACTCGGTATGGAACCGGGCGGCCTCTTCGGCCGTCCCGTCGTGCCAGAAGAAGGGCGCGATTTTCTGTCCTGTCATGTCGGTCTCCTCCAGATGGCGGACCAAAGGGCGCGCCGGTGTTTCCCAAGTCTCACAGCCTTTTCGCAAGAGCCTCGAGTTGATCGGCAGCCGCGTTCCAGCCGGAATGAAAACCCATGTCCTCGTGCTTCTTCTTCGCTTCCTCGGAGAAATGGCGGACGACGGCGCGGTAGCGCGTGGCCTTGCCCTCGTCGGAGAAGGACAGAGTGGCGACGATGAACGGGTTCTCCGACGGCTCGAACCCCTCCGTCATCGCATCGGTGAACACTAGCCTCTCGCCCGGTACGACCTCCAGATAACTGCCCTTGTTGGGGTGCGGATTGCCGTCGGGATCTACCATGACAGTATTGAACCGCCCGCCGGGCCGAAGATCGATGTCGGAACTCTTCGTCGACCACGGGGCAGGGGTGAACCATTGGACGAGCAGTTCCGGTTCCGTCCAGCAGCGCCAGACGGCGTCGCGCGGCGCGTCGATCAGGCGGTCGAGAACCAGTTCGCGGTCTTTCGGAAAATCGGTACTCATTGAGGCATTCCCTCCGGGACGGGTTTGGCGAACAAAAGCCGGATGTAGCGGATCAGGTGATCGATCGTGTCGGCGGCGATCCCGGCCGAGCCGCGCGCCTTGGCGAGAATGAACGCGCCCTGAAGAACGGCCTGCGTGTGCAGGGCGAGGCTCTCCGCGGTGGTGCCGGTCACCCCGCACGCATCCATCGCGTCCTGGATGTCGTCGACCAGCGTCATCGCGTGGCCTGTGATCGTGGCGTGGCAAGCCTCGCGGATCGCCGGCGCGCTGTCATAGGTTTCCTGCACCATCGTGCCGACGAGGCAGGTGAAGTCCGGCACATCACCGGCAAGCAGTTCCTTGCGGAATTCGAGATAGGCGATCAGGCGCTCGAACGGATCGGCCGGCGCGTGATAGGGCGCATTCGCAAACAGAACCGACGTGGTGTCTGCCCAGAATTTCGCGGCTTCGACGCCGATTTCCTCCTTGCTGTGGAAATGGTGGAAGAAGGCCCCCTTGGTCACGCCCGCGGTCCGGCAGAGATCGTCGACGCTGGTTGCGGAAAATCCCTTGGCGCGGATGACGTCGCGCGCCGCTTCCAGCAATTTTTCCCGGGCTTGTGTCTTCTTCGGTGGCATCGAGTTCTCGCTTTCGAGAAAAAACATACCAACTGGTCGGTATGTTGACCAGACACAAGAATCGAAATCTGAAAAGTTTTCCCTAACGTGTTGATTTTGAAGCGAGGAAATCGATGCAAAAGGGATGCGGATCGCGTTTCCATGGCGGAAACCGCATGCGGGAAACGGAAGTCGTTCTCAGAATTCAGCGCAAAAGAAGCGGCGATTGTGCGTGTTGCCCTCTTCGTCCTCATCCCATGCGACCGCAGCGTTGCCGGCGCCACCGCAAGCTTCGATGGCCCGGCCAGGGGCGGGGCAGGTGGCGCCGCGGGCGGCATTGCCGCCGGTGCCGGTGAACGGCTTGATGTGTTTTCCGCCGTTCTTCTTGATGTGCAGGTTGGCCGCATGAGCGGACCCGGCGACCAATGAGAAGGCAAGGCCGGCGAGAAGCAGTTTGGATAGAATGTCCATGGCGATATCTCCTGTTTCGGCTGCGAAACCGGCTGGGTGTCGCGGTCCGATGAATGGGGGATATGAGAAAATCACACCGTTCGATGTGCGATGCGGCACAGCGGGAAAACGATGGCGGGGCAGGGTCCTGACGCCTGTCGACCGGCTTTCGGACTTTCGCCTTTACAATGCCGGCCCGATCGGGTCACACCTTGAGGCAATCATGTTAGCTGCGAACGCCACGGGGAGACGACGTCATGAGCGCCGCCGGCCGGCTCAAAACCTTCCGCAAACTGCTTGCGCATCTTCGCGAAACGCTCGGTCTCGACATCGGCTTCCGCCTCTGGGACGGATCGCTGTTTCCTGACGACTGGCCCGAGGATGCGTTCGCTGTGCGCATCGCCGACGAGGGCGTGGTGGCGGCGCTCTTGCGCAGCCCCAGGGCCGAGACGCTCGCCAATATCTGGGTGACGAAGCGCATCGATTTCGACAACGGCGACATCTTCGATCTTCTGGAGCGGCGTCCGGACATGCGCAGCCGCGAGATCCGAAAGCGCGTGAGCAAGCTGCGCATCGGCGCGACGCTCGCCCGCTTCCTTTTCGTCAAGCGTGGTGGACCCTGGCCGCTTGACGACATGGCGCCCGACCGGCCCACGGACGGAAGTTCCGAGGAAAACAGACGCAACATCGCCTTCCACTACGATGTCTCCAACGCCTTCTACGAACTCTTCCTCGACCGGGAGATGGTCTATAGCTGCGGCTACTGCACGAGATGGGACAACGATCTCGACCGCATGCAGCGTGACAAGCTGGAAATGATCTGCCGCAAGCTCCGCCTCAAACCCGGCGAGACGCTGCTCGACATCGGCTGCGGCTGGGGGGCGCTGAGCCTCTACGCGGCCGAGAATTACGGTGTGACCACGCACGGGGTCACGCTTTCCGAACAGCAGTTCGAATATGCCCGCGCCAAGGCCGAGCGCATGGGGCTTGCCGACCGCTGCCGCTTCGAACTGGCCGATTATGCCGCCGTCGAGGGACAATTCGACAAGGTCGCCGCGATAGGCATCCAGGAACATATCGGAATCGACAATTATCCGGATTACTACGCCACTGTCCGGCGCGTTCTCAAACCCGACGGCATCTTCCTGCATCAGGCCGTCACCCGGCCCGCCAAGCGCGATGCGCGCGACAACCGCGTACGCAGCCGGGACCAGAACCTGCTCGCCCGCTACGTCTTTCCCGGCACCGCGCTCGACAATATCGGCAACACGCTCCAGCAGCTCGAGCAACACGGTTTCGAGGTTCACGATGTCGAGGGATGGCGCGAGCACTACCAGCGCACCTGCCGCCACTGGCACGACCGGCTCAACGCCAACTATGACAAGGCGGTCAAGGAGGGGGGAGAGATCACCACCCGGCTGTGGTTGATCTATCTTGCGGGCTGCTCGGTGGCCTTCCAGCGCAACACTATGCGCCTCTACCAGACGGTTTCGACGGTCCGCCGACGCGGCCCGGCGCCGCTGCCGCCGACCCGCGAGGATCTCTACCGCGACGTCTGAACTCGAGTAGACGGAAGGATGCCGCGTCAGGCGTCCTTCGGCAGGTCGATCAGCGTCACGGTCCGGTCGACGAAGCGCAGCGCCACTTCCCCGCGGAGCAGTTTCAGAGCCTGATCGCCGAAGATCTCCTTGCGCCAGCCGCTGAAGGCGGCGACCTCGGCCTCTTCGCCCTCGGCGGCGATGCGTTCCAGATCATCGGAGGTGGCGATCACCTTGGCGGCCACGTTCTGCTGCTCCACCACCATCTTCAGAAGCACGCGCAGCAACTCGCTCGCGGCCTGCGCGCCTTCCGGCGGCTGGCGCCGGCGCGGCACCTTCGGCATGTCTTCCTTCGGGGTCTGCAGCGCGGTCTTGATCGTTTCCACGATGTCCCGTCCCTGGTTCGAGCGTTCCCAGCCCTTGGGGATCGAGCGCAGGCGTCCCAGCGCCTCCGCGCTCGCCGGCTGCTGCTGGGCGAGTTCGTAGAGCGCGTCGTCTTTCAGAATGCGGCCGCGCGGCATGTTGCGCGACTGCGCCTCGCGTTCGCGCCAGGCCGCCAGATGTTGCAGCACGCAAAGTTCCTGCGGCTTCTTCACCCGCATCTTCAGCCGCTTCCAGGCGTTTTCCGGATGGGTTTCGTAGGTCTCGCGCGATTCGAGGATAGCCATCTCGTCGGTCAGCCACTCGGTGCGGCCCTCGCGTTCGAGTTCGGCCTTGAGTTCCCGGTAGACGTCGCGCAGGAAGGTCACGTCGGCCAGCGCGTAATCGAGCTGCTTGTCCGACAGCGGTCGCCGGCTCCAGTCGGTGAAACGCGAGGACTTGTCGATCTGCTCGCCGGCGATCCGCTGCACCAGCTGGTCGTAGGAAACGCTCTCGCCGAAGCCGCAGACCATCGCCGCCACCTGGGTGTCGAAGATCGGATGCGGGACCAGGTCGCCGAGCTTGACGATGATCTCGATATCCTGGCGCGCGGCGTGGAAGACCTTGGTCACCGCCGGATTGCCCATCAGCGCGAAGAACGGCTTGAGGTCGATGGAGGAGGCCATCGGATCGATGATCATCGCCTCGTCCTCGCTGGCGACCTGGATCAGGCAGAGCTGCGGCCAGAATGTCGTTTCGCGAAGGAATTCCGTGTCGACGGTGATATAGTCGTGCTCGGCAAGTCGGGTGCAGGCGGCTTCGAGCGCCTGTGTCGTCGTAATCATGTCCATGAAATTCCGATTACCGCTTTTGAGCGGCTTTGTCTCCCTCGGCTTTCGTTTTGTCCCGGCTTGAACGATGCCCGGCCTCGTCCGCGCCGCCGGCCGCCGCCATGCGGGCGAAGACAGGCGAGGTGCGCAGCAGCGCCGCCCACCGCCTGCGCGCCGGTTTGCCGGACGGTGCGCGGCTGCGCAGCCTGAAGAGCGTGTAGAGCGCCAGCGCCAGATGGATGGCGGTGGTGAAGCGGAACAGTGCAGCCGGCCCGTACCAGTCGATCATGATCGACGAGAACAGCGGCCCGATGCTCGCGCCCACCGCCCAGAAGAACAGCATGCCCGCCGCGATCAGCACGAACTCGCCGGGTGCGGCCCGGTCGTTGGCATGGGCGCAGGAGAGCGAATAGAGCGGTAGCGCGAACGCGCCGAACAGGAAGATGCCGATCAGGTTGAGGCCGGTGTTGCCGCCGGCCGCGAACGCCATGAACAGCCCGCTCAGCGCCGCTCCCAGTGTCGAAAGCAGGATGACGTAGCGCCGGTCGACGCGGTCCGACAGATGGCCGAGCGGATATTGCAGCACGATGCCGCCGATAATGCCGGCGCTCATGAAGGTCGCCACGGATCTCACATCCATTCCGAGGCCTGCGGCATAGAGCGGGCCGATCGAGCGGAACGAGGCACCCGTCAGTCCGACGGCTACCGAACCCGCCACCGCCACCGGCGACAGCTGCCACAGGCGACGCGGGCTGAAGGCGAAGGGAGCGGGTGGCGCGGGATTGGAGCGGTCGGCGAGCGACACCGGCACGATCGACAGCATCATCAGCATGGTCATGGCGGCGAAGATCGCGAACCCGTCGACACCAAAGAGCGGCAGCATGTATTGCGAGGCCGTCACGGCGCCGAGATCGACGAAGCGGTAGATCGTCAGGGACCGCGCCCGCGTCTCGTTGCCGACGCTGGCGTTGATCCAGCTTTCCACATTGGCGAAGAGCACCGCCATGCACAGCCCGCTCATCAGTCGCAGCACGAACCATGTGACCGGATCGATGACCAGCACCAGCGCGAGCGAGGCGCAGGCGGCCACCGCCGCAATCGCCGCGAAGGCGCGGATGTGGCCGGCGGCGCGAAGCAGTTGCGGGGCCATCCAGCAGCCCGCGATGAAGCCCGCATAATAGCCCGCGCCGATCAGGCCGATCAGCGAGGCGCTCATGCCTTCCTCCACCCCGCGCAGCGCGACCAGCGTGCCTGCGAGCCCGTTTCCGGCGATCAGCAGGCCGGCGGTCATCAGGAGCGGGATGAGAAGACGGAGGGGGGACATCGGGGATTCGCAGGCTACTATGATCTTCAAGCCATACATCGGCCTGATGCTCACGTCTTGCCCATTTGCGATCATGGCGGCTCGTTCTGCGCCGCGATTGCGTCACAGCGGGCGCGAAGGGCATCCGTGACCGGCCTTTCACCTTGACAAATCGGGCGCGCCATGCGCTTTTCCGCGCGATTTTTGCCGGTTCGCGCGCGTCATGGAGCGCCGATGCCGAACCGCCCGAACCCCAAGAGTTTCAAGTCCACGAGGATGAACATGCACCGTTACCGTTCCCACACCTGCGCGGCTCTGAGAAAGAGCGACGCTGGGTCCACCGTCCGCCTCTCCGGCTGGGTGCACCGGGTGCGAGATCATGGCGGCGTGCTGTTCATCGACCTGCGCGACCATTACGGCGTCACCCAGGTGGTGGCCGATCCCGACTCGCCGGCCTTCAAGGCCGCGGAAGCCGTGCGCGGCGAGTGGGTGATCCGTGTCGACGGCCTGGTCAAGGAACGCACCGAGGAAACCGTCAACGCCAACCTGCCGACCGGCTCGATCGAGATTTTCGCCCAGGAGATCGAAGTCCTGAGCAAGGCCAAGGAACTGCCGCTGCCGGTCTTCGGCGAGCCGGACTATCCCGAAGACGTCCGCCTCAAATACCGCTTCCTCGACCTGCGCCGCGAAACGCTGCACGCGAACATCGTCAAGCGGACGCAGATTATCTCCGACATGCGCAAGCGCATGGAAGGCGTGGGCTTCACCGAGTTCTCGACCCCGATCCTGACGGCCTCCTCGCCCGAAGGCGCGCGCGACTTCCTGGTGCCGAGCCGTATCCACCAGGGCAAGTTCTACGCCCTGCCGCAGGCGCCGCAGCAGTACAAGCAGCTCTTGATGGCCTCGGGCTTCGACCGCTATTTCCAGATCGCGCCGTGCTTCCGCGACGAAGACCCGCGCGCCGACCGCCTGCCGGGCGAATTCTACCAGCTCGACCTCGAAATGAGCTTTGTGGAGCAGGAAGACATTCTCTCCACCATGGAGCCGGTCATCCGCGACGTCTTCAAGCAATTCGCCGAGGGCAAGCCGGTCACGGAAGCCTTCCCGCGCATCGCCTATGACGAGGCGATCCGCAAATACGGCTCCGACAAGCCGGACCTCAGGAACCCGATCGTCATGGAAGCCGTCACCGACCACTTCGCCGGTTCGGGCTTCAAGGTCTTCGCCAACATGATCGCCAATGACGAGAAGGTCGAGGTCTGGGGCATTCCGGCGAAGACCGGCGGCTCCCGCGCCTTCTGCGACCGGATGAACTCCTGGGCGCAGGGCCAGGGCCAGCCGGGTCTGGGCTACATTTTCTGGCGCAAGGAAGGCGAGGTGCTCGAGGGCGCCGGACCGCTCGCCAAGAACATCGGCCCGGAGCGGACCGAGGCCATCCGCACCCAACTCGGCCTTGGCGAGGGCGATGCCTGCTTCTTCGTCGCCGGCCTGCCGGAGAAGTTCTACCGCTTCGCCGGTGACGCCCGCACACGCGTCGGCGAGGAACTCGACCTCGTCGACCGGGACCGGTTCGAACTGTGCTGGATCGTTGACTTCCCGTTCTTCGAATACAACGAGGACGAAAAGAAGATCGACTTCGCCCACAACCCGTTCTCGATGCCGCAGGGCGGGATGGAAGCGCTGGACAATCAGGATCCGCTGACCATCAAGGCCTACCAGTACGACATGGTCTGCAACGGCTTCGAGATCGCCTCTGGCGGCATCCGCAACCACATGCCCGAACTGATGGTCAAGGCGTTCGGTGCGGTGGGCCTGGGCGCGGACGTGGTGGAAGAGCGCTTCGGCGGCCTCTACCGTGCCTTCCAGTACGGCGCGCCGCCCCATGGCGGCATGGCGGCCGGCATCGACCGTATCGTCATGCTTCTCGTCGGCGCGAAGAACCTGCGCGAGGTCACGCTCTTCCCGATGAACCAGCAGGCAGCCGACCTTCTGATGAGCGCGCCGAGCGCCGCATCTCCCGCCCAGCTCCGGGATCTCGGCATCCGGGTGATTCCGCCCAAGGAATGAGGCTGACCCCATGAAGCGACCGCGCGTCCTGATAACCGGCTTCGGCCCGTTTCCGGGCGCGCCGGTCAATCCGACCGAGGCACTGGTCCGGCGCCTCGGGACGGAGCGGGGAAATCTCTCCGCTTTCTGCGACATCCGCACCGCCGTGCTTCCGGTGGAATATGCCGCCGTGCCGGATCTGCTGGCCGAACTCGGCCGGCATCATTCTCCCGACATCGCCATCCATTTCGGCCTCTCCGCCGAAGCCGAGGGCTTCACGCTCGAGCGGTTGGCGCGCAACGAGATCGCCGCCGGCAAGCCGGACAATGCCGGCGGCCAGCCCGGCAGTTCCCGTATCGTGGAGGGCGGGCAGGGACGTCCTGCGTCGCTACCGCTCGGCGAGATCTCCGCGCGCCTTGAGGAGGCGGGGTTGCCGTGGTCCTGGTCGGACGATGCGGGCGGCTATCTCTGCAACTATGTCTTCTACCTGTCGTGCAGCCCGCATTTCACCGGCCTGTCGGCCCCCATGAGCGGCTTCGTTCACGTGCCGCTGCTCGCGGGCGAGGGCGCCAACGCCCTTTCTGCCAACGCCATGCCGCTCGACGACATGATCACCGGAGCGCGACTGATCGTCGAAACATGCGTCATCGCCTGGCGCCGGCTCTGATCTTTTTCTGAATCCCTGTCGGTTTTCGGCGGCATGCTGGCAATCGAAACTTGACATCGACTATAATTCGATTATTCGAGATATATGCGTATGGAAGACAGCATTCAGGCATTCGCCGCTTTGAGCCAGCGGACACGGGTCGAGGTTCTCAAGCTTCTGATCACCAAGGGAGCCGACGGTCTCCTTGCCGGCGAGATCAGCAGCCAGCTCGGCGTCAGGCAGAACACGATGTCGACCAATCTCGGCATCCTCAGCCGCGCCGGTCTGATCCGTGGCGAGCGGCACGGGCGCGAAATCCGCTATTATGCCGATTTCGGCGGCATCCGCGCGATCATCGCCTTTCTCATGGAGGATTGCTGCGGCGGCGAGCCTGAAATCTGCGAGCCAATTCTCGATACCGTCGTGTGCGAGTGCTAGCCGATGCGGGCGCCCGGCCCACTGGCTGACGCGGCGGAGCCGGTCGCCGTCAAGCTTCGCCGCCGGCTGGCCGCCGAATTCACCGGCACCGCCTTCCTTCTGGCCACCGTCGTGGGCTCAGGGATCATGGCCGAGCGTCTGGCCGGCGGTAATGTCGCCATTGCCCTTCTCGGCAACACCATCCCGACCGGGGCCATCCTCGTCGTTCTCATCACCCTGTTCGGCCCCGTCTCCGGCGCCCATTTCAATCCCGCCGTCAGCCTGGTCTTCCGGCTGCGGGGCGAACTGTCGAACGGGGAGGCGGGCCTTTACGTTCTCGCCCAGATCGTCGGTGGCCTGATCGGGGTCTGGGCCGCGCATCTGATGTTTGCCGAAACTGTCCTGCAATTCTCGCTCAAGGCCCGCAGCGGCGGCGCACAGTGGTTCGCCGAGGCCGTCGCGACTTTCGGGCTCGTCATGGTGATACTGGGCACATTGAAAGTGCGCGAAACCGCCGTGCCGATGGCTGTGGGGCTCTACATCACCGCGGCCTACTGGTTTACCGCCTCGACGTCCTTCGCCAATCCCGCCGTCACCATCGCGCGCGGCTTTTCCGATACCTTCGCCGGCATCAGGCCCGCCGATGTCGTTCCCTTCATCATCGCCCAGTGCGCCGGCGCGGTGCTCGCCTGGGTCTACTGCAACTGGCAGCTCAAGCCCGAGAGCGTTCCCCAATGATCGTCGTCATCCATCACAACCCTCAATGCGGCACCTCGCGCAACACGCTCGAAATGATCCGCTCGACCGGCATCGAGCCCGTCGTCATCGAATATCTCAAGACCGGATGGACCCGTCCGCAGCTCCAGACGCTTTTCGCCGGCGCGGGCATCACCCCGCGCGAGGCCCTGCGCGTGAGCAAGTCGCCCGCCGAGGAGTTGGGGTTGACGCGCGAGGATGTGACCGACGACGAACTCCTCGACGCGATGGTCGAACATCCGATCCTCGTCAATCGGCCGATCGTCGTCAGCCCACTGGGGATCCGCCTGTGCCGTCCCTCCGAGAAGGTCTTCGAGATCCTCGATGGCACGGCCGCACCGGCCACCTTCACCAAGGAGGACGGCGAAACCGTTGCTACTTCGAAAGGTATGCCTTCTCCCTGAGCCAGGCGCGGATGCGGCGTCGCGCGTTGGCATAGGGTGAGGAGGTGTTGAACTGGATCATCCGTCCCTTGGTCCATTTATCGTACCAAGGCTGCCCGTAGAGTTCCTCGTCCGATCGCTCGATGATCGTTGCAACGAGGCCGGCTTTCGCTCCTTGCAGGCGATCGAGAAGTTCCGGCCAGTCGAGATCCCGATAGTGGTCATAGAATTTCTGCGCCAGCGCGCCGAGTTGGCTCCACTTGTATCCGTCTTCCGGAAAGTCCACCGGCTCGCCTCGGTCGTCATGCTCCAGCCACTTGAGAACCAGTTCGTTCCACCCGATCAGGTAAGCGACGAGGTCAGCGGGGCTCATCAATGTTCCCGCCGCATGCCCCTCCAGCGATTTTTCGCGGGCCACGTCCACCGGTACGCGGGCAAGGTCCTGAACAAGCCTGTCGAATGTTTTCGAAATTGCGTCCAGGAGATCTGATTTCGAGCGCGGTACGCTCATGATGCCAGCCCTTTCCTTGCAGTGCGCGTGGTGGACATGATGATCAGCGGTTCACATTCGCGCATCACGAACCCATAAAAAAGCCCCGCGCACGCGGGGCTTTTTCCTTTGCGAGGAACTCGTCCTCAGTCGTTTGCCGTGACCTTGACCTCGAGAAGGTCGGCGAGCTGGCGCGGGTCGCTCATGCCGACACCCACGATCTGGGAGAAGGGCACGGGTTCAGCCGGCTCCGCGGAAACCCTGAGGCTTTCCGGGTTGTCGACAAAGGTGTTGGCTGCCGCCGAGATCTGCTGCTGCAGCGCCGGAATGCCGAGCTGGCCGAGCATCAGCGGCAGCATGCCCTTGACCGCATCGCCCATCTGATCGCCGGAAATACCCTGCTGCCTGCCGAAATAGTCGAGCACCCGGCCGGTCAGCGAGGCATCCTCGAAGGTGATTTCCGCGCTGTTGAGGGTCAGTTGCTGGAGCATGCCGAGCATCATCAGGCCCTGTGCCTGCTTGGCGGCTTCGGGATCCGGATTCTTGGCCGTCGTTTCCTGCGCTTGCTGCATCGCCTTGACGAATTCCATCGTGTAGCCGGAGAGGTCGAGGGCGATATTGAACCGCCCGGCGTCATCCATTGTCATCGAGAATTCCCGCATGTCGACGCGGCCGCTTTCCAGCTCCCAGGACAGCGCCATTTTCGCCGAACCGGTCAGTTCCTCGTAGCCGAGGTCGTTGAGGGTCTTCTTCGCCTTCGGATCGTCGATGCCCTCGTAGTGCACCTTCATGCCGTTGGCCGTTCCGGTGAACTCGATGCCGGCGTCGCCCGATAGCCGCGACAGCTTGCCGTCGAATCCCGCCATCGAGAAGACCTCGTCGCCTTTCGACGAAACCGATACCGGCCCGGTGGTGAAACCGTCATAGAGGAAAAGGTCGTCAAGGCTCCCCGTACCCGGTTCCGCCGGGATGACGAGCCCGGTCATCTCCATGTCCGAAACCGTGAGCCGGGTATCGTCCTTTGTGTAGTCGATGTCTTCGATCACGAGCGTATCGGCCGTATAGCCGCCGTCCGAGGTCTCTTCGACGCCATCGAACACGAGATCGCCGGCTTCAAGCGCCGGGGCACCGGGATTCATCAGTTTGGCATTGGTGAGCGTCACGGTCGAACCGCTCACATCGGCGCTGTCATATTCGATGCTCGCTCCGCTGACCGCATAGGCTTCGTTGACCTTGGCGGCGAAAGCCTCGCCGTCGAGCGCCCAGGCGGGCAGCGCGGTGCCGGCGAGAAGAAGGGCGGCGAGCGGAAGCCGCGCGCGGGCGGCGATGTTGAAAGACAAGTGCATGAAAGTACCTCCGAACGGTGGGCGCTGTTCGCGCCGTGTTGCCTCGATGCCCTGGGGCACGGATGATAGGCGGGACACTGTGTGCACGGCAACCTGTCGGCGGGAGGTGTCTTCCCCGTCGCCGATGACGCGTGCGCCAGATTCGTTTTTGACGCTAACGGCTTATGCTGGCTCAAACGTGGCGGTCTGTGCAATCTGTCACAAGTCGGATTAGCCTGTGGCCGAAAGGGCCTCGGCCTTGCTCCGAATCATCCGGTCGAGTAGACGAAACCCCATGGGACAAAGCATTTTGCCGCCCGATGGCGGCGGTGACGACATTCAGCCGGTCGATCTGAAGAAGGCGCTCGAGGAGCGCTATCTTGCCTATGCGCTGTCGACCATCATGCACCGCGCGCTGCCGGATGTGCGAGACGGGATGAAACCCGTCCATCGCCGCATTGTCTATGCGATGCGGGAAATGGGTCTGCGGCCAAACGGCTCGCACAAGAAGTCAGCCAAGATCGTCGGTGAGGTGATGGGTAATTTCCACCCTCACGGCGACCAGGCGATCTATGACGCGCTGGTGCGTCTGGCGCAGAGCTTTGCGGTCCGCTATCCGCTGGTCGACGGACAGGGAAACTTCGGCAATATCGACGGCGATAACGCCGCGGCGATGCGCTACACCGAATCCAAGATGACCCCGGTGGCCGAGCTTCTGCTCGAGGGCATCGACGAGGACGCCGTCGACTTCCGCACCACCTATGACGAAGAGGGCCGCGAGCCCACTGTCCTGCCGGGTGCGTTCCCCAATCTGCTCGCCAACGGGGCCACCGGCATCGCCGTCGGCATGGCGACCTCCATCCCGCCGCACAACGCCGCCGAACTTTGTGAGGCGGCCCTCCATCTCATCCGCAGGCCCGGCGCCAGCGTCGAGGATCTGATGGAATATGTCGAGGGTCCGGATTTTCCGACTGGCGGCATCGTCGTCGACGACAAGGCATCCATGCTGGAGGCCTACAAGACGGGTCGCGGCGGTTTCCGGGTGCGGGCGCGCTGGGAGACCGAGGATCTTGGTCGCGGCGGCTATCAGATCATCGTCACCGAAATTCCCTATCAGGTGCAGAAATCGCGGCTGATCGAGAAGGTCGCCGAGCTTCTGATCGCCCGCAAGCTGCCGCTGCTCGATGATATCCGTGACGAAAGCGCCGAGGATATCCGCCTCGTGCTGGTGCCGAAGAACCGCACCGTCGATCCGACGCTGCTGATGGAAAGCCTGTTCCGGCTGACCGATCTCGAAAGCCGGGTGCCGCTCAACCTCAACGTCCTGTCGATGGGCCGCGTGCCGCGCGTCATGGCGCTCAACGAGGTGCTGACCGAGTGGCTCGCCCACCGCCGCGAGGTTCTCGAACGGCGCTCGCGGCATCGCCTCGCGGCCATCGAGCGCCGGCTTGAACTGCTTTCGGGTTTCCTGATCGCCTATCTCAATCTCGATGAGGTGATCCGCATCATCCGAGAGGAGGATGAGCCCAAGCAGGAGTTGATGACGACCTTCGGGCTGAGCGACGTTCAGGCCGAAGCCATCCTCAACATGCGTCTGCGTTCGCTGCGCAAGCTTGAGGAACTGGAGATCCGCAAGGAATTCGACAATCTGTCGAAGGAGAAGGCGGAGATCGAGGAACTGCTCGGTTCCGAGCCCAAGCAGTGGGCCGCCGTCGCCTGGGAAATCGGCGACGTGCGCAAGACCTTCTCCAAGGAGACCGAACTCGGCCGTCGCCGCACGACCTTCGCAGACGCGCCTGTGGCCGATGTGGAGGCGATCCAGCAGGCGATGATCGAGAAGGAGCCGATCACGGTCGTCATCTCCGAGAAGGCCTGGATCCGGGGTATGAAGGGTCATATCTCTGATTATTCGACGCTCACTTTCAAGGACGGCGATAAGCTCAAGACCGCCTTTCCCGCTCACACGACCGACAAGCTCGTCATCGTCACGACGGGCGGCAAGGCCTATACGCTCGGTGCCGACAAGCTGCCGGGCGGACGCGGCCACGGTGAGCCGCTGCGCATCATGGTCGACATGGACAACGATCAGGCAGTGCTGACCGCCTTCAATCACGATCCCGCCCGCAAGCTGCTCCTCGCCTCGACGGTCGGCAACGGCTTCATCGTCTCGGAAGGTGACATGGTTGCCAACACCCGCAAGGGCAAGCAGATCATGAATGTGAGCCTGCCGGCGGAAATGCGGATCTGTGTTCCCGTGTCCGGCGATCATGTCGCCGTCATCGGCCAGAACCGCAAGATGCTGATCTTCCCGCTCGAGCAGTTGCCGGAAATGTCGCGCGGCAAGGGCGTGCGCCTGCAGCGCTACAAGGACGGCGGCATCGCCGATGTCCGCTGTTTCACCCTGGCCGACGGCCTGACATGGGAAGACAGCGCCGGGCGCGTCCACACCAGAAGCGCCGAGGAACTGAAGGAATGGATGGGCGACCGCGCCCAGGCCGGCCGCACGGTGCCCAAGGGTTTCCCCCGCTCGGGCAAGTTCAGCTAATCCGCTTTAAGACAGAGTTATTCGAACGAAAAAACGCCGCCGGATTGATCCGGCGGCGTTTTGCCGTTGCAAGGAGAGGCCGGGTACTCAGAACTCTTCCCAGCCATCGTCGCTCCGGCCTGGAGCCGGTGCAGGCTGCGGTGAACGTTCGCCGAAGGCCGAGGCCAGTTTCTGGCCGAGCGCCCGGGCGGGGGAGGGTTTCGCGAACGTCTTTCCGCTTTCCACGGCGCGCGGCCCCGCATTGCGGTTCGCCGGAGCGGGCGCCGGCGGTGTTGCGGAGGCGGGGGATGTATGGACCGAAAACCCGGCAGGCGGGGCGGTACGGGCGGTTTTCCCGGTGCTGGCCCCGATGCTGGCTCCGGTGCGGGCAAGACCCGGCAGCCGGAAACGGCCGACGAGATTTTCGAGACGGCCCGCCTCATCGCCGAGGCCCTGCGTTGCCGCATTGGTCTGTTCCACCATCGCCGCGTTCTGCTGGGTCATCTGGTCCATCTGGTTGACGGCCGAATTGATTTCGCCGAGCGCTGTGCTCTGTTCGCGGCTCGCCGTGACGATCGACTGGATGTGATCGTTGATGCGGCCGACCTGGCTTTCGATTTCGGACAATGCATCCCCTGTGCGGTTGACGAGGGTAACGCCGGATTCGACCTGGTTCGATGAGGTCGCGATCAGTTCCTTGATCTCCTTCGCCGCGGTCGCCGAGCGCTGGGCCAGTTCGCGCACTTCCTGCGCGACGACGGCAAAGCCCTTGCCGGCTTCGCCGGCACGCGCCGCCTCGACGCCGGCATTCAGCGCCAGAAGGTTCGTCTGGAAGGCGATCTCGTCGATGACGGTGATGATTTGAGTGATCTGGCGCGAGGATTCGGAAATCTTCTCCATTGCCGTCATGGTTTCACGCATGATCGAGCCGGAATTCTCAGCGCCGGTCTTGGCCGCGCCCACCATGGCGGAGGCTTCCTCGGCACGTTCAGAGGCAGAACGGACGGTCGACGAGATCTGGTCGAGCGCCGCCGCGGTCTCTTCGAGCGAGGCGGCCTGCTGCTCGGTCCGCCGTGACAGGTCGTCGGTGGCCGATCCGATCTCCGAAACCGATCCGCGCACCGAGCCGGACGCATCGGAAATTTCGCCCAAGGTTTCGGCAAGCTTTTCGACCGAGAGGTTGAAGTCGCGGCGAAGCCGTTCGAGGTCACCCTCGAAAGTCGTGTCGATCCGGATTGTAAGGTCGCCTGCGGAGAGTTTTTCGAGTCCCGCCGCCAGCTGGTCTATGGCCGCCTCCAGAGCCTTGCTGTCGCGAAGCCGCGCGGCTTCGCGCTCGCCGCGCTCGCTTTCCTCGCGGGCACGTGCGTCTCTGGTGTTTCTCTCGAGCCCGAGCTTGTCGATGGCTGACTGCCGGAATTCCGTCAGCGTCCTGGCCATTGTACCGACTTCGTCCTGGCGGTCGACCCCCTTGACGGGGCGATCCAGATCTCCCGCCGCGATCGCCGCCATGTCGTCGGAGAGAGCATTGAGCGAACGGGTCATACCGCTGCCGATGAACCAGATGAAGCCGCCGATGCCGAGAAGGAAAGCCACTGCGGACAGCGACTGGATAAGCGTCGCGTTGTCCGTGACCTCCTGGGCACCGTTGAGCCCATTCGCGATGTAGAGCTCGCCGCCGGAGGAAAGCTCGGCGAGCGTGGCGGCGATGCGTTCGCCGCCCTCGTCGATGGCGTCATCGATCGCCGCGAAGGCGTCCGGTTCCGCGCGCGCTTCGATCAATTGCGGCAATTCGGTCTGGATGGCGTCCGCCACGGTTCGCAGATTTTCCTCGAAGCCGTCCATCAGTTCCGGCCGGTCGAGCATCTGCGCCACTGCCTGCGCTTCCGGCATGCCTTCCCGGAGGAACATGATGGACTGATTGATGGTCTCCATCCGCTCCGGGGCGATGGCGCCTTCCTCCCGGTCGACGATCGCGTCCATCGCAGCGAGGATGAGGTTCAGTTGTGCGGCGTTCATGTCCTGGACAACCGCGATGTTCGCCGAGGCGTTCTTGACGTCTTTCATCATGCCGGCGGTGTGGTTGCCGGCAAACCAGCCGATCGCAACGAGGCTGGCGAAGCCGATCGCCGCAGCGATGCCGATCATCTTGATTTTTGTGCTGATCTTCACGAGTTCATCCCCTGAGCGGAGTGCTTTCCACGGCCGGCGATCAACCAGGCTTTCCGCTGACTGCGGGCAGCAGGTCATTCCTGTTTCCGGCGCGGTTCGTTTCCGTATGGAAGCGCTTTTCCGTCGCGAACTATCGATGAAGCATCGTTAACAAATCGAATCTCGACCCTACCCGAAATTCAGGGAATGGCGGCGCTTGCGGACGACTGGACAGCCATGCCGAGGCGGCCGAAGCCCGGCAGTTTCAAGGCGGGGCGCAACAGGTCGACACCGAAGACCAGCCCGGCAAGCCGGATCTCCAGGCCCGTATCGAGACCGAAGCCGAAACCCATATATCCGCCCAGCGAAAGATCGACATCGCGCCAATGCGGGTCGACCGCCACGGGAGAGGCGAGCGGCAGGTAGTCGCGGCCCACGGCCTCGGGAGGAAGCCGGATGCCGAGCTGCGGCACGTACCGCAGAACGGTGGCGACGAAGGTGTTGGAATTCGGACCCGGCCAGATCCGGTAGCCGCCGCGTTCGGAATAGGGATAGGCGGCAATTGCAGCCTCGACCTCGGGGATGAGCCGCTCGGCCCGTTCGCCGCCGATATGGCCGACGACGTGCGGCACGTTGGAATACCAGCGTCCGTCCGGCGGATATCCGTTGCGCCGGATCGGCGATCCCCAGCCCACCTTGTCGTAACGGACGTAAGGCGCGCCGTCGGCGTGCTTGAGAAGGATCCAGCTATGCGAGGCAATCGCGCCTTTCAGCCCGCCGGTCCGCGCGGACATGATGTAGATCGCCGCCTCGTCGCCGCCGGCCGGTTCGGGCAGCAGGCCGGTTGCCGTCCAGTCGGCGCTGCGCCAGGAATCGGGATGGTCCCCCGACAGATAGAGCGCCACCGAAGCGCCGGCCGGAAGCAGGAAACAGACCAGCAGGAAGGCTGCGAAATATTTGAGAATTTTCATAGGCTGAAATCGAAGACCCCGGCTGTGGCCAAAATACGGCCTCGGGTGCCGGTAATCAGCCCATGGGCGTGGAGAAATCGGCGAGAACGCGCGTGGCGCCTTCCTCGTCTCGATCAGCCCTCGTAGCGCCGCCAGCCCTGCGCCATCAGGTGTTCCTGCGGCTGGAACCGCGTCTTGTAACCCATCTTCGGCGAGTTCTTCACCCAGTAGCCGAGATAGACATGCGGTAGCCCCTGCGCCTGTGCGCGGCGAATATGATCAAGGATCATGTAGGTGCCCAGCGAGCGGCGCGCCTCCGCCGGATCGAAGAAGGAGTAGACCATCGACAGCCCGTCGCCCATCACGTCCGTGAGGGCGACGGCGATCAGCCGGCCCGCCGGATTTTCCGCGACACCGTCGCCTTCCGTACGCAACCGGTATTCGATGATGCGGGAGTTCACATGGGTGTCCTCGACCATCATGGCGTAGTCGCCGATCGTCATCTCCGCCATGCCGCCCGAGCGGTGCCGGCTGGCGAGATACTGACGGAACAGCGAATACTGCTCGGCCGAGGGTTCGGCGGCATAGTCGGTCGAGATCAGGTCGCCATTGGTCGCCATGACCCTGCGCTGCGTCTTGCCGGGGCGGAACTCGTCGGCCAGTATCCGCACCGAGATGCAGGCGCGACAGGTTTCGCAGGCCGGCCTGTAGGCGATGTTCTGCGAGCGGCGGAAACCGCCCTGGGTCAGAAGGTCGTTGAGTTCGCTCGCCTTCGGGCCGACCAGGTGCGTAAACACCTTACGCTCCATTTCGCCCTCCAGATACGGACAGGGCGAAGGGGCGGTAAGAAAGAACTGCGGCGAATTGACGGAATGGCTGGTCATGTTCGCAGGCGATTCCCCGGGCGTTTGGCGTGCGACGCAGAGTACCGGTTCGATTTCGACATTACCATGGCGCAAGAATGCGAAAGGTCAACACAGGCGGGCGCCTGTCTCTCCGATTTCCTTTGGCGGAACACCGGAATTTGGCAGCTTGACCGGGGTCAATGCGCCGTCGTGGGCATTCGGTCAAGCTTGTGCTAATATAGAAGTGTTCGGGCGAGGAGACGAACCATGGTGAGCCGGCGCGGAGTTTTGACGGGATTGGTCGCGCTTGGAGCGGTCGCAGCCGGCGGTCAGATGCTTTCGATCTCCCGCGACAGCCGGCGCTATGCAGAGCGCGCGGCCGCGCTGCGTGTCCCGTTCGATCCCTCGCATGAAATGCCCTCGCTGGTCCGGTTCGCAACGCTCGCCGCCAACGCTCACAACACCCAGCCGTGGCGTTTTTCCGTGTCTGAAGGGAAGGGCGGCCCCACCGGGATCACGATCGCGCCGGACCTTTCGCGGCACACACCGGTGGTCGATCCAGACGATCATCACCTCCATGTCAGCCTCGGCTGTGCCGCTGAAAACCTCGCTTTGGCGGCGGAAGCCGGAGCGGAACGGGAGGTCGAGGTCGCTTATGCCGGGGAGGCCGAGGGTGTCGGCATAACTCTCGGGCGGGCCGGCTCCGCGGTCGCCTCCGAGACGACCCAGGCTCTTTTCCATTCCATCCCGAAGCGTCAGTCCACTCGCTCGGTTTTCGACGGGCGTCCCGTGGAGGCGTCCGATGTCGGCCGGCTGAGGGATGCCGCCGATGCCGTTGCAGGGGTGGATACGGTGATCGTCACCGACCGCCGGCAAATGACGCAGGTTCGCGATCTCGTCATCTCGGCCAATACGCGCCAGATGTCGGACCCCGCCTTCATGAGCGAACTGGAGGAGTGGATCCGCTTTTCTCCCGGTCAGGCGCTCGAGCGGGAAGACGGGCTTTATGCGCCCGCCAGCGGCAATCCGGCGCTGCCCGCCTGGCTCGGCGAACTTCTCTTCGCGCGGGTGGTGAAGGCTCGGTCCGAGAACGCCAGATATTCGGCGCAGATCGACGGTTCTTCCGGCCTTGCGGTGTTCTTCGCCGATCAGTCGTCGCCGGATGGATGGATCGCCGTCGGCCGCGCATGCCAGCGGTTCTGTCTCATGGCCACGGCGCTCGGCATGAAGACGGCCTTCGTCAATCAACCGGTCGAGGTCGAGGCGTTTCGTGCCGACTTGTCCGCGCTCGCCGGGATGAAGGGGCGCCGTCCGGACCTGCTCCTGCGCTTCGGCTACGCGCCTTCCTTGCCCTATTCGCTGCGTCGGCCGGCAGAAAAAGTGATGGCCTGATACGCGCTTTCAAACGCCGTAATAGAGTGGTGCCAGGATAGAGAAGGCGAGCCACATCAGGATCACCAGTGGCGTTCCCGCCTTGATGAAGTCGGCGAAACGGTAGTGGCCGGGCCCCATGACCAGGAGGTTCGTCTGATAGCCGATCGGGGTGGCAAACGACGCGTTGGCGCCGAAGATCACCGCCGCCACGAAGGCGTCCGGCGGAACGTCGAAGCCCTGGGCGAGGCCGATGGCGATCGGCGTGAACAGCACGGCCGTCGCATTGTTCGAGAGAATATTGGTCATCAAGGCGATGACCAGGAAGAAGCCCGAAAGGGTGACCGCGAGCGGAGCCTCCGAAAGCGCACTCACGGTGGTTTGGGCGATCAATTCGGCGCCCCCCGTCTGCTCCATCGCGGTTGCGAGCGCGATCGACACCCCCACCAGCATGTAGATCTGCCGGTCGAAGGCGCGGCCGGCCTGGTAGAGCGTCAGGCAGCCGGTCGCAAGCATGGCAGCCACCCCGGCGATCGCGGCTGTGACGATCGGCAGGATCGAGAAGGCGGAACAGACAACGATGGCGAGAAAGATGAGACCGGCGATAGGGGCCTTGCGCGATTGCGGCACCGCTTCGGCGGAGTGTTCCAGCAACAGGAGGTCGTGATTGCCGCGCAGCGCGCGGATGTTCTCGATCGGTCCGCCCACCAGCAGCGTGTCGCCGGGTTCGAGGCGAATTTCCGATAGCGCGGTGCGGGCCATGCGGCTCTTGCGCTGCAGCCCCAGCACAGACACCCCCAGCCGCACCGACAGGCCGGAGAGCTGGATCGTTCGGCCCGAATAGCGCGAGCCCGGGGCGATCACCGCCTCCGCGAGGTGATAGTCCGGTCCCGGCGGGGCTTCGGCCTCCTCGGTATCCTCCACCGGCTCATTGGATGTTCGGCCATGTGCCAGCGCGCGCGAAAACGCCCGCCGGGTGCCGGTCACCACCAGCGTGTCGCCCGGTTCGAGTTCGAGTTCGTCGAAGGGGGGCAGGAACGGTTCTTCGCGCCGTTCGAGCATTCTCAGCGTCAGGTCGCCCAGTCCCGGAAACATCCCGCCCTTCGACTGCATGCCGACGAAGGGGTGGTGGCTGCCGAGCGTGATCTCCCCGATGAACTGGGCTCCGGACTTGGCTTTCGGTCCGGCATTCGATTCCCGGTCGGGCAGAATGCGGGGCAGGAGGCCGAGCACATAAACGCCGCCGATCAGCGCAAGCGGCACCCCGAGACCGGTGACGTCGAAGAAGCCGAGCTCGAACCCGTAGTCGCGTGCGACGCCGGCGACGATGAGGTTGGTGGAAGACCCCATCAGCGTGGTCATGCCGCCCAGAATGGTGATGTAGGAAAGGGGAATGAACACCCGGCTCGCCCGGATCGCCCGCTGCGCAGCGATCACCACCATGATCGGGATGAAGATGACGACCACCGGCGTGTTGTTGAGGAAGGCCGAGACAACGCCCGAGGCAATGAGGATCATGATCAACGGCCGCCATGAGCCCGAGCCGCTGAATTTGCCGATGATGCGCGCCAGCGTGTCGACCGCGTCGGTTGCGAAAAGTCCCTGGCCGACGATCAGAAGCGCCAGCACCGTGGCGAGCGCCGGATCGGCGAACCCCGCCAAAAGGTCGCTCATGCCGAGCGCCTCGTCGGCGTTCTGAGGCGTATAGGGAAAAAGGCCGAACAGCAGGATGATGGCGGTCAGCGCGCCGAGCGACACGCCCTCCATCGGCCAGCGCTCCACGGCGAAGGCGACAATGGTGAGCGCGATGATGGCGAAAGTGGCGTAGAGATGAAAGTCCATGGACTCGCTTCGTCAGGAACGGGAGGCGAGGGGAGATTACAGCCTCATGTCCCCAGCCCACAGGTCAAAACTCTCACGCTTTGCCCCGGTCCGGCAAGTGAGGAAGCGATTGAACGCCTTGTTGGGGAATAATGTTCCGCCCGAAGGCGTGATCGCGAATTCCCGCCGGAGGGCGGAATTTCACGGTTTGTCAGAAAATATCCGTGCGGACGACGACCGTTCCGAGCAGCCGGTCGTGGACGGTCTGCTTGCGGTCGAGAAACAGGGTGGCCAGCAGGATCAGCGGCGTCAGGATCGCATTGGCAGCCCAGAACAGCACGCTGTGAACGATCGCGAAGACGAAATCGATCCCTCGACCGTCTAGCCGCTGGAGGCGAATGCCGGTCATCCTCATACCCGGCGTCGCCTGACCGGCGCCCCCGAGCGAAAGGCCGATATAGGGCACGGCGACGAGGAAAAAGAGGATGCCATAGAGAAAGAATCCGAGCCCCAGTGTCAGGAGACCGAAGAAGAAGACCACGATCGCCGCCGGAATGCACAGGAGGATGATGAAGGTGTAGTCGATGAGAAAGGCGAGCACACGGCGCGTGCGCACCCCGTCGTACAAAGCGGGGTTTTCATACATGTCGGTCATTGCGTAATTCGCATCGGCCTGGCTCATCGCCTTCTTTCTCCTTTTGGTGGTGCCGTGTCGCACCTCACGTAAGGCGATATGGGAATTGCGGCGGCCTGTTTCAAATCGCGCCGGTCAGCCCCGGTCGCCGCGATTGAGGATTTCGGCCGCTTCCGGCGCGAAATAGGTGAGGATGCCGTCGCATCCGGCGCGCTTGAAGGCGAGAAGCGATTCCATCATCACCCGCTCTCCGTCGATCCAGCCATTGGCGGCGGCCGCCTTGATCATCGAATATTCGCCCGACACCTGGTAGGCGAAGGTCGGCAGCCCGAACGCATCCTTGAGCGCCTTGCAGATGTCGAGATAGGGCAGGCCGGGCTTGACCATCAGCATGTCCGCGCCTTCCTCGACGTCGAGCGCTGCCTCGCGGACCGCCTCGGTCGCGTTGGCCGGGTCGATGTAGTAGCTGCGCTTGTCACCCTTCAGGAGCCCTGCGGTGCCGATCGCTTCGCGGTAGGGGCCGTAATAACCCGAGGCGAATTTGGTAGCGTAGGACATGATACCGACATTCTGGTGCCCGGCCGCGTCGAGCGCCTGCCGAATGGCGCCGATGCGCCCATCCATCATGTCGGAGGGCGCGATGATGTCCGCGCCC
This sequence comes from Hyphomicrobiales bacterium, assembly GCA_002709005.1. Taxonomy (GTDB): domain Bacteria; phylum Pseudomonadota; class Alphaproteobacteria; order Rhizobiales; family Rhizobiaceae; genus Pseudohoeflea. The sequence continues at coordinate 1,518 of PAPH01000027.1, read as the reverse complement.
GCATCGGCCTGGATGACCGCCGCGCGTGAAATCTGTGCCACCGTCTCGTCGTTGATGATCTCGCCGTCGCGCAGGATGCCGTCATGGCCATGGCTGGTGAACGGGTCGAGCGCCACGTCGGTGATCACGCCGATCTCGGGCACTGCCTGCTTGATGGCCCGGGTCGCCTGGTTGATCAGATTGTCGGCCGACAGGATGTTCGATCCGGTCTCGTCGCGCAGATCCTGCTCGATATTGCCGAAAGTGGCGAGCGCGGGGATGCCGAGATCGGCGGCGCGTTTGGCCGCCTCGACCGCCTTGTCGACCGACAGGCGATAGACGCCGGGCATGGCGTCGATGGGTTCCTCGATACCTGTTCCGGGCGAGAGGAACATCGTCCAGATCAGGTCGTCGACGGTCAGCCGGTTTTCGCGCACCAGGCGGCGTGTCCATTCCGCCTTGCGGTTGCGGCGCATGCGCCGGTGGCCGGTAATCGTATCCACGTCCGGCGCACCCTGCGCCCGCTCGTTGATCAGCTTCTTGTCCATGGCGGCGGCCTTTCAGCGGTGTCTTTTTCGAGTTTCCGCCTGTTTGAACCCGTGCGCCCCGAGCGTCAAGGTATCGCCGGAGCGACATTTCGGCAGTCCGTCTTCAGCGACGCGCAAGTGTCAGCGTTCCCGCGCCCGCCATCAACAGCGCCGCGCCACGGCTGCTGGCGATGCTGACAGGAGAGAGGGCAATTGCCCTCAATCGTGCCGCGGCGGCCGATCCAACCCGCCGGCTGGGCAAGGCGTTGGCACAGAACGGGCGGTCGCTGGTCATGCCGTTGATCAGGGATCTCATCGTCGCTGAATCGAAGGCCGGCCGGATGTCCGTCCGCCCACCTGACGAGGCCGTCGAGTGGTTCCTGGCGCTCCTCATAGGCGATCTGCAGGTTCGGCGCGTCACCGGAGCGCTGGAGGCGCTGTCCCCGGAAGAGATTTCGGCGCGTAGCGCGAAGGCCATGGCGGCCTTCGCTTTGCTCGTTGAAATGCCGGAGCGGTCGCGAAACGGTCAGGCTTCGCGGTAGAGAACGCGAATGCGGTGACCGTCCGGATCGGCCGCGGTGAAGGTGCGTCCGAAAGGCAGGTCGACCGGATCCTGCAGGATCGAAATGCCGTCGTCCTTCCAGTCGGCCCAGAGCTGGTCGAGTTCCTCCGGCGTTTTCGCGCTCAGGCACAATTCGCCCTCGCTGCCATTGCCCTCGACGGGCGGGAGGATGACATCGCGGTTCCAGAAGGCCAGCCGAAGGTTGTCCGCGATCGGGATCGAGGCGAAGACGGGGACGTCGTAGCTCGGCTCGGCGCCAAGAAGCTTTGCATAGAACCGCGCGCTGGCGTGGGCGTCATTGACATAGCGGATGGTGGAGGTCGGGGTAGCCATGGGAATTCTCCTTGTTGGGGCCGCGTCGTTCGCGGCGGGAGGGAGAATAGAATCATCAACTGCCAAAAAATGGCAGCAGTCGCATTTCATGCCGTCAGGCCGGCGAGATTTGCTGGC
>PAPH01000026.1 GCA_002709005.1 Hyphomicrobiales bacterium | reverse complement strand
TGACTTCGACAACCTTTTCAATGTCGAGGCCGGCTTTCTTGCCAAAGTGAATCCCCTCGGCAAGCCCCTGCACGAGGCCGGCGATGCAGATCTGGTTGATCATCTTGGTCAACTGTCCGGCGCCGACCTCGCCCATCAGGCCGACCATGCGGGCATAGCTTTCGATGACGGGGCGGGCGGTCGAAAAGGTCGTTTCGTCGCCGCCGACCATCACGGTCAGTACGCCGTTTTCCGCACCTGCCTGTCCGCCGGAGACGGGTGCGTCGAGAAAGCCGCAGCCCTTGTCGGCGCAGGCATCGGCGAGTTCGCGGGCAACCTCGGCGGAGGCGGTGGTGTTGTCGATCAGGATCGCGCCGGATTTCATGCCGCCGATCGCGCCGGTCTCGCCCAGCGTCACCGAGCGAAGATCGTCGTCATTGCCCACGCAGGTGAAGACGAAATCGGCGCCGTCGGCGGCTTCGGCGGGGGTGTCGCAGGCCGTTCCGCCATATTGCGAGACCCATTTGCCGGCCTTTTCCTGCGTGCGGTTGTAAACGCGCACCTCGTGGCCGCCGCGGGTCTTGAGGTGGCCGGCCATGGGATAGCCCATGACGCCCAATCCGATGAAAGCAACTGTTGCCATTTCGCCTGTCCTTCTGCCACTAATGCGCTCGCGGCCCGGTAGCGGGCCGGTAATTCCGCTGACTAAAAATCAGCACCCGAGGGGGACATAGACCAATGCGCCGGATCATCAAAGCTCTGTTCCGATTTCTGCTGGTGATCATTCCACTGATCGTTATCGCCGTGGGGGCGGGCATGCTGTGGCTGTCGCGCTCGCTGGCGCCGCTTGACGGCGACATGACGATCGACGGCCTCTCCGGTCCTGTGACGATCACGCGTGATGAACATGGCGTGCCCCACATCAAGGCGGCCACCCGCGCCGATGCGGCGGCGGGGCTCGGCTTCGTGCACGCGCAGGAACGGCTCTGGCAGATGCAGGTCAACCGCATGGCCGGGCAGGGGCGGTTGTCGGAAATGTTCGGCGAGCCGACGATCGGGACCGACCGCTGGCTGCGCACGATGGGGATTGCCCAGGCCGCCGAAGCCTCGCTGTCGGCGATGGACGAGCCGACCATGGCGATGCTCGAAGGTTATGCGCGTGGCGTGAACGCCTGGATGGATCGCGAACCGCAGTCGTTTTCTTCCAAACTGCCGCCGGAATTCGTCGTTCTCGGCGTGGAGCCCGATCCCTGGACGCCGGTCGACACGCTGACGACGATCAAGATGATGTCGGTAACGCTGTCTGCCAATGTCGACGACGAGGCAGACAGGCTGGCCTTTGCCCGGCTTGGGTTCACCGGCGAGGAGATTGACGATCTGCTGCCGCCGCTTGATGTCGACAACCCGCCGCCGCTTCCGGACCTTGGCTCGCTTCTCGGCCTCGAGGTCGGGCCGCTCGACCAGGCATCGCTCTCCACCGGCGGGGCGGACGGGCAGATGGCGCTGTTTGACTCCGTGACCGCCGAGCGCGCCTCGAACAACTGGGTGGTCTCCGGCGACAAGACGGAATCGGGCAAGCCGATTGTTGCCAACGACCCGCATCTGGCACTGATGGCGCCTTCGATCTGGTATCTTGCCCATCTCGAGGTGACCGACGAATTCGACACGCCGAAGAACCTGATCGGCGCCTCGCTTCCGGGCGCGCCCTTTGTTTTCCTCGGCCGCAACGACAAGATCGCCTGGGGTTTTACCAATACAGGCACCGATGCGCAGGACATTTTCGTCGAGCGCGTCAATCCGGACAATCCCGACGAATATCTCACGCCGTCGGGCTGGCAGGAGTTCGAAGCCGCAAGCGAGACGATCCACGTCAAGGGCTCGGAAGACGTGATCTTCACGCGGCGCTCCACCCGCCACGGGCCGGTGCTGCCGGGGTCCTACAAGAACCTCGATACCTACCTGCCGGCAAACACGGTGGCCGCGCTCAAATGGGTGGCGCTCGCAACCGACGACACGACGGCCAATGCCGGGGCGCCGCTCTTCCGCGCCGAGACGGTCTCGGATTTTCAGGCCCTCATGCACGGCTTCCTGACGCCGATGCAGTCGATGGTGGTGGCCGATGTCGACGGCAATATCGGCTTCATCTCGCCGGGCCGCGTGCCCGTACGCGATCCCGCCAACCAGGTGATGGGGCGTGCTCCCGTGCCCGGCTGGAACGCGGTCTACGACTGGCGGGGCTACGTGCCCTATGGCCAGCTTCCGCGTCAGAGCAATCCGGAGAAGGGCGCGATCGGCACCGCCAATACCAAGATCGTCGGGCCGGATTACCCGCATTTCCTGACGTTTGACTGGGAAGAACCCTACCGGCAGAACCGGGTCGACCAGCTCATCGTCGACAATCAGGACAAGCAGACGCCGGAGACATCGCGGCTGGCGCAGGCCGATGTGCAGTCCGAAGCACTGGCAACGCTCAGGGATCGATTCATAGAAGCCGTTCAACCGCTTGATAAGCCGGTTGAAATCGACGGGTTCCTGACCCGCCTCGGCAAGTGGGACGCTGAAATGAGCGCCGGCCGGGCTGAGCCGCTTGTGATGATGGCCTGGGCGCGGCAATTCATGATCGAGGCCTATTCCGATGATCTCGGCCCGTCCTTCGACAACTGGTTCAAGATTCGGGGGCGGGCGATCGAGCATCTGGTGACCGGCCAGACGGCGCGAAACTGGTGCGACCGTGCCGGAACCGACACGGAGGAACAGTGCCCGGAAGTTCTGCTCGACAGCCTCGAAAAGGGGATCGCCGATCTCAAGAGCCGCTACGGCGATGATGCGAATTCATGGGACTGGGCAAAAATCCATGTCGCCCATGGCGCGCACCGGCCGTTCTCGCAGGTGGGGGCGCTGGCGCGGTTCTTCGATGTGGACGTGGCGCATCAGGGCGGCCCGTTCACACTCGACCGCGGACAGACGACGGTCAACGACAATGCCCATCCCTATGTGAACACGCACGGGGCGAGCTTCCGCGGGATCTACGATCTTGGCGACCTCGATGCGTCGACCTTCATTCACACGACCGGGCAGTCGGGCAATGTCTTCTCGCGCCACTACCGCGATTTCGCCGATACCTGGGCCCGGGTGGAGGGGATCACCATCCCCGCCGGGCCGGTGTCGGAATCCAGGGGTGTGTGGACTCTGGAACCGGGGGAAGAGGAAGGCACCGAAAGCGCGGCGGAATAGGGCGCGGCGCTCAGCCTCCGAACCGGGCGATATAGAGATGTCCGGAGATCGGTGCGCCCTGTTCGTAGCGCACCAGAATGTCGCTGGTCTCGATCATCTCGTAGCCCGCCGCAGCGGCGCCAGCCTCGACGTAGCTCCTCGCATGCGCAAAGCGCTGGTAGCCGCCGACCATGAAGCTGCGGCCGGCCATGACGTTGTCCGGCAGGGTTTCGCTCGAAAAGGCCAGGAGCGAGCGCGGTCGGGCATTCGCCGCCGCTCCCGCGAAGAAGCGTTCGAGGCTGCCCAGATAGGGCAGCACGTCTGTTGCCGCGATCAGGTCGAACGCTTCGTCGTCATTGTCTTCCAGAAAATCGATCGCGTCGGCCACATACAGTGTGTCGTAAAGGCCCTTTTCGTGGGCGATCTGAACCATGTTCTCGGCCAGATCGACACCGGTCACGTCCTCGGCCATGTCCTCGAGCGCTCCGCCCGTCAGCCCGGTGCCGCAACCGAGATCGAGCACCCGTTCGAAGGGGCCTGCCCCGATATCCATCAGGCGCTGCCTGAGGATGAGCGGTACGTGATAGCCCAGATCCTCGACGAGCACCTTGTCGAAGACTTCCGCGTGCTGGTCGAAGAGCGTGGTGACGTAGGCTTCGGGCGCGCGATCCGGCGCATCGCCGAAGCCGAGGCTCGCCAGGCGAACGGAAGCGCCGCCATGGTCTTCGGGGTCGATTTCGAGCACCGCGCGCCAGGCATCGGCCGCCTCGTCGCGCTTGCCAGCCTTCTCGAGCTTGAGGGCGTGATTATAGGCTTTCGCCAGCTTCTTCTCGTCGATCATCGACATGCCGGGTATCCCGCTTGCATTCTCGCGCGGGTCATATTCCCTGCCGGTCCGCGGGGCAACCCTAGCGTTTTAGGTGACGGGTCAGGCGATTTTCCAGGACGACCCAGATGTTTCGCAGAGCCTCGACGATCAGCAGATAGAAGATCGCCGCCCAGATATAGGTCTGAAAATCGAAAGTACGAGAGTAGGCGCGACGTGTTTCGCCCATAAGATCGAAGACGGTGACGATCGAGACGATCGCCGATGCCTTGATCATCAGGATGATTTCGTTGCCGTAAGGCCTGAGCGCGACGATCATCGCCTGCGGCATGATCACCTTGCGCATGGTGATGACCCGCCCGAGGCCGAGCGAAGCCGCGCCCTCGAACTGGCCACGGGGCACGCTCTGGATCGCACCACGCAGGATTTCGGCCTGATAGGCTGCGGTATTGAGTGAGAAAGCGAAGACCGCGCAGTTCCAGGCGTCGCGGAAAATCACCCAGAGCCCGACGGCATCCAGCTGATCGCGGAACGATCCGAACCCGTAGTAGATGAGGAAGAGCTGGGCGATCAGGGGCGTTCCGCGGAAGAAGTAGACATAGGCATAGGCGAGAGTGGAGAAAACGGGGTTGTTCGACATCCGGCCGAAGGCGACCGGGATCGAGATGATCGCGCCGAGCACGATGCAGGTGGCGACCAGTTCGATCGTGGTCAGCAGGCCGGAGAGATATTTCGGGCCGTAGAGCGCGACGCGCTCGTTGCTCCAGCCGCCGATCAGCCAGGCAGCCAGCGCCACCGCGGCGAGGAACCAGAGGGCGAGAAACAGGTAGCCAGAGATGCTGGCCGCATTCCACCGCTTGGCGACGTCGGGCGGTGGCGGGGCCGGCGGGATGAGTTCGTCGATCACATGAGCCATGGTCAGCGCTCGACCTGTTTGTAGCGATTTTCGAGCCAGTTCGTGCCGATCGAGGAGAGCATGGCGAGGAAGAGATAGAGAATGCAGGCGATACCGAAGAAGAAGAACGGTTCCTTGGTCACGCGCGCCGCCACACCGGTCTGGCGCAGGATATCGGACAGGCCGATCACCGAGATGAGGGCGGTGTCTTTCAGAAGGTTCATCCAGAGATTGCCGAGGCCGGGCAGAGCGATGCGCAGAAGCTGGGGAACGATGATCTTGCGCATGACGATGCCACCGCGCAGTCCCAATGCCGCGCCACCCTCATACTGCCCCTTGGGGATCGCCTGGAAAGCGGAGGCCAGGACTTCGGACGCGAAGGCCGAGAAAACCAGCGACAAGGCGATCAGGCCGGCCACGAATGCATTGATCTCGATCGCTTCCTCGAAGCCGAGCGCCAGCAGCAATTGGCGCAGCCCGATCTGCAGGCCGAAATAGATCATGAAGATCGTCAGAAGTTCGGGCAGGCCACGGAAAATCGTCGTGTAGATGTTGGCGCTGAGATTGAGCGCGCGGGATTCGCTGAGTTTGCCCAGGGCGATGAAGAAGCCGAGTACCAGGCCGACGGGCAGGGTGCCGACCGAAAGACACAGGGTGATGAAGAAGCCGTTGGCGATCTCGTCTCCCCAGCCCGTGGCGCCGCAGGAGAGAAGCGAGGATTCGGGTATGAGGTGGAGAATGCCCGCAGGCCCGCAGAACGGGTCGAGGGTATCCAATATCGAAGCCACCGCCAGCGGCGGTGCCGTCGGATCGCTCATTTTGTCCCCTTACGGCCGGTTTTCCGGCTCTGTGGTTGGCGGCGGCCCGACGGTCGGGCCGCCGCCTATCGTGCGATCAAGCGGTTCGATCAGTCGCCGTAGACGTCGAAATCGAAGTACTTGTCGTTGATTTCCTTGTACTTGCCGTTTTCGCGCAGCGCGGTGATGGCCTTGTTGAAGGATTCACGCAGCTCGTCTTCGCCCTTGCGGATGGCGATACCGGCGCCGGGGCCGTTGATTTCGAGATCCGGCTTGAGGGTGCCGAGGATCTTGCAGCATGCGCCGTCTTCCGACTTCACCCATTCGTCGAGCACCACCACGTCGTCGATCACGGCGTCGATGCGGCCCGAGTCGATGTCGAGCTTGTACTCGTCGGTGGTCGGGTAGAGCTTGAGTTCGGCCGAGGGCAGCTTGGCTTCGGCATAGTTCGAGTGGGTGGTCGAGGACTGTGCGCCGAGCATCTTGCCGGCGAGCGCTTCGTCGGTTGCTTCGGTGATGTCCGAATCCTTCGGCACGGCGATGGCCGGCGGGGTGTTGTAGTACTTGTCGGTGAAGTCGACCTTTTCCTTGCGCTCGTCGGTGATCGACATCGAGGCGATGATGGCGTCGAACTTGCCAGCCTGGAGCGCCGGGATGATGCCGTCCCAATCCTGGGTGACGAAGGTGCATTCGGCCTTCATCTCTTCGCACAGCGCCTTGGCGATATCGATGTCGAAGCCGGTAAGCGTGCCGTCGGCTTCAAGCGTGTTGAAGGGGGGGTAAGCGCCTTCGGTGCCGATGACCACCTTCTTCATGTCCTGGGCGCCGGCCTGGTGCGCGCCGAGGCTCACCGAAAGGGCAAGCGCGGAGATGGCGAGGGTGAGTTTGGTGGAGATACGCATTGATGTCCTCTCTGTTGGCTTACGGGTGGCTTTTGCAGCCACTTCACGTATTGAGCGACCACTCAATGGCCGCCTGAAAACGGATACTCCCACTGTTTTGTGAGCAATTGCAATAGGAAATCGGGTGGAAGGGAAGTTGACGCACAACCGATAAACGTCAGCTTTGCCGCCGCTCGGCGATAAGCCTCCGGGCGTGATCGAGATCGGCCGGCGTGTTGACGTTGAGAAAGGGATCGATGCCGGTGTCCGGCTCGAAATCGACGATCCTCACGGAGAGCGTATCGAGAAACGCCATGATGCTGAGGTTGCCGGCCTGCGCGAGATGAGCCTCGAGGCGTGGCAGGGCCGCGATCGGCCACAAGGCGACGATCTGGTGCGTGCGTCCAGCCGACGCCGCGATTGCGACGTCGTCGGAATCTGATACCGCCTCGTTCAGCCGCTCGGCGAGATCTTGCGGAATGAAGGGGGCATCCGCCGGCACGGTGATCAGGTGGGTCACCTCGGGCTGCCGGGCAAAATGGCTCATCATCGTCGCGATGCCGGCAAGGGGTCCGGCGCGGTAGCGCGGATCGTCGGCGATGATGTCGAGACGGAGGTCGGCATAGCGGGACGGGTCGCCATTGGCGCTGACCGCGATCCTGTCCGCCTGGGGGCGCAAACGGTCGAGCACGTGGTCGATGAGGCGCCGGTCGTCGAGCATGAGCGACGGTTTGTCCGCCCCGCCCATGCGCCGGCCTTCGCCCCCTGCCAGTATGGCGCCGGCGCGGGTCATCTCGACAGGCTCTCAGGGGCGAGCCGTGCCCCGGCTTCTCGCGCCGCCAGCTTGTCGACATGGCGGACATAGGCGGAGGCGATCATGGCGCCGACCATGGTCAGGAACATCGCGGCGATCAGCGGATAGATGCCGGTTTCGGGCGTCAGTGCCGCACCGACAGCCGAGGACAGAACAGCCCCGCCGCCGATCATCAGGCTGCCGCCGAGGCCGGAGGCGGAGCCCGCCAGATGGGGTCTCACGCTGACCATGCCGGCATTGGCGCTCGGCAGCGTCATCCCGTTGCCCATGCCGACGAGGAAGGTCGGGCCGAAGAAGGCGAGGGGATCGACATAGCCCGCGAGGAACAGGAACAACGGAATGAGCGCGCCGATGGCCGCAATCAAGCTGCCCCAGATCATCATGCGGGTGATGCCGAGCAGCTTGGCGTATCGTCCGGACAGGAAATTGCCGAGCATGTAACCGACCGCGATGATGGCGAAATAGGCACCGATGGATTCGGCATCGAGGCCAAGCACGGTGTTGGCCACGTAGGGCGCGCCGCCGAGAAAGGCGTAGAAGGCACCGGCGGAAAAACTGGCGGTCAGCGCGTAGCCCCAGAAGCGGCGCGAGCGAAAGAGTTCCGGATAGGCGCCGAACTGCCTGAGGATGCTGGTCGAGCGGTTGTGGTGCGTCTCTCCCGCATCGAAGAAGAACAGCAGGAAGACGACGAGCCCGAAAAGGAAGGCGGCGGCAAAGGTCGCGTGCCAGCCGAACAGACCGGCGAGAAACCCGCCGAGAGCGGGGCTGACCATGGGTACCACGCTCATGAACATGGTCACGTAGCCGATCCGGGAGGCCGCCTCTTCCTGCCCCACCACGTCGCGGATCATCGCGCGGGGAAGCACCAGCGAGGCGACGACCGCCGCCTGCAGCATGCGGGCGGCGAGAAAGAGCGTGATGGTCGGAGCCAGGATGACCAGAACGGTCGCCACCTGAAAGATCGCGAGGCTTGCCAGCATGACCGGGCGGCGGCCGTAGCGGTCGGACAGGGGGCCGATAAAAAGCTGCAGAGCGGCGGTTACCGCCAGATAGCCTGAAACAGAAAGCTGCACGAGCGCGTAATCCGCATCGTAGTAGGCGGCGATCGCAGGCAGCGAAGGAAGAAAGATATTGAGATTGAGCGCGCCCATGCCCGTCACGAGGACCAGCGTGGCCAGCGAGGGCGGAGTTGCGCGATCGAGGAATACGGATTTTCTCATCGCTGCCCTTTAGAGCGGATCAGGGTGAAATTGAAGCCGCGGAGCGATTCACCTTGCCCCTTGGCCGCGCTGATTTCCCGCTATCCGATCGCGCAACGGAGCGTGCGGTGGACGGCGCATTACCGGATGGTTCAGGCGTCAAGACCGTTACATTTTGCAAGCTGGTCTTATCCATTTCGTTACCCTAGGATGATATCGGGACGCATTCGCAACCGGATAGTGGGGCAAGATGCCGGAAACCGACGAGAAGCAGACCTGCCCCTTTTGCGGTGCGGACTGGGGTGTTTGCGACCACTACGTTCTCCTGAGCGAGTGGGAGGCCCATGCCGAGCAGGTAGAGCGCAAGTCGAGGACCAAGCAGCAGCCCGACGACCGCGACGACGTGGACGACGCCCGGCTTTCCACCTGACTTTCCATTCACCGAAAACAGGTGGCCGGTTCGGCGCGGGCTTCAGGGGCTCGGCCGTGTGGTCGACGATGCGGCGATAGGACCGGCGTCCACCCGGACCCTCTCGCGGTAGATGGTGTAGAGCCCAGAGGCGACGATCATCAGCGCACCGATGATGATGTAGATATCCGGTATGTCTCCGAAGACAAGATAGCCGAACAGGATCGCCACGATCAGGCTCGAATAGCGGAAGGGTGCGATAAACGAGATATCGCCTTCGCGCATCGCGTGGATGATAAAGTGGTAGGCGACGAGGATCAGGCTTGCCGCGCCAATCAGTAGTGCGCACTCCCAAATGCCGACCGACACCCATTGTGTGGAGGTCGGCGGATCGAGAAACAGACCGGCCAACGCGACCGCGGGCGCCGTCAGCGACGATATGAAGAGCGGCGGGATCGACGGATCGATCTTGCGGGTGGCGATGTCGCGTCCCGCGGCGAACAACACGGTGATCGCCACGATCAGGGCATAGGGCGAGAAGCCTTCGACCCCCGGCCGGACGATGACCAGAACACCGATAAAGCCGACCAGGATCGCCGACCAGCGTCGCCATCCGACGGGTTCTCCGAGGAAGAGCGCCGCCCCCATGGTGACGGCGAGCGGAAGGGCCTGGAGGATGGCGCTCGCGTTGCCGATGGGGATATGGGACAGGCCGATGAGGAACGTCACCGTTCCGCCGACCTCGCCGATGATCCGGATCACGATATAGGGAGAGAAAGCCAGCCTTATCGGCCGAAGGGCGTGCTGCCGGTAGGCAATCAGGAAGATCACCACCGAGGCGATCAGGTTGCGCATGAAGACGATCTGTCCCATCGGCATCGTTTCCGACAGGAATTTCACCATCGTGTCGTTGGTGGTGAAACTCATCATTGCCAAAGCCATGAAGAGCGCGCCGCGGAAGTTGGGGGACAGAGGCATGCGGAATCGCTTGGATCGGGAGTGCACAGACGGCAGGGAGGATGAACTCCAGGCCGCCAAACAAAACTCTGCTTAACGCATATTCCCGCCAGTCCCAATCGCAATAATGGTGGAGCAGTTCTGCTAGAGCGGCGTGCGTCCGGGCGGAGGCAAAGTTCGCTCTACCCTTTTGGTTGTAGAGGATCTTGTCTGCGTCAGGCGATTCCGCCTGAACGCAGGGATGCTCTAGCCGCCGGTGACGCTCATGTGGCGACCGACGGCGGGCCGTGAGCGGCCACGCTCGATAATGAAATCATGACCCTTGGGCTTGCGGCCGATGGCTTCGTCGATCGCGTTCGACAGGAGCTCGTTGCCCTCCGAAGCGCGTAGGGGTGCGCGTAGGTCGGCGTCGTCGTTCTGGCCAAGGCACATGTAGAGCTGGCCGGTGCAGGTCAGGCGCACGCGGTTGCAGCTCTCGCAGAAATTATGCGTGAGCGGGGTGATCAGGCCGAGCCGTCCGCCCGTTTCCGCGATTTCCACATAGCGAGCCGGTCCGCCGGTCTTGTAGGGAATGTCGGTGAGCGTATAGCGCTTTGAAAGGTCTGCCCTGACCTGCGAAAGCGGCAGGTAGCGGTCGGTGCGGTCTTCCTCGATCTCGCCCATCGGCATGGTCTCGATAAGGGTCATGTCCATGCCCTGACCGTGCGCCCATTCGAGCATCGAGGGGATTTCGTCCTCGTTGAAATCCTTGAGCGCGACCGCGTTGATCTTGATCTTGAGACCGGCTTCGCGGGCGGCCTGGAGGCCGTCCATCACCTTGCCGAAGTCGCCCCAGCGGGTGATCGCACGAAACTTGTCGGGATCGAGCGTGTCGAGCGAGACGTTGATGCGCCGCACGCCGGCACCATAAAGGTCGTCAGCGAATCTTGCCAGTTGCGAGGCATTGGTGGTCAGCGTCAGTTCGTCCAGTGCTCCGGTTTCGATATGCCGGCCGAGCGAACGGATGAGTTCCATGATGTTCTTGCGCACCAGCGGTTCGCCGCCGGTGAGCCGGATCTTGCGCACGCCCTTTTCCACGAATGTGGTGCACAGCCGGTCGAGTTCCTCGAGCGTCAGCAGATCCTTCTTCGGAAGGAAGGTCATATGCTCGGCCATGCAATAGGTGCAGCGGAAATCGCACCGGTCGGTGACCGAGACCCGCAAATAGGTGACGGCCCGCCCGAAGGGGTCAATCATCGGCGGAGTGCTGGGCGTCATATCGGGCATGGCGATGCTTTTCATGAATTGTCCTTTCCCCAATCTCGCGATCCCGGGCGCTCTTTTCAAGCCCTTTCCTTCGGCGGCGCCCGGTCGGAGGATTGAAAACCGGCCATCTTCCAATCATATGGGCCGAAAAGGGCAGCAAGGAGACCGCGATGAACCGTCACGACGAAGCCTGGCCGAGCGAGTTGAAGGTATCGAGCGACCGGCGCATGCTGACCGTCGGCTTCACGGACGGCCGCAGTTTTGCCCTTCCTGCCGAACTCCTTCGTGTCCGCTCTCCTTCGGCCGAGGTCCAGGGACACGGTCCGGATCAGCGCGTCACCGTGCCCGGGAAGAAAAACGTGACGATCACCGATCTCCGGCCTGTCGGCAATTACGCAGTCCGCATCGTTTTCGACGACGGGCACGACACCGGGCTGTTCACCTGGAAATTCTTCAGCGAGACGGGCGAGAACGCCGAGGAGGTGTGGGCCGGCTACCTGGCCGAACTGGACGGGAAAGGATTGAGCAGGGAGCGCTAGCGGTCCGCGCCGGAATCCTGCGGGTCGCCGGCGGTCATCTGCTCCACCATGCGCCACATGACGTCTCCGACGAGATTGCACTCGTCGACCGAGGAGGCCGCCATCGAGCGGTCGATCACTTCCGTCTGGATCGCCAGCGCATCCTCCGTGAGGGTTTCGCCTTTCCCGGTCAGGGTCAGTCGCAGAACACGGCGGTCGTCCTCATCGGTGCGGCGCTCGATCAGGCCGCGCTGCTCGAGCTGGGGAATGAGCATCGAGAGGTTCGAGCGCCCGACCAGAAGCTTGTTGGCGAGATCCTGCTGCGAGATGCCCGGGTAGCGGTAGACGTTGGCGAGGATATCGAGGTGCGGCGGTTTCAGATCCAGCCCCTGCAGCGCGCGGGTCAGGGTCAGGCTCATCATCTGGCAGGCGCGCGCGACGGCGATCCAGTTCCTGAAGCGGGGATTGTCCCAGGGGAGGGCTTGCTTTTTGTTCATGGTTGTACAATTATTTGTTCAGCATTGAACCTTCAAGGTTATTCCTATGCCACAATGGCTGTTGAAGTCCATCGGTTTGATCATTTCGGCCATCGCGCTTTTCTCCACAAAAGCGGCGGGGCGTTTCGCATTCTACCTGTTTGCGCGCGCGCCGGGCGCCAAGCCGGAATCGGACAAGGAGGCGCTGCTTCTTCGTGAGGCCGCACCGAGGATCGCCAAGGCGAAGGTCCTCCGGCTGCTGCTTCCGGACGGTAGCGTGGTGGCGGCCTACGACTTCGGCGTTCGCCAGCCAGAGCAATGCCGCGGAAAGGTTCTGGTCGTTCACGGCTATCGGTCGCGTACCGAGCATATGCTGCCGATCATCGAGGCGATGCGGGGGCATGATTTCCAAGTGGTGGCAATCGACATGCCGGGGCACGGCCGCTCGCTTGCTCGGCGCAGTCACCTCATCAACGCCGGCGAGGCAATCGATGCCGCCTGGCGCCAGTTCGACGGGTTCGATGTCTTCGTGGGACACTCGTTCGGCTCTGCGGCCATCATCAGCGTGGCGGCCGGCATGATCTCCGGCGTTCCGGCCCGCCGGCCCTACAAACTCGTCACAATTGCCTCGCCGACGCGCCTGAAGACGATCTTCGACTGGTTTGCCAGTGAAACCGGCATGAGTGCCGCCGTCCGCGAGGCGTTCGAAGGCGAAGTCTTTACGCTGTCAGGCCGCCGGCTCGAAGAGTTCGACGCCGCGGAGGGGATGGGGCGGATCCGCTGCGAAGCGCTCGTCATGCACGCGCCCGATGACAAGGAGGTGCCGTTCTCCAATGCGGAGAAGCTGGCCGCGGCCGGTCCGCATGTTCGCCTTCTCTCCGTCCCCGGCTACGGCCATCGCCGCATTCTCTCCGCGCCTCCGGTGATCGAGGGGATCCTGGATTTCCTCGGCGTCCGCGATTTCAGCAATGCAGAGGCTGAACTGGCGCTGATTGCGAAAATGTCGTTCGACAAGGCATCCGAGCCACGCCAGCGCGCCTGAGCCGGATAAGAAAAAAGCCGGCCCACATGGGACCGGCTTTTGTTTATTTCGGCGTTCTCGCGATTAGTTGCGGACGACCACGCGGGTTCCGACGCCGACCTTTTCATACAGATCGATCACGTCCTCATTGGCCATGCGGATACAGCCCGAAGACATGGCCTGACCGATCGTCCAGGGCTGGTTGGTGCCGTGGATGCGGTAGATGGTCGAGCCGATATACATGGCGCGGGCGCCGAGCGGATTGTCCGGGCCGCCTTCCATATAGGCCGGAAGCACGCGGCCTTCCTGGCGCTTGACGCGGTCGCGCATGACCTGCGGCGGGGTCCAGCCCGGCCACTCGGCCTTGCGGGTGATCTTGTTCGAGCCCTGCCAGGTGAAGCCCTCACGGCCGACGCCAATCCCGTAGGCCATCGCCTTGCCCTTGCCAAGCACGTGGTAGAGGCGGCGGTCCGAGGTATCGATGACGATGGTGCCTTCGCCGTACTTGTCCTCGAACTTCACCACCTTGCGCTTGATCGGCGACTTGTCCGACCGGCGATGGTTCATCCGGTTGTAGTTTTCCGACGGCGGGAACAGCATCTGAAGAAGGGTCTTCTGTTCGCCCTGGGGTGCAGCATGGGCGAGCGGCGAGGCCGCCAGGAAGATTACGGCTGCGGAGGCAAGGATTTTTTTCATGGCTCGATCCGGTGTCTCGGGATTTCAAGGGGCGCGACCGAAACTGCGGCGCTGATGGTGAATCGGGTAGCGTTTCGGTGCCGGCCTGTCCAGCGCCGAACGTCGGGAAATGCGGAAAAGGCGACAGCTGTTGTCTGCTTGCGCCAGTATTGGGCCTGCCGGGTCCTGTCTTTGTGCGGCTTTTCTTGATGAAGACATGTATAACGCAAGGGGCATTGCCTCACTTGCGGTAGATGAGCCAGTTCCGGTCAATGTCGCCGGCCATGCCTTCGTTGAAGATCTGGACCTGGTTGCGGCCGCCGTGCTTGGCCAGATAGAGCGCGATGTCGGCCTTATTGTAGAGGTCGGTCGCATTCTCCGCGTCGCTCGCCATGCACACGCCGATTGAGACCGTTATCGGGCCGTAGTCCATTCCCGTCTTCTGGTTCCTGAGCGGCGTCTTTTCGATCGCGGTGCGGATCCGCTCAGCCACTTCCATGGTGATTTCCTGGCTGGTGCCGTGCAGGATGACGGCGAATTCCTCGCCGCCGGTTCTGGCGATGAAGACGTCCTTTCGCAAGGTCGAGCGCATCACCGCGGCGACCACGCCGAGGACGCGGTCACCCACCGGGTGGCCGAAACTGTCGTTGAACTTCTTGAAGTGGTCGATGTCGCAGACGATCAGCGCGTGATACATGGAATCGCGCTGGGAGTTGTAGATGTCCGGCAGCGCGTCGTCGAAGGCGCGACGGTTGGCCAGCCTGGTCAGCGGATCGGTGTTGGCGATGCGCTTGTATTCGTCGAGTTCGAGCTTGACCTGCTCCATCTCGAAGGCGCGCTCGACCATGTGTTCGACGACGACCTTGCCCTTTTCCATCGTGTCGCCGGTCGCTGAGGACAGCATGCCGATGATGCCTGTGAGAATCTCGGTGCTCGCCGCGCTCTTGGTGGAAATCCGCTGATAGGTCTCGCCGAGCAGCTTGGTATAGCTTTCGAGCGACGACTGCTCCTGGCGCAGAAGCCGGAGCATGGATTCGACTTCGTCGGAAATCTTGTCGCGGGCACCGTCAACGACGGTCGTCTTGTGGTGATGGGCGAAATATTTGGCGCCGACCTCATCGAGCTCGGCCTGAACCGGATTGGGCCCGAGGTTTTCGAATTCGCGGGTCAGGGCGGGGTTGGAGGCGTTCAGCGCTTCGTAGACAAGCTCGTAATTGCGCGGGATGCCCGCAATGCCCTTCTTGCGCATGGTTGCGAGAACCATCGTCGCGGCATCCAGCATCTGCACTTTCTTGCCGCCGGTTGTCGTCGACATGAAGGTCCCCAACTCTTCTTTACCCCATTAGTTGTTTCTTCTTACGCCCCAATCGTTGGGGAACTGTTAATGTATATAAAGCTTTTCTCAATTACCTTGTATTTTTATTGTATTCGTGGCGCATTGCTGCCGCTGGTTGCAGCAACCTTCAAGTTGAATTTCACCGGGCGCGGGTGAGGGGACGTATGACCCTAGCCGAGGTTGAGTTCCCTGAAGAAGTCGTTCCCCTTGTCGTCTATGACGATGAAGGCGGGGAAATTCTCGACCTCGATCTTCCAGATCGCCTCCATGCCGAGTTCCGGGTACTCGACGACCTCCACTTTCTTGATGCAGTCCTGCGCCAGTCGGGCGGCGGGGCCGCCGATGGAGCCGAGATAGAATCCGCCATGGCGGCCGCAGGCCTCGCGCACGGCGCGCGAGCGGTTGCCCTTGGCAAGCATGACCATGGAGCCGCCGAAGGACTGGAACTGGTCGACATAGGAATCCATGCGGCCTGCGGTCGTCGGGCCGAATGAGCCTGAAGCATACCCCTCCGGCGTCTTCGCCGGCCCGGCGTAATAGATCGGATGCTTCTTGAAATAGTCCGGCATCTCCTCGCCGGCCTCGAGCCGGGCGCGGATCTTTGCATGCGCCAGGTCGCGGGCGACGATGATCGGGCCCGAGAGCGACAGTTGGGTCTTGATGGGGTGCTGGGACAATTCCGCGAGGATGTCGGCCATCGGCTGGTTGAGGTCGATCTTCACCACGTGTTCGGAGAGCTTCTCCTCGTCGATCTCCGGCATGTATTTTGACGGATCGGTCTCCAATTGCTCGATGAAGACGCCGTCGCGGGTGATCTTGCCCTTCGCCTGACGGTCGGCCGAGCAGGAAACGCCGAGCCCGATCGGCAGCGAGGCACCGTGGCGGGGCAGGCGGATGACGCGGACGTCATGGCAGAAATATTTGCCGCCGAACTGCGCGCCCACGCCCATCTGCTGGGTGAGCTTGTGAACCTCCGCTTCCATTTCGAGATCGCGGAACGCGTGGCCAGCCTCGGACCCCTCCGTCGGAAGGTTGTCGAGATACTTGGTCGAAGCCAGTTTGACGGTCTTCAGGTTCATCTCGGCCGAGGTGCCGCCGATGACGATCGCCAGATGGTAGGGCGGGCAGGCGGCGGTGCCGAGGGTGAGGATCTTTTCCTTGAGGAAGTCGATCATCCGGTCGTGGGTGAGAAGCGAGGGCGTCCCCTGATAGAGGAAGGTCTTGTTGGCCGAGCCGCCGCCCTTGGCGACGAACAGGAAGTCGTAGGTATCGTCGCCTTCCTCGTAGATGTCGATCTGGGCGGGAAGATTGTTGCGGGTGTTCTTCTCCTCGAACATCTTCACCGGCGCGAGTTGCGAGTAGCGCAGGTTCTTCTTCTCGTAAGCGTCCATGACGCCGCCCGCGAGCGCCTCGTAATCGCCGCCCTCGGTCCAGACGCGGCGGCCTTTTTTCGCCATCACAATCGCGGTGCCGGTGTCCTGGCACATGGGTAGGATGGCGCCGGCCGCGATATTGGCGTTCTTGAGAAGATCGAAGGCGACGAAACGGTCGTTCTCCGTGGCTTCCGGGTCTTCCAGGATTTTCGACAGCTGTTGGAGATGGCCGGGGCGGAGGAGATGGTTGATATCGGCGAAGGCCGCTTCCGAGAGAATCCGGAGCGCCTCGGTTTCCACGGTCAGGACGTCCTGTCCACGAAATGTCTCCACCGAGACATGCTGGTCTGAAATCTTGCGCCAGGGCGTGGCGTCGGGTCCGAGGGGGAAAAGTGCGTCAGCCACGAAAACGGTCCTTTCGTCGCGGAGATCGGTGAAGGGTCGGGCAGGGTTTAGGTGCAGTTCGTTCGGAAAGCAATTCGGCTTTTTGGTGGATGCGGCGTTAACGGCCTGTCAGGCTCGCTCAAGATAGATTTGTTTTCGTGAGCCGAAAGACGCGGCGTGGACATCCCGCAACACCGGATGCACCATTTCGTGATGCGGCTCGCACGCGCTTTTCAAGGCCGGGGTGCTTTGGTAATTTCCCGGCGGGGCAAGACAAATCATTGGGATAGCCGGGAGCCGGCGGAAGGTATCAGCAATATGGCATTCAAACATGGGCTGTGCGTGGCACTTGTCGCTCTGATCGCCGGAGCCGGGGAGAGCTACGTGGCCCCGCAGGCGGCGCAGGCGGGCGCGCTGGATTCGATCCGGAAGACGCCGCTTCAGCGTATTCGCGCCCACAACCGGACCGAAAAGAGAGAGGTCGTCCGTCAGAAGCCTGTCAAAGAGGGTACGTCCCGGCCCGTGGCGCGCGTCAGCGGCCCGACCTACAAGACCTACCAGCCGGATCGTCTCGTCTCGGTGATTTTCAGTGCGATCAGCGATCCCGTGGTCACCGGCTCCACCGAAGATACAATGACCTTGCCACCGCTGGGCATGAACGCCTTCGACGAGGGCAGGGCAGCCCTTGCCGATCTCAAGATCCGGGCACTGCCCGAAGCGGCTGAGGCGCTTGTCGAACTCTATTCATCCAGGCCGGATTACCTCTGGGTGTCCGGCTCGAGCATCAATGCGGCGGCGCGATCCGTGCTCGCGGTGCTGGAAGACGCCGACAGTGTCGGTCTCTCGGCGGCGGACTATCGCGTCGATGTGCCTGAGGACGGTTACGACGTGACGCGCAACGGCGAACGCCAGCGCGAACTGATGCGCTTCGAGATGGCGCTCTCGGCGGCGGTCGCCG
This sequence comes from Hyphomicrobiales bacterium, assembly GCA_002709005.1. GTDB lineage: Bacteria > Pseudomonadota > Alphaproteobacteria > Rhizobiales > Rhizobiaceae > Pseudohoeflea. The sequence continues at coordinate 37,611 of PAPH01000026.1, read as the reverse complement.
ACTACGTGCTTGATGCCAATCGCGGCCGCGTCGATCCCAACCGCATTTCCGGCTACCACGATTTCAAGCGCAAGACGCCCGATCTGGTGGCCGCGCTGGAGGCGATCTCCAATTCCGCGGACGCCGGCGAAGCCCTCTACGGCTTCAATCCGCAGGGCGGCCATTTCGCGGCCTTCGTCGCCGAGCTCGCGCGGCTCGAACAGGCGGACGAGGGCAAGGCGATCAAGCTTTCCGCCGACCTTTTGCTGAAGCCCGGTCAGTCGAGCTCCGAGACGAAGAACCTCGTGCGCGCCATCGAGATGAAGGCGTCTGACGAGCTGAAAGCCGAAAACGCGCTCCTGCTCGCGAGCTACATCGACAATGAGGAGTACGATCCGGATATCGTCGCGCTGGTGAAGGGCTTCCAGAAGGAGGCGGGCCTTGCCTCCGACGGCGTGGTGGGACCGCGCACCGTTCGCGCGCTCGTGGGTGAAACCAACGCCGCAAAGATCGAAAAGGTGAAGCTTTCGATGGAGCGGTCGCGGTGGCTGCCGGGAACGCTGGAAAGCCGCAGGGTCTTCATCAACCAGCCGGCTTTCGTCGCGACCTATTACGAGGACGGCAAACCCGTCTTCTCGACGCGTACCGTCGTCGGCAAGAAATCCAACCAGACCTATTTCTTCGATGATCAGATCGAGACCGTCGAGGTGAACCCGTACTGGGGCGTGCCGCAGTCGATCATCATCAACGAAATGCTGCCGAAACTGCGCAGCGATCCCTCCTATCTCGACCGGCTGGGCTATCAGGTCACCTATAATGGCCGCGCGGTCTCCTCGAGCGGGGTGAACTGGCATTCGGTCGGCCGCGGGGCCGTCGGCGTGCGTCAGCCGCCGGGAGACGACAACGCGCTCGGCGAATTGAAGATACTCTTCCCCAATACGCATGCCATCTACATGCACGATACGCCCTCGAAATCGCTATTCAGCAGGGACATGCGCGCCTTCAGCCATGGTTGCGTCCGCTTGCAGGATCCGCGCGGCATGGCATCGCGGGTTCTCGGCATCAGCGTCGAGGAGGTCGGCCGTGAAATCGCGCAAGGACATAACAAGGCGCTTTCCGTTCCGCACAAGATCCCCGTGCACGTTTCCTATTTCACCGCTTGGGCGGAACCGGGCGAAGACGTGAAATACTATGCCGACGTCTATGATCGCGACGCCTATCTCGAAAAGGCGATCGAGGCGACGGTAGCCGAGCGTTCGGCTTCCGGCTGATCGACGAAACATCCGGTTTCCCCGATATCCCGTGTCGGGGGAACCGCTTCTTCTCCGGGCGCGTTTTCACGGGATGATGCCAATCATCCGGAAGCGCCAAGTGACCCTTTCCCTCAGCACTACAATTTCCGTTCTCGCCATGGGGCTGGTGCTCCTGGGTGTCGATGCAAGCCGCGCCGAAGAGCCGGTTCCGGTCCCCGAGCCGGCACCGCGCGTGGAAGCGGAGGCTGCCGCCGAAACGCCGGTGCCGAAGCCGCGTCCCGAGATTGATGAGCCCGCTTCCGATGATGCCAGCGAGGCGGATTCTGCCGATACGGCAGATCCAATGGACGATACCGGGGAGGACAACCAGTCCAACAGCGCGCCTTCCGACGCGGGCAAGGCGGAGAAGGGGAAAGACGCGGACGCTGCAAAGTCCGAGCCGAAGGCCGAAGACCGGAAAGTCGAGGTCAGTCCGCCGGAGCCTGTCGATTCCGCCTGTGTGGCCGAGCTTGCCCGGCTTGGGCCCGTGTTCAAGCCGCTCGATGAAATCGGTGGCGAGGGGGGCTGCGGCATCGCCCATCCTTTCGAGATCAGCGGCTTTTCCGGCGGTATCGAACTCAAGCCGGCAGCCAAGCTCGACTGTGCGACGGCGCTTGCGCTCGCCGAATGGGTGGAGGCCGAACTCAAGCCCGCCGCCCAGATCGCCATCGAGACGTTGTCCGAAGACGACAAACCCGGCCGCAAGTCCGTCGCCGCGATCCGTCAGGCCTCATCCTATATCTGCCGGCCGCGCAATTCGCAGACAGGGGCGAAACTCAGCGAGCACGGCAAGGGCCGGGCGATCGACATCGCCGGCTTCACGCTCGCCGACGGAACCGGTGTGACGGTCACGCCGCGCGAGGACGATCACACGATCGCAGGCGCTCTTCAGGCGGCGGTGCGGAAAGGGGCATGCCTGCATTTCACCACGGTCCTCGGGCCGGGCGCGGACAGTTTCCACAGCGACCACATCCATCTCGATCTCGCCGAACGCCGCGGTGGCTACCGGATCTGCCAGTAACCATCACGAGTGATTCACCAGCGTCGGCGCTGGCGTTGCGCTGGGGGCTGTTGCACACTTGTGCGGCGTCGAATCAGCTTGGGGCAATGGCATGGCGGATATTTATTATGGTGCCTATCGGCAGGATGCCGGGGGGCGTCATCCGCTGTATGTGGCCTATGCGGTCCTGCTCGTCTTTCTGGCCGTCGCCGCGCTCATTCAGGTGTTGCCGCTGGTCCTGCCCGTCGGGCCGATGTACTGGGACATTCTGCTCTATTACGACGCGATCGGCCGGATGAACGCAGGCCAGTGGCCTATCAGCGACTTCCAGGTGCCTGTGGGGCCGATGGAATACTGGTTCGTCTGGCTCAACTACCATCTGTTTCCGAACGCCCATCCGGTCTTCCTGACGCAACTCGAATGGCTGCCGGTCACCGCGCCTGTGATGGCGGCGATCATCTGGGACGCCTCGCAACGCGGCCGCATGGCTGTCTGGGGGCTTCTGGGCGCGTGGATCGTCTATACAGCGCTGCCCTTCAACGACATGATCTACAACAATTTCGCAGGCACCGACGGATACGGCATCTATAACCGGCACGGCTCGCACCTGATGTTCCTGACCGCGGCGACGGTTTTGTTCGTGCGCGGGCGGGCGCTGCAGGCTGTTCTTCTGACCGTGCTCATGCTCAGCCTCGCCTTCTGCAAGATCACGGCCTTCGCCGCTGTTGGTCCGCTTCTCATCCTCGGTCTCGTCACCCGGCGCATACACCCCTATGTGGCGCTGTCCGTGGGGCTCGTCTGCATCGGCCTCACCGGCATCCTGCAACTGGCGACAGGCATCGTCTCGGCCTATATTTTCGATATTCTCGCTCTGGCATCGGAGAACACGGGAACGCTTCTGCCGCGTTTTCTCACCGCCATCTCGCTGCGCTTCGACATCCTGTTTCCCGGTGCGCTTTTGTGCCTCGTGCTGTTCTGGCGCGAGGTCCTCTCGTTCCGCCGGCCGCGCGATCGCGAACAGCGCGGGATCGTCGGGTTCTTCGATGCCGACTGGATGTGGATCGGCCTGTCGCTGTTTTGCGGTCTCGTTTTCGAAACGCAGAACACCGGGGGACAACCCTATTTTATCGCCTGGCCGGCGATCCTTCGCATGTTGTTGCGCCCGGCGGATGTCTTCGGCCGCGCCCGCTTCCTGATCTATGTGCTGACCGCCTTCGTCGTGGTTCCGGCTGTTTCCACACTCGCTCACAAGGCGGCGCGCGTCGCGGCGCTGGCGCCCGAATACGTGGCGCTCGATCAGCCCGTTCTCGGCCCCATTGGCCGTGTCTCGGCCAAGGATGTGTATGTCGAGCAGGCGCAGAGGATGCGCTCCTTCTATGTCAACAACCGCGAGGAGATGGAGGAGATCGCCGAAACTGGCGCGCTGCCCTCGTTCCGGCTCTTTGTCGAGCACGACTATCAGTACCTGCTCATTCAGGAGATGGGAGAAGCGGCGCAGGCGATCGAAAAACTCGAAGCGCGGACCGGCGAACATTTCCGCTCCGTGCTGAACCTCGATTTCGCCAATCCCTTTCCCTTCATCCTGAAACGGCCGGGAACGCCCCGGGTAACGATCGGCGCCGACCCGTCGCGTTCCATCCCCACTCCGGATGAGGCCACGCTGCTGGCGGTTGCCGACACCGACCTGATTCTGGCGCCAAAATGCCCGTTCCACCGGGCACGGCTCGAACTGATGGAGATCTATCGCCCGGCACTAGCAGATCGCGTGGAGGCGGAAATAACGCCCTGCTACGACGTGCTTCTCAAGCCAGACAGTCCATTCCTCAGGGTGCTGACGCCGGCTGGTCAGTAGGCCAAGGTCGGGCCGGTCAAGCCGACGCGTCAGATTTGCCGGTGTAATCCGCGGAAAGAGCGCGGGCGCCCGGATGAACATCCATCCCGGCGTTGCCGGCACTGTTGTGGTTTTGCCGGAGATCATTCTCGTGGAGACGCCGGGCCGCCTTTATCGACGCCACCAGATTGGCGATGTCATGCTTGAACTCATCCTCGAGGCGCGCCGCTGATTTGGCGAGCAGCTTGTCTCCGGCATCTTCCAAGGCGTTCAAAAGGCGAAGCGTTTTCATAATCTGGCCCCATGCGCATTCGCTCGGAGAATGATCAGTTTCATCAAAAAAGCAAGATACATTCATGCGTGTAGTTCCATCCGATCCACACGCGTCCGGATGAGAAAACCCGCGATGCCGACGCTCGTCGCTGGGCGGGCCGGCAATCTCGCCGGCACAGAGCGGGGGACATGCAACTCCCTTGAACAAACGCCATCTTGACGGCACATCCCTTCCGTGACTATACCCCGCCGGTCGACGCGAGCCTGAGGGCAGGCGTTCGGGCGCGTAGCTCAGCGGGAGAGCACTGCCTTCACACGGCAGGGGTCACAGGTTCAATCCCTGTCGCGCCCACCATTTTTCTCTAGTAAAATCAATGCGTTGCCTGTTGGTGTTGCCTGTCCGCTTCGGCATTGTTTGGCGCAATTTTGCAGAACATAGAAAGAACGGGCGTGGAGAATTCGTGGACTTTGTTCACTTCGCGTTCTTCCGGGTGTTCCTTGTCGGCAGCAGGTCGGCGCGCCGCGCCTCTTCCGATTCAACAACATGTTCGTAGCGCCGCACCGAGGCGGCATCGCGCCAACGCTTGGTTTCGAGCAGGCCGCGGGTATCGGATTTGCCGTAGCGGCGCATCCATGTCGCCCAGGTGTGGCGGAATGTGTGAAAGCCGACGAAGGCGAGATCCGGTCCCGCCGCTTTCCTGGCCTTGTCAAGCAGGGTGTAGATGCGCCCGCACTTGGTAAAGCGGAAGACCCGCTGTCCCTGGCGCCCCAGGCCGCGCGGGTGATTGGCGAGGTCGGCCACCAGCACGGGCGGCAGATAGGCCGTGTAGGGGTCACCGTTCTTCGATGTCTCGATATAGGCGTTTGCCTCCGACAGATCGAGGCGGTCGACCTTGAGCCCCAGCCCCTCGCTCAACCGCGCGCCGGTGTAGAGCAGGAACGACAGGAAGATCGCGAACTCGCGGTCCACGCCTTCGGCGGCCTCGAGCAGACGGAACGCCTGGTCCGGCGTCATCCAGTCGGTGCGCGGCGTGCCGCGCCAGCCTTTCGGCCGGCGTATCGATTGCTCGACGCCGGCATGTTTGAGAATGGCAGAGATCGGCGTGTAGACCCAGCGGTTGCGGGTCGCGGCCGCGGCCTCCGGCTTGAGCGCGATCGCCGTCTCGTCGATGAGCTGCTGATCGATGGCTTCGACCGCATAAGCGCCGAGCCGCTCGACGATCGGGGCGAGGTGCTCCTGGTGTCCCGTCGCGGCCATGTAGTCGACTGCAGCGTCGAGGAACGTCTTCACCCCCTTGGGGGAAACGAGACCACTCTTGATGTCGGCTTCGATTTTTCGGAGGACTTTTGCTGCCGTAGCTCGGTCAGTCGCCTTTGTGCTTCGGTCCACAGCGACCCCGAGATAGGTGCCGCGAACGGACCAGTAGGGGCTCTTGCCGGGCCTCGGCGGTTTGAGCTTGAGCGGCATGCCTTCTCTCCCTGTCGGCGTTCCTCGGCCTGCTGCCGGGCCAGTTCGCGCGCCTCTATCCGCATGGCGGCGATCAGCGCCTCGATGTCGCCGGCCGTGAAGCGCTTGCGTGTGCCGTTCACAATGTAATGAGGGTGACGCTGGATCAAGTCCTGGAGGTTGCGGCGCGAGATTCCTATGCGCGCCGCGGCTTCATCCATGGACAGGCTGAGGGGGGCCATCCTCGTTACTCCGCCGAGCGGTCGTGCTCGATCGCCTTGTCGGGATCGGCCGTGCGCCAGTCGGGCCAGTCGCGCCGTTCGTTCCGCGATTGCTTGTCGACGATCATCCGGCACGCCTCGTCGGCAACTTCGTCCTGGTCCTCGATCACGAAGGAGAGGCTGCGGGTCAGTCCGTCGAGGCCGAGAATAACGACATCGACCCATTCGGAGGGGCAGCCGTGAGATTCTTGAACCTCTTCGAGTTCCTTGCGGATATGGTCGACCACGCCGTTGGTCCGGCTGCCGGTGCCAAAGGTGGCGCGGCTGAAGGCCATCTGGCGGAGAAGATGCTGTTTCAGGTCCATGGCTGGTGCTCCCGTTAGCGGAATAGAAAGATGGCGATCGTGCAGAGGATGATCGCCGTCTCGATGTTCTGCAGGGCGTTCACGACTTCGCTCATCACTCCGCCCTCGGCGCGAACGTCACCGGCTTGTCCGGCCCGTGATAGGTGGCTATGAGCCGCTGCTCCCGGCCGAAGGCGATCCAGCAGCCGTCGCAGTCGTCAACGCGTTCGCCGAGCATCGCGTCGTTGAGGCTGCTGATGATGTCCTCGAAATCCCAGACCACGCTGCCGTCGCCGTCCACGATTGCCGTGAACTGGTAAAGGTGCGGCTCGCCCGTCACGGTGATCCCGCCGTCCGGTTCGCGGAAGGCGTAGCCCCAGGCGAAGATTTCGAGACTGGCGGCATCGAAGGTTTGGCCGATCTCGGCCGCGACCGCCCGCCGCCAGTCCGGTGCCGGCTTCGAGAGCCATTCGGCCCAGCCTTCGGGTGTGGCAGCGCACGGCACAATCTCGTCACTGTAGTCGGTCAGGTAATAGTTGATGCTCATCGTCACACCCTCATCGGCATCAGAACGATGCGGTTTTCGATCACCTCGCCCTCGCGCGGGGCGGGCAGGAAAAGTGCCGGCGCGCCGCCGTCGCCGAGTTCCAGCCGCGTCGGGCCGTCGATCAGCGAGAGGATCTCGGCGAGGTATTTGCCGTTGAAGCCGATCTCGACATCGTCGCCCTCGATGCCGCCGACGGTGGCCTCCTCGCTGGCGTCGCCGGCGTCGGGGTTGATCACCGAAAGCCGCACCGTGTCGCGGCCGAACTCGAGCCGCACCGCGCGGCCGCGCTCGGTGGAGATCGTCGTCACCCGGCCCACCGCCTCGGCCAGCACCGGCGAGCCGAAGGTCCAGACATTCTCGTTGCCGGTGGGGATCACCCGCATGTAATCGGGGAAGGTGCCGTCGATCACCTTGGAGATCAGCTTCTCCGAGCCGGTCTCGAAGTGGACCGCGGATTGCGTCACGCCCACCGTCACCTCGGCCTCGTCGCCGGCGGCCTTGAGCATCTTCTGCAGAAGCGCCACCGTCTTGCGCGGGATGATCACACCCTCGAAATGCGGCAGCGTGGCCTCGCCGGTGATGGGCAGGTCGGCCAGCGACAGCCGGTGTCCGTCGGTTGCAACAAGGCGCAGCCGCTCACCGTCCAGACCGCCGTCATGCACATGCACGTAGATGCCGTTGAGGTAGTAGCGCGTCTCCTCGGTGGAGACGGCGAAGGATGTGAGCGCCAGCATGGCTGCCAGCCGGCCTGCGGGCAGGGTGAAGGTCGCCGGCCCGGCGTCGTCCTCGCGCGCCCTCATGGCCGGCCAGTCGCTGCCCGGCAGCGTGTGTACGGTGAAGCGGGAGCGGCCGGAGGAGACGATCACCTGCGAACCGGTCTGCTTGAGCGTCACCTCGCTTTTCGGCGCCTGCTTGTCGATGATGTCGACGAGAAGCGCGCCGGGCAGGGTGATGCCCTCGGCGGGCAGCGTGTCGGCGGCCATGTCCACCTGGCTGGTGATTGCCACGTCGAGGTCGGTCCCCGATACGGCCAGCTTGCCGTTGTCGCTGGCCTTCAAAAGCAGGTTGGCGAGAATGGGAATGGTGTTGCGGCGCTCGACCGGATCATTGGCGGCGCGAATGGCGGGCAGCCACGCCTCGCGCGGCGCGGTAAGGGCGAATCCGTCTTTGCTGGGTGCCTTGGGCATGGCGTGTCTCCGGATCGTTCGGGAAGGATGCGGCGAGCCGTGCCCGCCGCATCGTCGTCAGATCGCCCTAGCGGGCACGTGCCTCGTCGGTGCCGGCGTACCAGGGCAGTTTCGTCGCCTCGGCCGCGGCTTCCACGTCCTCGGTCACCCGCTCCGTCACGGCGATATCCGGGCGGTACATCTGGTAGAACCATGTCACCGCGCCCTCGCGCACCCGGTAGCGCAGCCGCACGGCAATGCGCTGGAGTTCACCCATGTGGAAGATCGGGATCTGCAGCATGAAGATGCCCGGCACGGTGAGCTTCTTGCCCGCGGCGTCGTTGTGCACCTCGTCCCAGACGATCTCGCCTTCTCCCGATTGCAGGGTGACCGCGCTCGAGGCCCGGCTCGACACATGCACCTGCAGCCCGCGCGAGAGGGTGACCAGTTCGCTCGGCGTGGCGATCTTGGTCATGAACTTGCGCTCGAACTCGGTTACCTCCATGTCCATGGGGGAGGAGAGGTCGCCGATATTGTCCTCGATGAAGGCGGCGAATTCCTCCTGCTTCATCGGCTTGCCGTTCATGGCCACCCAGGTCTGCCACTGTTCGGAGCGCGGGAAGGGATAGTGGATACGGTGCTGGCACCAGGCGGGGATGCCGTCCTTGCCGCCGTGGTAGTCGACGATTGCCGTCATCGAGGGGTTGCGCCAGTCGAGATCCGCGAAGATGGCGCTGCTCTCGTGGGCATGGCGCTCGGTGAGTTCGATGAAGCTCGCCAGCGTGCCGACGGTCGCCGTCCCCTTCTTGCGCTCGGGAAACAGCCGCCATTCCTCGGCGAGTGCCTTGAGGCTCGTATAGTCGGGCCGCTCGCCATGGCGGCGGGCCAGCGGGACCGAGGACGGCAATCCGTCACCGTTGAGCGTGAGGCTCTGGATCTCGACGCCGGCGGCGTTGCGGGCGAGTTCGGCGATTGCTTCGATGGCGCGCGCCGGGTCCGGCAGGGTGATCGGTTCGCCGATCAGTTCTTTGGTATTGGGCATGATCCTGTCCTTTCGGGTTTGGGAGGTTTCAGCCTTCGGCGCTTTCGGCGCTTCGGGCATTGGTCACGCGCGGCCCGCCGAACATGTCCTGCTGGCGCGGATGTTCGGTGGAAAGCTCGCCGTTCTCGGTGATCCAGTAGAAGGAGCGCGGCCGCGGCTGCTTCGGCGTGGCGGTCTTGATGTCGGCGGAGATGGTCACCGCGCCGTTCTCGGCCGAAAGCTCGAGCTTCAGCGTCACGCTGCCCTTGTGGGTCTTCTTCTGGTCCTCGCTCGACATCTCGTAGAGCTGGCGGAAAACCTGCGAGAGTTCGGTCGAAAGCGCCTGGTTGAGCTGCCCGCCCTCCAGCGAGCCGATGAGAATGGAGGGATCGCGAATAAGCATGGTCGGTCCTTTTGGGGTCAGAAGGGGATGTCGTCGTCGAGGTCGCGGCTAGTTCCTGACGTCCTTGATGTTGTTCATCCGCATCGCCTCATCGAATGAGTGCCGCTCGGCGAAGGGAGTGCGAAGATGTGGATTGCAGGTAAGGATGAGCGTGCGCGGCCTGGGCTCCTGCACTTCTCTCTTGAAGCGGGCCTCGTCCTCGCTCTCGTCGAGAATGCGCTTGCATCCGAACGCCGCCGCGAGTGCTTCCTTGTGCAGCGTTTTCCCGCAGCCGGGCGGGCCATAAACAATGACGTCGTAGTTGTTCATTTCAGCTTCCTTCCATCAAAAGGGAATGTCGTCGTCGAGATCGCGGCTGAAGTTGCCGGTGTCGGTGCCGCTTGCCTTGGTTCCCGCGGCGCGGTCACCATCCATGCCGTAGTCGCCGGGGGCGTCGCCGCCGGGTTTGTAGCCGGTGCCTTTCGCGCCATCGAGCATGGTGAGATTTGCGGAAAAGCCCTGCAGCACCACTTCGGTGGACCAGCGGTCCTGCCCCTGGGCGTCCTGCCATTTGCGGGTGGCGAGCTGGCCCTCGAGATAGACCTTCGAGCCCTTGTGCAGATACTGCTCGGCGATCTTGGCGAGGCCCTCGTTGAAGATGACGACGCGGTGCCACTCGGTGCGCTCACGGCGCTCGCCGGTGGTCTTGTCGCGCCAGCTTTCCCCGGTCGCCACCGACAGGTTGGCGATCGCCCGGCCGTCCTGGGTGCGCCGGATCTCCGGATCGGCGCCCAGATTGCCGACGAGAATGACCTTGTTGACGCCGCTCATGGTTTTGTCCTCGCGCTGTCGCCCTTCGGGCTCGCTCCGGACGGGGCCTCGCACTGGCTCGGACACGCGGTCGCGCTTGCGCCTTCGGCGGGGTGGGGAGATCTCTCGTTCTGGATGTGATGGAGCACGAAGTATCGCGCGCCGGCCAGCCAGGCCGGTTCCTGATCGGCTATCCAGTCCGAATAGGTGATATCGTTCCTCATGAACGGTCTCCTTTGGTGGAACGGGTCTCGGCCGCAGGCCGCAAGGCCGACCGGCCGTCGCGCCTCGTGGCGCGGGCTTCCCGCGTCGCCGCAGGCGCGCAAGGCTTGGGCGAAGGGCCAGCCGCGTCAGCGGCGCTCGGCCCGTCAGACAGAGCGCAATGCGCAGCATGAATCGCTTCCTGCTCGATGCGGCGTTCGGCGCCGATCAGCCTGTCGAAGGCAGCGATGAACTGCTCCTCGGCCTTCATCGGCGCGAGCGGCTTGATTCCGCCCTTGAGCTTGAGCGGCGGGGCGTCGGGCTCGAGCAGGCGCGGCCGGGCGTTCTCACCGAACAGCGCCAGCATCTCGGCGTCGCACATGCGGCGATCGAACCAGCCGATCAGCCGTTCCTGCTCGGGCGAGGGCATCGGCAACCGCGCGGCCTGCCAGCCTGCTGCGCGCCATTGATCTTTGATGTTCTCCCAGGAGAGCTTGACGGCGCGGCCGATCCCTTCACGCTCGCCCGCCAGACGCGCCGCGTGTTCCGCGTGCAGCCGCGCGACCGGCGTCGCCTTGTCGCCCACCAGATGCTCCTCGCCATCATGGAGGAGAAACCACGCGGCCAGCAGCGGGTCGCCGGTCTCGCGCTCGATCGCATCCGCGCCGCGCACACAGTGCAGCGCCACCGCCCACATCGGCCCGTGATTGATGCCGTTGAAGCGGGCGATCTTGGAAAGGCCCGCGGCCATGGTGTGAAACGAGATCTCGCACGGGTCGGGCCGCGCGAGATCGAGGCACGTGCCGTTCGGGCGGAACGACGGGATGGGCGTGGCGGCGAGGATTGGGAGGGGAGTGGTCAATTTGTGTCCTCCCGCTGTCGGTCTTCGACCTGCGCTCCGGACGGGGCGGGCGACGACGCCCGACGCGCGGTCGCGCTTGCGCCTTTGGCGGCGATTGCTTCAAATCGGCCGTCTTCGAATTCGCCGCGCGGGCGAACCCACAGCGTGCCGTCGTCAACACATCGGTAGACGGCGACCTCGCGCATATCGACGGGGCCAGGGTTCGGGTAGGCGTTCGGCTCAACCCAATGAGCGCTTTGTATGCGGCCAATGCCGAGCAGGGCGTATTCGCTGCCGCGCTCTATGTGGTGGTGGGTTGCGATCTCTTCGCTCATCCCACCCGCCTTTCCTGTTCGAATGCGGTGTTCGCCCGCTCCGACGACCATGCGGCGGCGCCGATAATGCCGGCGAGGCATGACGCGCCGACGACCAGAACGGCCCACATGTTGACGACGGTGGCACGCGTCTGTTCGCGAGCCATTTCCTCGGCCAGTCGCCGGCCGGTGATGACATACGGCGAAGCCGATACCGCGGATCGTCGCGGGCATGTGAATGTCTCGGGTTTCATGCTGCCACCTCGTGCGTTGAGCCGGACCGGCGGCGTACTTGGCACCTGGCGCCGCCGGTCCGGGCGGTCGCCCTTGGGAGGGGATTGCGGATGGTGTGAGTTGACCCGCCGGCATCGCTGCGGCTTACTGACCGCGCGCAACCGGAGAGGGATGACAGATGATGCGAAAACTGATGCTTGCGGCCGGAATGGTGGTCGCGATGGGCGGTGGGGCGCTCGCGCAGGAGAAGACACTTGGTCGTGCCGATATGGATACGGTCTTCGTCTGGAAAGATTCTGATGCCCAGAGCGAGGGGTACAACCTGATCAATTCCGGAGTGCACAAGTCCAATCCGGTCCTCATCATGCGATTGTTCTCGTGTATGGTCCCCAAGGGAACAAGGGCCGTCGTCACCGATGCTGGATTTTTCAGTTCCACCATTCTGATCACGTCCGGCGAGAGCACCGGCTGCCGCGGCGTCATCGCCAACGAGGATCTGGGCCAGTAGGGCGGTAGTCTGGGGTTGGTCGACGGTCGTGATGGCTTGGGTCATGGCGGCCACCATATGCGGGACATATACCGCATGTCAATAGCATTGCGGGATATGTCCCTCTTTACCCTGTGTCGCTCCCTGCCACTATGGGTGGCATGTGGTGGATTGTTCTTTTGGCGATTGTCGCTTTCTTGGTGGGCAGGGCGCTGCTTCGACACGGTGATTCGCGTCGACCGGAAGCCCGGCCGGCATCCCGAGAAGTGCGCGCGGCTCCGGCAGTCACCCGAGCAAAGGCACCGCCGAAGCCACGGTTGGGTGAAAGCGTGCGTGATCCCAACCGGCCAAATGTACCCGGCACATACGACATCATCTACGAGGATGCTGATCGCGTCTTCACTGCCCGCCGGATAGAAGTCTTCGGCATCTATGGGGCGCCGGACCAGTCCTATATCGATGCGTATTGCCATCTCCGGCGCGGCGACCGCACTTTCCGGTCAGACAGAATTCTCGACATGGCGGATGCGGTCACCGGCGAACTGATCCGTGATCCCGTTGGCGCGATCCATGCCATGATCAAGGAGGAGAACGATCCGGGGCCGGATTTCAGATCCGTCATGCAGAAGGCGCGAAAGGGTCTTGCCGCTCTCGTCTGGGCCGCCCGTGCGGACCGGCATCTTTCGGCTGACGAGATGACTGTTCTCCTCGACTATATCGAGGCGCGTGACGGGATGACGGGCGAGGGCGGGCGAGACTGGAAACGGAGGGTGGCGGATGCCTGGCTTGACGACTATCGGCCGCTCAAGTCTGAAGCAGTCGACGCCGTTTCAAGCTTTACAAAGGACGGGCGCGAGGGCGAACTCGTGCGTTCGCATGCGGTCAAAATGCTTGCGGTACAGAATGATGAGGCGGAGCGCTCGGGTGTGGAGCGCCGTCTCACCCAGCTTGGGATCAAAGTTCCCGGACAACTTTGACCACCTGGCCGATGACGCGGATATTCGGCGTCAACGGAATGGCGCGATGGTCCGGATCGGTCGATTGCGGAACCAGTTCGTCGGGGTCTTTCCGAAATCTCTTGAATGTCGCTTCGTCTTCCATGCCGAAGACATAATATTTATTGTGTTGAGGCGCGTCTTCGTCGCTTCGCACGATGATCACCGAGCCTTCAGGCGCCACCATGTTCATCGACGATCCGCGCACCTCGAGCCCAAAATAGTCGGCCGGCGGCAGCCCGGCGACATCTATGCGCCGGGCGTCGGTCAGCGCCGCCACGTCGTGCACGCCGGTGAAGTGGCTGGCCGCGACCCATGAGATGACCGGGATGCGGGAGACTGCTCCGGCCTCGCCGTCGCCGAAGGCAATCCATCCGGGCGAGACGCCGAAATAATCGGCGACCTTCTGAATGGTTTCGAGACTGACGCTCTTTGCCCGGCCGCTCTTCCAGTTGCGCACGAGATCCGGCCCGCGACCGATGGCGAGCCCGAAGGCACGATCCGAAAGCCCGCGATCTTCGGCGAGCGAGAGGGCACGCTCCGCGATTTTCTGCGCATCATATTCCATGACGGTACTTATACCGCGCCGAATTTTCACGGCGAGCGGGACATGTCCCTTGACATGTGCGGTATATGTCCCGCATAAATGAGCGCATGAACGCATTGGACACCCTCTTTCTGCTGTGCGGCGCTTATTGTCGGGCCACCGGTCTCGCCGAGGCGACGTTGTCGTCGCGCATGCTGGGCGACGGCAAGCGGCTGGCCGCCATTCGCGAGAATTCGGATATCGGCGTGCGGCGTCTCAACAGGGCGATCCAGTGGCTCTCCGACAACTGGCCGGCTGATGCCGCCTGGCCCGACGGTGTGGCCCGTCCCGCCTCGCAGGAGGCCGCATCGTGATGGTCTCGCTTGGTCATGCCCCGTCTCCTTTCCCGCTCACTATCTGCCGCGACAGTGTGCGCGTCACGGAAATTCGCGGTCGCTTCTTTTCCATGAGGTTTCTCCCATGAGGCAGATTACCGAACAGGAGGCCGCCGGCCTCAAGACCGTCGTCGGGCTGGCCGTCAAGGCGGTCGGCGGCGGCGCGATCTTCCAGGGCGCCACGCGCGTGCTGGCCCCGGAACTCTCCAAATATGCGAGCCGGGCCGACGAGCGGCACATGCCGATCGACGTCGCGATCGATCTCGACCGGGTCTCCGGCGAACCGTCCGTCACCCGGCACATGGCCGGGCTGCTCGGCTACGATCTCAAACCCCGCGAGCGCGCGCCGGGCGTGATGCCGGATGCGCAGGCCATGGCATCCGCGACATCGGAATGTCTCGACGTCTTCCGCGTATGGGCCGAGGCGCTCGCCGATGACGGCGAGATTTCCCACGCCGAGCGCGTGGCCATCCAGCGCGAGATCCAGCAGGCCATCCGCGCGCTCACGGATATTTCCGACCAGATAGGGAGAGCGAGATGAGGGGATTGTCTGCCTCGCGCGCCGCGACTGATGCCATGTCCTCACGGCCGAGCGCCACTGGCGCGGCTGGCCTGAGGACGACGCGCCGGACGACCGGCGACGGGCACTTGCCCTTGCCGCCTGCGGCGGAAGCTGCAACCCCTATTCGCCATTCGCCACTCCCTATTCGCTCCAATTCCAACCGTTTCAAACATCTCGTCACGGGCGTGCCGGGCTTGTTCGTGATCTCTCCGCCTCTCAAGGATTCTCGGCGATTTCGCCTGCCGTTGCCTGATCGCGCCGCCATGGATGCCGTCGAGGGCCGCGTCACGCGCCTGCCGGAGGCGAGGCTGTGAACGCGCCGGTCAGCACAGCGGTCGCCGTCCACTGCTCGTGCTGTGGCACGCCGCTGCCCGACCGCGCGGCCGAGGTGCTGATCGAGACCGACAGCGGCACGGTCCGGGTCGGAGAGGACTTCGTCCACTTGTCGCGCACGGAGATGGTCATTCTCTCGCACCTTGCCGAGGTGAGCCCCCGCATGCTGACGAAACAGGCGTTGTGGGATTGGCTCTATCAGCTCGATCCGGACGGCGGACCGGAGATGCAGACCATCCTTGTCTTCGTCTCGAAAATCCGCAGGAAGATCCGGGCGCTCGGTATGGATATCGAGAACATCTTTGGCAGCGGCTATCGCTTCAAATGCCAGCGCACGGTCTCGATCCTGCGGCCGATCAAGGCGCCGGAGGCAGCCGAATGACCGCCGCTCACCGCCTCACCATCGTCACCAACGAGCCGCTGCGCGCCGCGCGTGACGTGCTCGGCGTCGATTTCATTCCGGCCTGGTGCCGGGTCGTCACCCGTGCCGAAGAGGTGGCGTCGCTGGCCGACAGCACCAAGGTCATCGGCCAGTGGTACGAACCCCGTAGTCGCCGCTCGCTGCTCGAATGGGCCTTTATCGCCCGGCGCGAGCGCGGCGGTCTGATCGGGCTTTCGCTTGAGGATTGCGACAAGCTGGTGACCTGGGGCGTGCGCAACGGTGCGGGGTCGGAAGGCATGGATCCGCATCGCGCCGTCGCCGCCTCGCAACTCTCCGGTCTCGTCGTCAGCGAGCGGAGGGTGGAGGGATGATGTGGTGGACGCGCAACGAAGACGGCTTCTGGTGCAATTTTTGCGGCGACCTTCTCAAGCCGTCCTTTCACCTCGAATGCGCGGAGGAATGGGACGAGTTCGAGGAAGATCTCGAAGACGGATGCTGCTGCAAATGTGGCGCTCCCGATGATTTTGATCCGGATTCGATCTGATGACGAGCGCACCTATTCACTATTCGCTACTCACTATTCGCGCCCGGAGGGCCAACGCATGACCGTCCGCCTCCGCATGCGCCGGCAGCCCGCCGGTTTCCCGCCGCAGATCGTCCAGGAGGGCATCGTTGGGCTCTGGCAGACGGGCGTTTTCAGCCACGAAGAGATTGCCGCCATTACCGGCTGCCATGCCAGCCAGGTGGCGACGGTGCTCGATCTGGTGCGCGCGCACATCGGCCGGGGGCTGAGAGATTAAGCCATGAGGGAGATCGCCATGACAAATCCGTTCCATCCGCCCATGTCAGCATCCGTTTGGGGCACGCCCGGGGCGGTGCTGTCTGCACCCTTCAAGGATCTCGGCGGGCCCGAGCAGAAGGCGGCCCTGCTGATGGCGGCCGAAATCGGCTGTCTTGCCCGGTTCGCCCGGAAGCATGGGCTGACTCGGCCCCAAATCGAAAAGACGCTGGCCGCCGTCCCGGCACTGCCCGCCGCCTTTTCTGATGAGAGTGAGATCCTGGCGGCAAAAAGGTTGGCCTCCTATGAGGCCCGCCGCGATGCCCACTGGCAGGCGAGCATCCGTGCCGTGTGCGCGGCGGTCAATGCGGCCCGTCTGGCTGGCGGTCACGCGGTCGGTGCGGTGTTTCTCCTCTCGCTGGCGGACCTCGCCAAGGCGCTCGGCCTCAGGGAGGATACGGCTAAAGGCAAGCTTCGGCTGGTGGGGCGCGCTGGGTTCGTACACCTGCACGCCATTGGCGGGGGCGGTTGTCGCCCCGTCTCCGTCCCGCAATCGACAATCGACGAACTGGGGCTGGAACCATGAGCCGGCCCGGTTCCCGAAGCCGCCGCCGGTCGCGTGTGCTGATGATCATCGCGCCCTCGCTGTGGCAGTGCCATGAGACGGCGCTCGCCCATGGGCTCAATCCGCGCGTGATGGAAGATGTGCGCTGCGTGACGAAGCCCGAGCAGTTGCGCGGTCTCAAGCCCGGCACGCCGTTCATCGCCAGGAACCGTTCCGAATGGGGCAAGACGCAAGCCGGCTGGCCGCTCTCTGAACTCGTCGATCTCAAGCTGCGCGTCGGCGAACTCCGCATCGCCCAGGATGACGATATCGCCGCCTGCCGCGGGGAAGTGCGTTCTTGTGCCTCACGCGCCGCATCGCATCCTTCGGATGCTGGCGCTCCGGCGGGGCCTCGCACTGGCTCGGACGTCCGGTCGGGCTTGCCGCCTTCGGCGGTGGCCGGGTCCGATGATCTGTCGGCAGTGGCCGGCGAAAGCGCGGAGGTCGACCATTCCCAAATGGGAAGCTGACAACTCACCCACAACAAGGAGTACGCGTGTGAAAAACCGTCTTTCAGATCTCAACAATCATCTGTTTGCGCAGATTGAACGGCTCTCCGACGAGGACTTGTCGGCGGACCAGATCGAGCAGGAATCCAAGCGGGGCGAAGCTATTGTATCGGTCGCCGACCAGATCATCCGAAACGCCGCGCTTCAGATTCAAGCCGCAAAGCTGGTCGCTGACTACGGTGCCGACCCTGCGCCCTACCTGCCACAGATCGAGGGACGGAAAGCGGAATGACAGCCGGGCCGAAGCGACGCGCCAAGATTGTTTACAGCGCTAGGGAAATGCAGTGGCTGGAAGACAATCGCGCGATGATCATCAGCGACTATTATAGGGCCTTCGGGAGCGCATTTGGCCGCGACGACGTGACCGCTGCGCATTTGCACGGCTTGCGCAAGCGGAAGGGCTGGCTGGTCGGCCGCGCCACGGGGAGGTTCAAGGGCAGGCGGATCAAATACAATGATGCGGAGATGGACTGGCTTCATGCACATAGTACTCTGCCGATTGGCGAATATCATCGCCAGTTCCTCAAGGCTTTTCCCCGTGATGACGTGACGGCGCAGAATCTGCATGCGCTGCGCAAGCGCGAGGGGATGAAAACCGGGCGCACAGGGCGATTTGAAAAGGGCGCAGTGCCGGCCAACAAGGGCAAGAAGATGCCCTTCAACCCGCGCTCTGCAGCAACCCGGTTCAAACCCGGTCAGTTGCCGCACAACCACCAGGGAGCGGGTCATGAGCGGGTCGACACGAAGGACGGTTATGTCGTCATGATTGTCGACGAGGTCAATCCATGGACGGGTGCGGCGACCAGGCCGGTGCACAAGCATAGGTGGCTCTGGGAGCAGAAGCACGGGCCTATACCGGAGGGCTTCGCGCTGAAATGTCTCGGGGACAAGCTGAACACGGATCCTTCGAACTGGGAGCTGGTGCCCCGCGCCATGCTCCCGCGCCTGAATGGGCGCTATGGACGTGACTTTGACAAGGCTCCCGACCAATTGAAGCCGCTGATCCTCGCAGCGACCCGGCTGGAACATGCGGCGCGCGAAAAGCGTCGCGAGGCATCCAGATGACCGACCCCGTCATCTCCGATTTCGTCGACCGCGCCCGCGCCGTCTCGATCGCCGAGGCCGCGCCGCGGCTCGGTCTGAAGCTCCCCGACCGCGGCGTTGAACACGCCATGCCGTGCCCGCAATGCCACGGCGTGGATCGTTTCGCGGTCAACACGAAAAAGAACGTGTGGAACTGCCGGGGCTGCGGGCAGGGTGGGCGCGATGCGATCGGGCTGGCGGCGCATGTTGAGGGGCTCGATCTTGCCCGCCGCGAGGAGTTCCTCGAAGCCTGCGGCAAGGTGCTGGGCGAAGATGTGCCCGCAGCGGGCGAGAAAATCTCCGATGAGCGACGGGCCGAACTGGAAGCAAAGGCCGAAGCCCGGCGGGTGAAGGCGGAAGCGGACGCCGAGCGCAAGGCGGCCGAGGCCAATGCCTGGCGCGATCGCGTTCGCGGCCAGGCGCGCGGAATCTACGAGCATGCGGGCGATCTCGGTTCGATCGTCCATCCCGGCCACTACCTCGCGTGCCGTGCGGCAATCGGGTCGGCCGGGGTCGATCTCTGCCGAAGATGGGGGCGCGCGGTCGAAGCGTTGAGCTACTGGCATGGCACAGATGAGGCGGGGCGACCGGTCTGCATCCACACGGGTCCGGCGATGGTCTTCCCGATTATCGACGCCTCAGGCGAGATGATCGGATGCCATCGCACATGGATCGATCTCGGCAACCCGCCCAAGTATCGCCCCGCGCTGCCCGATCCTGCAAAGCCGGGCGAATGTCTCAACACCAAGAAAATGCGCGGCTCGAAGTCGGGCGGGTTGATCCCGGTCGCCGGTGATCCGTCCGCCACCCGATGGGTCGGCGCGGAAGGCATCGAGAACGTGGTGGCCTGGCTCGGCGCCGAACTCGAGGATGGGGCGGCACACCGGACCTTCTATTTCGCCACCGGCGATATCGGCAACATGGCCGGCCCCGCCTCGACAAAAGGCCGCTTCGGCCATCCCGAGGAACGCAAGGCCGATGCCCGCGGCAGCGAGCGCCCGGTGATGATGCCGTCGCCGGAACCGGATCCCGATCGCCTGGCCGAAGGCTTTCCGCTCGCCGCCCATGTGCGCGAGCTGGTGTTCCTCGCCGACGGCGATTCCGAACAGGTCTGGACCGCCGCCCACATGGCCCGCGCCGAAGCACGGGCGCGGCTGATGGTGCCGGAGATCAGGGTGGAAACCATCTGGCCGCCGGCCGGGATGGACTGGGCGGGCGTGATGACGGGGGAAATGGCGTGATGAATTTTGATTGGGGGATAGCCGCCGAAGGGGCAAGTGCCCGTCGCCGGTCGTTCGGCGCGTCGTCCGCAGGTCAGGGCGAAGCCCGCGCGACCGTGAGGACAGTATCCAAATGAACCAACGCATGAAACTGCCGCCGGCGGTGCAGCGGCAACTCGACGCCGCCGCCGCGCAGCGCGGGCAATCCCCCGTACCCCCTTCCTTGCATCGTCGCCCTGTCGAAACTGGTGCGAAACGGCCTCCCGATCCGCCCGAGACACCGCTCGGCGAGAGGGTGGAGGAGTGCGCCGGGCTCGACCATTCCGATACCGACAATGGCAAGCGGCTGCGCATCCATTTCGGGCGCGACCTGCTGGTGGTCAGCCAGTCGAAGTCGAAAGCGCCGTTCTATACGGCATGGACCGGCACCCACTGGGATACGGATAATGGCGGGCCTCGCAGCCTCGGCATCGCCCAGGAGGTCGGCGATCTCATTCACCTCGAGACGGATCTGATCCTGCCGAGTGAAGACGAGGCGGCGGCCATGGATGAGGCCAAGGCCCAGTTCGGCAAGGACTGGCCGTTGCTGGACGGCGACGACCTGACGAAAAGTCAGAAGTCGACGCTCAAACAGGCAGGCGAAGCGCGCAAGGCGTGGATGAAGCGCATCGAGCGCCGCCACGCCCACGCTCTGCAGACCAAGAACCTTGCCCGCATGAGTGCCATGCTCGCCTGTTCGGCGGTCTACATCATGCGCGATCCCGACGAGTTCAACGCCGATCCGATGGTGTTCGCCACACCGGGCTACACGATCCGCTTCCGCAAGGAGATCGAGGAGGCCGACGGGCGCGCGTTCGCGCGGGCCGCGGTCGACGTGGAAGACGGGCATCGCCGCTCCGACATGATCACCCAGTGTCTGCCGGTCGATTACGATCCGGCCGCCGATTGCCCGACTTGGCGCGCGTTCACCGAGCGCATGCTGCCTGACGAGGCGGTGCGGCGCATGGTGCAGATCGCCTTCGGCCTCGGCCTCGTCGGCATTCCGCTGCAAAAGCTGTTCTTCCACTATGGCTCCGGCGCCAACGGCAAGTCGGTGGCGATGGAAACCATCTGCCGGGTGCTCGGCGATCTGTCGGTCACGCTGCCGGCGACATCCTTCATCGGCGAATCCAACAGGGGCGGCGCGGCTTCGCCCGATATCGCCCGGCTTTACGGTCGCCGCTTCCTGCGGGTGAAGGAACTGCCGCAGGGCGAAGACCTGAAGGAGGAGCTGGTCAAGGAAGTGACCGGCGGCGAGGCGCTGACCGCCCGCGACCTTCACCAGGGCTATTTCGATTTTCTGCCGCTCTTCGTGGCCCACATGTCGGGCAACGGGTTTCCACGCATCACCGGCCTCGACAACGGCATCTGGCGCCGCATGACGGTGGTGCACTGGCCGGTGCAGCTCAAGACGGAAGAGATCCGCGACTTCGAGGATGTGCTGGCCGGCTTCGAGCCGGAATATTCGGGCATTCTCAACTGGCTGATCGAGGGGGTATGCATCTATCTCGAGGAAGGTCTCATCATCCCCGAAGCCGTGGCGCGCGCCACCCAGGAATATCGCGACGAGATGGACCCGACGGCCAATTTCTGCGCCGCCTGCGTGGCGGCCTCGCCGGGCGGGAAACTGGCCGCCAAGGATTTCTATCACGCCTACGTCTCGTGGACGATCGACCAGGGCGGCAAGCCGATCTCGCTGACGCGGTTCGGGCTGATCATGAAAAAGAAGTACGAGCGCGACGACGGGCGAACGAACTTCTATCGCGACATCGCGCTCGACAATGTGCCCCGCTCGGCTGCCGACCCCGGGCCGCCGCCGGAGCATTGGGGCGATATTCCGGACATCTGACCCGAAAATCTGCACCAGTCTGCACCAGTCGCGCACCAGTTCGCGATAGTTCAACGAGGGGGAAGGGGGAAGCAAAAACAATGGCTTGCGATAGTCTGCACCAGTTTTCGCGCCCCTATATGCATGGGAGAAAAATCAGATTGGAAAAACTCATATGCGTATAGACCCCCTAAAACTGGTGCAGACTATCGCAAATTATTGAAAAGATTATCTGAATTTGAATTCTTCAACTATCGCAAACTGGTGTTGAAGTATCGCAAGTGGTGAAGGGAACGGGAAATGGCCATGAAACAGGTTTCGATCATGGAATTGATGGCGTGGGCGTTTCGTGAGGAATTGCCGAAGGTGGAGCGGCAGGGCAGCTTCGCGACGACGGGCGCTGTGGCCTCGACGGCGGCGATGATCGCCCAGGTCGGCGAACTCGGCACGCTGGTCGACGTGCCGGTCAATCAATGGGGCGTGGTGCCCGTGATGGTCGACGACGAGCCGCACCCGGATGCGCTGCGGGTGGGCGAGGCGGTCCGCGCTCTGACCGGCAAGACCGTCACGCCGCCCGATGGCTGGAACCCGTTCCCGGACTGGGCCGATGAGGATGGCCTCGTCGCTGCGGCGGTCGCGTCGGCCCTGCCGTCGATCTCGGCCCATGCCGGCCGCACCTTCCTCGCAGATGCCGTCTGCGCGGCCGTGCTCGGCAAGTCGATCGACTGGCGCTGCGACCCGCCGCGCCGTCGCATGGTGATGCGGGGCGGAAAGCCGGCTTGGTTTGCGGAGACGTCAGGCTCGGACGCTTCGGGGCAGTGGGTTCGTGAGATCGACGGCTATGACCGGCGCTCCAAGCGTCCCCGTCCGGGAGCTTACCGCAAATACGAGCTTACCCGTCCCATCCACGGCGACATCTCAACTCGATTTCGTCGGGCCGCATGGGCGTCGGGCCTGCGGCTGCTCGCCCGCCAACTCGCCGCCGAAGGGCTGGCCGCGCACGAATTGACCAACCGCGTGCCACGCATCGCGCCGTGGGAGCCGAAAGAAAATGTTCCTGCTATGTTCGATTTTTCTTGACTTCGCGGCAGGAAGTTGACAAAGCTCATCTCACCATCAAAAGGATGCGAACCCGCTGTCCACCCGCCGGCGGGTTTTTTGTTGCCTTTTTCGCTCGAAACGATGGAGAGGGCCATGAACCTGCCGGGTAATGCCGGTGCAACGATGCGGGGCAGGGCGTGAGCGCGCAGATCACGATCGACGCCAGCGACTATCTGGCGAAATCGCGCGCCATCGCCCGGCTTCCCGCCGAGATCAAGGCCAAGGCGTTCCGCCGCGCATTCGGGCACACCCGCCGCAAGGCGCTTACCCAGGTGTCACGGAAGCTGGCCGAGTATACCGGGCTACCGTACCGCGTCGTGCGCCCCAAGGCTCACCTCGGCATTTCGCTCGAGGATATCGAGATCCGCGTGAAGTCCGGCTGGATACCGCTGATTGATCTGGCCGGGGTGCGAGCCACCAAGCGTAAGGGCGTCTACACCCGCACGCGTGGTTCGTATCGCGCGGCGTGGATTGCATCGATGCAGCGCGGGCGCGGCGTCTTCGTTCGCGAGGGCAAGGAAAGAGGTCCGGTCGACGAATTGTTCGGACCGAATCCTGCACACGCGCTCGGCGAGGACCGGCAGGGCGAGTTCGACAGACTGGCGAGTGAGATCATCGAACGCGACCTGGCCGATCGCGTCATCCACGAATTGAACCGCATCCTCGCCAAGGTCTGACCGGAAAGGCGTTCGGCCTGCCCGGCAGCCAGACGAGGCGCTTTCCGGCGTTCGCCCGACGGCGATCGGAAGCGGTTTCGCCCCCTGGAACAAAAAGGGACCGTATCCCCCACCCCAAGCCGGGCGGGGCGGGACGACCCCGAAAAACCGCCAGTTTTTCAGGCGCAAAGCTTGGGTTGTCAGGTTGTCTGAACTGGCTTCCGGCGGTTGTCGGTTGTCACATCGAAAAAGAGAGGCTTGAGCGCGACTGAAGAAGGGAGGCGTCCATGGTCGAGACCGTGATGATGACGCTATCCGCGCTCGCCGAACGCGACGGGGTTTCCCGTCAGGCGCTGTCGAAGACGGTGCGCGGGCTCGTCGACAAGCATTCCGACATTCCGGTCGAACGGGACGGGCGGGGACGGATCACCAAGGTCTCGGTTGCCCATCTCGACCACTATCGCGATCGTTACCAGAACCCGGCCAAGGTCATGGCGGCGCGGGGAACCGGATCGACCGGTCGACCGAGCTCCGGGTCGCTGCCGGAACGCGGTGAGCGATCGGCAACCGGTGCGCCGGCGCGTGACGAGGAATCCTACGAGGAAGCCCGGCGGCTCAACGAGTGGCTGCGGTATCAGCGGCAGAAGCTGGCGCAGGACGAAGAGGCCGGCAAACTCATCAGGGCCGACAGTCTCGCGCAATCGCTCGAGACGATCGGCCGGGAAATCCAGGCGATCGTGGCGCGGCTGCCCAACCAGGCGGACGACCTCTCGCTTGCCGCCGCCAAGGAAGGCATTCACGGGCTGCGGAGCGCGCTGCGGAAGGTCGCCTTCGATATCAACAGCGCCATCGCCGACAAGATGGCCGAGATCGGCGCCTCGGCGCCAGCGACAGAGGCCGTCGACGATGATGGCGCCGAAGAAGATCTGACCGCATGACCATCCACCCGGGCGCGCTGCGGTTCGTCTCCTCGCATCTTGCCGAGGCGATCCGCCCGAGACCGCCACTGCCGTTCGATGAGTGGCTGACGAAAAACGTCGTTCTCGTCGACGGCCCACGCAAGGGCGAACTCTGGTCGCCGGTGGATGCGCCGTATCTGGTCGAGATCGCCAAGTGTCTCAGCCAGGAGCACCCGTGCAATCAGGTCACGGTGCGCAAGGCACAGCAGACCGGGGCTTCCATTCTGGCGCTCGCTTGGTGCCTGTACATCGCCGAGGTGACGCCGGACAACGTACTCTACGGTGTGCCGGGCATCGACGCATTGCAGGACATCAACGGTCAGAAGCTGCAGCCGCTGATCGACGCCTGGCAGTCGAAGACGAAGAAGCAGGTGATCCTCCCGGTCACCAGCCGGTCGGGCCGCAACTCGACGACCTACGAAAAGAGGTTTCCCGGCGGCTACATCTCGCTCGCAAACGCGAACACGGTCATGGATCTCTCCATGAAGACCTGCCGCTTCGGTGTGAAGGACGAGGTGTCGAAGTGGAACGAACTACCCAACGGCGCCGATCCGGAGACGCTGTTCTTCGGACGGTTCACCGCTTTCCGTCGGCAGCGGACTTACAAGATATTCGAGCTTTCGACGCCAGAAAACGATTCCGGCGATCCGCTCGGCGACGATCCCGCACACTGCCGGATCGACCGGTCGTTCAAGCGATCGGACCAGCGCTTCTGGAACGTCCAGTGCCAGGAGTGCGAGGAGTGGTTCGTCATGGGCGACGACCTTCTACAGGTCGACCGCGACCATCCACACAAGAGCGTGCTGGTCTGTCCGAACCCGGATTGCGGACACTGGATCGACGAAGCCGAACGCGTCGCGATAGTTCGGGGTGGCCGGTATGTCGCCACGCAGTCCGGACCGGACCGGCATCCCGGCTTTCATGTCGACGCCTTCATGAGCCTGCTCATGAGCCTCGGCGACATCGCCGAGGATCGGCTGAAGTCGGAGAAGCGCGGCGAGGCCGGTGCGAAGGACTATTACAACCTCGTGCGGGCCTTGCCCTACGAGATGCGCGGCAACGCGCCGGACTGGCAGCGGCTGATGGAGCGTCGGGAAGACTACCCGGACGGCGTCATCCCTGCCGAGTGTCTGATTTTCGTCGGCGGCGCCGACGTGCAGCACAACGGCATCTATGTCGAATATGCCGGCTTCGCGGAAGACCGGCAGACCTGGTCTGTGCATGCCGAGTTTCTGGAGGGCTCGACTGACGACAAGAATGCCGGGGCGTGGGTCAAGCTCGATACGCTCTACCGGACGCTCTGGCCGGATGCCTTCGGCGAGAAGCGCCGGGCCGATGCGCTCGCGGTCGACTCCGGTGACGGTGGCCGAACCACGCAGGTGCTAGAATGGTGCCGGGAGCGGCCCGACACCTATGCGATCGCCGGCAAGCACGGACGCAACGTTCCGGCGATCGGCGTGCCGCTCAGAAAATCCGTCCGCAAGGGCGGCAAGAAAAAGCGCTTCGGTTCGACGATGCAGTGGCCGGTCGGCACCTGGTCGGTCAAGGGCGAGTTCTACGGAAACCTGCACAAGACCGGTCTTGCCGCCGGCGAGCCCGCCGATCCACCGGGATATTGCCACTTCAACCAGAGCCGCGACGAGGAATACTTCCGGCAGATCACCGCCGAGTATTTCGAGCAGAAGATGCTTCGCGGCCGGCTCGCCGAGGAATGGAAGAAGATCCGGCGCGACAACCACTTTCTCGACTGCCGCGTCTACGCGATGGCGATGGCCGAGCATATGGGCCTGTCGCGCCTGACACCCGCCGAATGGGCAGCACTCCGGGCGCGGCTTACGCCGAAACAGCCGGCGATGCTCTTCTCGCCCGAGCCGCACAAGGTGGCGGACCGAGCACCCGAAACCGAAACAGAGACAGCATCGCCGACGCCAGCGCCGACACAGCCGGCCAGCGACGTGATGGCGAAATGGAAAAGGCGTAACTGATGGTCGTTCCTCTGGTTGCGAGAGACGGGACCGTGCGGAAGCGCGCGGCTTCCTCGGTCGCCAAGGGGACAGTCATGCGCATGCTGCGGGATACACCCGGAGGCGTGCTGGCCGCGCGGCTGACGCCGATCGTAGACAGCCGCGAGGAAGTCCGCCGGTCCTGGCGGAAGGCCGCAGCGCTGGCGCTCGACTTCATCCACAATTCCGGTCGCCTCAAGGGCGCCGTCGATCAGGTGATCGCCGATACGGTCGGTTCCGAGCTTATCCTCAAGCCGAAACCCGACGCCGCGGCTCTCGGCTGGACGCAGGAAGAGGCAACGGCCTGGGCGAAGCTGGTCAAGGCCGAATGGAAGAAATACGCCTGGAACCCGCGCGAATGCGACCACCGGGGCAAGTTCACGGTGCCGCAACTGTCGGCGATCGCGCTGCGGTGGCACATCGCGTTCGGCGAAGTGACCGGGCTGCTGACCTATTTCGACGCCGGGCAACGCGCCCGTTACGGTATCCGTACCGGGACCAAGACGCTGCTCGTGCCGCCGCCTCGGCTGGTGCAGGACACCATGGACATGCAGGGGCTGTTCCAGGGCGTCTATCACGACGAGAACGGCCGTCCGGTCGGCTATCTCTTCGAGGAACGCCAGAACGGCTTCCCGAAGAAGGTCCGTTATCCGGCCATCGATGCGGCCGGCACGCCGGTCGTCATGCATATCTTCGACCCGCAGGACGCCACCGACGCCCGCGGCATCTCGCAGTTGACGCCGATCCTGAAGCAGCATGCGCAGACCGACGTGGCGCGCGAGGCGACGCTGCAGACGATGATCGTGCAGACCTATTTCGCGGCTGTCCTTACCTCGAAGTTCCCGGCCGGCGAGGCGATCGAGGCTCTAAAGGAACTGGGCTCCTCCGGCAACGCAGAACTCGGCAAGGCGGTCTATGAGAACGCGCTTGGCTATCTCGCCTCGACGCTCGACAAGGCGGCAGAGGGCGGGGTCAGCCTGACGGCGGGCGGCTCGCGCATTCCGGTACTCGCACCCGACGAGGATCTGCAGTTTCGCGGTTCGCAGACGCCCGGCGACAACTATCTGCCGTTCACCCAGTCGCTCGACCGCGACATGGCCCGTGCCATCGGGATCACCTACGGCGCCTACACGATGGACCATTCCAATGCGACCTATTCGTCGGTCCGGATGGAGAACGCATCTGTCTGGCCGGTGATCACCCGCCGGCGTGAACACGTCGCCGCGCCGCTCTACCAGATGATCTACGAGCGGTTCCTCGACGAGGCGATCGAAACGGGGGGGATCCCATTCAAGGGCGGGCTCGCCAATTACCGGCGCAACAAGGATGCGGCCTCCTGGGCGCAGTGGCAGGGACCGGAAAAGCCCACGGCCGACGACCTGAAATCCGAGAAGGCGGCGAGCGAACGCATCGCCAACGGCACATCGAGCGTGCCGCGCGAGGGCGAACTCAAGGGTATCGACACCGACGAACTCTTCGACGAGCGGCGGGCCGATCATCAGCGCTACGTCGATGCCGGCATGCGCTCTCCCTATGACCGCGACGCGCCGGCTCCGGCGCAGCCCGTCGAACTGCAGAACACGAACTGAGGCGCGGCTGATGGCCACTGTGAAAATCGACGGCGCCACCGTCGATATGGACGACCCGTGCGCGCTGTATCAGGCGCTCTACGCGATCAAGCTGAAGCGGCTCTCGGGAGCGGCGATCGAGGAAGGCGAGATCCAGTCACCGGTGACCCGCCGGCGGATGCGCTACGGCACGATCCCGATGGATCTGCTCGAAGCCGAACTCGACCGCCTCGCCACCGCTTGCGACGCGAAGAACGGCAAACGCCGCCGCGGGGCGGCGACCTTCCATTTCTGAGAGGACACCATGGCAGCGACACTCGACGGTCAGACACTAACGCTCTCCGGTTTCGTCGGCGACAACTTCTGGGGCGACGGTTTCACCTATGACGACGTGCTACTCGCCCTGGCGCAGGTCGAGCATGATTCCGACCTCGTCGTCCGGATCAACTCCGGCGGAGGGTATGCGACGGAGGGGGCGGCTATTCATTCGCTGCTTTCGAACCGCGCTGGCAAGACCGCGGTCATCGTCGACGGCGTGGCCGCTTCATCGGCCTCCGTTATCACCATGGCCGGCGAGACCGTCGAGATGACTGTCGGCTCGATCATGATGATCCATGATCCCGCGAGCATGACCTTCGGAAACTCGGCCGAGCACAAGAAGTCGGTCGAGATGCTGGAAGCGCTCGCGACCTCCTATTCCCGCGTTTATGCGGCGAAATCCGGCAAGGCGGCCGAAGAGTGCCGCGAGATCATGAAGGCGGAAACCTGGCTCACCCCGGAACAGGCGATCGCGGCCGGCTTCGCCGATGCCGCCAATGACTATGATGCGCAGGCGGTCGCAGCCTTCGACTATCGCGCCTATGCGCAGGCGCCAGAGCCGCTGCGCGCCGTCGCCTCCGCCAACAAATGGAACCTCGCCCAGGCCATGGCCTCGACGAGCCGCACTCCGCCGCAGGCATCCGCCCCGGCGCCCACCGGTCAGAACAAGGAGACCCCGATCATGACCGACAAGACCCCGGCGGATAAGACTGCCGCCGAACTGGAAACCGTCAAGGCCACCGCGGCATCGGATGCCGTGAAAGCCGACCGTGAGCGTCGCCAGGCGATCATGGCGCTCGAAGAGGCCAAGGGCCGCGAGGCCCTCGCCGAGACCCTCTACATGACCGATCTCTCGATCGACGCCGTCAAGGCTGCGCTCGCCGCCGCTCCGACGGCTTCCACCGAGCCGCAGCCTTCGCAGGAGGGTTATGACAAGCAGCGCGCCGCCGCCGGCTCGGGCCTCGCCCAGCCGGGTGGGCAGCGTGATCCCAAAGGCGACCGCTCGGCGTTGGCCGCCGCTGTCGCCCGCACCAACAAGCGCCGCTAGGAGGGCTGACCAATGGCTACCACACTGACGCAGGATCGCCAGACCACGGCGCATTACATCAAGAGCGAATCCAACATGGACCGCTCGCGCGAGGCCGTCGTGATCGCTTCCGGTGCCGGCATCCTCAAGGCCGGAACCGTGCTCGGCCAGATCACCGCTTCGAAAAAGTACACGATCCACGATCCCGCGGCCGAGGACGGCAGCGAGACCGCCAGGGCTGTGCTCTTCGAGGGCTGCGATGCGACCGACGTCGACGTGCGCCGGACCGTCACGGCGCGCGACGCCGAGGTTGTTGCCGAGGCCCTCAACTGGGTCGACGGCATCAGCGACAACGACAAGAACACCGCCTTGGCTGCGCTCGCGGCTCTCGGCATCATCGCCCGATAGGAGGCTCAACCATGGCACTCGTTACCGATATCTTCACCCAGAATGGCTGGGGCGTGATCGAATACCAGGAGGAGGTCGTCGAGAATGTCGACTTCAAGCCGCAGCTCCTCGGCGAACTGGGCATCTTCGAGCCGCTCTATTCGCGGTCCAGCACCATCGCCATCGCTGCGGCCGACAAGACGCTCACTCTCATCCCCACTTCGGCGACCGGCGAGGCCCCGCAGGAATTGATTCCGAAGGGTGCGAGGGTCAAGAAGTTCGATGCCAGCAGGCTGGCGAAAGGCTCGACCGTCTTCGCAATCGAAATGGCCGGCGTAACGGCGCTCCCCTTCGAGCTCCAGACCAAGGAAGTCTCCGAGGAGATCACGGACCGCACGGCCCAGATTCTCGACGATCTCGAGCTGACCTGGGAGCAC
This sequence comes from Hyphomicrobiales bacterium, assembly GCA_002709005.1. Taxonomy (GTDB): domain Bacteria; phylum Pseudomonadota; class Alphaproteobacteria; order Rhizobiales; family Rhizobiaceae; genus Pseudohoeflea. The sequence continues at coordinate 7,511 of PAPH01000026.1, read as the reverse complement.
ATGCGCTTCGGCGCCATCCAGGGCAAGGTGCTGGATGCCGACGGTACCACGGTCCTCGTCAACTGGTTCCAGGAATGGGGTATCGCCGAGCCTGCCGAGGTCAATTTCGCTTTGACCACGCCCGGGACCGACGTGCGCAAGAAATGCCGTGACGTGAAGCGTGCCATGCAGAAGGCGGCCAAGGGCGCATGGACCCCCGCCACGCGTGTCGCCGGTCTGTGCGGTGACGACTACTTCGATGCGCTGGTCAATCATCCGCAGATCAAGGAAACCAAGCTCGGCACCGAAAGGGCGCCGATGCTCGAGGACATCGAAGGATATTCCGCGATCGAGATCGAGGGCATCACCTTCATCAACTATCGCGGCACCGATGACGAATCCAAGATCGCCATCGGAACGGACAAGGTTCGTTTCTTCCCGGTGGGGAAGGGCTTCTTCAAGGCGGGCTTCGCGCCGGCCAACGAATTCAAGCCCTATCTCAATCAGCGCGCCCGGGAATACTACGGCCTCATTCTCGCGGACACCTCGGGTCGCGATGCCTGGGACCGGGTCGAACTTTACAGCTACCCGCTGATGATCTGCACTCGTCCCGGCACGCTGCTTTCCGGCAAGAAGGCCTGATGATGGTGCGCGTCAGTGAGCCCGGTTTCTACGGGGGCAAATACCTTCGGGCGGGTGATATCCTGCCCGAAGCTGAGGCCTCCGAGGAATCCAAGCCCCAGGCAACGGGCCGCAAGAAATCGGGGAAGGCCGCTGCCGGCAAACCCGGCCAGGATAACGACGGCTCGTCTTCCGAATGAGCTGGGAGGAACTGGAGCGCCGCCTCGATGAAGACGCGGCGGCGCTCTTCGATACCGTGGAATTCACGGTCAAGCCGCGGACGGACGGCGCGACGGTCAATCACCGTCCCGGACCCGATGATACCCGTGCCGAGTTTCCGTTCGAGGGCTCGATCGAATTCAATCCGCCGATGACGCGCGGGGCGACGCCCGATCAGGCATCCGGCGCCTACGAAGGCGTCAACAGCTTTGACGCCGTGGTGACCGCTCACGACGACGGCTGGGCCTATGTGCCGCGCCGTCGGGATCACCTGGCCACCCATGATGCCACCTATGAGGTCGGCGCCATCCATCGCGACGGATCGAACCGCCGCGTCTTCTACGTCAACAGGGCGAAGTGATGATCCTATCGGCTGAAGCGGCGCGGCTCGCGGCGATCGAGGTGCTGCGGCCCACGACGGCCGTGGACAGTTTTCCGACGCTAGCCGGCCCCCGCGTGTTCGACAGTCGCGCGGCGGCGATCAACGATCTCGACGATGAGCCCGGCGGCAGGCCCCACTACACACCGGTGCTGGCGCTCTACACACGCTCGTCGGATGGCGGCAGCCGTGGCGCCGCGACCGACATCGGCGACAATGCCTGCACGATGGTGCTCGAAATCGTCGGTGAGCTGGCGGTCATCGCCAGCGACGAGGCGGGAGACTATCTCGACGCCATGGCCGGCGACGATCCGGAGGCGCGTCTCGTGCTTGCCGCGCTGATGGCTCAGGTCCGCCATTCGCTTCTCTATGCCGAGGCTGGCAGCCTGTTCCGCCGGGTCGTAATGAAGTGCATGCGGATCGATGCCGAAACCCATGCGGTGCCGGAACTGGGGCTGCGGTTTCAGCGCATGTTCATGCGGATGACGCTGGTGCTGCCCGACGACGAGTTCACCGATGCCGGTGGCTTCTCCGGGTCGATCAAGCGGCTCTACGACGCGCTGCCCGCGCAATCCTACGCCAAGGCGAAACTCAGCGAGCTGGCCGGACACCTGGCCGGGCAGGCACGCACGCCATTGGCCGGGATCGATTTTGAAACACCGGCCGAGGCCGGAGCGGATCCCGTCGCGGCCTTCACGACCGAAACCGGAGACTGACATGGCTGAACGGCACAAGCCCAAGCGCGCCGATGCGACGATCCCGATGCCTGACCGGGGCGGCGCGCTAATGCCCGCCGGCGGCGCGGTGATCGACGCCGGCATGCCTTACTACCGCCGGCTGATCGCCGACGGCGACATCGTCCCCGTCACGGACGAAGCAACCACGAAAACCAGAACCGGCGCTCCGACGAGACGAGGCCGCAGCCGCGAAAGGGCCAAGACATGATCTTCAACCAGATTCCGGGCAACATCATCGCCCCGATCGTTTCGTTCGAAGTCAATTCGGGCGGTCAGTTCGAAAACCGGTCGCGGCTTCTGCTCATCGGTCACAAGAGCGCGGACGCGGTAATCGCCGATGACGTGCCGACGATCTGCCCGTCGATCGCCGAGGCCCGGCGCCTGGCAGGAACCGGCTCGATGCTCGACGACATGGTGCGGATGGCGCGGCGCAATGCGCCCGTGCAGGAAATCTGGATCGTCGCCGCACCCGAGACCGGCACGTCCGGCACCCGCACGATCACAGTAGATACCGTTCCCTCCGCCGGGGTGGGCGTGATCGAGATCGCCGGCGAGCCGGTGCGCTTCGTCGTCGCCTCGGGCGATACCGACGCGGCCGTCGCGACGGCAATCGCCGCAGCCGTCAACGGCTATTTCAACCAGCTGACAGGTGCGTCGCTGCCCTTCACAGCAAGCGCGACCGACGAGGTGGTCACCCTCACCGCACGGCACAAGGGCACGATCTGCAATCAGATCGACATTTATGTGCCGCCGCTCGACGGGGCGAATGTCGCCTCCGGCAACGTGACCATCGCCGTCGGCTCGGCCGGGACCGGAACGCCCGATATCTCGGCCACGCTGGCAGCGCTAGGCGACGACGAATTCGACTGGATCGTCTCGCCGTTCAATGACGCCACGAGCGTCGCGGCCTACAAGACGCTCCTCAACGACACGTCGGGACGCTGGGCATGGAACCGGCAGATCTACGGTCATGTCTATTATCCGATGTCCGACACGATCGGAAACCTGGTGACGGCGGGACTGGCGCAGGACGACAGGCATCTGACCATCCTGCCCACAATCGCCTCGTCGGTCGTTCCGCAACCCACCTGGCAGTGGGTTGCCGGCATGTTCGCCAAGGTGGCTCCGTGGCTGTCGGACGGCGCGACCGGCAATGTGAGCCGCAACCAGACCGGGCTCGTCGTCGAGGGACTTCTGCCGCCGCGCGACCGCTCGGGCTGGCTCGATCACGCCACCCGCGAAAGCTTCCTCGGATCCGGCCTTTCGACCTGGAAGGTGGATACGGCCGGCAATGTGGTGGTCGACAAGATCATCACCACCTCGCGCACCTTCAATTCCGTGCCGGACACGACCTTCCGCGATATCCAGAAGATCGGCCAGATCGTCTATTCGCTGCGCTACTTCCGCCAGCGGCTGACGATCGAACACGGGCAGAAGGCGGTTGCCGACGACAACCCGGCCAATATCGAGACCGTATCGACGCCCGCCGACATCAAGGCCACCTTCCTGCATGCCTACACGCAGCTGCAGCGGCGTGGGGTGCTGGAGAACGCGGTGCGCGCCGCCGACCTGATCGAGGTCGCGCGCAACGGCGACAATCCGAACCGCGTCGACATCAAGGCGCCGCTCGACATGGTCAACCCGCTCGACGTCATCGCGGCCAACGCGGTGATCTATTCCCAGTTCGCCGCAGCCTGACCGGCGAGGATCCGACCGTCAACCACGAAAGGCCTGACCCATGGCACACAAGAACGACTTCGGCGGGACCATGCGGTTCCGCGATTCCGCCGGCCGCAACGTCTCGCTGCGCGGCACCTTCACCATCATGCCGGGAAGGTATTCCGTGGAAGGGATCACCAACCAGGACGGCAGCGCCGACCGGGTGGCGACGCCCGTCTCGCCGCGCGCCGAGATCGTGTTCGCCGACAAGGGCGTCGACCTTGCCTCGTTCATGGGCGACGAGCGGCGCGACGTGACGATTTCCGAGGAGTTCACCGGGGTGCAGCACCTGTTCACCGAAGCTTTCTACACGGGCGAGGTGTCATCGAACCGGATGAACGGCGAAGCATCCGGCGTCGGCATCATGGCCGAAGTCTACCAGAAGGTGGGCTAAGCGATGGCGAAGACGGTCGAACTCTCGAAGAGCTACACTGGGGCGGGCGGACCGTTCGCCTCCCTGTCCTTCCGCGAGCCGAAGTGGGCGGATTTCATCGACCTCGGCGAGATCGAGGAATGGCAGCCCCTCGGCGTCAATGAGGACGGTACCTCGAAGGCGGTGCTCATCCGTCACCAGGACGTCCTGGCGCAATATGCCGAGCGCCTGGTCACCGCCCCGCGCACGGCGGGCGACCTTCAGTTGCTCGAGCTTGCCGACACGCTGGAGGTGACCGCGGCGATTCGGGATTTTTTCTTGACAGCCAGGGCGTCGCGGCAGCCGCAGACCGGCTCCTCTGGCGATACGGAAAAGGCTTCGCAGACGTCGGCGAACTGACGTTTTCGCAAGTGCTCACCTACGCGGCCCGCGCCGCCTACTTTAAAGGCTGACCGATGTCCAACCGCACGATCGAGGCTGTTCTTCGGCTGTCGGCGAAGCTCGGCAGCATGGCCGGGTTTCAGCGGTTGTCGAAGGAACTTGCCGGCGTCGACCAAAAGGCGAAACGATTCAACAGGACGCAGTCGATTCTCGCGAAGGCTAATCGCGAGCTTTACGCCAGTGCGATGCGCTATGCCGGCCCGGCTGTTCTGGCCTATGGGGCAACGAAAGCTGCGAAGGAATTCGCAACCCTCGAGCGTCGTCTGACCCGCATAGGCATCAATGCGGACGCGACAAAAGATCAGATGACGAAGGCGATGGCGCAGGTGCGCGGTATTGCCGATGATCTGGATACGCCGGTCGACAACATCGTTGACGGGCTGGACTCCCTCATTCAGTCCGGCAAGTCGCTTGACGAAGCGCTCGCCTTCCTGCCGTCGGTCTCGCGGACAGCTCATGCGGCGGATGCCGATTTCAACGATATGGCGACCACGGCAGATTCTGTTGCGAACTCGTTCGACATCGCCGCCGATCGGATGGAGAATGCGTTCGATATTCTCGCCATGGGCGGCAAGGCCGGAAAGTTCGAACTGAAGGATATGGCGGCGGAACTGCCGTCGCTCGCACCGGCCTTTGCCGCTCTGGGCTACAAGGGCGAGGCGGGGCTTAAGAAGCTGACTGCCGCGCTGCAGGTGGTCCGCATGGAGACCGGCCAGTCCGGTGAGGCGGCCACGTCCTTCATGGACGTGATCACAAAGATGAATTCCGAGACGGTGTCGAACAACTTCAAGAAGAAGTTCGGCATGGATATCCGCAAGGAAATGGAGAAGGCCAGGAAGGCAGGCGAAGATACGCTTGACGCCGTCATCCGCCTCTCGCGAGAGGCCGTCAATGGCGACCTTTCCAAGCTCCCCCTTCTGTTCACCGACAAGCAGATGCTGATCGGCATGCGCGCGCTGATGAACCATACGGGCGATCTCAAGGATCTGTTCGAGGAGTTGGGCGGTGCCGCCGGGGCGGTGAACGCCGACATCAAGAAGCTGGCGACCGATGGTCAGGCGGATATCGACCATCTGGCGAATAGCTGGGATCGCCTGAAGAAGTCAGTAGGCAAAGGCGTGATGGACGCCGGCGCCGCCGACGCGATGGATTATGTCGCTAACTCGATCGACTATGCTGGTGCGGTAAATGCCGGGCTGGAAAAGAGCGGCGTCAATGGTTTCTGGGCGCGGTCGAAGTGGGGCGTCATGCACGACCAGGCGGCCAAGAACGGCATGGCATGGCGGGGTGGGTACCGCACCGACGAGCAGCGCAAGATGATTGCGGGCTACGGGAAATATGGTGTTAGTCGTGCCGACACACCTCCGATCGCCATGCTTGGCGAAGGTGTCGTGCCACTGCCCGTCGCGCGGCCGGGCTTCGCTGATCAGAACGGGATTCCTGCGCCATCCTATCCTTCCTCAGCGCCGCGCTTCCCTTCGAGGCCCGACGTTGCGCCTGTTGACGGCGGCGATGTATCTGTCCGACCGGGCCAGCACGTAGCGGCACTCAACGGTATTCTCGCCAACCTTGAGAGAGGCCTCGAGAGTGGAGCCGGAAAAATCGCCAAAGGTGGCGCTGATGCCGGCGACGAGATGGCGCAACGCCTGAAGACTGCTGCCGAGCAGGCCGCGAGCGTCTTCGGCGATATCGTCGCCTCCAAGATCCGATCAGCTTCGGTGAATGTCACTGTTCGCGGGTCCGGTTCCGATATCGGCGCCGGCGGTGGAGGGCTCTGATGCGCGACTGGCGAAACGCCTTCCTGCCCGCTTCCTATCGCGGCGCGGCATTCAAGGTGGATATCGAATCCGGTTCCTTCGGCCGGCGTCTGGCGATCGCTCCGATCGCCTATTCCGACGAGGCCGTGATCGAGGATATGGGCGGGATGCCCGACCGGTTCCAGGTGACGGCCTATTGCGCCGGCGATCTGGCCGATGCCCAGTGCAAGGCGCTGCTCGCCGTGCTCAAGCGGAAGGGCGGCGGATTGCTCATGCTGCCGATGCTCGGGCCGAAGCGCTGCCGGGCGGAGCAGTGGGGCTTTACCCGCTACAAAGTCCGCGCCGGCTTTGTCGGTATCGATATCGACTTCGTCGTCGAGGGCTTGTCGGCCGTTCCCTTACTGCCGTCCGCGGCGGCGGGGATGCTGTCGGACCTGGCCGCCGCCGTCATTCCCGCCATGGGTTCCGCCTTTGCCTCACAGGTGAGAGGCGCAAGCGGCGGCGTGCGGGACGATGTGGCTGCGGCGGCGGTTTCCTCCGCACAGACGATTGCGACGATCTCCGATCTCGCCGGGGTATCCGGTGCGCCGGCCGTGGTGGCAACTTCGGTCGCCGCCGCTCCTCTCGCGGCCGATACCGTCCTGAGCGCGCCGGAGGTTCATGCCGCTGCCACGGTGACCGCGTGGCGAATGATCGGTCGCTATCTGGACGCCGACAAGGTGTTCGACCTGACCGCCGCAACTCTGGCGGAACCGTCCGGCGTCACTGCCGCCGATACGCTGGCGCGCGCCGGGATGTTCGCCGCACTCAGCCTGTCCGCGGTCCGCCGGGACTACGCGGCCCGTGCCGATGCAAGACGAGCGCGCGAAACCCTTTCAGGGCTCGCAGATCCCGTCCTGGTCGAGGCATCCGCCGTGTTCGGAACCGATGTCTTCGCCTGGGTGGCAGAGAGTTCCGGTCAGGCGGCGCTTGCCGTCTCCCGGATCGGCGCAGACCGGGCTCCGCTCGTTCGGGTGGAAAGCGGGATCTCGTTGCCCTCGGCTGTCGCAGCCTACGTGCTTTATGGCGACGCCAATCGCGCGGGCGAACTGGTGGCGCGCAATCGGGTTGCAACGCCGGCCCTGATGCCGGCGGTATTTGAAGCGTTAGCGCCATGATTGGTCCTCACGCGCGAGCGGCCTTCGGCCTGCGCTCCGGAGGGGGCGTCGGACCACCCGCGGCGCACGCTTGTGCGCTCGGTTTCGCCGCGGGCGATTATTCGGAGAGCAATTAGATGCCCGCTGGTA
>PAPH01000025.1 GCA_002709005.1 Hyphomicrobiales bacterium | reverse complement strand
GCCGCGGCCCTCGCTTACGGATTGGAGAAGAGGGGGGCCGGGACTATCGCGGTCTACGACCTGGGCGGTGGAACGTTTGATGTTTCGATCCTTGAGGTCGGCGACGGCGTGTTCGAGGTGAAGTCCACCAACGGCGACACCTTCCTCGGTGGTGAAGACTTCGACATGCGTCTGGTCGAGTATCTCGCCAACGAGTTCAAGAAGGAACAGGGCATCGACCTGAAGTCCGACAAGCTTGCCCTGCAGCGCCTCAAGGAAGCTGCCGAAAAGGCCAAGATCGAACTGTCGTCGGCCTCGCAGACCGAAATCAACCTGCCCTTCATCACGGCTGACGCGTCGGGTCCGAAGCACCTGACCATGAAGCTGTCGCGTTCGAAGTTCGAAAGCCTTGTCGACGACCTCGTCAAGCGCACCATCGATCCGATGAAGGCAGCCCTCAAGGATGCCGGCATCCAGGCAGGCGAAGTCGACGAAATCGTTCTCGTCGGCGGCATGACCCGCATGCCCAAGGTCCAGCAGACCGTGAAGGAATTCTTCGGCAAGGACCCGCACAAGGGTGTGAACCCGGATGAAGTGGTTGCCCTCGGCGCCGCCATCCAGGCCGGTGTTCTCCAGGGCGACGTCAAGGACGTCCTGCTTCTCGACGTGACCCCGCTGTCGCTGGGCATCGAGACGCTGGGTGGTGTCTTCACCCGTCTGATCGATCGCAACACGACGATCCCGACGAAGAAGAGCCAGACCTTCTCGACCGCTGACGACAACCAGAACGCCGTGACCATCCGGGTCTTCCAGGGTGAGCGCGAGATGGCCGCCGACAACAAGATGCTCGGCCAGTTCGATCTCGTGGGCATTCCGCCCGCACCGCGCGGCGTGCCGCAGATCGAGGTCACCTTCGACATCGACGCCAACGGCATCGTCAACGTCTCGGCCAAGGACAAGGGCACCGGCAAGGAGCACCAGATCCGCATCCAGGCATCGGGTGGTCTGTCGGATTCCGACATCGAGCAGATGGTCAAGGACGCCGAGACCAACGCCGAGGCGGACAAGCAGCGCCGCGCCGTGGTGGAGGCGAAGAACCAGGCCGAAAGCCTGATCCACTCGACCGAGAAGTCGCTCGAGGAGCATGGCAGCAAGGTCAGCGAAGAAGACCGCAACGCCATCACGACCGCGATTGCCGCTCTGAAGGAAGCCACCGAGGCCTCTGAGCCGTCGGCCGAGGACATCCAGGCCAAGACCCAGACGCTGATGGAAACCTCCATGAAGCTCGGTCAGGCGATCTACGAAGCCAGCCAGGCCGAAAGCGGCGACGCCGGTGCCGAGGCGTCCGGATCCGCCGAGCAGGCCGACGACAATGTCGTCGATGCCGACTACGAAGAGGTCAAGGACGACGACGAAAAGAAGTCGGCCTGATCGGTCAGCTTCAAGGAAGAAAACGAAAAGGCCGGCTGCAAAGCCGGCCTTTTTCACAGGAATAATCTTAAAATTTTACGATATTACTTGGTTTCGCGGGCGACCGGACCGGATTGCGGGATTAACCCTGTGCGCAATCGTTGAGGGCTCAAACCTGTAAATCAGGAAGAGATACTGTACTACTTGTCGGGAGGGGTGCGATACTGCGGGGCGGCAGGGGATATGAAGGCGAACTATCGGATATTCGGCGTATGGCGGCTTCTCGCCGCGTTTCTTGTCATGGCCTATCATTTCGGTCACTACGCCGCGAACGCGGAAGTGCTGACCGCCTGGTTCGAGCATATGCTGCCGCTTCTCGACATGTTCTTCATCATGTCGGGCTTCCTGATCTTCGAGCACTACGGCGAGATGGAACTCAACGGCAGGTCCAGCCTGCGGTTTCTGGGCAAGAGGCTTGCCCGGCTCTATCCGCTCCATCTCATCACACTGTCGATCTTTCTGGCGTTCGCGATCCTCGTTCATCTCGGCATCTTCAATTCGGAAGGCGCCAACACACGCTACGATCTGGCTGCGCTGCCGGCCAACCTCCTGCTCCTGCAGGGGTGGGGCTTCACCGATGAATTGACCTTCAACTACGTCTCCTGGTCGCTGTCAGGGGAATGGTTTGCCTATCTGATGTTCCCCGCGCTTCTCCTGGTCTTCCGGCGCGCCGGGCTTGCCGGGCTGGTTGTGATGCTGCTGGCGGCGATCCTCGGTCTCGAATGGATGGACCGCAACGCCGTGATCGCCGACGATCTCTGGTACGAAACGAAACTCTGGGGCGCCTATCGCGTCGGCGCGGATTTTGTCCTCGGCGCGATCCTGTGCAATGTCGTCCATCGCTTCCGTGCGCCCGCCGGGGCGCAGCCGATCGCCTGGGGCTTTCTGGTGCTCGTCTTCTGGGTCATGTTCGCAGATGTGAGCATCTATCTCACGCTCGCGCTTTTCGCCTGCGCGATCACTTTTGCCGCTTTCGCCGACCGGCGCGGCGATAACGGCACGCGCTGGCTTCAACCGCTCACGCCGCTGGCCTCGGTTTCCTTCGGCATCTATCTCTGGCATCCCGTCATTGAGCTCTTCGCCTATTCGCTGGTCTGGAAGCGCATCTTCGGAGGGGGCGACCTGACGGCATTCTGGCTTTACATTCCGCTTCCGATGATCGCCACCGTCGTCGTTGCCCTTCTCTCGGCGCGGTACCTGGAACGGCCCATGGGGCGGTGGATCGGCTCGACCGTGGATACGCTCGTCGCACCCCGCGCGGCCTCCGCCCGCAAGGTGTGAGCCATCTTCCTTCGGACAAGCGCCGTCAGACCGGCCTTCGCACTGGAATTGCGCGCCGCGAATGACTAAATGGTCATGATCCCGCGTATCTTTGGCGACGGCGCGTCTGGATCGGGGACCATTGACATCTACTCCCGGCCCGGGTCGACACGCACCGCCCGTCGACTGATCCGGCCGACGGAACGACCAAGAGAACGACGAGATATATGGCTAAGCCTGACTTTTACGAAACGCTCGGAGTATCGCGGAGCGCCGACGAAAAGGAACTCAAATCCGCGTTCCGCAAACTGGCCATGAAATACCATCCCGATCGCAATCCCGGGGATGCGGAGGCTGAACGCAAGTTCAAGGAGATCGGCGAAGCCTACGAGTTCCTCAAGGATCCGCAGAAGCGCGCCGCCTACGACCGTTTCGGCCATGCCGCCTTCGAACAGGGCGGCGGGGGTCCCGGCGGAATGGGCGGGGGCATGGGCGGCTTCTCCGACATCTTCGAGGATATCTTCGGCGAGATGATGGGCGGCCGTGCGCGCCGTTCCGGCGGCCGCGAGCGCGGCGCCGATCTGCGCTACAACATGGAGATCACGCTCGAGGAAGCCTTCTCCGGCAAGACGGCGCAGATCAGGGTGCCGACCTCGATCACCTGCGACGCCTGTTCTGGCTCCGGCGCCAAGCCCGGCAGCAAGCCCACCACCTGCGCCACCTGCGGCGGCAACGGCCGGGTGCGCGCCGCTCAGGGCTTCTTCTCCATCGAACGCACCTGCCCGACCTGTCAGGGCCGCGGCCAGACGATTTCCGACCCCTGCGGCAAGTGCGGCGGTCAGGGCCGTGTGGTCGAGGAGCGTTCGCTGTCGGTCAATATTCCCGCCGGCATCGAGGACGGCACCCGTATCCGGCTTGCCGGAGAAGGCGAGGCGGGCCTGCGCGGCGGTCCCTCGGGCGATCTCTACATCTTCCTGTCGGTCAAGCCGCACGCCTTCTTCCAGCGCGAGGGCGCGGATCTTTTCTGCACCGTGCCGATCTCGATGACGACGGCCGCCTTGGGCGGCAAGTTCGAAATCTCCACCATGGACGGCACCAAATCGCGCGTCACCGTTGCCGAGGGCACCCAGCAGGGTCGCGAGATGCGGCTGCGCGGCAAGGGCATGCCTCTTTTGCGGTCCTCGCAATTTGGCGATCTCTATGTGCGCATAGCCATCGAAACGCCGCAAAACCTGACCAAGAGGCAGCGTGAGTTGCTCACGGAGTTCCAGGCCCTGTCGTCGAACGAGAACAATCCGGAATCCGCCGGCTTCTTCTCGCGCATGAAGGGCTTTTTCGACACGCTGACCGACTGACCGTCATGGTCCCATTCAGCGTTTTCGCACGGCCGCGGCTCGTAATGACCGACGGTCTGTGCAAGACTCGCAGAAAATGCGGATGAAGGAAGAATCCATTGAAGAACAACATTTCGGATCGGTTGGTACGTAAATTCGATAACGAACTGAAGTTCTTCAAGGGATGGCTGGACGGACCGAAGGCGGTGGGCGCGATCATGCCCACCTCGCAATTCGCAGCGCGTTCCATGGCAAGCGTCATCACTCCCGAATCCGGCCTTCCGGTTCTCGAACTGGGGCCGGGCACCGGCGCCATCACCCGCGCGATCCTCGAGCGCGTAAGCCCCGACAAATTGATCTCCATCGAGTATTCTCAGGATTTCTACGAGCACCTGCGCAATGAATATCCCGGCGTCGACATCCGTCTGGGCGATGCCTTCGACCTCGACACGACGCTCGGCGACGGCGGCGCCACCCGCTTCGACTGCGTGATCTCGGCGGTGCCGCTCCTGAATTTCCCGATGGAAACGCGTATTCGCCTGATTGAGGGCCTGCTCGACCGTCTGCCCAAGGGCCGTCCGGTGATCCAGATCTCCTACGGTCCGGTGTCTCCGGTGGCAACGAAGAAGACGGGCATCGTCGCGACCCCGCATGATTTCGTTCTCCGCAACATTCCGCCGGCACGGCTGTGGGCTTACCGCCGCGCCGCGCTTGCCTGACCCCGGGCGGCTCCTCCGATGCTGACCTTCCCCGGAGATGTCGGCCCGAAACTCCTGATCCTGTCGACTTCCGGATGGCCGGGCTCCGAAACTGCGCTTGCCGGCGCCGTATCGGCCGAGCTTGCCGCGTCGAACGCGGATGTCACCCGCATTTCGCTGGCCGATTATCCATTGCCGCTCCTGGCGCCGGGCCAGTCGTCCCTTCCCGCGCTTCCCGCCAACGCGGCGAAGCTCGCGAGCCTTGTGGCGCGTCATGACGGGATCCTGCTCCTGTGTGGCGAGCGCAACGCCTCGCTTCCGGCGGCGGTGAAAAACATGATCGACTGGATTGCCCTCGCGCCGGGCGAAGCCTGGTCCGGTCCCACTATCGTGCTGGCGACCTTTACCGGCGACAAGGCCAGCCAGACGGCGGTGGGCGAGCATTTGCGCACCGTGCTAACGGCTGCCGGCGTCACCGAGATTTCCGGAACCTTCGTCTTCCGCGATTCCGAGTTGTGCGGCAACGAGGCAGCTGGCGCTGCGGATGCGCCGGTCTCCATCCGCATCCGCGCCATGAGCGACATGCTGATGCGGGTGCGTCCGCGCTATCTGCCGGCCTGACATCGCGCATCGGGTGAACCGGGGCCGCGTGTCGCATGAAAAGTGCGGCGCGAACACTCGACTTGCCGACCCAAAGCGGCTAACCGAAGGCGGAACACGCGTCTTCCCGCATGGGAGAGCAGGCGCGGAAGAGTGGCAGGACGGCTCAAGGAGACTTCTGATGGCGCAAGGCGGTGCGCAATCGCTGCACCCGGTGGGGGCAAGGGCGGACGACCGTCTGATCGTCGCCCTCGATCTTCCCTCCGTTTCGGACGCGGAACGCCTGATCGATCGCCTCGGCTCCGCCGTCTCCTTCTACAAGATCGGCTATCAGCTCGCCTTCGCCGGCGGGCTGGAACTGGCCCGTGATCTGAAGAAAGACGGCAAGAACGTCTTCCTCGACATGAAGCTCCTTGATATCGACAATACCATTGCCAAGGGAGTGGAGAACGTCGTCGCGATGGGTGTCGACATGCTCACGCTGCATGCCTATCCGAAGGCAATGGGCGCGGCCGTCGAGGCGGCGAAGGGTTCCCCGCTCTGTCTTCTGGGTGTCACCGTGCTCACCTCGATGGACGAGGCGGACCTGGTGGATGCCGGCTACGAATACGATCCCTACACGCTGGTTCTGCGCCGCGCCGAACAGGCGCGCGACGCCGGCATGGGCGGGATCGTCTGTTCCGCCAACGAGGCGGCGGCCGTGCGCAAGGTGATCGGACCGGAGATGAACATCGTCACACCCGGTATCCGTCCGGCGGGCGCCGATGCCGGCGACCAGAAACGCGTCATGACGCCTGCGAAGGCGCTCGAAGCGGGCGCGACCCATCTCGTGGTCGGCCGTCCGATTTCGGCTGCCGCCGACCCGGTGGCCGCGGCCACCGCTATCGTCAACGAAATGAATGCCGGGAAATGAACGCCTGAGCGGCGGGGAGGATAATCATGGCCAAGGGCTACTGGATCGCGCGGATCGATACCTCGGACCCCGAGACCTACAAGCAGTATGTGGCGACCGCGATGCCGGCTTATGAGGAATTCGGCGCGAAATTCCTCGTCCGCGGCGGCGAATTCGAGGAAGCCGAAGGCAAGGCGCGCGGCCGCAACGTCGTCATCGAGTTTCCGAGCTACGACGCGGCCCTTGCGTGCTACAATTCCGAGACCTATCAGAAGGCACGGGCGATCCGCCAAAGGATCGCCGAGGGCGAGCTGGTGATCGTCAAGGGTTTCGAATAGGGCCGCGCGCTCAGGCTTAGCGGCTGTCAATCAGGGAAGCGACACAGATGGAAACGATGCAACTCCCCCAACTGGTGACCATTTTCGGCGGCTCCGGTTTCGTCGGACGCCACATCGTGCGCGCGCTGGCGCGCCGAGGCTACCGCATCCGGGTGGCAACCCGCCGTCCCGATCTCGCCTTCCATCTCCAGCCGCTCGGCAATGTCGGACAGATCATGCCGGTCCAGGCCAATCTGCGCTATCGCGATTCCGTCGACGCCGCCGTCGCCGGGGCCGACCATGTCATCAACTGCGTTGGTATCCTGCATGAAAGCGGCCGCAACACCTTCGACGCCGTGCAGGATTTCGGCGCCCGCGCCATCGCCGAGGCGGCGCGCGCCGCCGAAACGACGCTCGCCCACATCTCCGCCATTGGCGCGGATGCGGAATCCGAATCCGATTATGCCCGCACCAAGGGCCTCGCCGAGGACGCGATCCGCAAGATCATGCCGAATGCGGTGATCCTCAGGCCGTCGGTCGTCTTCGGTCCCGAGGACGACTTCTTCAACCGCTTCGCTGAAATGGCCCGTTTCACGCCGTTCCTGCCGCTCATCGGCGGCGGCAAGACCAAATTCCAGCCGGTCTATGTCGGCGACGTTGCCGAAATGGCCGCTCGCAGCGCCGACGGCCTGCTGACCCCCGGCGCCACCTATGAACTCGGTGGTCCCGAAGTGCTGACCTTCCGTCAGTGCATGGAAGAGATGCTGACCGTCATCCAGCGCAAGCGTGCCTTCCTGCCGCTACCCTGGGGCGTGGCCTCGCTCATCGGCTCGGTGGCCAGCCTGATCCCCTTCATAGATCCCCCGATCACCGCCGATCAGGTCGAGAACCTGAAGAAGGACAACGTGGTGTCCGAGGCGGCGATCAAGGATGGTCGGACCCTGCCGGGCCAGAACATCCGGCCCACGGCGATCGACGCGATCCTGCCCGTCTATCTCGTGCGCTACCGGCCGCACGGCCAGTACAGCGGCGCCGGCAAGAGCGCCTGAGCAGGGAAACGGCCGGAGCGCCCGGTGGATTTCACGGCGCTCCCCGCATTGCTGCCTGACGGCGTTGGCCCTACCGGCGCGGCACTCCTCGTTCTCGCGAGCTTCTTCACCTCGGCACTGACAGCATCCGCCGGCATCGGTGGTGGCCTCGCGCTTCTTGGCCTCATGACATACATCGTGCCGATCGCAGCGCTGATCCCGGTGCATGGCGCGGTCCAGCTCGGCTCCAATGCCGGACGCGCCGCGCTCATGCGCTCCCACATCGCCTGGGGCTGCCTGGCCGCCTTTCTCGTCGGCGCGGTGCCCGGCGCGTTTCTCGGCCGACTTGCCGTCGGCCTGTTGCCCGAAACGGCGATGGAGGCGCTGCTCGGCCTCTTCATTATCTGCCTGACATGGATGCGACTGCCGAAAATGGAGGGTATTTCGACGGCCGGCTTCACTGTCACGGGCCTTGTCACCACCGCGATGACCATGGTCTTCGGCGCCACCGGGCCGTTCAACGCCGTGGTTCTCTCGAAAGCCTTTTCCGATCGGCTGGTGCTGATCGCCACCATGGCCTCGGTGATGACGGCGCAGCATATGGTCAAGATCGTCGTGTTTGCCCTTGCGGGCTTCGCCTTCGCGGACTGGGCGCCCCTGCTCGCGGCGATGATCGTGACGGGCTTTGCCGGCACCTGGGCCGGGCGTCATCTCCTGCTGAGGATGTCCGAGGAACGCTTCCGGCTGATCTTCAACATCTGCCTGTCGGTTCTGGCGCTCGACCTGATCCGACGCGGACTGACCTAGGTCGTCAGCCGACCAGCCACAGGCCGATCAGCCCGGCGGTCCCCACTGCGATCCGCCACCAGGCGAACGGGGTAAAACCGTGGCGGGAGATGAAGTCCAGAAGGCCGCGCACCACGAAGACCCCGGCGATGAAGGCCACGATGAAGCCGATCACGATCGCGGTGACGTCGTCCTGCCCGAGATACTGGTAGTTCTTGTAGAGATCGTAGGCGAAGGCGCCGGCCATGGTGGGCATGGCGAGGAAGAACGAGAATTCCGCCGCCGAGCGCTTGTCGGCGCCGAGCAACAGCGCGCCGACGATTGTCGCGCCCGAGCGTGAGGTGCCCGGCACCATGGCGAGGCACTGGAAGAAGCCGATCGCCAGCGCCAGCCACAGCGGATAATCCATCACATCGGTATAGCGCGGTTTCAGCGCCATCCGGTCGACCGCCATCAGGATCACGCCGCCGACGATGAGCACGACGCAGATCAGCGCCGGGCTTTCGAACAGCACCGACTTGATGAAGTCGTGGGCAAGTGCCCCGATCACCGCCGCCGGCAGGAAGGCAAGGACAATCGCGGCGACGAACCGGCGCGCCTTCGGATCGGAGGGAAGCGCCCTGGCGATATTGAGCAGCCGCACGAAATAGACCGACAGGATCGCCAATATCGCACCGAGCTGAATCAGCACCTCGAAGGCGTTGCCCGGAGATTTAAAGCCGAGAAAATGCCCCGTGAGCAGAAGATGCGCCGTCGACGAGACCGGAATGAACTCGGTCAGCCCCTCGATAAAGCCCAGAAATGCGGGTTCGATGAGGCTGGCCTCGGCCATGGAGCATCTCCGATCGACAAATTTTCGCCGTGCTGGGGGCGCAGGGTGGACGTCATGGTGATTCGCTTGTCATCACCGGCCAATCCCTATAGCTCTAAATCTCAAGGGGTGACCAGTCCGCGCCGGGTCACGTCGAAAATCGTCGAGTAGTAATCGCAGATGCCTGTTCTGTACCATCATCCTGTTTCCGCCGGGTCACGCTTCATCCGGCTCGCGATCGGCGAAACCGGTTATGACTGTGATCTCCAGGAAGAGCCCTATTGGGAGCGCCGGTCGGAATTCATCCGGCTCAATCCGGCGGGACTTCCGCCCGTGCTCGTGACCGAGAACGCCTATGCGATCTGCGGTCCCATGGTGATTGCCGAATATCTCGACGAGACCGACGGGGTGCTCAAGCGCGACCGCCGTCTGATGCCCGAACAGCCCTACAGGCGCGCCGAAACCCGGCGGCTGAGCTCGTGGTTCCTCGACAAGATGGACCACGACGTCACCGTGCCGCTGGTGCGCGAGCGCGTGCTCAAGCCGCAGATGCCCATAACCATGGGTGGCGGTTCTCCCGATTCGAAGATCCTGCGCGCCGCCCGCGCCAATATCCGCCAGCACATGAAATATCTCTCCTGGCTGTGTGGAACCCGGCCCTGGGTGGCCGGCGACAAGTTCACCTATGCCGATCTCGCCGCGGCCTCCGCCGTTTCGGTGCTCGATTATCTCGGCGAAATCGAATGGGCGTCCTATCCGCACGCCAAGGAATGGTACCAGCGCATCAAGTCGCGCCCCGCCTTCCGGCCGCTTTTGTCGGACCGCGTCCGCGCGCTCGCCCCTGTCGCCCACTACGCGGATCTCGATTTCTAGGGTCAGGACCTGTTAATATGATTGGAATGGCGCTGGAGATGGCAAGATATGCGAGGAAAAGTCCGAAGATCGGGGCCGTCGCCCCGGTCGAGGGCTTTGACGTGGCAGATCGCAACCAGCTCAACAGGTCCTGACCCTAGCCGTGGCGGCGCAGGCGGAAATACCGGCCGAACCCCGAACCGTCGATCCTGCGCGTCTCAAGAAATTTCTCGCGGATGAAACCGCGCGGCTGGGCTTTTCCGCCCACGGGATTGCCGATCCCGCGGATCTTTCGACCGGCGCTCGGCTTTTCGAATTTCTCTCTCTGCGCCGCCACGGTTCGATGGAGTGGCTCGCCGACCGCGCGGATGAACGCGCCGACCCCCGAACCTTGTGGCCCGAGGCGCGCTCGGTCGTCATGCTGGCGATGAATTACGGTCCTGATGACGACCCGCTCGAACTTCTCGCGCGCAAGGATCGCGCGGCGATCTCTGTCTACGCCCGCAACCGCGATTATCACGACCTCATCAAGGGGCGGCTCAAGGAATTCGCCGGCCGGCTCGTCGCCCGTTTCGGCGGCGACGTGAAGGTCTTCGTCGACACCGCGCCGGTGATGGAAAAGCCGCTCGCCGCGCTTTCGGGACTCGGCTGGCAGGGCAAGCACACCAACCTCGTCAGCCGCGACCTGGGATCCTGGCTCTTTCTCGGTGCGATCTTCTCGACGCTCGATCTCCCCGCAGACGCAGCGGAGAGCGATCATTGCGGCTCCTGCCGCGCCTGCCTCGACATCTGCCCGACGGATGCGTTCCCCGCGCCCTATCAGCTCGATGCGCGGCGCTGCATTTCCTACCTCACCATCGAGGCGAAGGAGCAGGTGCCGCGCGAGTTCCGTCCGCTGATGGGCAATCGCATCTATGGCTGCGACGATTGCCTGGCTGCCTGTCCGTGGAACAAGTTCGCTGAAACGACGAACGAGGCAAAGCTTCGGGCCCGGCACGATCTCGTGGCACCCCCGCTCGCCGAACTGCTCGGCCTCGACGATCCGGCCTTCCGCTCCTTCTTTTCCGGCTCGCCGATCAAGCGCATCGGCCGCGACCGCTTTATCCGCAACGTGCTGATTGCAGCCGGCAACAGCGCGGAGGCGCAGCTTGTCGAGCCGGTCCGCGCGCATCTGGCCGATCCCTCGCCGTTGGTGCGCGGAATGGCCGTCTGGGCCTTGTCCCGCCTTCTGCCATCCGCCGAATTCCGCGCTCTGGCGACCTCTGTGCGGGCGGAACCGGACACGGACGTCGAAGAGGAATGGCGCATCGCGCTCGAGGAAACAGGTAAATCGCCATGAAGCTTCTCGTTTTCGGCGCTGGTTTTTCCGGCCGCGCCATCCTCTCCGAACTGGCCGCCGAATGTGAAAGCGCGATCGGCACTACGCGATCCGAAGCCAACCGCGCCGGCATCGAGGCGACGGGTGCCAAATCCCTCGTCTATGACGGCACGATCACCGACGAGCTCGCCGAAGCGATGGCCTCCGCCACCCATCTCGTCCAGTCGATCGCCCCCGATCATCAGGCCGAAACGGGATCGGGCGATCCGCTTCTCGCGGCGGTGAAGGACGGTTTCTCTGCGGCCTTTCCGGCGCTGCAATGGATCGGATATCTCTCCACCGTCGGCGTCTATGGCGATTACGGCGGCGAATGGATCGACGAGGATGCCGAATGCCGCCCGGTCTCCCGGCGATCGAAAGCCCGGCTGGCTGCGGAAGACGACTGGCGGCTGGCGGCGGCGGGGGCCGGACGTCCGCTGGCGATCATCCGGCTGTCGGGCATTTACGGACCCGGCCGCAATGCCTTTGTCAATCTCGCGGCCGGCAAGGCGCGCCGGCTGATCAAGCCGGGACAGGTCTTCAACCGCATCCACGTCGCCGACATCGCCGGGGCGACAGCGATGCTGGCGCGCGGCCAGTCCCCCGGCATCTTCAACGTCACCGACGAAAAGCCCGCTCCGCCGCAGGACGTGATCGAGGAGGCCGCGCATATTTCCGGTTTCAGCCTGCCGCGGGAGGCGGATTTCGAGACCGCCGATCTCTCCCCGATGGCCCGCTCCTTCTATGGCGAGAACAAGCGCGTCTCCAACCTGCGCATCAGGGAGGCGGGCTACCGTTTCCGCTATCCGGACTACCACGCAGGCCTCAAGGCCCTCTGGTCGGACGCCGACTGGAAGGGCTGAAACGGAGCCCGAAAGGTTACAGCCTGCAATGGCATGTGATCGCGGGGACACTTTTTGGCCGTCTTCCCTGCCTACTCGCGCCCTGTCCGTCCTTGGGGGACGGGCCGGCAGCCCGGTGCGCCAGCATTGGCCCGGATGCCGGAAACGTGGTTCGGCGCATCGGCGGATACCGTGACGCTCCCTGGGGAGCCGGATAACGCCCTGGGATGCGCCCACTGGGGTAAATCGCAATGAAAACTCTGACAACGCTCGCGCGGGCCGCGGCGCCCGTGACCGTATCCCTCGCCTTGCTCGCAGGTTCGGCCGCTCCCTCCTTCGCCGGCAATGGCTGCGGCAAGGCCTCGTGGTACGCGCTTCATTCGAAGACCGCGTCGGGGGAGCGTATGGATCCGTCCAAGCTCACCGCCGCCCACCGGTCGCTGCGCTTCGGCACCAAGATCCAGGTCACCAACAGCCGCACCGGCAAGTCTGTCGTCGTCCGCGTCAACGATCGCGGCCCGTTCATCCGTGGCCGCGTGCTCGACGTGTCCAAGGCGGCCGCCGGCCGTCTCGGCATGATCAGTTCCGGCGTCGCCAGCGTCTGCTTCAAGGTCCTGTCCTAGGCACCGGCAGGCTTTACCGGTCCGGCAGGGGCGAATAGGCACTTGCCGGATCGGACGGCGTCTGTACATTCGGCGCCATGAAGGACATCGCCCGTTATGGCTGAAGCCGCCGCGGACAGCCGGCTCGCCACACTCAGAAGCCGGATCGAGGAACGCCGCGACGATCTCGTCGAACTCACGCAGGCGCTCATCCGGATTCCGACGCTCAATCCACCGGGCGAGAACTACCGCGATATCTGCGAATTTCTCGGCAAGCGCCTCGGCGCCGCCGGCTTCGAGATCAAGCTGCTGCGCGCCGAGGGTACCCCCGGCGACAGCGCGCGTTATCCGCGCTGGAATGTGATCGCCCGCAGGGAAGGACGCGGCCCCGGCCCCTGCATTCACTTCAACTCCCATATCGATGTTGTCGAGACCGGTTCCGGCTGGACCTTCGATCCCTTTGGCGGCACGGTGTCAGACGGCAAGGTCTATGGCCGTGGCGCCTGCGACATGAAGGGCGGGCTAGCCGCCTCCATCATCGCTGCCGAAGCCTATATCGCCGCTTTCCCCGATTTTCCCGGCGCGATCGAGATTTCCGGCACCGCCGATGAGGAAACCGGCGGTTACGGCGGCGTCGCCTGGCTCGCCGAACGGGGCTATTTCTCGCCCGAGCGCGTCCAGCATGTCATCATCCCCGAACCGCTGAACAAGGACCGCATCTGCCTCGGTCACCGTGGCGTCTGGTGGGGAGAGATCACCACGCACGGCCGCATCGCCCACGGTTCCATGCCCTTTCTCGGCGATTGCGCCGTCCGTCACATGGGCGCGGTGGTGACCGAGATGGAGCAAAGCCTGTTTCCGGCGCTCGCCGCGCGGCGCACCGACATGCCGGTCGTTCCCGACGGCGCGCGCCAGTCGACCATGAACATCAATTCCGTCCACGGCGGACAGGCCGAGCCGGAGCCCGGCTTCACCGGCTTTCCCTCGGCCTGCGTGCCGGATTCGGCTCGCATGGTCATAGACCGCCGTTATCTGGTCGAGGAGAAGGGCGACGAGGTCCGCGCCGAGATCGTCGAGCTGCTCGAAAAGGTTCGCTCCGAGCGGGACCGGTTCAGTTACGATCTGAAGGAACTCTGGCACGTGCCGCCGACGCTGACGAGCCGCGAGGCGCCGGTGGTGGGAGCCGTGGAACGGGCCATTCGCAAGGTACTGTCCTGCGAGCCGGTTCATGTGCTATCCCCCGGCACCTATGACCAGAAGCATATTGACCGCATCGGCCGGTTGAAAGACTGTATCGCCTACGGCCCGGGCATTCTGGATCTCGCGCACCAGCCCGACGAATATGTCGGTATCGACGACATGGCCGATTCCGCCGTCGTCATGGCGCTCGCGATCGATGAGTTGCTGAACCGGACTGCCTGAACAGGGAGAGAGAAGTATGAACGTGTCCAAACCCCTTGCCGCCGTATCGGCCATCGCCATGGCCATCGGTCTGGCGGTCGTGCCGGCGCAGGCCGCCAGGACGGATATTGCGGTGGGCATGGTGCTGGAGCCGCCGAACCTCGATCCCACCGCCGGTGCCGCCGCCGCGATCGACGAGGTGGTCTACGCCAACATCTTCCAGGGGCTGACACGCTTTACCGCCGACGGCGAGGTGGTTCCCGATCTCGCCAAGTCCTGGGACATTTCCGAGGATGGGCTCACCTACACGTTCCATCTCCAGGACGGCGTGACATTTCATGATGGCTCGGCCTTCGATGCCGAGGACGTGAAGTTCTCGCTCGACCGCGCCCGCGCCGATGAATCCACCAATGCGCAGAAGGCGCTGTTCGCCGAAATCGCCGACGTCGCGGTCATCGATCCGCAGACCGTGAAGGTGACGCTCTCCGAACCCAACGGCTCGCTCCTGTTCAACATGGCCTGGGGCGATGCGGTCATCGTCGCGCCCGAAACGGCGGAGACCAACGCCATCCAGCCGGTCGGCACGGGCCCGTTCAGGTTCGACGACTGGGTGAAGGGCGATCATGTCGACCTGTCGAAATATGCCGACTACTGGGGCGAACCCGCGAAACTGGAGAAGGTGACATTCAAGTTCATCGCCGATCCCACCGCCGCCTTCGCCTCCGTGATGGCCGGCGACGTCGATGCCTTCCCGAACTTCCCCGCGCCCGAGAACCTTGAACAGTTCAAGGCCGATTCCCGTTTCTCGGTGATCGTCGGATCGACCGAGGGCGAGACGATCCTGGCGATGAACAACAAGAAGCCGCCGCTCGATAATCTCAAGGTTAGGCAGGCAATCGGCCATGCGATCGACCGGCAGACGATCATCGACGGTGCCATGTTCGGCTACGGCACGCCGATCGGCACCCATTTCGCACCTCACAACCCGGCCTATGTCGATCTGACGGAAGAGTCCGCCTATGACCCTGCGCTCGCGCAGGAACTCCTGAAGGAAGCCGGCGTCTCAGATCTCACCCTGTCGCTCAAACTGCCGCCGCCCTCCTATGCGCGGCGCGGCGGTGAGATCATCGCCGCCCAGCTCAAGGAAGTGGGTATCAACGCCGAGATCACCAATCTCGAATGGGCGCAGTGGTTGCAGGAGGTTTTCAAGGACCGGAATTTCGATCTCACCATCGTCTCCCATACCGAGCCGATGGATATCGGGATCTACGCCCGCGACGACTACTATTTCCAGTACGGCGACCCCGACTTCAAGGCGATCATGGACGAGTTGAACGACACCACCGATCCGGACAAGCGGACGGAGCTTCTTCAGCAGGCCCAGCGGAAGATCGCCGATGACGCGGTCAACGCCTATCTCTTCCAGCTCGCCAAGACCGGCGTCGCCAATGCCAAGATCAAGGGACTGTGGGAGAATTCCCCGACTCAGGCCAACGACATGACGGAGGTCTACTGGGAGGATTGATCATGGAGCCGGCCCCTGACGGCAGACGATCCGTCCGGGGCCGGCGCCGAACCGCCCGCCCGACGCCATCGCGATGATCCTCTATTTTCTCCGCCGACTGACCGCGCTTCTGCTGACGATGTTCGCCGCCAGCATCGTGGTCTTTCTGGTCACCGAGATCATCCCCGGCGATCCCGCCTCCTTCATGATGGGGATCAATGCCGATCCGCAGGCGGTCGCCGCGCTCAGGACCGAACTCGGGCTCGACCAGCCGGTGGCGACCCGTTACCTCGCCTGGCTCCTCGGCATGCTGCAGGGGGATTTCGGCCAGTCCTATACCTACAAGGTGCCGGTCTCCGAGCTCGTCGGCGACCGCATCATGGTCTCCCTCCCACTGACGCTCTACGCGCTGGCGCTGTCGACGCTCATCGCCTTTCCCGCCGGGGTGATCTCAGCCGCGCGGCGCAACACGACGGCCGATTTCGCCGTCATAGGTGCAACGCAGCTCGGTGTGGCCATCCCGAATTTCTGGTTTGCCATGCTTCTGGTGCTCGCTTTCGCGGTCAACCTTCACTGGTTCTCCGCCGGCGGCTTTCCGGGCTGGGACGCCGGATTTCTCGAAGGGATGAAGGCGCTCACCCTGCCGGCCGTGGCGCTGGCGCTGCCGCAGGCCTCGATCCTGGCGCGCGTCATGCGCTCCTCGCTTCTCGATACGCTCGACGAGGATTTCGTCCGCACCGCGCGCGCCAAGGGGCTCACCCGCAGCCAGACGCTCTGGCGGCACGCCCTGAGGAACGCGCTGATCCCGGTTCTCACCATCGTCGGGCTGCAGTTTTCATTCCTGCTTGCCGGCGGCATCATCATCGAGAACGTCTTCTACCTGCCGGGTCTCGGCCGCCTCGTCTTCCAGGCGATCACCCAGCGCGACCTGATCGTCGTCCGCTCCGTGATCATCCTTCTGGTCTTCGCCGTCGTCGCAGTCACCTTCCTCGTCGACATGGCCTATGCCGCCGCCGATCCGCGCCTGCGACGGAGACCGCGATGAGCGTGGCGTCACGGCAGGATACGGGCTTCGTCCGCGCCGCCCTCGGTCATCCGGCCTTCCTCGCCGGGCTGGCGCTGACCGCGCTCTTCGTGCTCGCCGCGCTGATCTCCTTCCTCTGGACGCCTTTCGATCCGGAGAAGATGCAGATTGCGGCCAAGCTGCAATCGCCGTCCGCCGAACACTGGTTCGGGACCGATCATTTCGGCCGCGACGTCTTCTCCATGCTGATGGTGGGCGCGCGGGTTTCCATCGCCGTGGCCTTTGTCGCCGTCGGTATCGGTATCGGCTTCGGCGTTCCGCTGGGGCTTTATGCAGCGGCCAACCGCCACGGTCTGATCGACGAGATCGTCATGCGCGGCAACGATCTCATCTTCGCCTTTCCATCCCTGCTGCTCGCGATCCTGATCACCGCCGTCTTCGGACCCGGCGCGGTCAACGCGATCATCGCCATCGGCATCTTCAACATTCCGGTCTTCGCGCGCCTGTCGCGCGGCGCCGCCCTGAGCCTCTGGACCCGCGAATTCATCCTCGCCGCCCGGGTCGCCGGCAAGGGCTCAACGCGGATTTCGGTCGAGCACATCCTGCCCAACCTGATGAACCTGCTGATCGTACAAGGGACTATACAATTCTCGCTTGCCGTTCTCGCCGAAGCGGGGCTCGCCTATGTCGGCCTCGGCGCGCAGCCGCCGACCCCGTCCTGGGGCCGCATGCTCGCCGAAGCCCAGACTTTCATCTCGCTCGCTCCGCACATGGCGCTGTTTCCCGGTCTTGCCATCGTGCTCACCGTCCTCGGCCTCAACCTGCTCGGCGACGGCCTGCGCGACCTGCACGACCCCAGACTCCGGAGGTCGCGGGCATGACGGTTCTCTCGGTGCGCGACCTGGCGCTGACGATCGGCGACACGCCCATCCTCCACGATATCGATCTCGAGGTGAAGGCAGGCGAAATTCTCGGCATCGTCGGCGAATCCGGCTCCGGCAAGTCGCTCACGGCCCTGTCGATCATGCAGCTTCTGCCGCGGGCCTCGCGCTGGACAGGCGGGATCGAGGTTGCCGGCAACGATGTCGGCAAAATGAGCGAGAAGGCGCTGTGCAGCATGCGCGGCCGCGACGTGGCGATGATCTTCCAGGAGCCAATGACCGCGCTCAATCCGGTCCACACGATCGGCCACCAGATCGCCGAGACGATCCTCATCCACGGCGAGTGCTCCCGCAGGCAGGCCGGCGAACGGGCCGCGGCGCTGATGAACCGGGTCGGGCTGGACCCGGAACGGATTTCGCCAAACCGCTATCCGCACGAACTCTCGGGCGGTCAGCGCCAACGTGTCGCAATCGCCATGGCCATCGCGCTCCGCCCCAAACTGCTGATCGCCGACGAGCCCACTACCGCACTCGACGTCACCACCCAGGCGCAGATCCTCGATCTCCTGCGTTCGCTTGTCCGTCAGGACCGCATGGGCCTCGTCTTCATCACTCACGATCTGGCCGTCATTTCCAACCTCGCGGACAGGATTGCCGTCATGCGCGAGGGCCGCGTCGTCGAGGCGGGCGCCACCGACGAGGTATTCCGCGAGATGCGCCATCCCTATACCAGGGCGCTCTTCTCCGCCTCCGCCCACGTGCCGGACCGCTCGCCGGTGATCAAGCGGCAGGGCGAGCCTGTTCTGGCTGTCCGCGACGTGGTGCGGGAATATCCCCGCCCGCGCCGCAGCCTGTTTCAGGCGGCGAATCCGTTCCGCGCCGTCGACGGCGTATCGCTCGATATCCGCTACGGTGAGAATGTCGGCCTGGTCGGGGAATCCGGCTGCGGCAAGTCCACGCTCGCCCGCGCCATTCTCGCCCTCGACCGCCTTCAACAAGGCGAGATTCTCATCAACGGCCAGACCTTTTCCGAAGCCGGCTCAGGACCGGACATGAAGCAGAGGGCCGGCGTGCAGGTGGTCTTTCAGGATCCCTACGCGTCCTTCAATCCGCGCCATCCGGTCCGCCGCCTGATAGCCGAACCCCTTTACCTGATCGAAAATGCCCCGGAGGGTGCTGAACGCGAGGCCCGCATCGTCCGCGCGCTCGAGGAGGTGGGGCTCGAGGCCTCCGACGCCGACAAATACATCCACGAATTTTCCGGCGGTCAACGCCAGCGCATCGCCATTGCCCGCGCGCTCATCATCGAACCGTCGCTGATCGTGCTCGACGAAGCCGTTTCCGCGCTCGATGTCTCGATCCGCGCACAGATTCTCGATCTTCTCGCCGGTCTCTCCGAGCGGCTGGGGATTTCCTATCTCTTCATTTCGCATGATCTTTCGGTCGTCCGCTCGATCACAGACCGGGTGCTGGTCATGCGCGAGGGGCGGATCGTCGAGGAAGGGCCGACCGAGGAGGTGTTCCTTGCGCCCCGCCACGCCTATACGAAGATGCTGATCGCCGCGACGCCGACGCTGCGTGAGCGGTCGGCCTGATCAACGCATGCGGGAGAACCAATCATGAGCGGTTTCGAGATCGGTTTCGATTCCCGCCAATGCCTGATCGGAGGCGAGTGGCGCGCCGGTACCTCCGGTGAGACGATGCCGGTCGAGGATCCCTCCACCGGCGAACCCTTCGGCGAGATCGCGCGCGGCACCGCGGCGGATATCGATGCCGCAGTGCATGCCGCCGAAACGGCGCGGGCCGGCGCGTGGGGCCGGATGACAGCGGTCGAGCGCGGCCGTCTGCTGGCGGGGATCGGCCGCGCCGTCGCGCAGCGGGTGGAATGGCTCGCCGAACTCGAATCCCGCGATGTCGGCAAGCCGCTCGCGCAGGCCCGGGCCGACGCGAAAGCGCTCGCCCGCTATCTCGAATTCTACGGCGGAGCCGCCGACAAGTTTCACGGCGAGACCATTCCCTATCTCGCCGACTACACCGTCTACACGCTGCGCGAGCCGCACGGGGTAACCGGGCATATCGTGCCTTGGAACTATCCCATGCAGATCATCGGCCGCTCGGTGGGTGCGGCGCTCGCCACCGGCAACGCAGCCGTCCTCAAGCCCGCCGAGGAAGCCTCGCTCACTGCGCTCGCCTTTGCCCGCATCGCCATCGAGTGCGGACTGCCGGCGGGCGCGCTCAACGTGGTGACGGGTCTCGGTGAGGAGGCGGGTGCCGCGCTTGCCGGCCATCCCGGCGTCAACCACCTCTCCTTCACCGGCTCGGTGCCGGTCGGGCGGCTGGTGCAGGAAGCCGCGGCGAGGAACATCGTCCCCGTCACGCTCGAACTCGGCGGCAAGTCGCCGCAGATCGTCTTCGAGGACGCCGATCTCCCCCGCGCGCTGCCCTTTCTCGTCAATGCCGGTATCCAGAACGCCGGGCAGACCTGTTCGGCCTCCTCGCGCATTCTCGTCCACGAAAGCCTCCATGACGAGGTCGCGCGGCAGATGGCGGAATGTTACCGGGCGCTGACCGTCGGTCCGGCGATCGGCGACCCCTCGGTGGGGCCGCTGATCTCCGACCGCCAACGGCAGATCGTTCAGGGTTTCATCAAGGGCGCCGAAGCAGATGGTCTCAAGCCGTCCGCGGAGGGCGCTTTGCTCGCCGATGCGCCGTCGGGTGGCCACTACCAGCGACCCACCCTTTACGCCGGCGTCGATCCGCAGCTCTCCATTGCCCGCGACGAGATCTTCGGGCCCGTCCAGGTGATCGTGCCCTTCCGCGATGAAGCCGAGGCGGTGGCTATCGCCAACGGCACGGATTACGGACTGGTGGCGGGCGTATGGACCCGCGACGGCGGCCGTCAGATGCGCATGGCGCGCGCCATCCGTACCGGGCAGGTCTTCATCAACAATTACGGCGCAGGCGGAGGCGTCGAACTCCCCTTCGGCGGTTTCGGCAAGTCCGGCCACGGCCGCGAGAAGGGTTTCGAGGCGCTCTACGGCTTCACCGCGTTGAAGACCGTGGCCGTCTGGCACGGCGAGGATTAGGGCCGTCATGGTCCGGGAGGAAACGGGATGAGACTTGAAGGCAAGACGGCAATCGTCACCGGCGGAGCCTCGGGCTTCGGCGCCGGCATCGTGCGCAAATTCGTCGCGGAAGGCGCGCACGTCGCCGTCGCCGATATCAACGGCGAGGCCGCGGCCGCTTTCGCAGCCGGATTCGGAGACCGCGCCCTGCCTTTCACGGTCGACGTATCGAAATCCGAAGCCGTCGAACGATTCGCCTCCGATACGATTTCGGCGCTCGGCAAGATCGATATCGTCGTCAACAATGCCGGTATCACCCATCTTCCAATGGCGATGGAGGACGTCGAGGAGGACGAATTCGACCGGGTTCTGGCGGTCAACGCCAAGTCGGTCTACCTGATGGCGCGCTATTTCGTTCCGCATATGAAACGAAATCGCTCGGGCGCCATCCTCAATCTCGCCTCGACGGCGGGGCTGAGCCCGCGGCCACGGCTGAGCTGGTACAACGCGTCGAAGGGCTGGATGATCACCGCCACCAAGTCGATGGCGGTCGAGCTGGCGCCGGAAGGTATCCGCGTCAACGCGCTCTGCCCGGTCGCCGGCGAGACGCCGCTTCTCAAATCCTTCATGGGCGAGGACACGCCGGAAATCCGCGCGAAATTTCTCGCCTCCATTCCGATCGGCCGCTTCTCGACCCCCGAGGATCTCGGCAACGCGGCCTGTTTTCTCTGCTCTGACGAGGCCTCGATGATCACCGGCGTCGCCATGGAAGTGGACGGCGGCCGCTGTATCTGACAATAACCGCCGGCACTATCGGTCGTTAAATCGAGGCGGGAGAACGAAAATGCGTCTGGGCGGACGAATGCAGGCGGCGGCGGAAGTGCTGGCCGATCTCGGGGCGCGCCATCGCCCCGTGCCCGACGCCCTGCGCGACTGGGGCGTTTCTCACCGTTTTGCGGGCTCCGGCGACCGTGCCGCGATCTCCAATCTTGTCCTCGACGCGCTGCGGATGAAGGCCTCGCATGCCTGGCTGATGGACGGCGATGCGCCGATCGATCTGGTAACAGCCGTCCTGCTGCGTCAGTGGGGCTACAGGCCCGAAGCGCTCGCCGGCGAACTCGACGGCGACCGATTCGCACCCGAAACGAAGTCCGTCCCTGATCTCGCCGCCTTGATGGGCAGGGATCTGGCTTCCGCGCCCGATCATGTGCAGGCCGATATCCCGGAATGGACCGTCCCGCATTTCCAGGCGGCTTTCGGTGGGAACTGGATCGCCGAAGCGCAGGCGCTCGCCGGCCGCGCGCCGCTCGACCTGCGGGTCAACACGCTGAAAGCCGACCGCGCCAAGGTGTTGCGCGGCCTGAAGGCCCCGGGTGCCCACGAAACCGCGCTGGCGCCCGCCGGCATCCGCGTGCCCGCCCCCGATGGTGCGCGACGCCAGGCCGCCGCCACCTCCGAAGTGGCGTTCGCCAAGGGCTTCTTCGAGGTCCAGGACGAGGGATCGCAGCTCGCGGCGCTGCTGACCGGAGCGAAGCCGGGCGAGCAGGTGCTCGATTATTGCGCCGGTGGCGGCGGCAAGACGCTCGCCATGGCGGCAAGCATGGAAAACTCCGGACAGATTCACGCCTATGATTCCGACCGTCGCCGTCTCGCGCCGATGGTCGAGCGGCTCAAGCGCGCTGGCGTCCGAAACGTCCAGCTCCTCGAGGATGCCGAAAGTCTGGCACCGCTCGAGGGGAGGATGGACCGGGTGCTGATCGATGCGCCCTGCACGGGAACCGGCACCTGGCGACGCCGGCCCGATGCCAAATGGCGGCTGACGCCCGACAATCTCGAAAAGCGCATGGCGGACCAGGACCAAGTGCTCGACAAGGCCTCCGTCTACGTCAAGCCCGGCGGGTCGCTCGCCTATGTCACCTGCTCGGTTCTGCCGGATGAAAATACGGATCGCACCCGTGCCTTTCTCGACCGCTATCCGGACTTCGAGCCTCTCGACGCCGCGGAGATCTGGCGCGACGCAGTCAGCGGTGAGGTCGATGCTCCTCTGGCCGGTGAAGGGCAGGGGCTTCTGCTTTCCCCGGCACGCACCGGGACGGACGGATTCTTTTTTGCTCTTTTCCGGCGGCGCGGCTGAACTCCCCATCGTCTGGCGCGTTATGCGCACTAGAGTCCATATCCGAAAGTCCTAACATGCGTATCAGGATACTGCTGGCATTTCTTGTACTTACGGTCGGCGGCGGTCTGCTGATAGGCATGGTGTCCGCCCCGGACGAATGGTACCAAAATCTCGTCAAACCGGTGCTCAATCCGCCGTCCTGGGTCTTCGCCCCGGTCTGGACTTTTCTTTACATTCTGATCGCGATCGCAGGTGCCCGTGTCTGGAATCGAACCTCGGAGACACCGTTGCGTCTCTGGGTCCTGCAAATGGTCCTCAATTACATCTGGTCTCCGGTCTTCTTCGTCCTTCACAAGCCGGGCTGGGCGATCATCGTCGTGGTGCTGATGTTCTTCGCGATCATGGCCTTCATCTTCGCAACCTGGCGGCGCGACCGGATCGCCGCGTTCCTCTTCATGCCCTATGCGGTTTGGGTGGCCTTCGCCGCCTATCTCAATATCGCCATTCGCCAGTTGAACGGCTGATCCTTCCGCCCTTCGCCTCTTGCGGATCGCGCCGCCTCTTGGCACTTTCGCAACTGCGAAAGGCCACACAATGGATGCCGAAGAGATGGAAGAGCGACCCAGTTCCCGTTTTCGCGAGCGCGTGACCGAGAGTTTCGCGCGTCAGAAGGTGATGAAAACCATCGGCGCGGAACTGTCGAACGTCGAATACGGCGTCGTCGAGATCGAAATGCCCTATTCCGAGGCACTCACCCAGCAGCACGGCTTTCTCCATGCGGGCATTCTCTCCACCGTGCTGGATTCGGCTTGTGGCTATGCCGCGCTCACCGTCATGCCCGAGGATTCCGCCGTCCTGACCATCGAATTCAAGATCAACCTTCTCTCGCCCGGTCGCGGCGAGCGGTTCCTGTTTCGTGGCGAGGTCACCAAGCCCGGGTCCAACATCATCGTCTCCGACGGCCGCGGCTACGCGATCGGCGATGGTCCCGCCAAGCTGATCGCCTCGATGACCGGCACGCTGATGGCGGTGCGCGGCCGCGAGGGGCTTGCCGGATGAGCGAGACAGGGCATCCGCACATCGTCGAGATCGCCGGCAGGCGTGTGCTCTTCCTGATGGCGGTCGCCGCCGAGTATGGCGATCACCTGAAGGCGCGCTTCACCCCGCTCTTCATCGGCGTCGGCCCGGTGGAGGCGGCGATCAACACCACCGCTACGCTGATTTCCGACCGGCCGGATCTCGTCGTCTCGCTGGGCTCGGCCGGCTCGCGCGCGCTTGAGCAGGGCAGGGTCTATCAGGCGTCCGCCGTCTCCTACCGCGATATGGATGCTTCTCCCCTGGGCTTCGAAAAGGGCTGCACGCCGTTTCTCGATCTTCCCGCCGATATCGCTTTGCCCTACGAGATCGGCGACGTGCCGAAGGGCAGGCTGTCGACGGGCGCCAATATCGTATCGGGCGGCACCTACGACGCGATCGACGCCGACATGGTGGACATGGAGAGTTTTGCCGTGGTCCGCGCCTGCATGGAGCGCGGCGTGCCGGCCATCTGCCTGAGAGGCATTTCCGACGGCGCCGCCGAGCTTCATCACTATGACGACTGGACCCAGTACCTCCATGTCGTCGACGAGAACCTGGCCGGAGCCGTCGACAGGCTCCGCGCCGATCTCGAATCCGGCCGGATCGCGCCTTGAGACGAAAAAAAGCCCCGCCGAAGCGGGGCCTGAAGGCCTCGGAGGGAGAGGCTGCGGTTATGCGGCTTTCTTGTTGAGCCGGTCTTCCGCCAGCCGCGAGAGCTTGTCATCGGCGCTCTTTTCCTGATCGATCGTGTCGCGCAGAAGCGGAATCACGTCGTCATGGCCGAGTTCCTTGGCCCACGTCAGAAGCGTGCCGTAGCGGGTGATCTCGTAGTGTTCGACGGCCTGGGCGGCGGCGATCAGTGCCGCATCCAGCGTGGCGCCGTCCTTGACCTCGTCCATCAGTTCCTCGGCTTCCTCGACGATGCCCTCGATTGCGGGGCATTCCTCGCCCGAAGGTTTCTTGCCGAGGATCTCGAACACCTTTTCCAGGCGCTCGATCTGCCCGGCGGTCTCCTCGCGATGGTCCTTGAACAGCTTCGACAGCGAGGCGTTCGAGGCCTTCTCGATCATTTTCGGAAGGCTTTTGTGAATGTGGTTTTCGGCGAAGTAGATGTCTTTGAGCGTATGTTCGAACAGGTCGCTCAGATCCTTGATGGCCATGGTGACGTTCCTCCGTTGCGTGGGGACGGTTTTTTCGGGGACTTGCCGTGAAGGAACGTGCATCCACCGCCGATGTTCCCGGCCGGCTTGCGTTTTATCGCCGATGCTGCAATGCGGGGAATTGAAACCTCCTCCACATTGGCGTAAGCGCTGTCCATGACCGATACGTTCGAACTCTCTCACCCCGAATTCGTCCTCATCATCGATTTCGGAAGCCAGGTGACACAGCTCATCGCAAGGCGTCTGCGCGAACTCAACGTCTACTGCGAGATCCACCCCTTCAACAACGTCACCGAGGCCTATCTCGCCGAAGCCAGGCCCAAGGCGGTGATCCTGTCGGGCGGCCCCGCGTCGGTGTTTTCGGAAGGCGCGCCGTTGCCGCCGCAGAAGGTCTTCGAACTCGGTGTCCCGGTTCTCGGCATCTGCTATGGCCAGCAGGCGATGATGCACATGCTCGGCGGCAAGGTGGAGAGCGGTCACATGACCGCGGAATTCGGCCGCGCCTTCGTCACCCCGAAAAACGGCGATCTCGATCTGCTCGACGGCTGGTTCGAGACCGAGCGGGAACAGGTCTGGATGAGCCATGGCGACCATGTCAGCGAAATCGCGCCGGGCTTCGAGGTCTACGGAACCTCGCCCAACGCGCCGTTTGCGGTCACGGCGGACGTTTCCCGTCACTTCTACGCGGTGCAGTTCCATCCGGAAGTCCACCACACGCCCCACGGCAAGAAGCTTTACGAGAACTTCGTCAACATTGCAGGCTGCAAGCGCGACTGGACCATGGGCGCCTATCGCGAGGAGGCGATCGCCCGGATCCGTGAACAGGTCGGCGACAAGAAGGTGATCTGCGGCCTCTCCGGCGGCGTCGATTCCTCAGTTGCCGCCGTCCTCATCCACGAGGCCATCGGCGACCAGCTCACCTGCGTCTTCGTCGATCACGGGCTTCTGCGCCTCCACGAGGCGGAGGAAGTGGTCACCATGTTCCGCGACCACTACAACATGCAGCTGATCCATGCGCAGGAGCAGGACCTGTTCCTCGGCGAACTCGACGGTGTCTCCGACCCCGAGACCAAGCGCAAGATCATCGGCAAGCTGTTCATCGACGTTTTCCAGAAGCACGCGAGCGAGATAGAGGGCGCGGAATTCCTCGCCCAGGGCACGCTCTATCCGGATGTCATCGAAAGCGTTTCCTTCTCCGGCGGCCCGTCGGTGACGATCAAGTCGCACCACAATGTCGGCGGTCTTCCGGAAAAGATGGGCCTGAAGCTCGTCGAGCCGCTGCGCGAGCTCTTCAAGGACGAGGTGCGCGAGCTTGGCCGCGAACTGGGCCTGCCCGATCACTTCATCGGCCGCCATCCGTTCCCCGGTCCGGGGCTGGCGATCCGCTGCCCCGGCGAGATCACCCGCGAGAAGCTCGAAATCCTGCGCCGTGCCGATGCCGTCTTCATCGACCAGATCCGCAAGCACGGCCTCTATGACGCCATCTGGCAGGCTTTCGTGGCAATTCTTCCGGTGCGCACCGTTGGCGTGATGGGCGATGGCCGCACCTACGACTATGCCTGCGCACTCCGCGCGGTGACCTCGGTCGACGGTATGACGGCGGACTATTACCCCTTCAGCCATGATTTCCTCGGCGAGACCGCGACCCGTATCATCAACGAGGTCAAGGGCATCAACCGCTGCACCTACGACATCACCTCGAAGCCACCCGGCACCATCGAGTGGGAGTGATTCAGGTCCATCCGAACGCCGCCGATTTTACGCGGTGATCCGGTCTAACCCGCTGTAAACAAGAATAAATTTCTTCTGTGCCCATCGCTATCTATCGGTGGGCATGGATCGCATTCGTGGGCCCCGCTGACGGGCCTCGCCTCATTGAGCAGAGCTCGACGGATCGGGGCAGCCCGCCGTGCCATCGGCCGTGCCTGTCATGTCCAGTCACCGGATCTGGGAATTTTCTCCGTCACCTCGTAGGTTTGAAGGTCACCTTTCATCCGGCCGCCCGAGGTCTTCAGGAATGCCAACGTCTCCACCCTTTCCAGATGGGTTGCCAGCGCTTCCTGATCCCGCCAGCGCTCGGCGACCAGGAAGCGTCCGGTTGGTCCGTCATCCAGGGTGATGGCATGGAACAGGCATCCCTCTTCGGCTTTCGTGCTGAGACCGATCGTGCCGACGTCGCGGACGAATGCGTCGACGTCCTGCGGCTCGATGTGGATGTACCCCATGAGTATGAGCATGTCGTTTCTCCCGTTCATGAGCCAACGGTCAGCACGATCTTTCCCTGGATATGGCCCCTGGCTGCCCGTTCATGCGCCTGACGCGCCTCGGCAAGCGGATAGGTGCTGTCGATGACCGCGCGGATCGTCCCGTCGTCGAGCAGGCGGGCAAGCTCCGCCAGTTGCGCTCCGCTGGAACGGACCTGGGTTGCGGAGACCGTGATGCCCTGCTTTGCGGCCTCCTCGGCATCCGTAAAGCCCAGCGGGTAGACCGGAAACAAGGCTCCTCCCCGCTTCAGGGACTGGAGAAAACGACCCGTTGTCGCGCCACCCACCGCATCGACGACAAGATCGAGGTCGCGGGCGACGTCCTCGGGAGGGGTTTTGGTGTAGTCGATGAATTCGTCGGCGCCGAGGTCGCGCAGGGTGGCTTCATGTTTGCCCGAAGCCACGGCTATGACCCGCGCGCCTTTCAGCCGCGCCACCTGCACCGCGAAATGGCCGACACCGCCCGCAGCCCCGTTGACCAGCACGGTCCTGCCCTCAAGCGGGACCGGCTGATGCAGGCTTGGCTGCAGCGGGTTCGGTTCGCTGTGCCCGAGTTCCACCAGGAACTGCCAGGCGGTCAACAGCGACATCGGCGCGGCCGCTGCGTGGACGTGATCGATGCCTTTCGGCTTCTTCGCAAGCTCCGACGCCGGCACGGTGACATATTCCGCATAGGCCTTGCTTTCCCCGACGCTGAAAAAGCGCACCATGGAATAGACCTCGTCGCCGGTGGCAAATCCCTCCACATCCTCGCCGACCGCTTCGACAGTTCCGGAAATGTCGGTCCCCGGAATGAGTGGGAAATCCACCTGCGGGCGCCATTCCGGCGGCAGGGCCCTGTAGCCGTCGCGCAGGTACCAGTCGGGAGGATTGATGCCTATCGCATGGACGCGAACCAGGACCTCGCCCGGCTGTAGCAAGGGTTTCGGAGCATCTTCATATTGCAGAACTTCCGGGCCGCCGAAGGCGTGGATCCGGACGGCTTTCATTGTTTCAGTTGACATGGCTTTGTCCTTCCAAGGCCGACGTGCTACAGCTGGAGCACTGCCCCGCATTATGTGGAGCGATGCCCCGCTTAAACGGCGCGCCGCTCCATTTGTCAAGAGATGTCATGAGATCTGACGCCCGAAAGAACTACGACCACATCCTTGCCGTCGCCCGCGATCTTCTTTCCGGGGAGGGCGCCGACGCGTCGCTGCGGGACATCGCCCGCAAGGCGGGAGTTGGCGATGGCACTCTGCATCGCCATTTTCCGACGCGCGAAGCCTTGCTGGAGGCCTTGCTCCGCACAAGTTTCGACGCGTTGGCCGCGAGGGCCGGCGAACTGACCCGGTGCGAACAGGCCGACGAGGCGCTGTTGAGCTGGCTGCGCGAGGCGATCGTGGTGACACACAGCTACAAGGGCGTCATCACGCCGATGGTGGCCGCGATCGCGGACGAAAACTCCGCCCTGCATTCCTCATGTGTCGATCTGCGCCAAGCGGGAGCCGAGCTTCTGCAACGGGCGCAAACCAAAGGGCTGGCGCGGCAGGACATGGATGGCAATGATCTCTTCGCACTGATCAGCGCCCTGGCGTGGCTTGCCGACCAGCCCCCGCTCGTGCCGCGCGCGGATCACCTCTTCGAGATCATATCGGACGCTATTCTGTCGAGGCGGACCGGCGGCGTGCCGGAAAGCCAGCGCGCCTAATCTGGGTGAGACGATTTGCTCGGCATCTGGTCGTGCTCATGTAGGGGACTCACGCTCGTATCCTGCGGACCGCTCGCGCGGTAGCGCAATCCGTCAACCAGCAGCGCCACCAGTCGGCGAGCCGCAGACGGATCTCCGTTGCTTGACGGCATGCACAGGCTCGCGACTGCTCGCAGGAGATCATACGGATTTGCGTCGGGGCGTATTTCTCCGGCGGTGACGGCGGCATCGAGCAACCTTTGCAGTGCGGGCTCGAACCGGCTGTCGAAATAGGCCGGCAGCGCTTCGAACGCCGGATCTCCCGAATGCAGGGCGGCAGCCAGTCCGCGCTTGGCAACGATGAAGTCGACATAACGTTGCATCCAGCGATCGAGCGCCTCTCCCGGAGGAAAGGCTTCCGCAAGACTGGTCGCGGCATCCGCGCAGGCGTCGACCTCACTGCGAAACACTGCTGCAATCAGATCCGAGCGCTGCGGAAAGTTGCGGTAGATCGTCCCGACGCCGACACCTGCCTTTTCGGCGATCTCACGCATCGGCGCTTCGACCCCCGATGTGGCGAACACGTCTCGTGCGGTCCGTACCAGCGTCTCGATGTTGCGTTGCGCATCCGCGCGCACGGTCCGTTCCGACGATCTCTCAGACATGATTCTCCCAATTCGCCAATCAACGCTTGTTAAACGGAACGTTGTTCCGTATAGAGACGGAAGACTGTTCCGTTTAATACGTCGCTGAGCCCAAAAAGGCCAGCAGAGAAACAAGGGACTCATCATGTCGGACGAACGCATAGCTCTCGTCACGGGCGCTACTCAAGGAATCGGCCTCCAGATCGCAAGGGATCTGGTTGCAAAAGGACTGACAGTGATTGTCGGCGCGCGCGATATCGCAAAGGGCGAGAGGGTGGCGCAGGAAATCGGAGCGCGAGCCCATGCAATTCAGCTCGACGTCACGGATGAGGCATCCATCGCTCAGGCGGCCGCTCTCATTCGTGCCCGGTTCGGCCGTCTTGATATCCTGATGAACAACGCCGGAATTTCCCGGGCGAAGCCAAGCCAGGACTTCGCGGAGGCCGTCAGGACGAACCTGTTGACGGACGCGCCTCTTGCCGACATCCGGACTGTGTTCGAGACCAATGTGTTCGGCGTCATTGCCGTGACACAGGCCATGCTTCCGCTTCTGCGCGAGGCGCCTGCGGGCCGCATCGTCATCACCGGGAGCTCGGGCGCATCGCTGACGCTCAATTCCGACCCCACCAATCCGCACCGGCGGATGTTCGGCAATTACTCCGTGTCGAAGGCGGCAGCGCATGCCGTGATGCTGGCGTTTGCGCTGGCACTCGAAGGTACCAACATCAAGGTCAACGCCGCCTGCCCCGGTTTTACCTCGACCGCGCTCAACAACTTCAACGGCACGCGCAGCGTCGAAGAGGGTGCGCGGGAACCGGTGCATCTTGCCCTGATCGGCGATGACGGTCCGACCGGGACCTTCTCGGATGAAAATGGAACCGTGCCTTGGTGAAGACGTGCACAAATGCGGTCTGCTCTCAGAGACGCGGCCGGCTCCGGCAAGGAAATATGCAGGTATCCAAATGCGGATTTTTCTGACCGGCGCGACCGGGTTCGTCGGTTCGGCGATCGTGGCCACCCTGCTCAACGACAAACATCAGGTTCTGGGACTTGCGCGGTCGGATGCGTCTGCCGAAGTCTTGCGGCAAGCCGGATGTGACGTCCTGCACGGCGATCTGCGTGATCTGGAAAGCTTGCGCCGTGGCGCAGAGCAGGCCGACGCCGTCATTCACACGGCCTTCGATCATGATTTCTCCCGCATGGCTGATAATTGCGAGATGGATCGCATTGCGATCGAGACGATGGGCAGCGCCCTTGCCGGCTCGAGCAAGAGGTTCATCGTCACGGCGGGCCTGCCGCCATTGATGGGGCGGGTTTCCACCGAGACCGACATTCTGCCTGCGGGCGCGCATGGCATGCCACGGGTATCGGAACAGGTGGCGATGGCGCTGGCCGACAGCGGCGTCAGCGTGTCGGTGATCAGGATGCCGCAGGTCCACGATCAGAACCGGCAGGGATTTGCATCCTACCTGATGGATCATGCGCGCAAACACGGTGTCTCTGCCTTTGTCGGCGACGGACAAAACCGCTGGCCGGCCGTTCATCGGCTCGACGCCGCCCGGCTTTACAGCCTTGTGCTCGAGAGCGGTGTGAGCGGCGAGCGCTACCATGCAGTCAGCGAAGAAGGTGTGCCGGTCCGCCACGTCGCCGAAGCGATCGGCAGACGGCTGAACCTGCCGGTTAAGTCGCTTTCCGAAGACGAGTCCGCACGCCACTTCGGATGGCTTGACCGGATCGCAAGAATGGACGTCCCCGCATCCAGTGTGCTGACGAGCCAAAAGCTGCAATGGCAACCCGTGCAGCAGGCCGACCTGATCCAGGACATTCTGGCATCGGTCTGAAGGAAGGCCTGCCCCCATGTCTTGGTATCCCCGTAATGCTGTTGCAATCCTGGCAGGAAAGACTGCTGACTGCACAGGACGCGAAGAAGCCATGAGACTCTTGCTGATTGAAGATGAAAGGGAGTTGGCGAATGCGCTGTCGGCGGCGCTGAGCAGGCAGGGCATTGTCACCGACCACGCCTTGAATCTCGGAGATGCTTTGGAGCTCACACTTCAAAACACCTATGACGCCATACTCCTGGACCGGCGGTTGCCCGATGGCGAGGGCCTGACGTTCATTCCGAAGTTGAGGCGAGCCGGCGTCGATACGCCCGTCATCGTGCTGACGGCCAGAAATGAGCCGATGGAGCGCGTGGAGGGTCTGGACCTCGGCGCGGACGATTACCTCGGAAAGCCGTTTCTCATCGAGGAACTGATGGCACGGGTGCGAGCGCTGCTCCGGCGACCCCCAACCCTTGAGGAACAGACCATCCGGGTAGGGCGATTGCACATCGACCCGCTGCATCTCCATGTCATGGCAGGCTCCGTGCCGCTCGACCTACCAAGGCGGGAACTCCTGGTCCTTCAGGCGCTTGCCAAGCGGAATGGAAAGACCGTCCTTCGCTCGACGCTCGAGGATGCGGTCTACAACTACCAGGAGGAGATCCAGTCCAACGCTCTCGATGCGCATATTTCCAGGCTGCGCAAGCGGTTGGCGGACGCCAATGCGGGGGTATCGATCCACAATATCCGAGGGGTCGGCTATCTTCTGAGGGAGGAATGATGAACGCCGGGCGTCAATCCAATCCCTCGCTCCGATGGAGATTGAGTTGGCAACTCAGTCTCGTGATCACGGCCGTTATTGCCGTCGTTATCATCGGGCTTTCCGTCTATGCCACGATGGTTCTTTCGCCGAATATCGCAATCGAGCAAGAGGTCAAGTCCGCCGTGGCCGAGGCGATCGAGCGCGATTCCCAAGGTGCGCTCACACTCAGAGAAACACCGGCATTTCGATTGTTGATCGAGCGGAACCACGGACTCTGGTTCGTGGCCGCCACAACCGACGGGGCTTCTCTCACCCATGGAACAGTCCCCGCAACCTATGCCGATGTTGTTCCGCTCGTGCATCTGTTTCATTCGGCCGATATTCGTGGGGCAAGCGGTGTGCGCGAAATCGCTTCGGTCGAAGACGTCGCGACGTCGATCGGGGAAGTCAGAATTCTCTATGGCGGTACCGCGGGCAAGGGGTGGCCTGTCCTTGCGATCCTCGCGGAGGCCTATCCGATCTACCTCTCGCTTCTTGCAATCGCGCTGCCGGCGATCTTTCTCGCGGTTCCCCAAATTGTCGGGCGTGCAATCACGAGGGTAAGCGACGTCGCTGACATGGCATCGCAAATCGAACCCCACCGGCATGGAGACCGCCTTCCTCTGGCTGGCATCCCCAAAGAAGTTTCGCCTCTGGTGACCGCGTTTAACGGCGCGCTCGACCGTATTGAGAACGAGTTCAGGAAACGCCGGCGCTTTTTGATCGACGCGGCGCATGAGCTGAGGACGCCGATCGCCATCATGCAGACGCGGATTGAGGGCATGTCCGAAGGACTGGAGCGAAGACGATTGCTGGATGACGTTGCGCGGTTGGCGGAGATGGCCGAACAGCTTCTCGATTTTGAGCGCAGCGGCCAAACGGCCGATCTCGACGAAACGGTAGATCTCATCGAGATCGCGCGTATAGCGGTGGCGGATCTCGCGCCGCTCGCAATCGCGGCGGGCTACGAGATTTCTTTTGATGGCGACGAAATGCCCGCCGAGCGCGAAGGCGACAGCTCCGCCCTTCGCCGAGCGATCGACAATCTCATCCGCAACGCCATCGATCACGGCGGCGGCCGCGGGACAATCACGGTGTCCGCGTTGGCAGATGGCGAAATCAGCGTGAGCGACGAAGGGCCCGGCATACCCGCAGATCATCAGGAACTGGTGTTCGAGCCCTTCTATCGCGTTGTCCCGAACAGCCGCGGGGCAGGTCTTGGATTGAGCCTGGTAAAGCAAATCGCCGAAAAACACGGCGGGTGCGTCAGCATCGAAAGCGGCTCCGTCGGCGCGAAAGTGACAATGCGGCTTTAAGCCCGAAAAGCAGTCCTCGGTTCCCGGACCAGCAAGGCGTCCCGGCCTCTCGCGCCTTCCTTGAGAGATCGGAACGGCCCGAGCCTGTCTGCGCAGCGTTCATTTCAGGAACCCTGTCACATGCAGCCAACGGCCTACCGGCGTCTTGCAGAAAAATGAGAATGCTTCGCCCGCAACCGGCGCGCGACGGCATTGATGTCTCAGCCTGTAATGTCCATGCAACTGTTGCGTTTCATCGTTGTTCGCGAGCCGCCTCTTCAGCCTGAGGCGGCGTTGAAACGAGAGCAACCACTATGAAAACCGACAATTGCACATCATGGGCAAGACGCCGTTCGACTTCGCTCACGGCCAGGATCCTCGAGCACATCCCGACCGCGCCCTTCAACGCCCATTACCGGGGTCAGTACTGATGACCTGGGATCCGCGCGCGGAATGGAAGGGCTATGCCGCCCCGACATCGTTCGAAGACTATGCGACGCGTTATGAGAGCTTTTTCAAGATGCGGCGCCAGGGCGGCATCATCGAGCTTCGCATGCACACCGACGACGGCCCCTACAGACATACCCATGCCGCCCACAATGCATGGGCCCGCGTATGGCAGGATGTCGGCAACGATCCCGAGAACCAGGTGCTGATCCTGACCGGCACAGGGGACAAATGGATGATGGGCGATCCGAAAGGGCTCAATCCGAAACCGGCGGCGGAGCTGGACCCGGACCATATCTTCCAGCGGATGATGGACGGGTGGAAGCATATAGAGAGCTTCATCTACAGCATCGATATTCCCACGATTGCGGCCGTCAACGGTCCCGGCGTCCATACGGAATTCGCGCTGCTGTCCGACGTCACCTTTTCAGCGCCGGACGCGGATTTCATGGATCCTCACTTCTGGTTGGGAAGCCCTCCGGGCGACGGACAAGGCAT
The DNA here is from genome assembly GCA_002709005.1 of Hyphomicrobiales bacterium. Classification (GTDB taxonomy): domain Bacteria; phylum Pseudomonadota; class Alphaproteobacteria; order Rhizobiales; family Rhizobiaceae; genus Pseudohoeflea. The sequence goes on along the minus strand of PAPH01000025.1, from coordinate 13,131 downwards.
GGCGCTGCAAGCCCTGATGGGGCCAAAACGCGCCGCCTATTATATCTACGCGGCGAAATCCATTCTGGCGCCAATGGCCCTCGAACTCGGCCTCGTCAACGAAATATTTCCCCGAGACGAGCTTCTCGACAGGGCCTGGGACCTCGCCCGCTACACGATGAAACGGCCGCGCTATACGCGCTGGGCGACCCACAACATCCTGTCGAGACATTGGAAGAAGGCGATCTCCGAAGACTTCGGATTCCACATGGCGCACCAGATGCTGGCAAATGTGGCGAGCAAATCGGTTGTACCCGATCCGGAACTGCTGACCGATCCGCGCAATCCCTTCTAACCAAGCATCGGTTTGTCCTGCCGATCTTAATGGCACTGGCAAGGCTGACCGCCTTGTCTGCTCGGCGGGGCACCCCCTTCCCAGGAGTGAGCATGATCGACGACCACGAAAATCCCGTCGCCCCGCAAGACATGAAAAAGCGCGGGCAATTCCTGTTGAGCCGCCGGGCACTGTTCGCTGGCTCATTGGCAACAATTGCCGCCGCCCAGGTGTCGAAGGCTTTTGGCGGTGGCCTGCGTCCCCTGGCGGAGCAGATCATCCCGGACTGCGCCTACGCGTATGCCTACGTCTATGTCTTGGAGTAGCCGGAAATGCGCATCATCAGTCGCCGTCAGACCAGCCTGTAATGCTGCGGCAATCCTCCGTCCGCAACCTTCCGCCAACATTTGTGACGGAGGCGATAAAGCGTGAGCAACAATCCATCAATTTTCTCATTCCGGGGATCTGCCGCCTCTCCGCTTCGGTTCCCGTTGAGAGATCTCAGCCTGGCCTTATCGGTGCTTGTTGCGCTGTCCGGATGTGCCGCGGTGCCGATGAAGGACGCCGGAACACTGACCTCCTACAGCAATCTCGGTGCTCCCAAGGGAAAGCTGTCAAAGAAGCGAATCTACGTCGACGCCCAAGGTCTGGCCGCGGTGAAGACGGCCAGCATCGTGCCGACCACCTACGCATTTGGCGCAGCATCCCGCGTCAAATCGCAAGCCGACCGTTCACTGGTATCCAATGCACTGGATAGGGCTCTCTGCGTCGCGCTGAGCGACAAATACCGGATGGTACCAGCCGGCCAGCCTGCGGATCTCACGGTCCGGTCCGTCATTACCGACGTCGTTCCGACGAACAAGACGGCGGCAGGAATTGCCACCGTCGTCACCGTGGGCGGCGGTTTTGCCATACCCAGCGATGTTCCCTTCGTCAGCGTGCCGCGACTGCCCATCGGCCTGGGCGGGTTGGCTGTCGAAGCGGAGGCCGTCGATAGCGGCGGCGTTCAGCGCGCGGCAATCGTCTGGGCTCGCGGCGCAAACGCAATCCAGGACAACCCTCGCGTTTCGGAGGTGGGCGACGCCTATGGCCTCGCATCCAAGTTCGCGAGTGACTTTTCCAGAATGCTTATCACGGGCAAGGAGCCAAAGATGTTGGACATTTCCCTTCCGTCAAAACACGGAGTGCAATCCTGGCTTGGCGGAAAACCAAAATATCCCGCGTGTGAAGCATTCGGCCGGGCGCCGGGAGTGCTGGGCGCCATCGCGGCCAATTACGGGCTGCCACCGGAATGGACCGAAAAGAAGCCCAAACCGCTCGTGACGCGCTGACACATTCCGGTCGCCGCGCGAACAGAGCCCTTCGAACCTCGTTCCTCATCCCCTTCGGTCCGTCTGGATCCCCGACCGATGCTTTCAGGACAACCAGGAGATTGACCCCCATGCGCCAACCCGAAGGGCGGTTCCAACGAAACCTCTGCTTTAAGAAAATCGCGAAAACTGCGCCAATTGCAGGTCGTCGTTTTACTTGGAGCCGAGCGTTCATCGCGGCCTTGAGCCTGTTCATATCGCTGCAGGCCGCCATGGCCGCAGCGCCCTCGGCCGCGGTCAAGGAAACGTGCGGAGCGGAAATCCGCTCGGTTTGTCTACGGCCGTGGCGGCTTACGCCTGATGCCATATCGGCATGCGTCGAGGAGAACAGCTCGAAGCTGTCTCCCGTTTGCCAGGCATTTTGGGTCACAGCCAGCATGTGCCAGTCAGAGATGAGAGAGGTATGCGGCGGGTTGAACCCATTCACAATCAAGAGCTGCCTGAAAACCCGGAAACACGAGTTTTCGCAACTATGTCAGGACACCCTGAACATCGATTAGAAATCTTGCTTTCGCTTTTTGGACGAGAAGGCGGATTATTCGATTCCAGACCCTGCATTTGATCTTCGCCAAGTGCGCGATGTTGGGCGCCGACCATGGAAGCTTTCGCCGAGTGGCTGATGTTCCGGATCTGCCCCGATCGACGCCCGGCAGGCGGGTTCAATCCCTTGAGCGGCGCCTCGGCATTTCACTCTTTGAACGCAGCAGAACCGGTTCCCGAAGCCGGTTTGCCAAGGTCGACGTGAAAGCGGAGGAAACCTGTCTCGATCGAATGCTGATGCGATCCTGAACGGTCGTCGGGATGCCGCATTTATCGTTGGCGCCCGCAGCTGCCATGCAACTTTGGCGAGGATGCGGGAAGTCGGGCCGACTTCAGACCTTGCTTGTCTGCCGCAGAATGCCAAATTGAAGGTTCAACAAGTATTGAAAGCAAGAGCCGAAACAGGACTTACGCCCGTGCCTCCTCGGCATCGGCGCGTTTGATGACGCGGTGGCTGTCCTCTTCGAGACCCTGTTTCCAGTAGCTGGAAATGTAGAGCTGATCGGGGCCGAGCCCGCGCTCGGCGCGCAGATAGGTCCTCAGACGCCGCATGACCTCGAACTCGGTCGCCGACCAGGCGTAGACCCGGCCCGGCCGCCAGGTAATGGCGCGGACGGCCTCCTCCAGCAGTTCCGGATGATGGCCCGGTTCGGGATTGATCACCCAATGGATGGTTACACCCTCGGGATGGTCGAGTTCCTGCCGGTCGGCTTCCGTCTGCACCTCGATCACCACATCGCCGACGGCGTCGGCTGGCAGTGCTTCCAGATTGACGGAAATGGCGGGCAGCGCGGTCATGTCGCCCACCGCAAAATACCACTCGGCGCCGTCGGGCAGCGGCTTGGCCGGTCCCGGCCCGCCGGCCGTGATCTCGTCGCCGGCGCTCGCGCTCAGCGACCATGCCACCGCCGGTCCGCCGCTTCCGGCCTCGCCGTGCAGCGCGAAATCGATATCGAGCGCATCGGCGGTCTGCCGGCGGATCGTGTAGGTCCGCACCGATGGCCTGTCCGCCTCGCCGGGAAGCATCAGTTTCAAATAGCCACCGTCCTGAGCGGGCGGAAACCCCGCCATGGCGGGCCCGCCGATTGTGACGCGGCGCATGTTCGGGGTGACTTGTCGGGTGGAAAGGACCTGAAAGGTCCGAGGCTCGGGACGCGTGTTCATCGCGCCTATATGTGAACCGGCAGGCGGTTTGGCAATGATGAGGGGAGGTCAAGATGTCGGGCCCCCTCCCCCTTGCGGGGAGAAGGGTGGCTGGCATCTCGGTATGCGGATGGCGCGGGCTTTACAGGATCACCTCGCCGTCGTCCTTGCCGTCCCAGTAGTGGATGCGCTCGGCACGGACATGGATCATCACCAGACCCGGCGTGTCGATGCCGTCCTCGAACCAGACGTCGAGGTCCTTGTCCCAATGTTCGGCGAACAGCGCCTTGTCGCGGATAAGCCTGGCCTTGCCTTCGAGGGCGATGAAGATCGGCGGCGCGCCGAGAATGCCCGGTGTGCCGGTAAACGTCAGGCCGACATTGTCATCGGCTTCGATATCGGAGACGGTCGTGGTGGACGTATCGGTGAAGAAGTAGCTGTCGCCGCGATACTCGACTTCGCCGTTGTTGCTCATTGGCCGGCTGCCGAGCGCGCCGCCTTTGGTGCGGGTGGTAAGCATGCCGAAATCGATCTTGCGCATCTTTTCGGCCAGGTCTTTGAGCGTCATGGCGGTCATTTGGTCTCTCCGTTGCGGGTTGGGACGGTATCGTCGGGACCGGAAGAACGGCGGGGAGGCGGCTATGGTTGCATCCGCCAGATCACGGATGGATTTGCATCGAAACCAAAAAGGTTTCGGCTTTGAGCCGGACTGCCTCTATCTATAGGCGGGACTTGCACAGACAAAGGGAGGTTGATCCATGACCCAGGCAAAAGAAACGATTGGCTTTATCGGTCTCGGCCTGATGGGCCACGGCATGGCGAAAAACATCGTCGAGAACGGCTACCCGCTCACCGTCATGGGGCACCGTAACCGCAAACCGATCGAGGATATGGTTCAGCGCGGGGCGACCGAGGTGAAATCGCCAAAGGAAATCGCCGAAAGCTCCTCGATCGTATTCCTCTGCGTCACCGGCTCGAGCCAGGTTGAAGAGATCGTGCGCGGGGAAAGCGGGCTGAAGGCCGGTCTGGCAAAAGGATCCGTCGTGGTCGACTGTTCGACCGCAGAGCCCAACTCGACGCTGGCGCTCGCCGCCGAACTGGCGGAGATGGGGGTCGACTACGTCGACGCGCCGCTCGGCCGTACGCCGAAGGAAGCCTGGGAGGGTGCGCTCGACACCATGGTGGGCGCCACCGACGCGGTGTTCGAGCGGGTGCGCCCGGTCATCGAGGCCTGGGCCGGCCGGATCGTCCATATCGGCGGCATCGGCGACGGCCACAAGATGAAGCTGCTCAACAACTTCCTCTCGCTCGGCTATGGCGCGCTCTATGCGGAGGCGCTGACGCTGGCGCAGAAGGTGGGCATCTCGCCCGAGCGCTTCGACAGCGTCATCCGGGGCAGCCGGATGGATTGCGGCTTCTACCAGACCTTCATGGGCTATACGCTCGAAGGCAATCGCGAGGCTCACAAGTTCACGCTGACCAACGGCCGCAAGGACATGACCTATCTCGAATCGATGGCCGATGCCGCCGGCGTCGCCAATCCCATCGGCAATGCGGTGAAGAATTCGTTCGCCATGGCGGTGTCGACGGGCGGTGACGGCGCGGAAGACTATATCCCGCATCTGCCTGTCTTCGTCGGCAGGTGGAACGGCGTCGACATGACGCCGAAGAAATCCTGAACCCCATAGCCTGATTCCGGACGGACGGCCGGCGCCTCTTGCGAGGTTGCCGGCCGGTCCGCGTCCGTTTCCCGCGAAAATTTTCTCCAGCCGAACGCGAAACCTGTTGACTCGGTCTGGAACGTTCCAATAAGACGGAGATCAAGAATAGGAACGTTCCAAATCAAGGACGTTCGACAGGAGGAGATCGCCATGAAGTGGGCGCTTATCGGGGCGAGCACGATTGCCGCGCAATACATGATCCCGGCGTTCCGCGCCCAGAAAGGCGAAATAGTGCGTGTGGTCAGCGGCTCGGCGGACCGTGCGAAATCCTATGCCGCCGAGCATGGCATCCCGGCTTCCGGCACCGATCTCGACGAAGCCCTCGCCGATTCGTCGGTCGATGCGGTCTATATCTCCACCACCAACGAGAAGCACCTCGATCAGGCGATGGCGGCAATCGGCGCCGGCAAGCACGTGCTGTGCGAAAAGCCGTTGGCGATGAGCCTGGAAGATGCCGCCTCAATGGTTCGCGCCGCCGAGGAGGCCGGCCTGGTCTTTGCCACCAATCACCATCTGCGTTGCTCGGGCAGCCATCGCGCTGTCCGCCAGCTGATCGAGGATGGCCGCATCGGCAAGATCCTCTCTATGCGCATCTTCCACGCCGTTCATCTGCCGCCGCATCTTCAGGGCTGGCGCATCACCGACCCCGGCGCGGGCGGTGGCGTGATTCCGGACATCACCGTCCACAATGCGGACGTCGCCCGCTTCATCCTCGGCGAGGACCCGCAGGCGGTCGTGGCGCAGATGGTCTCCTCCGGCATGGGCCAGGGGGTGGAGGATTCCGCCATGTCCGTCTGGGCCATGCCCTCAGGCGCCATGGTGATGAGCCACGAGAGCTTCACCCACCGTTTCGCCGGCAACGGTTTCGAAGTTCACGGCACGGAAGGCTCGATCTTCGCCCGCAATGTGATGAGCCAGGATCCGCTGGGCGAAGTCGAACTCGTGACCGAGGTCGGCAGCGAGGCGATCGAATTCTCCCGTCACGATCTCTACGGGCAGGGCGTCAGCCAGTTCATCGACGCCGTCGAGGGTCGCGGCCCGCTCGCGGCGTCGGGCTGGGATGGCGTCAAGTCGCTCGCCGTCGCCTTCGCCGTGCGCGAGGCCGCGCGGACCGGCACGAAACAGACCGTCGATTACGGAGCGGCGGCATGAGCAAGATCGTCGGCGCGGCAGAGGCGGTAAGGCGCATACCCGACGGGGCCGTTGTCACGGTCTCCTCGTCGTCCTCGCTCGGCTGCCCGGACCTCGTCCTGAAGGCGCTCGGCCAGCGCTTCGAGACGGAAGGCCATCCGCGCGCCATCACCACGCTGCACCCGATCGCCGCCGGCGACATGTACGGCGTCAAGGGCATGGACTATCTCGCACAGGACGGCCTACTCGCCCGCGTGCTCGCCGGTTCCTATCCGTCCGGCCCTTCCAGCCTGCCGATGCCGGAAATCTGGAAGATGATCGTCGAGGACCGGGTCGCCGCCTACAACGTCCCCTCGGGCATCATGTTCGACATGCACCGCGAAGCCGCCGCGCGCCGTCCCGGCGTGCTGACCCGCGTCGGTCTCGACACCTTCGCCGATCCGAAGCGTGAGGGCTGCGCGATGAACGATCGCGGCGCGGCGGATCCGATCGTCTCCCGCGTCGACTTCGCCGGAGAGACCTGGCTGCATTTCCCCAATATCGTACCGAACGTCTGCATCCTGCGCGCCACCACCGCCGACGAGCGCGGCAACCTGACCTACGAGCACGAGGGGGCCTATCTCGGCGGCCTCGAACAGGCGATTGCAGTGCGCAACCACGGTGGGCTTGTGATCGCCCAGGTCGAGCGGGTCACTGCCGCTGGCAGTCTGCGGCCGCATGATGTGCGCGTCCCGGGCCATCTCGTCGATCTCGTCGTGATCGATCCCGACCAGAAGCAGACCTGCGAAACCGATTACGATCCGGCGATCTCGGGTCAGGTGATGCGCCCCTGGTCGAGCTTCACGCTCGCCGAGCACGGGGTGGAAAAGGTGATCGCCCGCCGCGCGGCGATGGAACTGAAAACCGGCATGACCGCCAATCTCGGCTTCGGCATTTCGGCCATGGTGCCGCGCATCCTGCTCGAGGAGGGCCATCACGACGCGGTCACCTGGGCGATCGAGCAGGGCGCCGTCGGCGGCATGCCACTCACCGGCTTCGCCTTCGGCTGCGCCTCGAATGCCGACGCCTTCGTGCCCTCGCCGCAGCAGTTCATCTATTTCCAGGGCGCCGGCTTCGACATGTCGTTCCTCTCCTTCCTCGAAGTCGACCGCGAGGGCAACGTTAACGTCTCCAAGCTCGGCAAGAAACCCTATCTGACGGCCGGTTGCGGCGGCTTTGTCGATATCACCGCTCACGCGAAGAAGATCGTCTTCTCCGGCTGGTTCGAGGCGGGTGCCGAGATCGAACTAACCGAGGAAGGCGTGAAGGTCGCCAAACCCGGCAAGTTCACCAAGATGGTGGAAAGTGTCGAACACGTCACCTTCTCCGGCAACCGCGCCCGCGAACAGGGCCAGGATGTTCTCTACGTCACCGAGCGCTGCGTCATGCGGCTCGGCGATAAAGGGCTCGTCGCCACCGAGATCATGCCGGGCATCGACGCCCAGGCCGATATCGTGGCCGCCTCGCAGGGCCGTGTCGCGGTCGCCGAGAATGCCAAGACGATGCCGAAAAGCCTGCTGTCGAAAGCGCCGATGGGATGGACGCCATGAGCGCATTGCATCTGATCGTCGACGGTGCGATCGCCGAAATCCGGCTCGACAACCCGTCCAAGCTCAACGCGCTGACGCCCGACATGCTGGCCGCACTCGAAAGCCACTGTGCCGGGCTCGAGCGCAACGGCGCGGTGCGGGCGGTCATTCTCACGGCCGAGGGCGAGCGCGCCTTCTGCGCCGGAGCGGACATCAATGCCTGGTCGGGGCTTCCTCCTGCCGAATTCGCCAGGCATTGGGTGCGGGACGGTCACCGGATCTTCGACCGTCTCGCACGCCTTTCGAAGCCGACGGTGGCCGCGATTTCCGGCCATGCGTTCGGCGGCGGACTGGAACTGGCTTCGGCCTGCGACATCCGCGTGATGGCGCCCGGTGCCACGCTGTCGCTGCCCGAGGCAAGCGTCGGCATCGTGCCGGGCTGGTCAGGGACCCAGCGGCTGGCGCGGCTCCTGCCGGAACCGGTGATCAAGGAAATGGCGCTCTTCGGCCGCCGCATCTCCGCCGAGCGGGCAATGGCGCTCGGCTATGTCGCCGAGATTGCCGACGACCCCCGCGCCGCCGCCCGTACGATCGCGGAGAAGGCCCTGAACGCCTCCCCGCGCGCGACCGAAGTGGCGAAATACATGATCCACGCCGGCGTCGGAGAGGACACGGCCGCGCTCGTCGAGGCGCTCGGCAGCGGCATGATCGCCGCCAGCGCCGACAAGGCCGAGGGCGTGAGCGCCTTCCGCGCCAAACGCAAACCAGAATTCCCGGGCACCTGATTATGACCAGCCACGACCTCAACCTCATTTCAGCCGTCGATCCTTCGGTTATTCCCGCCGAACCCTTCCGCGGCCGCCATATGATCGGCGGTGAATGGCGCGACAGTGCGGACGGGGCGACCTTCGAGCGGATCTCGCCGGCCCACGGCGTGCTCGTCAGCCGTTCGGCGAAGGGCGGCGAGGCCGAGGCCAATGCGGCGATCGCCGCGGCCCGGTCGGCCTTCGACAGCGGTGTCTGGAGCCGGATTTCCGGCAAGGCACGGGCGACGATCATGCTCAGGGTCGCCGACCTGATAGAGCGCGATGTCGAACGCATGGCGATCCTCGAGACGCTCGAGAGCGGCAAGCCGATCTCCCAGTCGCGCGGCGAAGTGGGCGGGGCCGCCGATCTCTGGCGTTATGCGGCATCACTGGCTCGCACGCTCCACGGCGATAGCCACAACACGCTCGGCGAGGACATGCTCGGCGTCGTGCTGAAGGAGCCGATCGGCGTCGTCTCCATCATCACCCCCTGGAACTTCCCCTTCTGGATCCTGAGCCAGAAGCTGCCTTTCGCGCTCGCCGCCGGATGCACATGCGTCATCAAGCCGTCCGAGATGACGTCCGCCACCACGGTGATGATGGGTGAACTTCTGGTCGAGGCGGGCCTGCCCGCCGGTGTCGCCAACATCGTGCTCGGCTACGGCCAGCCCGTCGGCAGCCTGATGACCACCCATCCCGACGTCGACATGGTCACATTCACCGGTTCGACGGCGGTCGGCAAGACGATCACCGCGCACGCCTCGGGCACGCTCAAGAAGGTGGCGCTCGAACTGGGCGGCAAGAACCCGCAGGTCATCTTCCCCGACGCTGATCTGGAAGGTGCCGCCGATGCTGTGACCTTCGGCGTTTATTTCAATGTCGGCCAGTGCTGCAATTCCTCGAGCCGGATCATCGTCCACGAGGACATCGCCGAGGACTTCGTCGCCCGCGTCGTGGAGCTGTCGCGCGATGTCGCTTTCGGCGATCCGCTCGATCCGGAAACCCAGGTGGGCGCCATCGTGACGCCTGAGCATCAGGGCAAGATCGACACCTATGTGCGCCAGGCGGCCGAGGACGGCGCCGAAATCCGCCTCGGCGGCGGCACGCTCGCGGTTCCGGGGCTCGACGGCCTGTTCTACCAGCCCACCGTGATTTCGGGAGTGAAGCCGGACATGGCGATCGCCCGCGAGGAAGTGTTCGGCCCCGTTCTGTCAGTCCTGACTTTCCGAACGATGGACGACGCGATCGCGCTTGCAAATGACGCAACCTATGGGTTGTCAGCGGGCGTGTGGAGTGAAAATATCCATAATTGTCTGGGCTTTGCGCGACGTGCTCAAGCAGGCACGGTCTGGACGAATACCTGGATGGACGGCTTCCCGGAAATGACCTTCGGAGGAGTGAAGCAGTCTGGCCAGGGACGGGAGATCGGGCCTTACGGCCTGGAGGAGTTTCTCGAGGTGAAGACGGTGGCCATGAGAATCGGCCGCACACGCGCACCTTGGGTCAGAAAACGCTGACGCGCTCGAACGTGCCAGCGGACATGAACGTAAACGAGGAGGATCCAATGCGTTCGACTATCTCGAAATATGTGACGGCTTTCGCCGTCCTCGCTTCGTCGGTGAGCTTTGCACAGGCCGCCGACGTGGAGGTGCTGCACTGGTGGACGTCGGGTGGCGAAGCCGCGGCGCTCAACGTGCTCAAGAAGGACCTGGAAGGCCAGGGCATCGGCTGGCAGGACATGCCGGTGGCCGGTGGCGGCGGCACCCAGGCCATGACCGTGCTGCGCGCACGTGTGACCTCGGGCAACGCGCCCACCGCCGTGCAGATGCTCGGCTTCGACATCACCGACTGGGCTAAGGAAGGCGCGCTCGCCAACCTTAACGACGTGGCCTCCGCCGAGGGCTGGGACAAGGTGGTGCCGGAAGCGCTGCAGAAGTTCTCCAAATATGACGGCCAGTGGGTCGCGGCTCCCGTGAACGTGCACTCCACCAACTGGGTCTGGGCCAACAAGAAGATCCTCGACGATCTCGGCATTGAGCAGCCCAAGACCTGGGACGAACTCGTCGCCGCCATGCAGAAGGTCAAGGACTCCGGCAAGACCGCGGTCGCCCATGGCGGCCAGCCCTGGCAGGACGCCACCATCTTCGACGCCGTCGTGATGGCAACCGGTGGCCCCGAATTCTACCAGAAGGCCTTCATCGACCTCGACAAGGAGGCACTCGGCTCCGACACCATGAAGGAAGCCTTCGACCGGATGACGGTGATCCGCTCCTTCGTCGACGACAACTTCTCGGGCCGTGACTGGAACCTCGCTTCCGCCATGGTGATCAACGACGAGGCCGCCTTCCAGTTCATGGGCGACTGGGCCAAGGGCGAATTCCTCAAGGCCGGCAAGAAGCCGGACGAGGATTTCCTCTGCTTCCGCTTCCCCGGTACGCAGGAGCAGGTGACCTTCAACTCCGACCAGTTCGCCATGTTCAAGCAGGGCGACACCCCCTCCGAAGAGCAGAAGGCGTTGGCCAAGGCCATCATGGCGCCGTCCTTCCAGTCGGCCTTCAACGTCGTCAAGGGCTCGGTTCCGGCCCGCACCGACGTCCCGGACACCGACTTCGACGCCTGCGGCAAGAAGGGCATGAAGGATCTGGCGGCAGCCTCCGAATCGGGCAACCTGTTCGGCTCCATGGCGCACGGCCACGCCAACCCGGCTTCGGTGAAGAACGCCATGTATGACGTCATCACCGCCCAGTTCAACGGCGAATACGATTCCGAGACCGCGGTCCAGGAACTCGTCTCGGCCGTCGATCTCGCGCAGTAATCATCAGCGCTTCAGGATCGGGGCGGCGCGATGCCGCCCCCTTCCGCCCCGGGGAGGAGAAGCATGACCACCACCACGACCAGACACCGTGCCGGCGACGACTGGCTGCGCAACGCGCTGCCCAAGCTCGTCCTGAGCCCCAGCTTCGCGATGGTGCTCATCTTCGTCTACGGCTTCATCCTCTTCACCTTCTACCTTTCGTTCACCGACAGCCGCATCCTGCCAAGCTACGGGCTCGTGGGCTGGGAGAACTACACCAAGCTGTTCTCCGTCCGGGCCTGGGGGATCGCCGTCGACAACGTGCTGATCTTCGGATCGCTCTACATCGTCATCTGCTGCGCGCTCGGGCTGATGCTCGCCATCCTGCTCGACCAGCAGATCCGCGCGGAAGGTTTCATCCGCACCATCTATCTCTACCCGATGGCGCTGTCCTTCATTGTCACCGGCACCGCCTGGAAGTGGTTCCTCGATCCCGGCATCGGCCTGCAGGCCGTCGTCCGGTCCTGGGGCTGGGAGAGCTTCACCTTCGAGTGGATCAAGGACAGCGACATGGCGATCTACACCATCGTCATCGCCGCCGTCTGGCAGACCTCGGGCTTCGTCATGGCGATGTTCCTCGCCGGTCTCCGCGGCATCGACAACGAGGTGCTGAAAGCAGCGCAAATCGACGGGGCGTCGAACTGGGCGCTCTACCGCCGAATCGTCATTCCGCAGCTGCGCCCCGCCTTCATGTCGGCCTTCGTCGTGCTCGCGCACATGGCCATCAAGTCCTACGACCTGGTCATCGCGCTGACCGGCGGCGGGCCCGGAACGGCCACCGAACTGCCGGCAACCTTCATGTATTCCTACACCTTCACCCGCAACCAGATGGGCATCGGTGCGGCATCGGCGACCATCATGCTGATGTCGATTGCCGCCATCATGGTCCCCTATATCTGGTCCGAACTCCGGGAGAAGAAGTGATGTCCACCAACGCTTCCTCCCAGATCATCCGCACCGGTTCGGGCGCCCGCTTCGTCATCTACACGATCCTGGCACTCTTCTGCCTCTACTACCTGCTGCCGCTCTATGTGATGGTGGTCAACTCGCTCAAGCCGCTCTCGGAGATCCAGGCCGGCGGCATGATGGCGCTGCCGGGCGACTGGACCCTCGAACCGTGGAAGAGCGCCTGGTCGACCGCGCAGATCGGCGTCGCGGCCACGGGCCTCAAGCCCTACTTCCTCAACTCGATCCTGATGGTGGTTCCGGCAGTCGCAATCTCCACCGTGCTCGGGGCCTTGAACGGCTACGTTCTGACCAAGTGGCGGTTCCGCGGCGATACCATCGTCTTCGGCCTGCTTCTCTTCGGCTGCTTCATCCCCTTCCAGATGGTGCTCATCCCGATGGCCCGCATGCTGGGCCTGATGGGGCTCGCAGGCACCGTGCCGGGGCTGATCTTCGTCCACCTGGTCTACGGCATCGGCTTCTCGACGCTCTATTTCCGCAACTATTATGAGCAGTTCCCGACCGAACTGGTGCGCGCCGCGATGATCGACGGCGCCGGCTTCTTCACCATCTTCTACCGCATCATGCTGCCCTCCTCGGGACCGATCGCGGTGGTCTGCATCATCTGGCAGTTCACCAACATCTGGAACGACTTCCTCTTCGGGGCGTCCTTCTCCGATTTCGACAGCCAGCCGATGACGGTGGCGCTCAACAACCTCGTCCAGTCCTCGACCGGGGTG
>PAPH01000024.1 GCA_002709005.1 Hyphomicrobiales bacterium | reverse complement strand
CGGCGGCGATTGCCGCAGGCCTTATCCTGGCGGGCACCTTCCTGCTCTTCGTCTTCATGCCGAACATCATGCTGGCTGCAGGCGACGTATCGCCGTGGCTGGCAATGGCAGTCGGACTGATCGCAGTCGGGGCATTCTTCGGCATCTTCTGGCTCAGGGCGCGCTACCAGTCCAAGCACGAAGACTAGGCTGGCCTAGAGCGCAGCGAGGAACATCACCGCGCCCAGAAACAGAACCAGGCTTGCGCCGGCGATTTCGATCACGAAGCCGACCGTATCGGCTCGTCTGTCACCCGCGAATTTCAACGCTACGTCCTTGGCGAGCACGGCCATGACGGCGAGTGCCGAGACGGTGATCGCAGTGCCGAGAGATATGGCGAAGACCGAGAGCACGCCGCCGAGAAGAAGTCCGTTCAACAGCGAAAACGACAGCACCAGAAGCGAACCCGAGCACGGACGCAAGCCCACGGCCATGACCGCCGACCAAGCCTCGCGCACGGAGAAATCCTTGCCCGAGATCATCGCCGGGTCCGGCGCGTGGGAATGGCCGCAGGTGGCGCAGACCTCGCCCGCGTGGTGGTGATGGTCGTGCCCATGGTCATGATTACCGTGGTGGTGATGGTCACGCTCGTGATCATGGCGCGCGTGACCGTGGGAATGATCATGATGCACGTGATCGTGGCCATGGTCATGATGGTCGTGACTGTGGGCATGCCCGTGCGAATGAGCGGGCACCAGCTTTGGAAAGAAGCGCGCGCCGAGTTTCCGCCACAACAACCACGCCCCGAAAAAGGCAATCAGCAGATAACTCGCCAGCTCCATGTAATGGGTGGCGTCGGTCATCGAGATGGTGGTGCCGCGCAGGAGCAGATACGCCGCGCCGACAACGGTGATGGCCGTGATTCCTTGCGCGAAGGACGACATGAAGGAGAGCAGCACGCCGCGGCGCAACGCCACCTCGTTGGCGATCATGTAGGACGAGATCACCGCCTTGCCGTGGCCGGGGCCGGCGGCGTGGAAGATGCCATAGGCGAAAGACAGTCCGACAAGAAGGGCTAACTTGGCGGGATCCTCGCGCATGGCCTTCAGGGCACCGGTCAAGAGCCGGTAGAATTCCTGCTGCTTTTCATTGACGAAGGCCAGAAACTGCCAGCCCATGCCCGTCGGCATGACCGACGGTTCGGCAGCGCCGATACCGAGCGGCGATTGGGCGTGGGCGAAATTTGCGGCGAGAAGGACGAGAACAAAAGCAGCCGCGAGGGCGGCTACGAGTTTGCGCGTCATTTGCAGTCCAATTCGATACGGGTGGCAAAGAGTTTGGATAGATCGGTTCCGGCGGGATCGTTGAAAAAGGCTTCGGTCAATGATGCCTGGTTCTGCTCAAGCACCTCGTCCGGATCCGGTCGCACGACTTGCGTACCGCATTTTGCGGCGTCGGGACCGGTGACGACAAGATCGCCGTCGTTCATGAAGTCGATGGCCGTGTACATTGTCGGATCGTAAATTCCGACCTTCACCATGCCGTCGAGCTTCACCGGTTGCGCGGGCTCGACTGCGAAGATCAGAAGCAGTTGTCCGTCATCGTAATTGGCGACCATCGCCTTGGGCGGATCGACCTTGATGTCCTTGCCGTTGTCGGTGAGGCTGACGAAATAATTGTAATCGGCCAGCGAGTCCGTAACCACCTGGGCGACCCTGTGCAGCTCATCGGGGTCCATCGTTGCGTTCTTGTTGGAGTCGAAATCCATCACCACGCTTGAAGAGAAGACCTCATCGAAGCGCCAGACATTGCGCAATTCGGCAATATTGCCTTTGGCGTCCGTTTCGATTTCGAGGCGGGCATCGGCAAAAATGTGAGGGTGTGCCGAGACTGAGGTCGCGCTGATGGCCAAAAACGCGGACACCGCTAACGCGCGCAGAGCATATGGTCTGGCGGTTCTTGTCATTTCTCGCCCCTGCTACCGGTAATTCGAATCGTTCATGACGCCGAATATGGACGGAAATTCGGCGAGACAGAAATCGCGTCGTTCGGTCACATCACTCAGGCGCCGCGATTGTCCTTGAACCACTGCGAGAGGAAGTCGACGAGCGTGCGGACCTTGGCCGGCAGGTAACGGCGCTCCGGGTAGATGGCGTAGATGCCTGCGTCCGTCGGAATCCAGTTCGAAAGAATGGGCGTCAACTTGCCTGCCTCGATGCGCTCCTGCGCAATGAAGTCGGGCAAAAGCGCAACGCCGAGGCCGGATTCAGCAGCCCGCATGGTCGAAAGCGGACTGTTGACCTCAAGCCGTCCCTTCACCGCGACGCTGATAACGTCGCCGTCAGATGTCTGAAAGCGCCAGTTGTTCTTCGAGCGGTTGTTGGTGTCGACGAGGCAGGGGACCTTCGTCAGCTGGTTCGGATTCTTGATCGGCCCGTGCTTTTGCAGAAATTCCGGTGACGCAACGGGCAGGATCGAGAACGGGGCGAGCTTGCGGGCGATCATGCCGCTGTCCTGCAGCCGGGTAATGCGGATGCCGAGGTCGAACCCTTCGTCCACGAGATCCACCATCCGGTCGTCGAGCACGACTTCGAGCGTGATGTCGGGATAGGCCAGCGAGAAGTCGATCAGCGATTGTCCGACGGCAGCATCCGCGAATGTGCGTGGTGCGGTGATCCTCACATTGCCCTTCACATGCGACGATGATTCGCGCACCTGATCGGCCAGGTCATCGATCTGGCGCAGGATCTCGCTGGCGCTGCGGTAATAGGTGCGCCCCGTCTCCGTGAGTGAAAACTGCCGCGTGGTGCGGTTGAGAAGCAGCGAGCCGAGCTCATCTTCGAGTTCGCGGACATATTTCGACAACAGCGCCTTGGACCGGCCAGCCTTGCGGGCCGCTGCTGAAAACCCTTCGGCTTCAACGACATCGATAAAGGCGCGGATTCGGGTGAGGCTATCCATCAGGGCGGTGTCCTTTGCCGTTGCGGCAGCTAGCGAAACCATGTTGCGAGAAGCTGCGATAGCGTTCGTGTTTTGTGAACGCAAATCGATTGTCGTTCAGCTTATGATTTTTTCCGGCCGAACCCAAAAAATCTCTTGATTCAAAAGGCGAATAACCATATTTCCGAGCTGCCCAAAGTCGCACGTGCCTGTGGGTGTCCGCCGGTCCTCGAAATGGCGAGGTCACGGTAAGGTACCTGGAACTAACCCCTCCAGTCGTTTTCCGGCCAACCGGACAAGCGAGGACATCTTGAAGCAACGACGGTGCGGGCCTTTCTGGTGTCTGCCGGCTTTCCAACAGCCGGGGTTACTGAAGAGGCACACCTTCATTGCCGGAAGTGCGGTCGGGTTTCTCCCTCCAAACCAAGGCAGACAGAGCCGAACCATCGCTCGTAGAGCGCTGGTTTATCGACGCATCCAGCGTCCACAATCCGTTTCGCGGCCGATCCAAAGGCCGGGGGAAGGCGTGGTTGCATGGTGCACTGTCTTCAAGTGCCCTTGGACAGGGCGGAACGGAGAACCCGATGACGACCGCACGTATTCTCGATTTCCTGCGCACCCGACGCCCCGAAGGTCCCTGCCTCGTGGTCGACCTCGACGTCGTCCGTGACAACTTCCAGTCCTTCCGCCGCGCGCTGCCCGACAGCTCGATCTACTACGCTGTGAAGGCCAACCCGGCTCCGGAAATCCTGCGCCTGCTCGCCGGCCTCGGCTCGAATTTCGATTGCGCCTCCGTGGCCGAAATCGAAATGGCGCTCAAGGCCGGTGCCAGCGCTTCGCGCATCTCCTATGGCAACACCATCAAGAAGGAGCGCGACATCGCCCGCGCCTTCGCGCTGGGTGTGAGCCTGTTCGCCGTCGACAGCCACGAGGAAGTCGAGAAGATCGCTCGTGCCGCTCCCGGCGCCCGTGTGTTCTGCCGAGTCCTGACCGATGGTGAAGGTGCCGAATGGCCGCTGTCGCGCAAGTTCGGCTGCGTGCCGGCCATGGCCGTCGATGTGCTCGTCTATGCCCACCAGCTCGGCCTCGTCTCGCACGGCGTCTCCTTCCACGTCGGCTCGCAGATGACCAAGCTCGAAGCCTGGGACGCGGCGCTGGCCGACGCCAAGCGCGTGTTCGACAAGCTCGAAAAGCAGGGCATCGTGCTGAAGATGGTCAACATGGGCGGCGGCTTCCCGACCCGTTACCTCAAGGACATCCCGAGCGCCCAGGCCTATGGTCAGGCGATCTTTGCCGCACTGCGCCACCACTTCGGCAACAATATCCCGGAAACCATCATCGAACCGGGCCGCGGCATGGTCGGCAATGCCGGCGTCATCAAGGCCGAAGTCGTGCTGACGTCGCGCAAGTCCGACAATGACGATGTCCGCTGGGTCTATCTCGACATCGGCAAGTTCGGCGGTCTGGCCGAGACCATGGACGAGGCAATCCGCTACTCGATTCTCACCCCGCGTGACGGTGACGAGACCGAGCCCTGCGTTCTGGCCGGTCCTACCTGCGATTCCGCTGACGTGCTCTACGAGAAGACCCCGTACCCGATGCCGGTTTCGCTGACCATCGGTGACGAGATCCTCATCGAAGGCACGGGCGCCTACACCACCACCTATTCGGCGGTGGCGTTCAACGGCTTCGACCCGCTGAAGTCCTACGTCATCTGACGTCAGGCTGCTGAAAACGGCCCGGACGCAGGTCCGGGTCGGTCGCCCCCAAATTCGAGTTTCCCTACGTTTCGTGGAGGGTCCGATGACCGTCTTCGTTGCCGATACTTGTGCAATCGCCCCCGCACGTGCCCGGGACATGGCCGTCGAAATCGTCGCTGAAACCGCAGCCCATGTGCCTGCACGCGAAGCGCTGCTCGATCGCCAGATGGGTCCGAAGCGGCGCCTGAAGTCGTCGGAGAAGCTGCGCCGCGGCCGGCTTCCGGCAGAGGGCCTGGCGCTGTCGGCGGTCGATGGTGAGGGCAATCTCGTCGGCACAGTACGGCTGTGGAACGTGGCCGCCGGCGTCGATGTCGACGGCACCGCCATCCCGGCGCTGCTTCTGGGGCCGCTCGCCGTCGACGCATCGGCGGAAGGGCTCGGTGTCGGCTCGCGGCTGATGCGCGCGGCGATCTCCAAGGCGCGCGACCTCGGTCACGGCGCGATCCTGCTCGTCGGCGACGCGGCCTATTACGAACGTTTCGGATTTTCGGCCGGTCCGACCGGCGCCCTGGCCATGCCCGGCCCTGTCGAGCGGTCGCGCTTTCTGGCGCTTGAACTCGTCGACGATCATCTCGCGGGTGCGGCCGGGGTGCTGACGGCGACCGGTCGGCGGATGTCGGAGCGCCAGCTGTTCAGCCAGGCCGCCTGACTTCCGAAGCGCCGGGCCTCCGCGATCATGGAGATGGCCGAGGGGACCGGCCGCCCGGCGCTTCAGATTTTCGCCCTTGGGGCAAAAGAGAGCCGGCCTGTTTGCCTGCCGGCGATGAGTGGCGAAGCGCGATCGACGCCACCTGTGTGATCCGAAATGGAACGTTTCGGTTGCGTATCGCGTTACTTCAAGTGCATTCGGCCGCGTAAGCCGGTTGCTGCTACCATCCGGACCCACCGGAACGCTGCGCCACTGGGCGGCGGCGCGGTGCCCGTCGTTGGAGGATGGTCAGCATATCCGCTTCGGTCGAACCGTGTCGGTGCAGGAGGGTTCCCGCCCTCGTGCCCGATACTACAGTGCCGGAGCAGCCTCGGGGGGCGCGCTCCGGCACTTTAATTTCCGGACTTGGTCAATTCGCAGATCAGAACCAGATGCCACCGATATTGGTCGGAGCGCTGGGATATTCGCTGCCATCGTGGGTGGTGTCCTGATGGCCGATCGAATTTGTGGCCGTGCAGTCGACGTCGGCGGTCTTGCCCTTGAAGACCTGCTCGCAGGCGGTTGCGGCGGGAGCCTTGTGCTCGGCTGCGACAGCCGGGGCTGCGACAGTGGCGATGCTCAGGGTGGCAATCATAGCGGCGATCATGTTTTTCATCGGACTATCCTTTCCTTGGTGTGAGGCGATCCGTCCTTGGGGGCGGGTCGTTGATGCGATGTCGCCGATGTAGGGAAGGATGGCCGAGGGCTCTGCTCAGATTTGAAATCGACCGCGATTTTTACGAAATCGATAAGCCTTTTTCGGTTTCGATTGGAAAATGGCCCAGGCTTTCGCTATCTCATCCGCACAACTTTCGAGGGATGGCTGAGATGATCGGAAACGTAACGTGGCTTGGCCTCGCCGACGTCATGCTGAGAAGCGGCACGGTGGCGATCCTGATGTTGCTCGTCGCCCATCTGCTGTTTCGCCTCGGACGCGGTTCGGTGGTGACCGCGGCGCTGGTCTTTTGTGTCACGGGTATCGTCGAGGCGGCGATCAATGTTTCGCCGGAGGTGGTGGATCTCGATCTGTCGGAGCTGACGATCATGTCGCTGCAGCAGATCCACTTCGTGGCACTCTGGATTTTCGTGAAGGTGCTTTTCGACGACCGGTTCAAGTGGGGCCCACGCTGCTTCGTTCCATTGATCTTTGCGGTGCCTCTTACAATGGGGGCCGCTTTGCTGCCGGGGCTGGGGGGCACGATTTTCCGCGGCCTTCTGGTGGCCTACGACGTCGGTCTGTTCATTGTTCTCATCCGCTGGGCCTTGACCGATGAGGCGTCCGACCTCGTTTCCGCACGGCGCACCTTTCGCCGCGCACTCGCCTTTTCCGTTCCGCCGTTTTCGCTCGTCGTGTTTCTCACGACCCTGTTCGAGCGCGATGGTCAGCTCACGAGCATTCTCTGCACCAGCTACTCGGCGGTCTATTTCCTGATGGCGATCGGTTTCGGCTTCTGGATGACGAGCGCGAAAAAGCAGATGCTGCTGCGGCCCGAGCCGGGCGAACCGCGGGCGGCGCAGGAGGCCGAACTGACGGCCGCCGACCGGATCGAACTCGACCGGGTGATCAAGGCGGTGGACGGTGGGCTCTATCTGGAACCTGGATTGACGATCGGCGGGCTGGGCGATCTTCTCGCCATTCCAGAGCACCGCTTGCGCCGTCTCATCAACAAGGGGCTTGGCTACCGAAATTTCGCGGCTTTCGTGAACGACTACCGGATCGAGGAGGCGAAACGCCGCCTCGCGGACCCGAAAATGGCGCGCGAGCAGATCGTCAGCCACGCCTTCAGTCTCGGTTATGCCTCGCTGGCGCCGTTCAACCGCGCATTCCGGGAACGGGTCGGCATCAGTCCGACCGAGTACCGGGAGCAGGTTCTTTCAGACGCCGTCACCGGGACAAGCCTTGCGTCCTAGGCGGGTCCCGGTGGCGCTGGTTTCTGTCAGGCAGCGTCTCGGGTTTGGGATAAGGTTGCGCTTTCGGCATTGAGGCGCAGACGTGAGAGCTGGCTTTTCAGACGGCTCGATTCGCCCGCAAGCATGGTTCCGGTCGCAGCCGTCTCTTCGACCATCGCAGCATTTTGCTGGGTCATCTGATCCATCTGGTTGATGGCTGAATTTATCTCCTGAAGGCCGGTTGCCTGTTCACGTGCGGCGACAGCGATCGTTTCCACCAGTTCATTGACTTTGAGGACCTTGCCCTCGATGTCCTTGAGCGCTTCTCCGGTGTTGCGGACCAGATCGACCCCGGTTTCCACTTCAGATGCAGAGGTGGAGATCAGCGTCTTGATCTGCCGTGCCGCATCCGCCGAGCGCTGGGCCAGTTCGCGCACTTCCTGGGCTACGACGGCGAAGCCCTTGCCGGCTTCCCCGGCGCGGGCCGCCTCCACGCCGGCGTTGAGGGCGAGCAGGTTTGTCTGGAACGCGATATTGTCGATGACGACGATGATCTGGCTGATCTGGGTAGCCGATTCCTCGATCCGGCCCATCGCCGCGATTGCATTTTCGACGATCTCGCCGGAGCGCCGGGCGCTTCTCGTCGTCTCGGATGCCCTGTCGCTGGCTTCCGCAGTCCGCTCGGAAGAGGTCCGGACGGCAGTCGTGATTTCGTCGAGCGCGGCGGCGGTCTCCTCGAGAGCTGCAGCCTGCTGCTCGGTGCGGCTCGAAAGATTGTTGGTCGCCTCGCGGATGTCAGAGGCTCCGTCATCGACCGCGCGGCTGCTCGAAATGATCGTGTGCATCACGGAAGAGAGAGATTCCACCGCCCTGTTGAAGTCGTCCCGGAGCTTGGCATATTCCCTGCCGAGATCGTCGATCTCGACGGTCAGGTCACCCTCGGCGAGCTTCTCGAGCGCGGCCCCGATCTGGGCGATGGCGAAATGTTCGCGCTCGGAGGCCTGCCGCATGGCGGTCTCCTTCTCCTCGCGCTCCTTGTTGATGCGGATCTGCTGCTCGGTTTCGCGTTCCTGCAGGAGCGCCCGTTCGCGTACGGAATCGCGCAGGACGAGAAGTGCCTTTGCCATGCCACCGATCTCGTCTGTCCGATCGGCGTCGATGATGTCCACGTCCGCATTCCCGGCAGCGATCTCGCTCATATTGTTGCGCAGGCGGCTGGTGGGCCGGGTGACACTGAAGACGATGGCTGTCGCGATGCCGAGAATGATGACGGCGCTCGCCAGAAGAATCCCGCCAAAATTGGTGGCGTTGCGCCAGAACAGCGCCTGCAGGTCGTCGGCATACACGCCGGTTCCCACCAGCAGGCCCCAGGGCTCGAAGCCCATTACGTAGGAAAGCTTTTCCACCGGCTCCTCGAAGCCCGGCTTCGGCCAGAGGTAGTCGACGTATCCCTGTCCTTGCGCCTTGACCACATCAATCATCTCGGCAAACAGCTTCTTGCCGCTCGGATCCTGCATGTCGCCGACAAACTCGCCGATCAGCTTGGCATTTATCGGGTGCATGACCATGTAGCCGTCGAGCGAATTGATCCAGAGATAGCCGCTCTCGCCATAGCGGAAGCTGGCGATGTCGGCGAAGGCTTTCTCCTGAGCCTCCTCGCGGCTCATGGTGCCGGCAAGCTCCATCTCGTGATAGCGCCTGAGGATGGAAACGGCGGTTTCGTCGAGAGCGGCGAGACCGGCCCTGCGTTCGTTCGTCAGGCTTCGATGGGAATGAAAGAGGCTGAAGGTGATGGCGGATGCAAGAACGACGAGCGAGAGCACCACAAGAAGATAGAGGCGTGTCGATATGCTGGTCTTCAAACGCGACATTGAGCTTAACTCCGAAGGCGTGGAGCTCCAGAGGGCGGAGCTTTTGATCTGTCGAAGTCAGTTGTCGAATAATTTGGTAAACACACTGCTGACGAAGTGCGTAGTTGCAGGAAATTCTACTTAAGCCTCAGAAGAAGACAGTTTAGTTATTGCTGAATAGCAAGATCGAACAATAGCTTGTTGAAACTGCAAATAAGCAACCCTTCGTCCCGAAACGGGATGGATTGTGCAGGTGCGCGCGGCCAGGGCTAGGCGGAAATGTCGATGACGCCGCATTCGCCCTGATCGGAGCCGAATGCGACCATGCGGCCGGATGCATTCCAGTCCATCGCGGTGATTGCGCCCTTGCCGGGGCGGCGAAGCAGGGCTTCCTTTGAATCGGCGAGCCGGACGGCGAGAACCATGCCGTCGGCATAGCCGATCGCTACCATGTCCTCAGCCGGATGGCAGGCCACGCAGGTCACCATCGTGTCGCCGCGCAGACCGAGTTCCCTGGGTGCCTTGCCCATCGGGCCGTCCTTTCCCTGGAAGGGCCAGGCGATCGCCGAGGGCGCGCCGGAGGTGACCAGCCAGTTGCCCTTTTTCGACCAGGAGAAAGAGCGGATCTTGGCCGGGTAGCCGGTCATCCGCATGTGCTTGAATTCCTGGTTCGGCTTGGTGTCGATGCGCCAGCCGTGCAGCGCGTTCTCCTGCATGGTGGTAACGATGAAGCGGCCGTCAGGACTGAAGGTGATGTCCTGATGCGCGCCTTTCCATTCGAGATCAAGCGGCGTCGCGCTGCCGGCCACGAAGCCGAGTGAGACGCCGTTGTAGCGGGCAAGGGCAACGCGCAGGCCTTTGGGTGCGAAGGCAATGCCCTCGATCGTGCGCTGCTCGGTAAACTCGCGGGTTTTGCCGTCGGCGGTCATCACCTGTGCCGTCCGGCCTTCCGCCCATGCAACAGCCCCTTGCGGTCCGCAGGCAACCGCGTTGACCCATTTCCGGCTTTGACCGCGGATCGCGGTGATCGTTCCGTCGCCGGCGATCCTCTGTACCTTGCCGTCCTCTCCGCCTGTCAGCAGAGAACCGCCGTCGGGGCTTTTCGCCGCGCAGAGAAGCCCGTCATGGAGTTCATGGCGGTGCGTGCCGTGGTCGAGCCGCGCGATCTCGCCGGAGGCCAGGCCGAAGAGAGGAATGTCTCCGAGGAAGACGGCGGCGAGGCAATGGCCGTCGAGATCGAGCGGGGCAACTGTGGGCATTACGCTATCCGGATCAGGTCGTCAGGCTTGGCAGGCCTTGAAGGTGCGTTCGAGCTTCTCGGCGTCAAGATCGCGGCCGATGAAGACGAGGCGGCTTTCGCGTTTCTCGCCATCGCGCCAGGCGCGCTGGTGGTCGCCCTCGACGATCATGTGAACGCCCTGGATGACGTAGCGGTCGGCGTCGTCCTCAAAGGCGATGATGCCCTTGAGGCGAAGAATGTTCGGCCCGTCGATCTGGGTGATCTTGTTGATCCAAGGGAAGAACTTCTTGGGATCCATCGGGCCGCCGCGCAGGCTGATTGACTTGACCGTCACGTCATGAATGGCAGCAGGCGCATCGTGATGGTGATGGCCGTGGTCGTGATCATGATGATGGTGATCATGGTCGTGATGGTCATGCCCGTGATGATGGTCGTGATCGTGGTCGCAATCCGGACCGCAGACGTGGTCCGGGTCATCATGGTCGAGGAAGTGCGGATCGTTTTCGAGCGCGCGGGACAGGTCGAATGCCCCACGATCGAGCACCGCATCGAGCGGCACGGCGGCGCGCGAGGTGCGGTGGATGCGGGCCGACGGATTGATGGCGCGCACGGTGGCTTCCACCTGGGCCAGTTCTTCGTCGTTCACCAGATCGGTCTTGTTGAGGACAATGACATCGGCGAAGGCGATCTGGTCCTCGGCCTCGCGGCTGTCTTTCAGGCGCTGCGGCAGATGGCGCGCGTCGACGAGGGCGACCACCGCGTCGAGCCTGGTCTTGGCGCGGACGTCCTCGTCCATGAAGAAGGTCTGGGCCACGGGAGCGGGATCGGCAAGCCCGGTGGTTTCCACCACGATCGCGTCGAATCGGCCCGGGCGGCGCATCAGGCTTTCGACGACGCGAACCAGATCGCCGCGCACGGTGCAGCAGACGCACCCATTGTTCATCTCGTAGATTTCCTCGTCGGATTCCACGATGAGGTCGTTGTCGATGCCGATTTCGCCGAACTCATTGACGATCACGGCGTAGCGTTTACCGTGGGCGTCGGAAAGAATGCGGTTGAGCAGCGTGGTCTTCCCGGCGCCGAGATAGCCGGTCAAGACGGTCACTGGAACGGGTGCGAGCGCTTCGCTCATGGGATGCCTCGATTGTCAGGGAACTTTCGTATTTCCCATATAATGTGCCGCGTGGCATTTCGCTACCTCGCCGACCGCATGAAATTGTATGTTCCCGGTGAGAGAGAAGCCGGGCGCGCATGGACGCGGCAAATCAAACGACCGGGAGACGTCGCATGTCGGGGAAGAAAAAGAACAAGGCGAAGGCGAAAATCGAGGGAGAGCTGCTGGCCGCCGTCAGCCAGGTCGCCCGTTCGGCGCGCACCGCACTCAGCCGCAACCTGCTCGATGTCGGGCTCTATGCCGGCCAGGACGTGCTGATGCAGGAACTCGACCGGCAGGATGGGCAGCCGCCCGGCGCGATTGCCGCAGCACTTGGCGTCAAAGCCCCGACGATTACCAAGACGATTTCTCGCCTCGCCGCGCAAGGCCTGGTGCGTCGGGAAGGGTCGCCCGACGACGGCCGGATGTCGCTCGTCTATCTTACCAATCTTGGCCGAGAGAAGATCAAGGCGATCGGCCGCGCCCAGAAGGATACCGAGAAGCAGGCCGTCAGCGGTCTCAAGAGCAAGGAGGTCAAGCAGTTGCTCGCCACCTTGTCGGCGATCGAAGCCAATCTCGGAGAGCCGGAGAAGAAGCAGAAGCGGCCGTCCGGCAAGAAGGCGAAACTCTCACTCGACGCGCTCCCCGACGCCGCCGAATAACGCCCGCCCGCCAATTGCGGCGTTGCCTCTCCCGTTTCAAGCTTTTAGACATGTTTAAATTGTTGAATCCGGTCAGGGCGGTCCGGAGACGGGGAGAGGTCGGCATTTGGCACAGAAGGTAAAACTCTCGACGATCGCGGAGGAGCTGGGGCTGTCGACCGCCACCGTATCGCTGGCGCTCAGGGACAGTCCGCTGGTGGCGGACAGCACCCGGGACCGGATCAAGGACAAGGCGATCGAGCTCGGCTACATCTACAATCGCCGGGCGGCGAGCCTCCGGACATCGCGGTCGGGGATCATCGGCGTGGTGGTGCACGACATCATGAACCCGTTCTACGCCGAAATCCTGCGCGCCATCGAAACCGAACTCGACCGCAGCCGGCAGACATTCATCCTTTCCAACCACTACGATTCGGTCGACAAGCAGCGCAATTTCATCGAGACGCTGCTGCAGCTCGGCGGTGACGGGGTGATCATGTCGCCGGCGATCGGCACCCCGGTCAACGACATCAAGCTCGCCGAGGACAACGGCATGCCGGCGATCCTGATTGCCCGGCAAGTCGCCGGCGCCGACGTGCCCACCTTCCGCGGCGACGACGCCTACGGGATCGCGCTCGCAACGAACCACCTGATCAGCCTCGGCCATCGCAACATCGCCATGATCGGCGGAACGGACCAGACATCGACCGGTCGCGAACGCTACAAGGGCTATGTGGACGCGCTCCGGAAGGCCGGCATCGAGGTCGATCCGGGGCTGCGCATTCCCGGGCCGCGCACCAAGCAGGGCGGCTTCGAGGCGGCGGTGAATTTTCTGTCGATGCCGCAGAAGCCGACGGCTGCCGTGTGCTGGAACGATCTCGTCGCCATCGGATTGATGAACGGAATCTCCCGCGCCGGGCTGACCGTCGGAACCGACATTTCGGTTACCGGCTACGACGATCTCGAGGAAGCCGCAATTGCCACTCCGGCGCTGACCACGGTGTGGAACGGTCAGGCCGATGTCGGCCGGTCGGCGGCGCGCGCCCTTCTCGACAAGCTCAACGGCTCGAGTGCGGCCGATGGGCTTCATCTCGTCAAGCCGGAGATGCGGATCCGGCAATCCACCGCGCCGCTGAGAAAGGGGTGAGAGAATGCAGACTGAAAAGCCGCTGGTCCTGATTCCGGGATCGATAAGCGCGCGTGTGCGCGAAAGGCTGGAAACCGAGTTCGAGTGCCTGTCGATCGAGCGGGCGGATGCCGCGCTGGTGCCCGATGAGAAGAAGGAGCGGATCGAGGCGATCGCCTCGATGACCCGCATCGACCGCGATTTCATCAACGCTTTCGACAATCTCTCGATCATCACCAATTTCGGCGTCGGCTATGACGGTATCGACGCGGTTCATGCGGCGCTGCGCGGGGTGATGGTCACCAACACGCCGGATGTGCTGACCGACGAAGTAGCCGATACGACGATCGGGCTCATACTCAATACGCTTCGGGAATTTCCGAAGGCGGAGGCGCATCTGCGAACCGGCAAGTGGAAAAGAGAGGGCAACTACCCGCTGACGCCGCTGACGCTGCGCGGCCGCACCGCCGGCATCTTCGGTCTCGGGCGCATTGGCCTCGCAATCGCCCGGCGGCTTGACGGGTTCGATATTCCCATCCGCTACCACAACCGCTCGCAGCGCCAGGACATCAGCTATCCCTACCGTTACGAGAAGAGCCTGAAGGACCTTGCGGAGGCGGTCGATCTCCTCATCTGCGTGGTGCCCGGCGGCGAAGGAACCGAAGGCGTGATCGATGGGGAGATCTTCAAGGCGCTCGGTCCGAACGGTGTCTTCATCAATGTCGGTCGTGGTTCGACCGTTGACGAGCCTGCACTGATTGAGGCGCTCTCCGATGGAACGATCGCCGCGGCCGGGCTCGACGTCTTCGCCGACGAACCGAACATACCGCAGGCTCTGCTCGACTTGCCGAATGCCTGCCTGCTGCCACATGTCGCCTCGGCGTCCATTGCCACGCGCAACCGGATGGCCGACCTCGTCGTCGACAATCTCTCCGCATGGCTCTCCGGAAAGCCCGCGCTGACGCCGGTCCCCGAAACGCGCTCGCTGAACCGCGACGACGACTGATCCGGCGTTATTCGGCGGCTTGGCGGGTATTCCGATCGCGGTAGGTGCGGACCGCCTCGCCGAAGGCGGCGAAGATGCGGTTCGAGATGCTGTCCGAGCCGACCCAGTATTCAGGATGCCACTGGACGCCAACCGCGAAGCCCGGCGCATCAATGACGCTGACGGCCTCGACCGTGCCGTCCTCGGCTTCGGCCTCGACCGCGAGGCGCGGAGCGAGATCGGAAATCGCCTGACGGTGAAGTGAATTCACACGCGGCTCCTCGCTTCCGAGAATAGCCGCGAGGCAACCTCCCTGCGCGACCTTGATCGAATGGCGGATGGCGAAGGCCTTGTCGCGATCCGGATCGTCGGGCTTGCGGTGGTCGATGCGCCCCGGGAGATCCTGGATCTCGGTCGCCAGCGTGCCGCCGAGGGCGACGTTGAGTTCCTGAATGCCGCGGCAGATGGCGAGCAGCGGAATGCCGCGCTCGATGGCGCGGGTGATCAGCGGCAGGCTGGTGGCGTCACGCGCCGGGTCGAAGGGCCCATGGCTTTCGGTCGGCTCAGTGCCGTAAAGGCTGGGATGGACATTGGTGCGCGACCCGCTGACGAGTACGCCGTCCACCCTATCAAGCACGCGGTCGGCGTCGAAGCCCTCTTCCAGAGCCGGTACGATAAGCGGCTGGACGTGTGAGCCCTTGATTGCCGCGTTCACGTATTGGGTGGGGGAGGCGTGCCAGACATAGCCATCGAACTCCCTGATGTCGGCGGGGATGACGACGATACCGTTTTCCATGTGCCTTCCTGTTCTCTTCTGCCGGGCAGAAACTTTGGCGCTCAGCGATCTTGTTTTTCGGCCCCTTGGGTCAGCGGGAAATTAGTGCAGATCAGTCCCGGAAACCATCCCGGAAAAGGCAGGCGCGTCAGGGATATTGGACCTTCGTCCCCTGGTGGAAAGAAAAGTTGACCAATTTGCAATGAAATCCATCGGGAATGCTTGAAAGGTAGAAATCATCATGTTTAGCTCATACGGCGCCGCATGGTTGACGGTTCTGGGAGGGGCCGCATGCGTCGGAAAAAGGTTCATACAAGGGAGGTTGATATGGATCGCCGTTCATTCATCAGGAAGGCCGGTGCAACCGGCGCAGGCGCCGCGGCCGCGACGGCTCTGGCCGCTCCGGCCATCGCGCAGGAAAACCCCAGGATCACCTGGCGACTGACGTCGTCGTTTCCCAAATCGCTCGACACCATCTATGGGGCCGCCGAGACGATGGCGGAGCGCGTGAAGGAAGCGTCCGGGGGAAATTTCGAAATCCAGGTCTTCGCCGCCGGCGAAATCGTGCCCGGTCTTCAAGCCGTCGACGCGGCCGCCGACGGTACCGTCGAGATGTGTCACACGGCATCCTATTACTACTGGGGCAAGGACGCGACGTTCCAGCTCGGCACGGCGACCCCGTTCACCATGAACTCGCGCATGCAGAATGCCTGGTTCATCGAGGGCGGCGGCACCGACATGCTCAACGAGTTCTACCACACCCAGGGCATTCACGGCATTCCGTGCGGTAACACCGGCGCGCAGATGGGCGGCTGGTTCCGCAAGGAAATCAATACGGTCGAGGATCTCGACGGGCTCAAGATGCGCATCGGCGGATTTGCGGGAAAGATCCTTGCCAAGCTCGGGGTGGCTCCGCAGCAGATCGCCGGCGGCGACATCTATCCGGCGCTCGAGAAGGGCACCATCGACGCCACCGAATGGGTGGGCCCCTATGACGACCAGAAGCTTGGCTTCAACAAGGTCGCCAAGTATTATTATTATCCCGGCTGGTGGGAAGGCGGTGCGACGCTGCACTGCTTCACCAATCTAGACAAGTTCAACAGCCTGCCGAAGAACTATCAGGCGATCCTCACGGATGCATCCTACTTCGCCAACGCGTCGATGCTGGCGCGTTACGACATGAAGAACCCGGATGCGCTGAAGGCGCTGGTGGCGGACGGCGCGGTGCTGCGCCCCTTCAACCAGCAGATTCTCGACGCGTGCCACGAGAAGGCGCTCGAGGTGTTTTCCGAGGTGAGTGCCGAAAACCCCACCTTCAAGAAAGTGTATGAATCGCAACTGGCCTACGCCAAGAGCGCCTATCTCTGGCAGCAGTTGTCGGAATACACTTTCGACACCTACATGATGCTGCTCCAGCGCGCCGGCAAGCTCTGACAGGCGCACTCACGGACTTTCGAGCCACCGGCCGGGTCTCACGATCCGGCCGTTTTGGTTGTATCGCGCAGAGCCGCTGGTCGGGATTGTTCCGACTGGTCTGTTAACTCATCCTAACATTTTGATATGTATCAATTATTGCGTGCTTTCGCTGTTCCTTTTATCTTGAAACAGGCGTTATGACCTGCTTAGGTCGCCTAGACCGGCGCGTTGGTTCGACATCCCCCGCGTGCGGAAGAATGAATTCTAAGGAGGAGATTCATGGATCGTCGTTCATTCATCAAGAAAGCCGGTGCAACCGGCGCGGGTGTGGCCGCTGCCAGCGCTCTTGCCGCTCCGGCCATCGCGCAGGAGAGCCCGGAGATCACATGGCGGTTGACCTCGTCATTCCCGAAATCGCTCGACACCATCTACGGTGCGGCTGAAATCATGGCTGACCATGTCAGCCAGGCCACCGACGGCAAGTTCACGATCCAGGTCTTCGCGGCCGGCGAAATCGTGCCGGGTCTTCAGGCACTGGACGCGGTGGCTGACGCCACCGTCGAGATGTGCCACACCTGCTCCTACTATTTCTGGGGCAAGGACACGACCTTCCAGCTCGGTACCGCGACTCCGTTCACGCTCAACGCCCGGATGCAGAACGCCTGGTTCACGGCGGGCGGCGGCACCGACATGCTCAACGAGTTCTACAACACCAACGGCGTCCATGGCTTCCCCTGTGGCAATACCGGCGCTCAGATGGGCGGCTGGTTCCGCAAGGAGATCAACACGGTCGAGGACCTCGATGGTCTGAAGATGCGCATCGGCGGCTTCGCCGGCAAGATCCTCGCCAAGCTTGGGGTCTCGCCGCAGCTTATCGCGGGCGGCGACATCTACCCGGCGCTGGAAAAGGGCACCATCGACGCAACCGAGTGGGTCGGCCCCTATGACGACCAGAAACTCGGCTTCAACAAGGTCGCGAAATACTACTACTACCCGGGCTGGTGGGAAGGTGGCGCGGCACTGCACACCTTCATCAATCTCGACAAGTTCAACGGCCTGCCGAAGCACTACCAGTCGATTCTCGCCGACGCCAACTCGGCGTCCAACACCGAGACGCTCGGCAATTACGACACCAAGAACCCGACCGCAGTTCGCGAACTGGTGGCCGACGGCGCCGTGCTGCGTCCCTTCAATCAGGAAGTCCTCGACGCCTGCTACAAGGCGGCCCGCGAAGTCTTCGAGGAGGAATCGGCCGCCAACGAGAACTTCAAGAAGGTCTATGAATCGCAGCTGGCCTACTCGAAGGAAGCCTATCTCTGGCAGCAGCTGTCGGAATACACTTTCGACACCTACATGATGCTCCAGCAGCGCGCCGGCAATCTCTGATCGGCGTCAGCGAGAGCAAAAGACAAAGCCCCGGAGCGTTCATCGTTCCGGGGTTTTTTCCTGGCTATTGAATGCCCGCGTCGCGCGGGCTAGCAGACACCATGGTCTCGCCAGCGGCATCCCCTGACACCCGGCTCGCCTTCGTCTACGAGACCTTCGGGGCTCCGCCCGAGGTGCTTCGTATGAGAGAGCTCCCGGTTGCCGAGCTCGGTGCGGGCCGGCTGCGGGTCGCGATGTCGCTCGTCCCGGTCAACCCGTCCGACCTCATTCCGATGACAGGTGCCTATGCCCACCGCATCCGGCTTCCGGCGATCGCCGGCTATGAGGGGGTGGGGAGGGTCATTGCCGCGGGGGCGGGAGGTTCGTCTCTCATCGGCCGTCGCGTGCTGCCGCTGCACGGGGAAGGCACCTGGCAGACCCTCGTCGAGTGCAATGCGCGGCACGCCGTCCCTGTGCCCGACGACGTGCCGGACGTGCTCGCGGCCCGCGGCTACATCAATCCGCTTGCGGCGCTCATCATGCTGAGGCTCTGGCCGGTGAAGGGCAGGACAGTGCTTCTGAGCGGCGCCGGTTCGAGCTGCGCCGACTATCTGGGATTCTGGGCGTTGCG
Organism: Hyphomicrobiales bacterium; assembly: GCA_002709005.1. Taxonomy (GTDB): domain Bacteria; phylum Pseudomonadota; class Alphaproteobacteria; order Rhizobiales; family Rhizobiaceae; genus Pseudohoeflea. The sequence goes on along the minus strand of PAPH01000024.1, from coordinate 38,922 downwards.
GCAGGGCGCCGAACGGGTCATCGGCCTCCACCGGTCGGAGAACCGTATCGCCCGGTTGAAGGCGCTGGGGATAGAGCCGGTCCCGCTGACGGACCAGGTCCGGATCGACCGCGCCGCGCGGCAGGCGGACGTCACCTTCGATGCGATCGGAGGGCCGGTCGCGTCCCGGATCCTCGGTATGATGGGAGAGGGGGCGAGTTTTGTTGGCTATGGCCTCCTCAGCGGCGAGCCGGTCGTCGCGCCGCCAGACCTCCGCGCGGCATTCAAGCGGTTTCATCTGCGCGATCATCTCGCCCATCTTCCGGATCGCGACTGGGCGGCATCCTTCGACGATCTCTGGCCGTTGTTGAGAACAATGACCTTGCCGGAAGTCCACATCCATCGGTTCACGGAGTGGCGGAGGGCGCTCGCGGAAGTCGGCAAGCGGGGCGCACGCAAGCCGATCCTCGATTTTTCGGAGGCCGGCTAGGCGTCGTGGCTCAACACGTTGATGAGCTTGCCCGCTGGATCCTCGATGAAGAAGCGGCGCACACCCCAGGGCTCCTCTGTCAGAGGATAGACAATCTCGCAACCCAATCCTTTGGCTCGTTCGTAGACTGTGTCCACGTTGTCCACCTCGATCGAGAGATCGGGCACCGGTGTGCCCGAACCACCCTCCGTCGCGAGGCTGAGCTGTACGCGAGCACTCTCCTGGGAGGCAAGCGTCACGATCCATCCATGATCCATGATGGCCTCGATATTGAAGAGGTGGCGGTAGAATTCGCCCAGCTCATCGAGTGACGAAGCCGCGATGTTCGGGACGATGCGTTTGACGGTTACCATGGCAGCGAACTCCAGTCGCGGGAAATGGGAGAGGCCGGTTGGCATGCGGCCAGCCTCTCCGGGCTGCTCGTTCCTGAGTGCGGATCAATCGAAGGACGGCGGGGCGCTCAGGTCCATCGAGGGCGCGGCTGGGGGCGGATCCTCGTTGGCTGCGCCGTCATCCTCTGCGCCACTCTCTCCGGTTGCCGAACCGCCCATGTCGGGCGCGCCGGGCAATCCCTCCATCGTTGGCAGCGAGAACCCTCCGGCGCCGCCGGTTCCGCCGGAACCGGAACCAGAACCGCTGTCGGAGGGCGCGCCGAAGGGCGAGAAGCCCATGCCACCGCTTTCACCTCCGAAGCCGGGAAGCTGGATCTCGACATCGGCCGGATCGATGCCGGTGTGCTCGTCCTTGTAATGCATGACGAGGCCGGGGAAGAGGATGACCAGCAGGATCATGAGGAACTGCAGGATGATGAAGGGCAGCGCCCCCTTGTAGATCGCCGTGGTCTTGATGCCCGGCAACATCCGGCCGGTGGCCGTATCCGTCCATTCCTTGGCGGGCGCGATCGATCTGAGATAAAACAGCGAGAAGCCGAAGGGCGGCGTCAGGAACGACGTCTGGAGGTTGATGCCGAGAATGATACCGAACCAGATGAGGTCGATGCCGAGTTTCTCGGCGACGGGCGCGAGCAACGGCACCATGATGAAGGCGATCTCGAAGAAGTCGAGGAAGCAGCCGAGAATGAAGACGATGATGGTGACGACAAGCAGGAAGCCGAATTCACCGCCCGGCAGCGCCAGCAGCAATTCCTCGATCCAGACATTGCCGTTGATGCCGTAGAAGGTCAGGCCAAAGACGCGGGCACCGATCAGGATGAACATGACGAAGGCCGACAACCGTGTCGTCGAATCGAGCGCCTGCTTGACGGTCTGCAGGTCCAGCCGCCGCTTGATGAGCGCAAGCACCAGTGCGCCCACCGCGCCCATCGCGCCCCCCTCTGTCGGCGTGGCGATGCCGAGAAAGATGGTGCCGAGCACGAGGAAGATCAGGGCAAGCGGCGGAATGAGGACGATCACGACCTCTTCGGCGAGGCGCGACATCAGCCCCCAGCCGAACTTCCGGTTCGCCAGACTGATGCTGAGTGCCGTTCCGGCTGCCAGTACCGCGGACCAGACGAAACGGGTCTCGTACCGCAGCGAACTGAAGATAAACTCATAGGCGATGAAATGCAGCGCGATCGCGGCGGCAATGATGACGATCAGCGATGTCACGCCGCTGCCGAGGGTGCGGGCCTCAATGGGCAATGCCGGCACCCAATGTGGCTTGAACAGGGTGAGAAGCAGGATGTAGCCGCAATAGACCGCGATGATGATCAGCGCTGGGTAGAGCGCGCCGATATACATGTCGCCCACCGAGCGGCCGAGCTGATCGGCCATGACGATGAGAACGAGGGACGGCGGCACGATCTGCGCCAGCGTGCCGGAGGCGGCGATGGTGCCGGTCGCCACCGACTGGTTGTAGCCGTACCGCGCCATGATCGGCAGCGAGATCAGGCCCATGGCGATCACCGATGCGGCGACGACGCCGGTGGTGGCGGCAAGCAGCGCGCCGACGAGAATGACGGCATAGGCAAGACCGCCGCGGATCGGGCCGAAAAGCTGACCGATCGTGTCGAGCAGGTCTTCCGCCATCCGCGATCGTTCCAGGATCAGCCCCATGAAGGTGAAGAACGGGATCGCCAGCAGCGTATCATTGTACATGATCCCGTAGATGCGCTCCGGATGGGCCTGGAGCAGCGGCCAGAACAACCGGATTTCGGAAGAAAGATGCGACACCTCCACGCCGATGACGAAATAGAAAAGACCGCCGGCGGCAAGCGTGAAGGCGACCGGGTAGCCAAGAAGCAGCATGCCCATCACGGAGACGAACATGATCGGGGCGAGGTTTTCGGCGATCAGATCCATCATTTGCCCGTCTCCGCTTTGACGTCGCCACGGCTGGAGCCGGCGATCATCTCCTCGACCTCCGGCGGCAGCTCATGGATTTCCGTCTCATCTGGAATGCGGCCGATGATGATGGCGTAGCGCTTGATGATCTCCGAGACGGTCTGGAGGATCAGCAGCGCGAAGCCGATCGTGACCATGATCTTGGCCGGCCAGAGGATCAGGCCGCCGGCATTGGCGGAGACTTCGCCGGAATTGATCGATTTGTAGACCCAGGGCAGCGACAGCCAGAAGATCAGCACCGCGAAGGGCATGAGGAAGAAGAGGTGGCAGATCAGGTCGATCCAGTCGCGCGTCCTCTTGGTGAGCATATTGGAGATGAAGTCGATGCGGACATGCTCGTTGCGCTTGAGCGTATAGGCGGCGGCGAGCAGGAAGGCGGTGCCGTAGAGATACCATTGCACCTCGAGCCAGGCATTCGACGACATGTCGAAAGCCTTGCGGAAGATGGCGTTGCCGGCGGAGATGAGGACCGAGGCCAGGATGAGCCAGGCGACGTTGCGGCCGATGAATTCGTTGACACGGTCTATGGCCCGGCTGAGGGCCAGCAAAACACTCATACGTTCCTCCCTTTGCCGGACCGTCATCGCCCGGGGGATCCCCATTATTGGCCGGTAGAGCACGACCGTTTTTCTTGCCACCCAATACCAGCTTACACCCGGGTGAAGCAACGCGCGATTGCGCCGCGAGGTGTATGTGAGCGAACCGCGAAATGCCCGGAGATCCGGGCTTCTTGCGACGTCCGGTTGAATGAGCCTTGAATGATACTTTAGAAGGATGCGCGATTTCGTGGCGGGCACCGGCTTTGCCGGCCGGGGGCCTGCCGAACTTCGCTTGGGCAGCGTGGTATCCGCGTCAACGACAGGCGAGCGTCTATGTGCCCGGAGCCGCGAGCGGATTGACGACGGCCATACAATCGCCCGCTGAGCGCAGCATTGTCATTCCCCGATTGACGATTGACCGCAACGCGATTGCGTTGAACACTCCGTGCCAGGAGAAAGACGCCGGAAGCGGGGGAGGAGAACACCGGTTCGGGCGTCAGGGAGAATTCGCATGACGCTGCATGACGTGAGTCTGGACAACAAATACGATCTGTCGAAGGACAAGGTCTTCGTAACCGGCGCACAGGCCGTCGTAAGGCTGATGATGATGCAGCACGAGCGTGACCGCCGCGGCGGGCTGAAGACCGCCGGCTTCGTGTCGGGCTATCGCGGCTCGCCCCTCGGCGGGCTCGACCAGCAGTTCTTTCAGGCCCGCTCCCGGCTCGAGCCCCACAACGTCGTCTTTCAGCCGGGGCTGAACGAGGAACTGGCGGCAACAGCCTGCTGGGGATCGCAGGAGACCGGGCTCGATCCGCTCTCGCGCTACGACGGGACCTTCGCGCTGTGGTACGGCAAGGGGCCGGGCGTTGACCGGGCGGGCGACGTGTTCCGCCACGGCAATCTCGCCGGCAGCGGCCGCCACGGCGGCGTGCTGGCGCTGATGGGCGACGACCACACCGCGGAATCCTCGACCAACGCGCACCAGACCGAATTCAACATGGTCAACGCCATGATCCCGGTTCTCAATCCGGCCGGCGTTCAGGAGATCATCGACTACGGGCTTTACGGTTACGCGCTGTCACGTTTCTCCGGTCTCTGGGTCGGGCTCAAATGCGTCAAGGACAACGTCGAATCGACGGCTTCCGTCGACGGCGGTATCGAGCGGCTGGATATCGTTGTCCCGGAGTTCGACGGACCTCCCGGCGGGCTGAACATCCGCGCCAACGATCTCGATTTTCTCGGCCAGGAAACGCGGCTGCACCATTACAAGCGTCAGGCCGCGGGACTGTTCATCCGCGCCAACCGGCTCAACCGGATCGTCTGGTCCGGCGGCGCCAATCCGAGGATCGGTATCCTGACCGTCGGCAAGAGCTATCTCGACACCCGGCAGGCGCTCGCCGATCTCGGCATCGACGAGGGCCGTGCCGCCGAGATCGGTCTGCGGCTGTTCAAGGTTGCCGCTCCCTGGCCGTTCGACCGCGAGGACGCGGCAGAGTTCGCGGCGGGGCTCGATCTGGTCGTGGTGGTCGAGGAAAAGCGGTCGTTGCTCGAAAGCCAGTTGCGCGAGGCGCTCTATGGAACCGCCAACCAGCCGGTGATCGTCGGCAAGCAGGACGAAACAGGCAACTGGCTGTTCCCTGCAGGCGGCGCGCTCGATCCCAACGAGATCGCGGTCGCCGTCGGCGAGCGCATTCTCAGGGTGGTGGGACATTCGCAGGAACTCGATGATCGCGTGAAGCGCCTCCGGCAGTTCCAGTCGATGCTCGCCGGCATGGAGGACGTGGCCAGGCGGACGCCGCATTTCTGTTCTGGCTGCCCGCACAATACGTCGACGAACGTACCCGAGGGATCGATTGCGGCCGCCGGCATCGGCTGCTCCTACATGGCGCTGTGGATGGACCGGCAGACGCAGGGCTTCACCCAGATGGGCGGGGAGGGCGCACAGTGGGTTGGGCAGGCGCCGTTCACCGCTCGTCCGCATTTGTTCCAGAATCTCGGCGACGGCACCTATAATCATTCCGGCACGCTGGCGATCCGGTTTGCACTCTCGTCGAAAGCCAACATCACCTACAAGATCCTCTATAACGACGCGGTTGCCATGACAGGCGGCCAGGCCCATGAGGGCGGGCTGACGGTGGACGCTATCGCCCGGCAGGTGCGCGCCGAGGGTGTCGAACGCATCGCGCTCGTATCGGATGATCCGGACCGGTATCCCGGCACCATTTCCTGGCCGGACAGGATGACCATCCATCACCGCGATGAACTCGATACCGTGCAGCGTGAGTTGCGCGAGGTGCGGGGCGTTTCGGTTCTGCTCTATGACCAGACCTGTGCCGCGGAAAAGCGCCGCCGTCGGAAGCGCGGCTCCTATCCAGATCCGGACAAGCGCGTCTTCATCAACGAGATGGTCTGCGAGGGCTGCGGAGATTGCGGGGTGAAGTCGAACTGCGTTTCGGTGCAGCCGGTGGAGACCGAGTTCGGCCGCAAGCGGCGCATCGACCAGTCCAACTGCAACAAGGATTTCTCCTGCCTCGACGGGTTCTGCCCGTCCTTCGTCACAGTGCATGGAGGCAAGATCCGCAAGTCCGGCGCCGGGGCGGCGAAATCTGCCGGCAATCCCCTCGACGGCGTACCCGATGCGGCTGTCCACCCGCTCGACAGGGGCTGGGCGGCGATCATCGATGGTGTGGGCGGAACGGGCGTGGTGACCATCGGCGCCATTCTCGGCATGGCCGCCCATCTCGAAGGCCGCGGCTGCGGCATGATCGACATGGCCGGTCTGGCGCAGAAGGGCGGGGCGGTCTACAGCCACGTCCGTATCGCCCCCCGCCCGGAAGACATCCACGCGATCCGGGTGTCGGCGGGTAAGGCCGATCTCATTCTCGGTTGCGATCTGGTCGTTTCCGGTTCGTCGAAAGTCCTTTCCGCCGTGCGCGAAGGCGAGACCGAATTCGTGGTCAACACGGCCGAGGTCATGCCGGGAGATTTTACCCGCGATGCCGATTTCTCGCTGCCAGCGGAGCGGATAAAGCGGGCCATCGTAAAGGCGGCGGGAGCGGAACGGACCACTTTCTTCGACGCGGCGCTGACGGCCAACCGTCTTTTCGGCAACGCCATTGCTGCCAACATGTTCATGCTCGGCATTGCCTGCCAGCGCGGCGCGTTGCCGGTCTCGGCGGATGCAGTAGAGAAGGCGATCGCGCTCAACGGCCAGGCCGTGGAGATGAACATTTCGGCTTTCCGCTGGGGGCGGCGCGCGGCTTACGATCCGGCCTCTGTGCTTGCTCTTTCGGGCGTGACGGGTGAACTGGCTCCGGCGGATCAGATGACGCCGGAACAGCTCATCGACCGGAGAGCGCGCGATCTCGCCGTCTACCAGAATGCAGCTTATGCCCGGCGGTATCGTGAGGCGCTCGCGCCGCTGGTGCAAGCGGAGACGCGCATTTTCGGGGCGGCGGGCGAGGCAACGAAAGCAGCGGCGCGATCGCTCCACAAGCTGATGGCAATCAAGGACGAGTACGAAGTTGCGCGACTGTTCTCGGATGGCAGGTTCCAGGAGAAGCTCGATGCCCAGTTCGAGAGCTACGACAGGCTGGAGTTCCATCTCGCTCCCCCGATCCTGGCGCCGAAGGATGCCTCCGGTCGGCCGCGCAAGATGCGCTTCGGTCCGTCCATACGCCATGGATTCCGACTGCTGGCGGCGCTCCGGTCGATTCGGGGGCTCTGGTGCGATCCCTTCGCCTATACAACCGAGAGGCGATCCGAGCGGGCGCTGATCGCCGCCTACATCGCCGACATCGAGGAAATATCTCGAATTCTCGACAGGGAAAATCTTTCAACAGCTATCGATTTTCTCATATATCCAGAAAAAATACGGGGATTTGGATATATCCGCGAAGCCTCCCTGCATGCGGCAAATCAATACAAGGAAAACTTACTAGGAAATTCTGAAACGCAGAAATATGACAAAAGCCGACTTGCTGCAGAGTAGATATGCAACCTGAAATACTTTTGTTGATTTCGAAACGATACATGCATACTTGGATCAATTGCAAAAATTCTGATTGCAATCTTGGGTAATCGTCAGCCTCAACACTCTATTAATTGTGTATGGTGTAAATTGCCGGCATACGCTGACACAGGTATAAAGCATGCTGCCAACCAATCGGGACAATGATGCGGCAGAGGTCCGGCTGTCTTTTGTCCGATCGCTGTATCTCAAGCGCGGTACGCTGTTTACCGGTCTGATTGCGCACGTCATCACTGCATCGGCGATCTTCTTCAAGACCAGCGATCCGTTCTACCTTTATATCGGCGTCGCTATGACGCTGATCTGGGCGGCGCGCATGGCCGGCATGCTGGCCTTCGATCGTTGCGACACCAGCAATTTCACCATGGCAGACACCCTCAAATGGGAGCGCTACTACGTGGCCGGGCCGGTGGCGGGCGCCCTGACGCTCGGCATCATGTGCGCCTACGCGCTGGTGGTCTCACGGGATGCCTTTGCCGAACTGGCTTCGATCTCGATCACGCTGGCCAGCCTGATATCTGTCGTCGGCCGCAATTTCGGCTCGCGTTTCAACGTGGACATGATGGTGCTCTCCGTCTGTCTGCCGCTGACCGCCGGTTTTCTCATCCTTCGTGATCCGTTCATGGTGGTTCTGGCGGTTCTTCTGCTGCCCCTGTTCATGACCACGCGATCGATGGCCAACGGGGTGCGCGAGTTTCTCTTCAATACGGTCATGGCGGAGCGCAAGGCGGCGCAGCTCGCCGAGCGCTTCGACATCGCGCTCAACAACATGTCGCACGGCCTGTTCATGCTTGATGGCGACGGCCGTATTGAAGTGCTCAACAACAAGGCGCGCGAGATCTTCCGGGTCCAGTCGAGCATCGACCTCAGGGGCCGGACATTGCGGCTGGCGCTGAGGCTGGCCGCCCGCAACGGCATCCTGCCCCCCGAGGATCTCGAGAGCGTCACGCGCAGGATCGAAAACCTCGCAAGCGGCCGGGACCGGCGGCTTCTCATCCGTTTCACCGATGACACATGGCTGGAGTTCACCTCCCGGCTGCGGGGCGGAAACGGCGTGGTTCTCATATTCGAGGACGTCACCGCGCGTATCCGGCAGGAGGAGAAGATCCTCCAGATGGCCCGCTATGACGCACTGACCGGACTTCCGAACCGCAACTGGTTCCAGGAGCTGGCCTCCGCGCGCCTTGCGAAACTGAAAAAGAACCGGCAGGTCGCCCTTGCGGTGTTCGACCTCGACGATTTCAAGCATGTCAACGACACCAAGGGGCACGTGGCGGGCGACAGGCTCTTGCAGGCGGTGGCCGCAAATCTCAGCGAGATCGGCGGAGAGCATCTGGTCTGTTCGCGTTTCGGCGGCGATGAATTCGTGCTGTTCTTCCCCGATATTCCCGATCTGACCGCTCTTGGCGAATGGATGGACAGGATTTCGGCGGCCCTGTGCGGCCACTACCAGATCGACGGTAACCGCATCTTCGTGACCGTCAGCGGCGGGGTGGCGATTTCGCTGGCGGGTGCTACCGTTCTCGAGGATCTTCACATCCGCGCGGACCTCGCGCTTTACGACGCCAAGCGCCGCGACAAGAACCGCTGGTCGCTGTTTGTCGATTCCATGGACGAGAAGTATTCTGCCCGTCAGAAGCTGAAGGGCGATCTGCGCGATGCCATCGTCAACGGCACGATCGGTGTCGCCTATCAGCCGATGTTCCTGCCCGACGGAACCCGGATCGCCGGTGCAGAGGCACTGTCGCGCTGGCGGCACCCGGAAATGGGACCGATCTCGCCGGCAGTCTATATTCCGCTGGCCGAGGAAATGGGGATCGTCAACGATCTCACCCGCTGCATGATCAATCGTGCGGTTGAGGATTGCGTCGGCTGGCAGGAGGATCTCTTTGTCTCCGTCAATCTGTCGGCATACGACCTGATCAACGCGGAGATCGTCAGAGTGGTTGACGACGCGCTCGAACGGCACGGGCTGCCGCCGCAGCGGCTTCATCTGGAGATCACCGAAAGCGCTCTGGTCGACGATCCGAATTCGGTCCGCCGCATGCTGGAGACCTTCCGTTCGCGGGGCATCACCATCGCCATCGACGATTTCGGGACCGGCTATTCGAGCCTGAGCTATCTCGACATCCTTCCGCTCAACAAGGTCAAGATCGATCGCGCCTTCGTCGCCAACATCACCGAAGACGCCCGCAAGCTCAAACTGCTCCGCGGGATCGTCAATCTGTCGCGCGAGCTCGGTCTTTCGATCGTCATCGAAGGCGTGGAGACCGAGGAGCAACTGAAGATCATCCTCGAGAACGATTGTGCCGATCTGATCCAAGGCTTCATTTTCGGCGCGCCCATGCCGGCCGCGCTGTTTCATGATCTGGCACAAAGGATGGCCGGAGCGGCGAGCGGCAAAGAGGCCAAGCCGTCGAAAAAGCTGCCGCGCCGCGCCGGCCGTTGAGAAGCACCGCGGTCCGGGTCTCAAATATCCCCCCTATTTATTCATAGAATTGGCCGGAGAGCCCTAAAATCCGGCCGGTTTCGTTAACTACGTTCGCATGTAACCGACCGGGCTCGGCGTTTCGACTTTGCTTAACAGAGAGTTAAAGTTAAACTTTTATCCATTGGTTTTCCTTTGGGGGCAGGTATGCGAGTCGAACAAAAAGGGACGTCTGGTTTCGTCAACCGTATGATGCGGCTGCTTGATAGCGTCGAGTATCGTCGAATCGAAACGAGCGAGGATCTCGAGGCTGTCGCCCGGATTCGCTACAAGGCCTACGACCAGATCGGCTTGGCGCCGAAGGCCGGATCGATGATGATCGACGACGAGGACTTCGCGCCCAACGCCCATGTGATCGGCATTCACTACGAGGAAAAACTGGTCGCGACGCTGCGCATTCATCACGTCACGCAGAACCAGAAGACCTCTCTCGCCACGAGCTGCTTTCCCGACGTGATGGCGCCGCTGCTCGATGCCGGCCGCAGCTTCATCGATCCTGTCCGCTTCGCCGCCGATCCGCAGGTGGTCCGCGACGTGCCCGGCATTCCCTATCTGACGCTCAGGGTTGCCACCATGGCGACGGACTTCTTCAATGCCGATTACTGCCTGTCGGTGATCAAGCCGAACCACAAGGCGTTCTACCAGCGGATCTTCAATTCGCGTCCGATGGTCGAGCCGCGCTATATCGAGCGGTTCTCCAGCATGGTGGAACTCTACGGTTCCGATGCGCATCAGGAACTCCAGGGCATCTACCGGCGCTTCCCGTTCTTCAACTCCGAAGCCTTCGAGCGGCGGATGATGTTCGCGCCGGCGTCTGCCGTCGGCGCGCCGGTGCTGACCGTGCGTCCCACGGCGCGCTATGCCCAGGCGCGCATCCACTAGGCGGGCACCAGGCTTGAGGGGGCGGCATCCACTTTATCCGCCGTCTTTAAGGTGCGGGAGGCCGGGATTCCTTGCACAACCGGGGGCCATTGTGTAAGCGATCCCATCGGAGAGAAATTCGAGGGAGTTCCCCATGGCTGAACATGTCGAAGGCCCGGCCGAAGTCGGCGCCGAAATGGACTATAACGAGCACGAAAAAACCTATTCCATGTTTCTGGCGGGAGCGAAGTACGGCACGCTGCATATCGTCACGCTGCTGATCGCCATGGCATTCTTCTTTTTCACCCCCGCAGGCTTCTTTTCCAGCCTGATCCTGTTCGTGCTCCTGAGCGCAATCGGCGTCTACATCCTGCGCTAGACTGATTTCTGGCCGGCCGCGCGTGTTTCGACATGCCGGTCGGTCGTATTGTATTTGACCATGGGGAGGGAACCGTGGGGTCCATCATTTTCGTGGGCAAGGAGAAGGACGCGGCTGAAACACGCGTCGCCGCCTCGCCCGAAACCGTCAAGAAACTGACATCGCTCGGTCTCGAGGTGACGGTGGAGCAGGGGGCCGGTGCGGGTTCCCGCATTCTCGACAGCGATTTCGAAGCCGCTGGCGCCAAGATCGTCAAGGCGACGGAGGCCGGGAAGGCCGACGTGGTTCTGCGTGTGCGCCGTCCTTCGGAGGCGGAAGCCAAGGCGATGAAATCGGGCGCGATCCTGCTCACGCAGATGGATCCCTACGGCAACGAGGAAGCGCTCAAGCCGTTCGCTGATGCAGGCGTGACCTCCTTCGCGATGGAACTGATGCCGCGTATCACCCGTGCGCAGTCGATGGATGTTCTCTCTTCGCAAGCCAACCTCGCCGGCTATCAGGCTGTCATAGAGGCAGCGCACACTTTGGGGCGCGCCTTCCCGATGATGATGACCGCGGCCGGCACCGTGCCCGCCGCCAAGGCCTTCGTGATGGGCGCGGGCGTTGCGGGTCTGCAGGCGATCGCCACAGCGCGCCGCCTGGGTGCCGCGGTTTCGGCAACCGACGTGCGCCCCGCCGCCAAGGAACAGGTCGCTTCGCTCGGCGCCAAGTTCATCGCGGTTGAGGACGAGGAATTCAAGGCCGCAGAGACGGCTGGCGGCTACGCCAAGGAAATGTCGAAGGACTACCAGGCCAAGCAGGCCGCGCTGGTGGCAGAACACATCTCCAAGCAGGATATCGTCATCACCACGGCGCTTATTCCCGGACGTCCCGCTCCGAAGCTGATCTCGGCGGACATGCTGAAATCCATGCGGGAGGGTTCGGTGGTCGTCGACCTCGCGGTCGAGCGCGGCGGTAATGTCGAAGGCTCTGTGATGGGCGAAGCGGCAAACGTCGGCGGTGTGACCGTGATCGGCTATCCGAACCTTGCCGGGCGCATTCCGGCCAGCGCCTCGCTGCTTTATGCCAAGAACCTGCTGACGTTCCTGCAGACCATGATCGACAAGGAGACCCAGGACATCCGGGTCGACCTCGAAGACGAACTCGTCAAGGCCACGGCTCTGACCCATGCGGGCAAGCTGATCCATCCGGGCTTCGGCGGCGATACAAGCAAGGGGGAAGCGTAGTGGCCGGTTCCGCACTCGACAACGCGCTCGAACAGCTTAATTCAGCCGTCGACGCCGTCAATTCGGCGGCGGCGACGGAACAGATGGCGGACGCCGCCGGCGCGATGGCCCATGCTGCGACCGGCGGCGCGATCGATCCTTTCATCTTCCGCTTCGCGATCTTCGTGCTGGCGATCTTCGTCGGCTACTACGTCGTCTGGTCGGTGACGCCTGCGCTGCACACGCCGCTGATGGCGGTGACCAACGCCATCTCCTCGGTGATCGTGGTCGGCGCGCTTCTTGCCGTCGGCGCCTCGCTCTCGGGTTACGCTTCGGGCTTCGGCTTCGTGGCGCTGATCCTCGCTTCGGTGAACATCTTCGGTGGCTTCCTCGTCACCCAGCGGATGCTCGCCATGTACAAGAAAAAAGAGAAGTGAGGGGAAGCTGATGTCTGAGAATCTCGCGGCATTCGCCTACCTCGTATCCGGGGTCCTGTTCATCATGGCCCTTCGAGGGCTGTCCCATCCCACCACCAGCCGCCAGGGCAATTTCTACGGCATGATCGGCATGGGAATCGCCATCCTGACCACGCTGCTTCTGGCCAGGCCTTCCTTTGGCGCGCTGGCACTGATCGTGCTCGGTATCGCCATCGGCGGTGGCGCCGGCGCGGTTATCGCGCGGCGCATCGCCATGACCTCGATGCCGCAGCTCGTTGCCGGGTTCCACTCGCTCGTCGGCCTTGCCGCAGTGCTGGTCGCGGCAGCGGCGCTTTATGCGCCTCATGCTTTCGGCATCGGTGAGCCGGGTCAGATCCACGGCCAGGCGCTCGTCGAGATGTCGCTCGGCGTCGCCATCGGTGCGATCACCTTCACCGGCTCGATCATTGCCTTCCTGAAGCTAGACGGCCGCATGTCCGGCAAGCCGATCATGCTGCCGATGCGCCATGTGGTGAACGCCGGCCTGCTGATCGCGGTCGTCGTGCTGATCGGGGTCCTCGTCGGCACCGAGAGCCATTTCGTCTTCTGGCTGATCGTCATCTTCTCCCTGCTGCTCGGAATTCTTTTGATCATCCCGATCGGCGGCGCCGACATGCCGGTGGTGGTCTCGATGCTCAACTCCTATTCGGGTTGGGCGGCCGCGGGCATCGGCTTCACGCTGGGCAATCTGGCGCTGATCATTACCGGCGCGCTGGTCGGTTCCTCGGGCGCGATCCTCAGCTACATCATGTGCAAGGGCATGAACCGCTCGTTCATCTCGGTCATTCTCGGCGGCTTCGGCGGCGAGCAGGCCGCAGGCCAGGCCGACGATATCGATCGCACGGTCAAGCAGGGCTCGGCGGAGGATGCCGCCTATCTGATGGCCAATGCCTCGAAGGTCATCATCGTGCCGGGTTACGGCATGGCGGTGGCACAGGCCCAGCACGCGCTGCGTGAACTGGCCGACAAGCTCAAGGCGCACGACGTCGAGGTGAAATACGCCATTCACCCGGTGGCGGGCCGCATGCCGGGCCACATGAACGTGCTTCTGGCCGAGGCCAACGTGCCCTATGACGAGGTCTTCGAACTCGAGGACATCAACTCGGAATTCGCCCAGGCTGACGTTGCCTACGTCATCGGCGCCAACGATGTGACCAATCCGGCGGCGCGCGACGATCCCTCCTCGCCGATCTACGGCATGCCGATCCTCGACGTCGACAAGGCCAAGACCTGCCTGTTCGTCAAGCGCTCGCTCGGCTCGGGTTACGCCGGCATCGACAACACGCTGTTCTACAAGGACGGCACGATGATGCTGCTCGGCGATGCCAAGAAGATGACCGAGGACATCGTCAAGGCGATTGAGAGCTGATCCCGATCGACAGAAATGTGAAAGGCCGCGAGCGATCGCGGCCTTTTTCATGGGTGGTAGGGTGCGGTACCATCGGCGGAGAATCATCAAGCCGAATGGAGAATGCGATGTCCCCGGTTGCCGCAGTCGAGCCATCCATTTCCGTTGCCGGCTCCAATCCTGCCCGCGAAAGCAAACCTTGCAGGGGCGGGCCGTCCTTCGCGAAGGCAAACGGGGCGGTGAGTGGGTTTGTCCCGACCGCTACGGCGAGGACTCGGGATGCCGCATAGGCTGTCAGCGCGATGAGAACCTTCAGCGCGCCCGAGCGATATCTGTTCGAAACGGATTTCGGAATTTGCGAGATCGGCTGGGGCGATGCCGGGGGATCCGATTTCCGGCTGCCGACGGACGACCCGGAGATGGACCGGAGTCGATTGGCGCGCCAATCGGCCGAGCCGCCGGAGCACATCAAGAAAGCCGCCGACGCCGTCAGGGCCTATTTCGCGGGCGGGCGTGTGGATTTCGACGACATTGGCGTCGATCTGTCGGCACTCGAGACTTTCGAGCGTTACGTCCTCCTCGCCACGCGCAAGATCGGCTGGGGCGACCTTAGTTCCTATGGCGCACTCTCCCGGTCACTGACCGGAGAGGTGGGCGCATCGCGCGTCGTGGGTCAGGCGCTGGGTCGCAATCCGGTCCCGTTGATCATTCCCTGTCACCGGGTGCTTGCCGCCGACGGGACCATCGGCGGCTTCTCCGCGCCCGGCGGAACGGTGACCAAGCTGAAGATGCTGGAGATCGAGGGGTCGCTGAAGAAGACGCCCGCGCTCGCGCAGCGGAGCTTCGGCTTCTAGGGGGCTGCCTGCGCTGCGGAACCTCTTCAGCGCAGAAATCCCCGGAAGGATCGCAGCGAGACCAGGAAGAAGACGGCCGCGAGGGCTGTCAGCCAGATCATTTGCGGCCAGACGACGTCGAGACCCGCCCCGCGGAACAGGATCGACTGCGAGAGGATCACATAATGCGTGTTGGGCGCCGCCAGCATGATGTCCTGCACGAATTGCGGCATGGATTCGCGCGGCGTCTCCGCGCCTGAAAGGATCTGCAACGGCATCAGCACCAGGATCATCATGATCCCGAACTGGGGCATGGATTTCGCAAATGTGGCCAGCACGATCCCGAGCGAGGCAGTGGCCAGGAGGTGCAGCGCCGTTCCCGCCATGAACAAGAGCAGGGAGCCCTGCACCGGGACAGCGAGGATCTGTCCGCACATGACCTCGAGCGCAAACAGCGTGCCGAGAAGCACGACGAGGCTGGTTGCCCATAATTTGCTGACCATGATTTCCAGCGGGGTCACCGGCATGACCAGAAGATGCTCGATCGTGCCGTGCTCGCGCTCCCGGATCAGCGCCGCGCCCGCGAGGACCAGCGCCAGGAGGGTGACGCTGTTGGAAATGCCCATGATCGCCTGGAACCAGCCCATGTCGAGTTCGGGGTTGAAGCGTGCCCTGAGTTGCAGTGCCGCCGGCGGCACGGGATCGGACCGGTAGCGATTGAGGAACTCGCTGACTTCGCCGGATACGATCGACTGCACGTAGCCCGAGCCGGAGAATGCCTGCGTCATTTGCGTGGCGTCGACGTTGAGCTGGATTTCGGGATGCTTGCCGGCCAGAAGATCGCGCTGGAAATCCGGCGGTATTGCGAGCGAGAAGGTGTCGAGCCCGCGGTCCATCCGCAGGTCCATCTCGTTCCAGCCGATGATCCGCGGCTCGGTAAAGAAGGGTGGCTGAAACGCCTCGACGATGCGCAGACTGACCGGTGACTGGTCCTCGTCGACGATCGCTATCGGCGCGTGGTTCAGCGTCTCCATCGAGGATTGCGCCGAGGTGTAGATCTGGAAGGTGAAGGAGAAGATGATCAGGAACATCATGATCGGGTCGCGCAGCAGGCCGCGGATTTCCTTGATGCCCAGATGCAGGACGTTGCCGAGATCCATCCTACTTCTCCTGCTTGCGCATCAGCAGCGCGCCGACGCCGATCAGGACAGGGACGGCAAGCAGCAGCGGCACTAGTGTGCCGGAAAGCTCGGCAAACCCCAATCCTTTCGAGAAGGCGCCGCGCGAGATCGTCATGAAATGGGCGGTGGGGTAGACCTTGGCGATCAGCGCGCCGATCCCCTCCATCGAGGAGACCGGATTGATCATGCCAGAAAACTGCACGACCGGCAGCATGGTGCCGAGCGCGGTGGCGAAGACGGCAGCGAGCTGGCTCTTCACGAAAGCCGAAATCACCAGTCCCATCGCGGTAGCCGAGGTGACGTAGATCGCGCCCGCCACCAGATAGAACAGCAGGTTGCCGGTGAAGGGGACGCCGAACAGGAAAACGGCGAGCCCCGTCAGCAGAAAGAGATTCAGGATGGCGATGGCGGTGTAGGGAAGCTGCTTTCCGAGCAGAAATTCCAGTCGCGTCACCGGGGTGACGTAGAGGTTGGTGATCGAGCCGAGTTCGCGTTCACGGACCACCGAGAGCGCCGACAGCATGGCCGGAATGAGCATAAGGAGCAGCGGGATCACGGCGGGAACCATGGCCACGAGGCTTTTGACGTCCGGATTGTAGCGGAAGCGCAGCTGCAGGTTGAAATCGCCCGCCGCCGCCTCCGCGCCACGGGCCTCGCGCAGCCGCGACATCAGCCAGCTCTGGTGCATGCCCTGGACGTAGCCCAGCACGGTTTCCGCCCGGCTCGGATTCGAACCGTCGATCCATCCACCCACCTCGACATTGCGACCGCGCTGCAGGTCGCGCCCGAATTCGGGGGGAATTTCTATGGCGAGATCCAGTGTGCCGTCGCGCATCCGCTGGTCCATCTGGCCATAGTCGATGATCGGCGCCTGCGGGATGAAATACCGCGAGCCGGAAATCTGGTCGACATAGTCGCGGCTGACGGTCGAATTGTCGAAGTCGAGAACGGCGAAGCGCAGGTCTTCGACATCCATGTTGATGCCGTAGCCGATCACCAGCATCAGGATCATCGATCCGAGGATGGCGAGCGCTCCACGGATCGGGTCGCGCCGTAGTTCCACCGTCTCGCGCATCGCGTAGCTGAGCATGCGCCTTGTACCGAAGACAGGCGTTCCCGCCGTCCTCCGGTGCGCTGGCGCCGCCGGAGTCGTCGCGCGATCGCCGGAGGACTTTTCGCCGATTGCCTCCTCGAGGTGGGAGATGAAGGCTTCCTCGAGATTTGCCGCGTTGCGCGCGGCAACGATATCGGCAGGGCGATCGGAAACCAGAACCTTGCCCGCATGCATCAGCGAAATACGGTCGCAGAGCATCGCCTCGTTCATGAAATGCGTCGAGACGAAAATCGTCACGCCGTCCTTGCGCGACAGGTCTGCGAGGATCTGCCAGAAGGCGTCGCGCGCCACCGGATCGACCCCGGAGGTCGGCTCGTCGAGGATCAGGATGTCGGGGGCGTGAATCATCGCGACCGCCAGCGACAGCCGCTGGCGGATGCCCAGCGGCAGTTCATCCGGGTGGGCGCTCGTCACGTCGCCGAGATTGAACCTTTCCACCATCTCCGCGATGCGGGCGGGGATCTTCTCGGTGTCGATCTTGAAGAGCCGGGCATGAAGATCGAGGTTCTGCATGACGGTCAGTTCGCCGTAGAGCGAAAAGGCCTGGCTCATGTAGCCGACGCGACGGCGGATCGCGATGTCGCGCGGATCGACCTCCCGGCCGAAGAGTTTCGCCGTGCCCCCGCTCGCCGCCAGTAGGCCGGTCAGCATCTTCATCGTGGTGGTCTTGCCGCAGCCGTTGGAGCCGAGAAATCCGAAGATCTCTCCCTTGGGAATGCGGAAGCTGACCCGGTCGACCGCCCGGAAGTCACCGAACATCCTGGTCAGTTCACTGGCCTCGATCGCATCGTCGCCGTCCTGTTCAAGCATCGGCGGGATGACAACCTTCCTGTGGCCGCGTCGGTCTTCCTCGGGCAGGAGTTCGATGAAGGCGGCATCGAGATTGTCCGTTCCGGTGCGTGCCATCAGCTCGGACGGCGCGCCGGTGGCCAGGATCTTGCCGGCATTCATTGCGACCAGCCAGTCGTAGCGCGCGGCCTCCTCCATATAGGCGGTCGCGACGATCACGCTCATGCCGGGACGGCCGGCGCGGATGCGGTCGATCAGGTCCCAGAACTGCCGCCGCGACAGCGGGTCGACGCCGGTCGTCGGTTCGTCGAGGATCAACAGGTCCGGATCATGGATAAGTGCGCAGCACAGCCCCAGCTTCTGCTTCATCCCGCCCGAAAGCTTGCCGGCGGGTCGGTCGCGGAACGGCTCGAGCCCGGTCGCTGTCAGCAGTTCGGTGATGCGCGCTTTGCGCTCAGCCCGGCCCTGGTCGAAGAGGCGGCCAAAGAAATCGACGTTCTCGAATACCGACAGCGTCTCGTAGAGATTGCGGCCCAGCCCCTGGGGCATATAAGCGATGCGCGGGCACGCAGCCCGGCGGTGGCGGTCCGAGCGCATGTCGCCGCCCAGGACTTCCAGGCTCCCTGTCTGAATCGCGCGGACGCCGGAAACGAGCGCCAGAAGGCTGGATTTGCCCACCCCGTCAGGCCCGATCAGGCCGACCATCGCTCCGGCGGGGATATCGACCGACACACGGTCCAGTGCACGCGTCGCGCCATAGGTCAGGCTGACATCGCGGATGCTGGCGACGGTACCGGCGGCGGTCATATCAATCCAGCGTCTGCTGCAGGAATGCGGGCCATTCGGCCTCAGGATCGAGGCGCACATAGGCCATCCCGGGCAGGCCGGTCTTCACCTGCTCGATGTAGCGTTGCAGGAGGGCCGGCGCGATCGCGGCGCGGACCCGGAAGGTCAGCTTCAGCCGCTCCTCTTCCGTTTCCACCGTGCGCGGCGTGAACTGCGCTACGTCCGAGACGAAGGAGATGGTGGCGGGGATCACCACGTCCGGGGCGGTATCCAACACCAGACGGACCTCGGTGCCGATCGCCAGCCGGCCGGCATCGCTCGTGGGCATGAAGAAGCTCATATAGACGTCGGAGACGTCGATCATGTTGATCACCCGTCCGCCCGACCCCAGAACCTCGCCCGGTTCGGCAAGGCGGTATTGCACCCGGCCGTCGCGCGGCGCGACCAGTCTGGCGTCGGCGATCTGGGCCTCGACCCTGGCGACGGAGGCCTGGGCGGCCTCGACGGCGGCCTGGGCATCGACGATCATCGCCTCGGCCGAGCCGATAGCCACCTTGGAGGCGGCGAGCGACGCGTTTGCCGAGGCCAGCGCGGCGCGCGCCCTGCGTTCGGCCGACCGGTCGTCGTCGAGCCGTTGTTGCGA
Source organism: Hyphomicrobiales bacterium (assembly GCA_002709005.1). Classification (GTDB taxonomy): domain Bacteria; phylum Pseudomonadota; class Alphaproteobacteria; order Rhizobiales; family Rhizobiaceae; genus Pseudohoeflea. The sequence goes on along the minus strand of PAPH01000024.1, from coordinate 19,439 downwards.
TATCGTCTCGTTCTCGGAGAGCCGTTCGGAGCGTTCCAGCTTCACCGTGGCGGCATCGAGACCGGCCTGCTGCAGTTCCACATTCGCTTCGGCCGCCTCGAACTCAGCCTTGCGCTGATCGACGAGGCTGGTCGCCGTGTCGACGGATATTCGCGCCCGGCGCAACTGGGCCTCCGCCTCGGCTTTCAGCGCATCGAGCTCGGTCGTATCCATCTGCGCGAGTGGATCGCCCGCATGCACGAAGTCACCTTCGGCAACGAAGACATCCTCAAGCCGCCCGCCGGTTTTGGCCGCGATGTCGATATCGACGGCTTCCAGGCGCCCGTTGGCTCGTGCCAGCCCTTCTGGAAGTTGGCCCGTCTCCATGTTCTGCCATGCCGCCCAGACGGCGAACGCTGCGAGCGCGGCTCCGACAAGAAGCCATTTCGAATTCACCTTCATTCAGTATCCATCCAATAGTTCATTCGGTGGATCGCTGTCGCAGCCTTCAAGCTACGGCCGAAGAGTGGCCCCGCGCGCAGATACGACGTTGAACATTCAGGCATTGTCGGCTCAGCGTGAGACTTCATCCATGATTTATCTCAAACATGCTCATTCTTTTTCTGAGGCAAACCGGTTGCGGCGGGCAGGATAAAACGCACCATGCCCCCGGGGAACGGAAATGTTCCCGGGCGGCCCCGTTTCAAAAATGTGAGAAATCCCGATAAGCCGGCCAAACGGACCGGCTCGGATCAACTGCCTTTGCGGAGCCTGGAGAGGCCGTCGCGGGCCGGGCCGTAGTTCGGGTCGAGCTGGGCGGCACGGGCGTAGGAGCGGATTGCCTTCTGGGTCTCGCCGCGCCGCTCGTAGATCAGCGCCTGGTTGGCCCAGGATTCGGCCTTCTTCTGGTCGAGCTGGATGGCGTGGTTGAAGTCGGCGAAGGCATTTTCGTCGTCGTTCAGAGCGACATAGGAAATGCCGCGGCCGTTATAGGGTTCGGGCGAGTCCGACAGTGAGATCGCCGTCGAGAAATCCTCGATGGCGCGGGCGTGGTCGCCACGCAACTGATAGATCAGGCCGCGATTGTGATAGGCGCGGGGATCGGTGGTATCGAGCTGTATCGCTTTGTTGAAATCGCGGAAGGCTTCGTCGTTGCGGCCAGCCTGGCGGTAGAGGTTTCCGCGGCCGATATAGGCGGCGTCGTAATTCGAGTTGATCTGCAGCGCGCGATTATAGTCGTTGGCCGCAGCCGTCAGGTCGCCCTGGTTACGCTCGATCAGCGCACGGTTGGCATAGGCCTGATAGAAGCGCGGGTTGAGCTGGATGGCCTTGTTGAAGTCCTCCATCGCATTGCGGAACTCACCGGCCCTGCCATAAGCCGCGCCGCGCACATTGTAGGGTTCGGGATCGGACGGGTTGTTGCGGATCACAGATGTCAGCGAGCCGATATTCTCCTCGCTGCCCTGGGTGCGGTCGATGCTGATGGCGGAAATCGGCGCCGAGGTCTGGCATCCGGACACGACGAGGCAGGTTCCGGCAAAGGCGGCGACCAACACGCCACGCAGTTTGCCGTTGAGATGCGACATCGGCTCAAGTCCGGAAAGTGCTGAAGTCAAGATTTGCCCCTTTGACCGTATTTACCTGCCGGTCCGTGATTTACCTGCCGGACCGGGTGCAGAAATGAATAAAGGCGGCGACCACACCGTCTCCGCCTTCATTAACACGCCGATATCGGCAATAAAACGGCAGGGTCAGCGACCGGGACGACCGCCGATCAGACCTTCGCGCTGGGCGCGCTTGCGAGCCAGCTTGCGAACGCGGCGAACGGCTTCAGCCTTTTCGCGGGCACGCTTCTGAGAGGGCTTTTCGTAGAAATCGCGCATCTTCATTTCACGGAAGATGCCTTCGCGCTGCATCTTCTTCTTGAGAGCGCGGAGCGCCTGGTCGACATTGTTGTCGCGGACAAGTACCTGCACGTTGAACCCGTTCCTTATTGCGGTTGAACCTGAATTTCCTGGACGGCCGACAAATAGAAAACAGGTCCGTTCGATCGGCAGACGTCACGATTGCGCGGCATTTACCAGTTTTGCCATGTCAAGTCCAGCATGTTTTGCATCGATTTTTCGCGGGTTTGCAGGGCTTCGCGGCGAACGCGTCCATACCCGCGGCGTAATGACGGAATTGCCCGGCTGCGACATCATGAGCCGCGTCTGCGGCCTTGGAAGTCGCAATGCGACAGGTGCGGGGTCCATGATTTTGATTTAAGCGTAATCGCAATCCGGATGCCGAGAGGGAATGATGCGCAAATACTCGATTTTCGCCGTGGCGCGCGAAGCCATGCGGGGGCACCGCGGGTGGGACAGGCAATGGCGCTCTCCCGAGCCCAAGAAGTCCTACGACGTCATTATCGTCGGCGCCGGCGGCCACGGTCTCGGCGCGGCCTATTATCTTGCCAAGGAACACGGCATCACCAATGTTGCGGTGATCGAGAAGGGCTGGCTCGGCGGCGGCAATACCGGCCGCAACACCACCATCATCCGCTCGAACTATCTCTATGACGAGAGTGCGGCGCTCTACGACCATGCTCTCAAACTGTGGGACGGTCTGTCACAGGATCTCAACTACAACGTCATGTATTCGCCGCGCGGTGTGATGATGCTCGCCCACAACGTCCACGACGTTCAGGTCTTCAAGCGGCACATCCACGCCAACCGGCTCAACGGCGTCGACAATGAATGGCTGACGCCGGAGGAAGCAAAAGAATTCTGCCCGCCGCTCAACATCTCGAAGACGGCGCGCTATCCGGTCATGGGCGCAGCACTCCAGCGGCGCGGCGGCACAGCCCGTCACGACGCGGTTGCCTGGGGTTATGCGCGCGGCGCCTCCGACCGGGGCGTAGACATCATCCAGAACTGCGAAGTCACCGGCATCCGCCGGGGTGCCGACGGCGCGGTCGAGGGGGTGGAGACCTCCCGCGGTTTCATCGCCGCCAAGAAGGTTGGTGTTTCCGCCGCCGGCCACACCTCGATGATCATGGAAATGGCCGGAGTGCGCATGCCGCTCGAAAGCTATCCGCTTCAGGCGCTGGTCTCCGAACCGGTCAAGCCGATCTTCCCCTGCGTGGTGATGTCGAACACCGTTCACGCCTATATCTCGCAGTCCGACAAGGGCGAACTGGTCATCGGCGCGGGCACCGACCAGTACACCTCGTATTCCCAAACGGGGGGGCTGCACATTCTCAGCCACACGCTCGATGCGATCTGCGAGATGTTTCCGATCTTCACCCGGATGAAGATGCTCCGCTCCTGGGGCGGCATCGTCGACGTGACGCCGGACCGCTCGCCGATTCTGTCGAAGACGCCGGTTCCCGGCCTGTTCGTCAATTGCGGCTGGGGAACGGGCGGGTTCAAGGCGACGCCGGGCTCGGCGCACGTCTTCGCGCACACGATCGCCCGCGACGAACCGCACGCGATCAACGCTCCTTTCACGCTCGACCGGTTCCGTAGCGGCCGGCTGATCGACGAGGCGGCCGCTGCCGCCGTGGCGCACTGAGGTTCCGACATGCTTCTGATCCACTGCCCCTATTGCGGCGAAGACCGGCCGGAACTCGAATTCCGCCATGCCGGCGAAGCCCACCTCGTCCGCCCGGACCCGATCTCCGAGATCAGCGACGAGGAATTCGAGGCCTATTTCTTCCTGCGCGAAAACCCCAAGGGTCTGACCTATGAGCGCTGGCGCCACATGCATGGATGCGCGCGCTTCTTCAACGCAGTGCGCGACACGGTCTCCGACAAGTTCGTCGTCACCTACAAGGCGGGCGAGCCGAAGGTCGAGGTCGAACGCGGTGACGACGGCGTGGCACGTGTGAAGGGAGCAGGCCGATGAGCGGCACCAACCGTATCGCCGGTAAGGGCCGGCTGACGCCTGCGCGCACCGTCTCCTTCACTTTCGACGGCCGCGCGTTGACCGGTATCGAGGGCGATACGCTGGCCTCGGCGCTGATCGCCAACGGCATCCATCTTGCCGGGCGGTCGTTCAAGTATCACCGCCCGCGCGGCATCCTCTCTGCCGGACCGGAAGAGCCGAACGCGCTCATCGACGTGTCTCGTTCGTCCAGCACCCATACGCCCAACGTGCGCGCGACCGTCCAGGAAGTGTTCGAGGGCATGACGGCGACCTCGCAGAACCGCTGGCCGTCGCTCGCCTTCGATGTCGGGGCGATCAACAACCTGTTCTCGCCGATCTTCGCCGCCGGCTTCTACTACAAGACCTTCATGTGGCCGAAGGCCGCGTGGAAGCACATCTACGAGCCCAATATCCGCGCGGCCGCAGGCTTGGGCGTCTCCCCAAAGGAGCCCGATCCCGACCGCTACGCCAATCGCTTTGTCCATTGCGACGTGCTCGTCGTCGGCGGCGGACTGGCGGGCCTGATCGCGGCCCGCGCGGCGGCCCAAGCCGGCGCCACGGTGATCCTCTGCGACGAGCAGCCCGAACTTGGCGGCGCGCTTCACCACGAAACCGATACGCTCGTCGACGGCCGGGAAGGTTTCGACTGGGCGCAGGATGTCGGCCGGGAACTCGCGGCGATGGACAATGTCCGGGTGCTCACCCGCACCACCGCCTTCGCCTATCAGGCGCAGAACATGATCGATCTGGTCGAGCGCGTCAGCGAGCACGTCGCCAAGCCGGGCAAGCTCGCGCCGCGGGAGCGGCTCTGGCAGGTCCGGGCCAAGCGGGTAATCCTTGCCACCGGGGCGATCGAGCGGCACATGGTCTTCGCCAATAACGACCGGCCCGGTATCATGCTGGCATCGGCGGCGCGAACCTATCTCAACCATTTCGGCGTCGCCGTTGGCTCGAACGTCGCGGTTTATACCGCCAACGATTCGGCCTATGCAGCCGCCTTCGATCTCATGGCGGCAGGCATCAATGTTGCCGTGATCGTTGACGCCCGCAAGGAAATCGATGCGGCGCTGCTGGCAAAAGCAGACGAACTCGGGATCGAGGTTCTGGCCGGTCATGCGGTCATCGATACCAAGGGTGGCCTGCGGCTCAAATCCATCAAGATCGAACCCGTCAGCGGAGGCAAGCAGCGCTCGGTCGATACCGATGCGCTGATCGTCTCCGCCGGCTGGACGCCGACACTGCATCTATATTCGCAGTCGCGCGCCAAGGTGGTCTGGGACGACGAGACTGACCGTTTCGTGCCCGGCAAGCCGGTGCAGGAGATGGTCACGATCGGCGCCTGCAACGGCACCGACGAGACCGCGGACCTGGTGGCCGAGGCCTCCGAGGCCGGCGCACACGCCGCCCGACTCGCAGGCGTTGCGGAGACCGGCGATCGTACGGCGCCGCAGGCGGTCAGCGGCACCAGCCGCAAGGGCAGCCTGATGGGTGCCGCGCCCGGCGCCGGGCCGGACACCACGGTGAAGGCCTTCGTCGACTTCCAGAACGACGTGACCGCCAAGGACATCCGGCTTGCCGTCCGCGAGGGCATGCACTCGATTGAGCACGTCAAGCGGTTCACGACCAACGGCATGGCGACCGACCAGGGCAAGACCTCCAATATCCATGGTCTGGCGATCGCCGCTGACATGCTCGACAAGCCGATCCCGCAGGTGGGGCTGACGACCTTCCGTCTGCCCTATACGCCGGTGACCTTCGGCGCGATCGTCAACCATGGCCGCGACCGGCTGTTCGACCCGACGCGGAAGACCGCCATCCACCCCAGCCACGAGGCGCTCGGCGCGGTGTTCGAGGATGTCGGCCAGTGGAAGCGGCCCTGGTACTATCCGAAGGTGGGCGAGGGCATGCATGCCGCCGTCGACCGCGAATGCAGGACGGTGCGCGAGACGGCGGGCCTGTTCGACGCCTCCACCCTCGGCAAGATCGAGGTGGTCGGACCGGACGCGGCGCAGTTCCTCGATCTTCTCTACACCAACAGCTGGCAGAAGCTGGCTCCGGGCCGCTGCAAATATGGCATCATGCTGCGCGAGGACGGCTTCATCTATGATGACGGCGTCGTCGGCCGCATCGCCGACGATCGCTTCCACGTAACGACGACGACGGGCGGCGCGCCGCGTGTTCTCCACCACATGGAAGACTATCTGCAGACAGAATTCCCGCATCTGAAGGTGTGGCTGACCTCGACGACCGACGAGTGGTCGGTGATCGCGGTTCAGGGTCCGAAGGCGCGCGAGATCGTCGAACCCTTCGTCGAGGGTATCGAAATCTCGGCCGACGCCATGCCACATATGAGCGTGCGGGAAGGCAAGGTCTGCGGTGCGCCAGCTAGGCTGTTCCGCGTCTCCTTCACCGGCGAACTCGGCTTCGAGATCAACGTTCCTGCCGATTATGGCCGCGTTGTCTGGGACGCGCTGTGGGAAAGGGCCGAAGCTCTCGGCGCCTGCACCTACGGCACCGAGACCATGCATGTGCTCCGCGCTGAGAAGGGCTATATCATCGTCGGCCAGGATACCGACGGCACGGTGACCCCGGACGATGCCGGGCTGAATTGGGCGGTGGCGAAATCCAAGCGCGATTTCGTCGGCATCCGCGGCATGAAGCGGCCGGATCTGATCGCGCCGGGACGCAAGCAACTCGTCGGGCTCCTCACCGAGGATCCGAAACAGGTGCTGGAGGAGGGCGCGCAGATCGTCGCCGACCCGAACCAGCCGGTGCCGATGAAGATGCTCGGCCACGTCACCTCGTCATACTGGTCGGAGAACTGCGGCCGTTCGATCGCCATGGCGCTGGTCGCCGACGGCCGGGCGCTTGAGGGCAAGACGCTCTATGTTCCGATGGTCGACGAGGTCATCAGGGTGACGGTCACCGGCACGGTGTTTTTCGATCAGGAAGGGGAGCGGATCAATGGCTGAAGTAACGGCAACCCGCCAGGGCCCGCTCGACGGGCTGATCGCCGGCTCCGTCGGTGTGGCGATCGCTCCGGCCGCTCCGGCTCACCGGATTTCGCTGCGGGTGGGTGCGGACGGCATCCCGGCGCTCAATGCCGCGCTCGGTCTCGAACTGCCGACCGTGCCGAAGTCGTCGGTCACGAGTTCCTCGGACCGCATGGCGCTCTGGCTCGGGCCGGACGAATGGCTGATCATTGACGAAAAGCTCGACCCGATGGTGGATGTCGCGGGGACCGATGCCGTCTTCTCCGTGGTCGACGTGTCGCACCGCAACACCGCCATCAAGGTCGCAGGCCGCGGCGCGCGCGCCACGCTCGAGGCTGGCTGCCCGCAGAACCTCTCCGACACCGCGTTTCCGGCCGGGGCCTGTTCGCGCACGGTGCTCGGCAAGATCGAGGTGGTTTTGGTCCGGACCGACGTCAACGTCTACCGCATCGAGTGCTGGCGGTCGTTCGCCGAATACGCCTTCGAGTTCCTGGCGGATGCTGCGCACGATTGCATGGCCTGACGGCGCTTGGAGCATCCTGCGTTCAGGCGGAATCGCATGACGCATAAAAGATGCGCGACAAGGCACGCTCTTAGGCGTCGCTGTCCGCCGTCTCTTCTACGGACTCGTTCTCATACTGGAGAAGCGTCAGCCAGACGGCGGTCAGCGCCGGTTTTAGTGAATCTTCGATATCGATCGTGACGTTGTAGGTGAAGCCGAGCAGATTGGGGCCGCGGTGTCTGCACTGATCGAGATGGAAGCGGCCGCGCACCCGGGAGCCGGAAAAAACCGGGTTCATGAAGCGGACCTTTTTGAACCCGTAATTAATGCCGATTTTTTCGGTCCTGAGGCGCGGCGAGCAATCGGTATGCATGGCCGAGAGCATCGACAGCGTCAGAAACCCATGGGCTATCGTGCCACCGAATGCCGTGTCGGCGGCGGTTTCGGGATCGACATGGATGAACTGGTGGTCGTCCGTCGCATCTGCAAACCGGTCGATGCGGCTCTGCGGAATATCGAACCAACGCGACACGTATTCGGTCCCAACCTCGGCGGGCAAGTCGGCAAGTGATATGATGCGAGGCATGGAGGTCCCGGTGCTGAAATCTGATCGCTCAATCTATATGATCAAACGGTCATTCCTACCTCCAATGCGGGAGCCCGGTCCTCAGTTCCACGACTTTTCGCTGAAACAGGCCACCGAACGTGCTTCCACCCGCATATTCCGGTCGCTGTCCGTCTGACGGCGCCAGTCTGACCGGGATTCGGGAAGTGCGATCTCGACGGAATGGCCGGAACGGTTGAAGGTGACGGCGACGCGGCTTCCCGGGGCGCCGAGCACCATGACCAGACCGCCAAGCGCGGGATCGTTCCAGGCGTCACCCTCGAGGGTGTTGCCGTCGGGCGAAAGCCAGGCAACCTGGTCGGGATTGTCCGATCCGTCGGCCGCGACGAGAAAGCCGGTCCGGTTCAACAGCTCCGATCGCGCCCTGATGTCCGCCCAGGTTCGGGCATGTTCGAGCCTCTCCGGATCGAGCGCCGACCAGTCGCGCCAGGTCATCTCATTGTCCTGCGCATAGGCATTGTTGTTACCGTGCTGTGTATGGCCGAACTCGTCGCCAGCGGTCAGAAGCAGCGTGCCACGCGAGGCAAAGAGGGTAGCAATGAGTGCGGTGGCATCCGCTTCGCGGGCGGCCAGGATGTCCGGATCGTCAGTCTCACCCTCGACGCCGCAGTTCCAGGAATAGTTCTCGTTGTGCCCGTCGCGATTGTCTTCGCCGTTCGCCTCGTTGTGCTTTTCGGCGTAGCGCACCAGATCCCCGAGCGGGAAGCCGTCATGGGCGGCGATGAAATTGACGGAGCGGGTTGCTGTCGCCCCCCCATGGCCGAAAATGTCCGACGAACCCGAGAGCCGTGTGGCCAGATCGCCGGTCTTGCCGGGGTCGCCGCGCCAGAAAGTGCGAATGTCGTCGCGGGCCCGGTCATTCCATTCGAGCCAGGGTTCGGGGAAATTGCCGAGCTGGTAGCCGCCCGGCCCGATATCCCAAGGTTCGGCAACGAGCAGCCGGTCCTTGAGCACCGCATCGTCGTGCATTGCGGCCAGCATCTCCGCGTCTGCCGAGAAGCCGCTGCCGTCCCGGCCCAGTACCGGGGCGAGGTCGAACCGGAAACCGTCGACGCCGCCCTGCAGCGCCAGGTGCCGCATGGCGGCGATCACCAGTTCGCGCGCTTCGGGACGATGGCAGGCCAGCGTGTTGCCGCAACCGGTATCGTTGATCAGGCGCCCCGGATGATCGGGATCGTGAGCGTAGAAGGTCTTGTTGCCCAGTCCGCGTAGCGAGAGCGTCGGCCCATCGAGATCGGATTCGCCGGTGTGGTTGTAAACCACGTCGACGAGCACGCCGATGCCGTGCTTGTGCATTTCGGTGGTAAGGGCGCGCAATTCCGCGATGCCCCCCGGCGCGATGCGCGGATCGAGCGCCAGCATGGTGACCGGATTGTAGCCCCAGGCGTTGGTAAGCCCCAGCGGCGGCAGATGCCGTTCATCGATCCAGGCGGCGATCGGCATCAGTTCGATGGCCGACACATGCAGCGACCTGAGATGATCGATGATCGCCGGATGGGTGAGGGCGGCAAGCGTTCCGCGCTTCTCAGCGGGAATATCCGGATGCAGCATGGTGAAGGCGCGCACCGGCACTTCGTAGATCACGCCACCGGGTCTCGGCGGATGCGGTTTGCCTCGATACGGCTTCTGGGGTGCTTCAACGATTGCTTTCGGGACGATCGAAGCGGTGTCGACATCCTTCTCGCCAAGGCGCGGATCGTAATGGAATGGACGGTCGAGGCGCACCGCATAGGGATCAACCAGCAGTTTCGAGGGGTCGAAGCGGTGGCCGTTGTCCGGATCCCAGGGGCCCTCGGCGCGAAGGCCATAACGGTGGCCGGCCTTGATGCCGGCGACTTCGCCGGAAAACAGATCGCCCTCTCTCTTGTTCAGCCGGTGCCGGGTCGTTTCCCGGTCATCGGGATCGAAGAGGCAGACGTGCACCGCTTCCGCATGGGGCGCGCGGACGGCAAAGAGTGCGCCGTCGGCGGTCAGCCGGGTGCCGGGCGTTCTTTTGGTGGCGACACGTGCCATGGCGTATCAGGTAATCACGGTCGGGCCGTCGCGCCCGGTGATATTCTCGATTTGCGCCACCTCGTCCGCCGCCGCGATCAGACCGGCGAGCGCCGACTGGGTTTCGACGCCATGACGCGCCGGATCGGGTTCGTAGAACTCCATGTAGACGCGTAGCGTTGCGCCCGACGTGCCGGTGCCGGACAGACGGAAGACGATCCGCGCCCCGCCCTCGAAGAAAATGCGGATGCCCTGGTTCCGGCTCACCGAGCCGTCGATCGGATCGTGATAGGTGAAGTTGTCGGCCTTCTCGACCGTCATGTCGGCGACCGTCTCGCCCGCCAGGCTGTCCACCCTGGCGCCGAGGGTATCCATCAACTGGTTGGCCTTGTCGGTCTCGATTCCCTCATAGTCGTGGCGGGAATAGTAGGTCCGGCCATAGGTCGCCCAGTGATCCTCGACGATCTCCTTCACGCTCTGGCGGCGGGCGGCGAGGATGTTGAGCCACAGCAGGATTGCCCAGAGCCCGTCCTTCTCGCGCACGTGGTTGGAGCCGGTGCCGGCGCTCTCCTCGCCGCAGATGGTAACCTTACCGGCGTCGAGCAGGTTGCCGAAGAACTTCCAGCCGGTGGGCGTCTCGTGCATCTCGACGCCGAGTTTCTCGGCCACCCGGTCGGCCGCACCCGAGGTCGGCATCGAACGCGCGATGCCGGCGATGCCGTCCTTGTAGCCGGGCGCCAGATGCGCGTTGGCGGCGAGCATGGCGAGCGAATCCGACGGCGTGACGAAGACGCCCTTGCCGATGATCAGGTTACGGTCGCCGTCGCCGTCCGAGGCCGCGCCGAAATCGGGCGCGGTGTCGCTCATCATCCGGTCGTAGAGATCCTTGGCATGGACGAGGTTCGGGTCCGGGTGATGGCCGCCGAAATCCTCGAGCGGCGTGTCGTTGAGAACGAGATTGGGATCGGCGCCGAGCCGATTGACGAGTATCTCGCGCGCATAGGGACCGGTGACCGCGTGCATGGCATCGAACGTCACCTGGAACCCGTCCTTGATCAGCGCGCGGATGGCGTCGAAATCGAACAGGCTTTCCATCAGTTCGGCATAGTCGGCGACCGGATCGATCACCTCGATCCTCATGCCGCCGGCTTCACGCTCGCCCAGTTCCTCGAGATCGACACTCTCGAAATCGGCGATCAGGTAGCGGTCGATCTCCTTCGAGCGCGCAAAAATCGCCTCGGTGATCTTCTCGGGCGCCGGGCCGCCGTTCGACACGTTGTACTTGATGCCGAAATCCTCGTTCGGTCCGCCGGGATTGTGGCTCGCCGAGAGGATGATCCCGCCATAGGCCTTGTATTTGCGAATGACGTTGGATGCGGCGGGCGTCGAGAGAATGCCGCCCCGGCCGACCAGCACGCGGCCGAAACCGTTTGCAGCCGCCATGCGGATGGCGGTCTGGATGACCTCGCGGTTATAGTAGCGACCGTCGCCACCGATCACCAGCGTCTTGCCCCCGAAGCCTTCGAGACTGTCGAAGATCGACTGGATAAAGGCTTCGGTGTACCCCGGCTGCTGGAACACGGGCACCTTCTTGCGCAGTCCGGAGGTGCCGGGTTTCTGGTCGGAAAAGGGTTTGACGGAAACGGTTTCGATCTTGCTCATTGAGTCAGCTTCTTGGTCAGGTTCTTATAGATATCGGTATAACGTAGGGCGCTTCGTTCCCAGGTGACATCGGCCTTCATGCCCTGCTTCTGGATCTTCGACCAGGTCTTCCTGTCGCCGAAGGCCCGGATCGTGCGTTCAATGACACGGCGGAGCCCGTCGGCGGTCACCGAACCGAAGTGAAACCCGGTGGCGGCACCGGCTGCGAGAGCCGCCTCGTTGGCGTCGATCACGGTGTCGGCGAGGCCGCCGGTATGGGCGACCACCGGCACGCAGCCATAGCGCAGACCATAGAGCTGGGTCAGACCGCAGGGTTCGAAGCGCGAGGGAACCAGAATGGCATCGCCGCCGGCCTGCATGAGATGGGAGAGCGGTTCGTTATAGCCTAGCACCATGCCCACACGGCCGCGATGGCGCGCGGCTGCTCCAAGGAGCGCGCCTTCGAGCGCACGGTCACCGGAGCCGAGAACCGCCAGCCGGCCGCCCATATTGACGATGTCATCGACGGTCTCGACCAGCAGGTCCATGCCCTTCTGCCATGTGAGGCGGCTGACAACGGTGAAGATCGGGCCCTTGTGCTTCGGATCGAGTTCGAAACGTTCGGCGAGCGCCTTGCGGTTGGCCTTGCGGGCGGAAAGCCGGCCAAGGTCGTAGTTCTCGGCCAGATGCAGATCGGTCGCGGGATCCCAGACGCTCGTGTCGATACCGTTGACGATGCCGAAGAGATCGTCGGCCCGCGCGTTGGCCACACCGTCGAGGCCCATGCCGAATTGCGGGGTGCGGATTTCCTGCGCGTAGGTGGGGCTGACGGTGGTGACCGCGTTTGCCCAGAGCATGCCCGCCTTGAGGTAGCAGACGTCGCCGTAATATTCGAGGCCGTCAAGGGAGAAGGCGGAACTGTCGAGTTCTAGCGCGCTGAAGATGTCGGCGCCGTACTGGCCCTGAAAGGCGAGATTGTGGACGGTCATCACGGTCGGCGTGCCCGCCGCCGGTCCCTGCGCGAGATAGAGCGGGGTGAGGGCGGCCTGCCAGTCGTGCATGTGGACAAGGTCGGGCTGCCATTTCGGCACCGCGCCCTCGGCGATCAGTGCCGCAGCTTTCGAGAAGGCCGCGAAACGTCGCCAGTTGTCACCAAAATCCTGTCCCGAGGCGTCGATATAGGGGCCGCCTTCGCGATCGAAGAGTTCGGGCGCGTCGAGCAGGAACCACTCGATCCCCTCCGTCTTCACCTGCCAGAGGCGCGCCTCGGCACCGAGCAGTTTCGGCAGCGGGATCGATTTCCGCGGCTTCCTTATCTTTTCCATCACCGCCGGATAGGCTGGCAGCAGCACCTTCATGTCGACTCCGAACGCCGCGAGCGCGCCCGGCAGCGCGCCGGCGACATCGGCCAGGCCTCCGGTCTTGATCAGCGGATAGGCTTCGGAGGCGACGGACAGAACTTTCATTTATGTCAGAGCTCCAGACGGTCGATCATGGCCTGGGTGACGAGGCAGACGCCGCTTTCGGTGCGGCGGAAGCGGGTGGCGTCGAGTTCGGGATCCTCGCCGACGATCAGCCCCTCGGGAATGACAACGCCCCGGTCGATGACCACCTTGTTGAGCCGCGCGTGGCGGCCGATCTGGCATTCGGGCAGCACAACCGCGTCGGTAAGGCTCGAATAGGAGTTGGCCCGGACGCCGGTGAAGATCAGCGAGCGCATTAGAGCCGCGCCGGAGATGATGCAGTCGCCCGAAACCAGCGAGGAGATTGCCGACCCGCGGCGGTTTTCCTCGTCATGGACGAATTTCGCGGGCGGCTTGATTTCCGCGTAGGTCCAGATCGGCCAGGAGCGGTCGTAGAGATCGAGATCGGGCACCACCTGGGTGAGATCGACATTGGCCTGCCAGTAGGCGTCGACCGTGCCGACGTCGCGCCAGTAGGCTTCCGATTCAAGCGACGCGCGGACGCAGGAATCGGTGAAGCGGTGGGCCTGCGCCTTCCCGTTCTTGACGATGTAGGGAATGATGTCCTTGCCGAAATCGCGGTTGGAATTCGGGTCGGCCGCATCGCGCCGCAGTTCCTCCATCAGGAACCTGGTGTTGAAGACATAGATGCCCATCGAGGCCAACGCCTTGTCCGGTGTTCCGGGTATGGACGGCGGATCGGCGGGTTTTTCGACGAAGGCGATAATGCCGTCCTTCTCGTCGACATGCATGACGCCGAAGCCGGTCGCCTCCATCCGCGGCACTTCGAGACAGCCCACCGTGACGTCGGCCCCCGAATCCACATGCTGCTGGAGCATGAGTTCGTAGTCCATCTTGTAGATGTGGTCGCCGGCGAGGATGACCATGAATTCGGGATCGTAGTCTTCGATGATGTCGATGTTCTGATAGACCGCGTCGGCGGTGCCCTCGTACCATTGGGTTTCGGACACGCGCTGGCTTGCGGGCAGGATGTCGAAGCTTTCGTTGCGTTCCGGGCGGAGGAAGTTCCAGCCGCGCTGCAGATGGCGGATCAGTGAGTGCGCCTTGTACTGGGTCGCCACACCGATGCGCCGGATACCGGAATTGATCGCATTCGAGAGCGCGAAGTCGATGATACGGGTCTTGCCGCCGAAATAGACGGCGGGCTTGGCGCGGGTGTCGGTCAGTTCCTTCAACCGGCTGCCGCGGCCGCCCGCCAGCACATAGGCCATCGCATCGCGGGCGAGGGGCTGATTGCGTTTAGATTCCATGACTTCCTCCCATGTTCCTTTTCCTCCCGCTTCATTCCGGGGTCAGCATCAGGGTCGACAGTGGCGGCAGGTGCAGTGTTGCCACGTGACGCCCGGCCCGGGCCTCGGCGGGGACACGGCCGCTGTTGCCCTGTCCCGATCCACCGTAATAGGTCGAGTCGGAGTTGAAGATCTCCTCCCAGTGACCGCCCTCTGGAAGGCTGATCTCGTAGCCCGTCCGTGGTACGGGCGTGAGATTGCAGATGACTGCCACCGGCGGGGGACCCGGCGCCTTGCGCAGCCAGGCGAAGACCGAATTTTCCTTGTCGTCGGCGATGATCCACTCGAAGCCCTCGCCTTCGCAGTCGCGGGCATGCAGGGCCGGCATCGAGGTGTAGAGCTTGTTGAGATCGCGGACGAGAAGCTGGACGCCGTGATGGCGCGGGTCGTCGAGATGGTCCCAGTCGAGCTGGCGGCTTTCGGCCCATTCGCCGCGCTGGCCGAATTCCTGTCCCATGAACAGAAGCTTCTTGCCGGGATAGCCCCACATGAAGCCGTAATAGGCGCGCAGATTGGCAAACTTCTGCCACTCGTCGCCGGGCATCTTGTTAAGCATCGAACCTTTGCCGTGCACGACTTCGTCGTGGGAAATCGGCAATACGAAGTTCTCGGAAAAGGCATAGACGAGGCCGAAGGTGATCTCGTCGTGATGATGCTTGCGGTGGACCGGTTCACGCGAGAAGTAATCCAGCGTGTCGTTCATGAAACCCATGTTCCACTTGAAGCCGAAGCCGAGACCGTCCTCGTGGACGGGGGCGGAGACCTTCGGCCAAGAGGTGGATTCCTCGGCGATGGTGATGATGCCGTTATGGCTGCCGTAGACGGCCTTGTTCATCTCCCGCAGAAAATGGACCGCCTCCAGGTTCTCCCGGCCGCCGTCCTTGTTGGGGATCCATTCGCCCTCTTTGCGCGAGTAGTCGAGGTAGAGCATGGAGGCGACCGCATCCACGCGCAGGCCGTCGACATGGAATTCCTCGGCCCAGTAGAGCGCGTTGTTGAGCAGGAAGGAGAGTACCTCCTTGCGACCAAAATTGTAGATCGCGGTGTTCCAGTCCGGGTGGAATCCCTGGCGTGGATCCTCGTGTTCGTAGAGCGCAGTGCCGTCGAAACGGATCAGCCCATGCGGATCGGTGGGGAAATGCGCGGGCACCCAGTCGATCAGGACCGAGAGGCCGACCCGGTGGGCGCCGTCGACGAAGCGGGCGAAACCCTCCGGCTCGCCGAAACGCGCGCTTGGTGCGTAGAGACCCGTCGTCTGGTACCCCCAGGACGGATCGTAGGGATATTCGGAGACCGGCAGGAATTCGATATGGGTGAAGCCCATCTCCACGCAGTAGGGGATGAGGTGGTCCGCCATCTGGTCCCAGGAGAGAAAACCGCCATCGTCGCTGCGCCGCCAGGAGCCGGGATGAACCTCGTAGATTGCCATCGGCTGGCGCCGGGCTTCCACCGAACTCCAGTGTTCGCGGTGGGCGGCATCGCCCCATTGGTGGTCGATCCGCGGGGTGACGATCGAGGCGGTCTGCGGGCGCAATTCCGCGCGGCGGGCGAAGGGGTCGGCCTTCAATGGCAAGCTCTTTCCCGCAGCCCCGATGATCTCGAACTTGTACGGCTGGCCGGCGGAGACGCCGGGGAGGAAGATCTCCCAGATGCCGGTATCGACGCGCCGGCGCATGGCGTGACGACGCCCGTCCCAGAGATTGAAGTCGCCGACCACAGAGACGCGCTTGGCCTGCGGAGCCCAGACGGCGAAATGGGTGCCCGCGACGCCTTCGTGTTCGAGGGGATGGGCGCCGAGCTTGTCGAAGAGCCTCAAGTGCGAGCCCTCGCCGATATAGTAGTCGTCCATCGGGCCGAGCACAGGCCCGAAACAATAGGGGTCGATGATCGTCCACACGCCGCCGGAATTCGAGGCGCGGTATTTGAGCTGCTGCTTCTTGCGGATTTTCAGCTTGCCCTCGAAGAGGCCCGGCGCATAGCCGGGTTCGAGCTTGCCGGCTTCCTTGCCGTCGAGCGTCAGCGCGGTGACGTCCGTCGCGTCGGGAATGAAGGTCCGCGTGAGAAACCCCCTGCCGCAGGGATGGATGCCGAGAACGGAGAACGGGTCGCCATGTGTGCCCGCGCCGATGGACTGGGCTTCATCCCGTGACAGATGGACGACCGGTTCACCGGCGCTCGGGGCATCCCGTTTGTTCATGAGCCCGCCTGCCAGATCTCCGAAGCATATTGCCGGATCGTCCTGTCGGAGGAGAACCAGCCGGTATGGGCGGTGTTGCGAATGGTCTTCGAATACCAGGCCGCCTCGTCGAGGTAGAGCTCGTCAACACGCCGCTGGGCGGCCGCATAGGCATCGAAATCGGCCGTCAGCATGAACCAGTCATGGTCGTAGAGCCCCTGGACCAGATCCTTGAAACGATCGGGGTCGTCCTGCGAGAAGACGCCGGACGAGATCGCCTCGAGCGCCTGTGAAAGGTCGCGCGAGGATTCGATGATGGCGCGCGGGTCGTGACCGTTGGCGCGGCGCTCGGCGACCTCCTCGGCGGTGAGGCCGAAGATGACGATGTTGTCGTCGCCGACATGTTCCTTGATCTCGACATTGGCGCCGTCGAGCGTGCCGATGGTGAGCGCACCGTTCAACGCGAATTTCATGTTGCCGGTGCCCGAGGCTTCCATGCCGGCGGTGGAGATCTGTTCGGACAGATCGGCGGCCGGCACCATCACCTCGGCAAGCGAGACGTTGTAGTTCGGCACGAAGGCGATCTTGAGAAGTCCGCGCACCGCCGGGTCGTTGTTGATCACCTTGGCCACGTCGTTGATCAGTTTGATGATCAGCTTGGCGTTGTGGTAGCTGGGAGCAGCCTTGCCGGCGAAGAACTTCACGCGCGGCACCCAGTCACGTTCGGGGTGGGTGCGGATCTGCGAATAATGCGCGATCGCCTCCACGATGTTCATCAATTGCCTTTTGTACTCGTGGATGCGCTTGATCTGGATGTCGAACATGGCCGCGGGATCGACCTTGATGCCCATGCGGCGCGAGACGAGATTGGCGAGCCGGACCTTGTTCTCGCGCTTGACGGCGGCGAAACGCGTCTGAAACTCGCTGTCGTCGGCATATTTCGCGAGGTCGGATAGTTTGGTGGCGTCGTCCATGAAGCCGTCGCCGATCGTCTCGCGCAACAGGGAGACGAGGTCCGGGTTGCACTGCATGAGCCAGCGGCGGGGGGTGATGCCGTTGGTCTTGTTGTTGATGCGGTCGGGGAACAGCGTGTGCAGGTCGTGGAAGACCGTCTGTGTCATCAGCTCCGTATGAAGCGCGGACACGCCGTTGATCGAATGTGAGCCGAAGAAGGCGAGGTTGCCCATCCGCACGCGCCGCTCGCCGTCTTCCTGGATCAGCGAGATCGAGCGGATCTGGTCGTCGTTGTAGTTCCGTTCCTTCCAGGCATAGCGCAGAATCTTGGCGTTGATCGCATAGACAAGCTGCATGTGGCGCGGCAGCAGCCGCTCGAACAGCGGCACCGGCCAGCTTTCCAGCGCTTCGGGCAGAAGCGTGTGGTTGGTATAGGCGAAGATGGCTTGCGTGATCTCCCAGGCCTCGTCGAAATCGAAGGCGTGGATGTCGATCAGAAGCCGCATCATCTCGGCAACCGCGATTGCCGGGTGGGTGTCGTTGAGCTGGATCGCCACCTTGTCGGGCAGCGAGCGCAGATCGCCATATTGCTGGATGTGGCGGCGGATGATGTCCTGCAGCGAGGCGGATGAGAAGAAATATTCCTGTCTGAGGCGCAGTTCCTGGCCGGCGGGCGTGCCGTCGGCGGGGTAGAGCACACGGGCCAGTGTTTCGGCCTTGTTGCTCTCGCGCAGCGCGCCCATGTGGTCGCCGGCGTTGAAGGCGTCGAGCAGGATCGGGTCGATCGGTTCTGCGGTCCAGAGGCGCAGCGTGTTCACCCGCTTGGCGCGCCAGCCGACGACGGGCGTGTCGAAGGCCGTGGCGATCACGCGCTCCTGCGGTTTCCAGGCGCATCGCTGGGTCTCGCCGCCATTCTCGCCAAGTGCCTCCACCGAGCCGCCGAAGCCGACCTCATAGGAGGATTCCTGGCGCTCGAATTCCCATGGGTTGCCGTGGGCGAGCCAGGTTTCGGGCAGTTCCACCTGCCAGCCGTCGCTCATCTGTTGGCGGAAGAGGCCGTGGACGTAGCGGATGCCGTAGCCATAGGCCGGCACGTCGACGGTGGCCATCGATTCCATGAAGCAGGCGGCAAGCCGGCCGAGGCCGCCGTTTCCGAGTGCTGCATCGGGCTCGAGGGCTGCCACCGCGTCGAAATCGACACCGATCGTGTCGAGCGCCTCGCGGATTTCGCCGAGCAGGCCCAGATTGGAAACCGCGTCGCGCATCAGCCGTCCGATGAGGAATTCAAGCGAGAGGTAGTAAACCCGCTTGTCGCCGGATTCGTAGGTCTCTTTCGTCGAGGCCATCCATTTGTCGATGATGTGGTCGCGGATGACGTAGGCCGTGGCCTTCATCCAGTCGTTCGGCTTTGCCGACGCCGGGTCCTTGCCGATTGAATAGGTCAGCCGCCGGACGATCTCGGCGCCGAGATCCTCAGGGGTGAAGTTGCGGGGTTCAGGAGGGAGTGCGTCGGTCTGAATGGGCTTTGTCATCGCCATTGTCCTTGGGGGCCGTAGTCCTCGGGGGTATTCCTCATGCCAGTCAAACTCTCCTCCGCCATCAGTCAATCAGGCTCAAAGAACTGATGCAACGAAAGTTTTTGCAGACCGAATCTAAATCTGTTGCACTGCGTCACCCGGGCAAGGGCACGCCGGGATTTTTCGGGAAGAATGTGCGGAAGGGAAATTGCGGGGGGAACGTCTTGCCGGCTTAAGGCCAAGGGTGGCAGGAACCGCGATTTCGAAATCAACCATCGGGCGACCGCTTGCCTCGCCTCGCAGATGGCGGCGGCAGCGCGATTCACGAGCCGGACATCCGGGGACCGGGAAAATCACACCAAAAAAACCCGCGCGACAGGG
>PAPH01000023.1 GCA_002709005.1 Hyphomicrobiales bacterium | reverse complement strand
CACGTCAACGTGAACGGCCGTCGCACCAATATCGGCTCCTATCGCTGCCGCCCGGGCGACGTGATCGAAATCCGCGAAAAGTCCAAGCAGCTCGGCATCGTCCTCGAGGCCGTGCAGCTCGCCGAGCGTGATGTTCCCGATTACCTCGACGTCGACCACAACAAGATGACCGCCACCTTTACCCGCGTGCCGGGCCTCGCCGAGGTTCCGTACCCGGTGGTGATGGAACCGAACCTGGTCGTCGAGTTCTATTCGCGCTGATCCTTTCCGGATCGACCCGAGACAAAGCCGCCTTTCGGGGCGGCTTTTTTGTTGGCCGGCTTGCGCGACGGCCTTTCCGAGGGCAAGGAAACCCTGTCATGGCGGAGCTTCAGCATATCATCGACGGTATCGTCTCAGATCTCCGGCCCCGGCTCGGGGAAGGGAAGGTCGCGAACTATATTCCGCAGCTCGCCCGCGTCGACCCGAAACAGTTCGGTATCGCGATCGCAACCGTCGACGGCCAGCATTATGCGGCGGGCGATGCCAGGGTGCCGTTTTCACTCCAGTCGATCTCCAAGGTGTTCATGCTGACACTGGCCCTCGGCAAGATCGGTGAGGCGGTGTGGAAGCGGGTGGGCCGCGAACCTTCTGGCTCGGCCTTCAACTCCATCGTCCAGCTCGAGCACGAGCAAGGAGTTCCGCGTAATCCCTTCATCAATGCCGGGGCCATCGCGATTGCCGATATCGTGCTGTCGGGGTCGCAGCCGCGCGAGGCGATCGGCGAATATCTGCGTTTCCTGCAGATGCTGGCCGACGACGACACGATCTATATCGACCACAAGGTCGCCCAGTCCGAAACGGCGACCGGCTACCGCAACTACGCTTTGGCGCAGTTCATGCGGTCGTTCGGCAATCTCGAACATTCTGCCGATTACGTGCTGGGGCTCTATTTTCACCAGTGCGCCCTGGCGATCTCCTGCTCGCAGCTCGCCCGTGCTGGACTGTTCCTCGCCGCTGAGGGGCGCAATCCGCTCACCGGCCATTCGATCGTCTCGGTCAAGCGGGCCCGCCGCATCAACGCGCTGATGCTCACCTGCGGCCATTATGACGGCTCGGGGGATTTCGCCTATCATGTCGGCCTGCCCGGCAAGAGCGGCGTCGGCGGCGGTATTCTGGCGGTCGCGCCCGGACGCGCCTCGATCGCCGTCTGGTCGCCCGGCCTCAACAGCGTGGGCAATTCGCTTCTCGGCTCCGAGGCGCTGGAAATGCTCGCCGCGCGCACCGGATGGTCGGTCTTCGCCGCACATCGGTGAGTGTGAGAAAGCGAAGCGCCCGCTTACGCTTTTACAAGGATTTCGTCACATCATATGCGCCTATTGGACAAAAATGTCGGTGTGCATAAAGACCGGCCGTGGAGCAGCTCCGTGGACAACGACAACGCTTCCCGCCCCGACGACGACGGGCCCCGGCTTCAGCGCTCCCCTCGTTCGCGGGTTTTCAAAGGTGCGCATGCCGCCTTCAATCACGAGTTCAGTTCGGTTCCCTGCACCGTCAAGGACCTGAGCGATACCGGCGCCAAGATCATTTTCGAGGACGGTTTCCTCGTCCCTGACAAGTTTACGCTGTTCATCGAGGTCGACGGCATCAAGATCGACTGCGAGCGGGTCTGGACGAAGGGGCGGTCCTGCGGGGTCCGGTTCACGGGGGCAGCAAATCGGACCGGCCTCGGCCGACCCCAGATTATCGACCACTATGATGCTCATGGCGATGGCGCGGCGTCGGACACGCCGATGTCTTCGCAGAACGCCCTCAGTGATCCGGGAAGAACGTCCAGTGGTCAGTCCTTGAAGCGGCCCCATTCCTTGGGCCATTTCGGCAAGCGCGGAAGATAAAGCCAGCCTTCCCGTGATCGCGGGAAGGCTGACTTTCGTTTCTCATTCCATCTCAGACCAGTTCGGCCAAGTCCTTGGCGTTGAAGCCCTCGGGCTGCGACGGGGAGTTGTCGCGAATCTTCTTCGGCCATTGGGGGTCGGAGATCAGCGCGCGGCCGACGGCGATGAGGTCGAACTCCTCGCGCTCCATGCGGGCGACGAGCTTGTCGACCGGGGCGGAGGCCGAAGCCTCGCCGGAAAAGGCGCCGAAGAATTCCGACGACAGGCCGACGGAGCCCACCGAGATCGTGGCGGCCCCCGTCAGTTTCTTGGCCCAGCCGGCGAAGTTGAGGCCGTCCTCGCCGTCGAGCTCGGGGAATTCCGGCACCCAGAAGCGGCGCTGCGAGCAGTGGAGAATATCGACGCCGGCTTCGACCAGCGGCAACAGCCAGTCGGTCATCTCGTCCGGCGTTTCGGCCAGACGTGCGGTGTAATCCTGCTGCTTCCACTGGCTGACGCGCAGCGAGATCGGGAAATCGGGGCCGACGGCTTCGCGGATCGCCGCCACAGTTTCTGCGGCAAAGTGGGAGCGTTCCCGGATGGTCGCGCCGCCGTACCGGTCCTCGCGCTTGTTGGTGCCGGGCCAGAAGAATTCGTCGATGAGATAGCCGTGCGCGCCATGGATCTCGACGATGTCGAACCCGGTCTCTTTGGCGTCGCGCGCCGCCTTTGCGAAGGCGGCGACCGTGTCGGCGATATCCTCCTCGGTCATCGTCACGCCACGCGGCGTGTCGGGTGCGAGAAGGCCCGAGGGGCTTTCGACCGGCGCGTCGGGCTCCCAGTCGCCGGATTTTGTCGATCCCGTATGCCAGATCTGCGGGCCCATCTTGCCGCCGGCGGCATGGACAGTGTCGATCACGCCCTTCCAGCCGGCGAGGGCTTTGTCGCCATGGAAAAACGGAATGCCGGGCAGGTTGCGCGAGGCCGGGCGGTCGATCACCGTGCCTTCGGACAGAATGAGCCCGACGCCGCCTTTCGCGCGCCGTTGGTAATAAGCCTCCTGCGCCGCGCCGGGGATGCCGTTCTCGGCCATGCCGCGCGTCATCGGCGCCATCACCAGCCTGTTCGGGAGTTTGAGGGATTTCAGCTCGAATGGCTGGAAGAGAATATCTGTGCTCATGGGGGCTCCTTGCTGCACTGCGGAATTTCCGCCACAGCAGGTAAGCACTCCAGCGCATTATTCAATGATTTTTGTACAAAGAATTCGGTCGATCAAGCGGCGAAGGCGCGCGCCGGCCTGGAGGCTGGGCCTTGATCGCCTGCTGGGGGCGTGTAGAAGGCGGTAACGAGTAGGGAGCGTTCAGCAATGGACAACACACTGACGGCCGGCGGGCAAAGCGCCGCTGAGATAGCCGAAGGCGGACCGGAAGCGACCGGTTTTCCCTCCTCCGGACCCTCGCTCTATGCCGGAGCGCCGTCCTCGGTCTCGTTCAACAAATTGCGCAAGCGGCTGATCCGCAACATCCGCCAGGCGATCGAGGATTTCTCGATGCTGGCGCCGGTTCGCCCGGCAGACGACGCAACCCCGCGCCGCTGGCTGGTGGCGCTGTCGGGTGGCAAGGACTCGTATGGCCTGCTGGCGCTGCTTCTGGACCTCAAATGGCGCGGGCTGCTGCCCGTCGATCTGGTCGCCTGCAATCTCGATCAGGGCCAGCCCGGGTTCCCGAAGCATATCCTGCCCGACTACCTGACCCGTCATGATATTCCCCACCGCATCGAGTATCAGGACACCTATTCGATCGTCACCGACAAGTTGCCCGAGACGGCGACCTATTGCGCGCTGTGCTCGCGGCTGCGGCGGGGTCACCTTTATCGCGTGGCGCGCGAGGAGGGCTGCGAGGCGCTCGTTCTCGGCCACCATCGCGACGATATCCTGGAAACCTTCTTCCTCAATCTCTTCCATGGCGGGCGGCTGGCCTCGATGCCGCCGAAACTCGTCAACGACGACGGCGACATGATGGTACTCCGTCCGCTCGCCTATTGTGCCGAAGACGACCTTCAGAAATTTTCGGATGCGATGGAGTTTCCGATCATCCCGTGCAATCTGTGCGGCTCGCAGGACGGGTTGCAGCGCAATGCGATGAAAGCGATGCTCACGGACATCGAGAAGCGCATGCCCGGGCGCAAGGACACGATGATCCGGGCGCTCGGCCATGCGCGGCCGTCGCATCTGCTCGATCCCGCGCTTTTCGACTTCGCCGGCTTGACCCTTACAGGGACCCCGCCCACGAACTGATCTTGCCGATCAGCGCGTCGTTGGTGCCCGGTGAAAGGATGTTGCCGGCGATGACGTGGTCGGAGGGGTCGCCGCTGTCGCTGACTTCCATGATTTCCGTCGCACCGCCCCAGCGCGCGACAATCTGCCTGGTCTTGTCGGGTCGCACGACCTGATCGTCCGGCGAGAAGACGAAGAGCGCCGGCGCGTCGATCCGCTCCACCTCGCTGTCATGGGCCAGCGCAACGATCTGCGCCATGGGAATGAGGGCGGAGGAGGGGTATTCCGTGGTCCAGTTCTCCGCCTGTCGGGCATTGTGCGGCTTGAAGCCGCGGCGTTCGCCGATGATCAGCTTGACGAGCGCCGGCGCGAAAGGCGCGGTCAGCAGGAAACTGCCCGGTGCCTGGACGCCGTAATTCGGCGAGACGAAGACATAGCCAGCCACGTTTTCGGCGAGTTCGGGCTGCAGCCCAGCCCAGGTGGCGAGCGATGCGCCGGTGGAGGTCGCCATGACGACGACCTTCTCCCCGAGCCTGCGGCCGATGGCGATCGCCTCCGCATAGTCGTTGATCCAGGCGTTCACCGAGCCGTTGGCCATGGCATTCGCGGTCCGCCCGTGACCGGCGAGGCGGGTGAAAAAGAGATGGGCGCCGAGCCGTCGTGCGACTTCATCGGGAACCGGGCGGATCTCTGCCGGGCTCGCCGAAAACCCGTGCACATAGATGATCGCCAAGGGTGTGCGGGCACGGGAATTGGGATAGGCCCAGACGATCTGCTTGCCGTTTTCGGCGCGGATGTCTGCGAAGGCGCTTTCCTTTTCGGACAGGTAGGTGTCGAGGTCCTCGGGCAGCGAGGCGCTCTGGAACGTGATTGCCGTATCGGCGACCGGCCGTGGACCGAGCAGCCAAAGCGCGGCGGCGGCGAGCGCAACCGCCAGCAGAACATAGACCACGATCCTGACCTTTCCTCGCACGCGCCTGTTCCTCCCACGGCTGTCTGCAATGGCGAACCTATTCGGTGCGCCTTGCGTTGGGAAGGCCAACGCTGCGATGCGTCCGCCCGCATTGCCCCGCGGCCCGCGCCTCTTTAGGATCGGTGCGAAAGACGAAAGGAAATATCATGAGCGGATTTCTGGCATCCCTGCGCGGACTGCTGAGCGGAGGCGGCGACGAAGGGGCGAAAACGGCGCGCGAACCGGAGGTCTACAAGGACTATCTGATCACCGCCGAACCGATTTCCGAGGGCGGCCAATTCCGGCTCGCCGGCAGGATCGAATCGCAAACCTCCGGCAAGTCGCACCAGTTCATCCGCGCCGACGTCTTCACCAATCGGGCGGATGCAGAGGCTGCGGCCCTGAGCAAGGGACGTCGGTTGTGCGACGAACAGGGTGAGACGATGTTCGACTGATCCAGGTTCGGCTGACCGTATTTGAAACGAGGGGTCAGGCCGACTTCTTCTTTTTCTCCGGAAGGCCCTTGCGGTCGGTCGAGGCGAAATCCTCGAGTTCGGATTCCGACATCGATTCGTACATCTCCTTGGACGCGCCCTGGAGTTCCTTGACCTTTGTGTCGCCGCGCTTGGCGCTGAGGGCAGCGCCCGCGGCTTTCTGCTGTGCCTTGGATTTGGCCGGCATGGCATTCTCCTCGAGTTCCGGTTCTCGAGGAAAAACAATATGCGGCGGAGGAGGTTCCCGGTCTTCGGGCGTAATCAGTCGAGACCGACATTGGGCCGATCAACGATCTCGCGGAGCGAGAAGCTCGAATTGATCTTGACCACATGGGGCAGGGCGGACAACCAGTCGCGGTGGATGCGCTCGTAGTCCTCCAGATCGCGGGCGGCGACCCGGAGAATATAGTCGTATTCTCCGCTCACCAGATAGCAGACGAGGACATTGGGACAGAGCCGCACCGCTGTCTCGAATTCGGTGAGGGTCTTGGCGAACTGTCCTGACAGCGAGATGTGGACGATCGCCATCATCCGGTAGTCGAGCGCCTGGTGGGAAATTCTTGCGTGGTAGCCGCGGATGACGCCGCTTTTTTCGAGAATGTCGAGACGGCGGGAGCAGGCAGATTGCGATAGTCCGACGCGCTCTGAAAGCGCCGCGTTGGAAATCCGGCCCTCCTTCTGGAGAGCCTCAAGGATAGCGATATCCGTCTTGTCCAGATTAGACACCGACGATGTCTGCGGTAAAGTGCGTCATTGACGCAATATTATTCGAATATTCGCTATGCGGCAACCCGCCTTTGCAAGGACATTCAACGCCATCCGTGATTTTATCCGGCGCATCCAATAATCGGTCCGGTGAAGGACCAACGCCACGAAGGGAACATTAATGCGCGTCGGATGCCCCAAGGAAATCAAGAACCATGAATATCGTGTCGGACTGACCCCCGGCGCTGTGCGGGAGTATATCGCCCACGGTCACGAGGTGATCGTCGAGACCGGCGCGGGCGCGGGTATCGGGGCGGATGACGCGGCCTACAAGTCGGCCGGCGCGCGCATTGCCGCGACGGCGGCAGAGGTGTTCGAAAAGTCCGACATGATCGTCAAGGTCAAGGAACCGCAGCCGGTCGAATGGGCGATGCTGCGCGAGGGGCAGATCCTCTACACCTATCTTCATCTTGCTCCGGATCCCGAGCAGACGAAGGGGCTGATCGCCTCGGGTGCCACGTGCGTGGCCTATGAGACCGTTACCGACGTGCGAGGCGGCCTGCCGCTCCTGGCGCCGATGTCGGAAGTGGCCGGCCGCCTTGCCATCCAGGCCGGCGCCACCGCGCTGCAGAAGGCCAATGGCGGCCGCGGCGTGCTGCTCGGCGGCGTGCCGGGCGTGCTGCCGGGCAAGATCACGGTCATCGGCGGCGGCGTCGTCGGTCTCAACGCGGCGAAGATGGCCGTCGGTCTCGGTGCGGACGTCACCATTCTCGACCGCTCGATCCCGCGTCTGCGGGAACTCGACGACATTTTCAACGGCCGCGTCCATACCCGCTACTCGACCATCGAGGCGCTGGACGAGGAGGTCTTTTCCGCCGATGTGGTCATCGGTGCAGTCCTCATTCCGGGCGCCGCCGCGCCGAAGCTCGTTTCTCGCGAAATGCTGAGCGGCATGAAGCCCGGAGCGGTGATCGTCGACGTGGCGATAGACCAAGGCGGTTGCTTCGAAACCTCGAAGGCGACCACTCATTCGGAGCCGACCTACGAGGTCGACGGCGTCATCCATTATTGCGTCGCAAATATGCCGGGCGCGGTGCCGGTCACCTCGGCGCACGCGCTCAACAATGCAACGCTCTCCTACGGGCTCATGCTCGCCGACAAGGGGCTTCAGGCGCTCGCCGAGGACAAGCACCTGCGCGCGGGGCTGAATGTCCACAAGGGCCGGATCACCAACCGCGCGGTGGCCGAAGCGCTCGGCTACGAACTGGCCGAGCCGGAAGCCGCCATCAGGGCTGCCTGATCCATCCGCCCTTTGCTGAGACCCGCCGGCGTGCCTCCGCGCCGGCGGGTTTTTTTATGCTTCGTTGACGTCCGTCGGCATCGGGCCGATGTAGCGCGATTTGGGTCGAATGAGCCGGCTTGCGGCCTCCTGCTCGCGGACATGGGCCGTCCAGCCCGCCATCCGCCCCGCCGCGAAAACATTGGTAAAGCTGGCGCGGTCGAAGCCGACGGCCTCCAGGATGAGCGCTGTGTAGAATTCCACATTCGTCTCCAGCCTGCGTTCGGGGTGGCGTTCGGCGAGTTGGCGCAGTGCTTCGCGCTCGACGTCTTCGGCGAAGGCGAGGCGGTTCGTGGGCTCGCCCAGCCGGCCGAGCGCCCTTTTCAGAGCGTCGGCTCGCGGATCGCGCACCCGATAGATCCGGTGGCCGAATCCCATCAGCCTTTCCCCCCGCGACAAGGTCGCGCCGATCCAGCCGGCGATATTCTCCCGGTCGCCGATCGCATCCAGCATGTCGAGAACCGGTCCGGGTGCGCCGCCGTGCAGGGGGCCTTTCAGAGCGCATAACGCGCCGACGACAGACGAGAACAGCCCGGCCCGGGTGGAGGCGATGACGCGCGCGGCGAATGTCGAGGCGTTGAGTCCGTGATCGGCGACGGTAACCAGATAGGCGTCGAGCGCGGCGGCTTTCTCCAGTGCAACTGGTGCGCCGTGAAGCATCGCCAGAATATCGGCGGAATGCGACGTGTCCGGATCGGGCGCGCGCGGCGGCTCGCCCTTGCGGCGCCGCGCGATTGTCGCCGCATAGACGCCCGCGGCGGCAGCGGCCGTTATCGCGTGATCGCCTCTCTCGTCGTCGGCGAGCGAAGCGAGGAGAAGCCGCAGCGCCTCGACTTCGGACAGGTCATCGGTTGCCGCGAGCAGGGCGGGCGAGAGCCGCTCAAACACATGGCGCCTGGCGGTGCCGAGTTTTTCGCCGATTTCGCAAGCGTCCGGGTTGCCTGGCACGAAGTCGCGCCACAGCGTTGCCAGGAGGTCTTCAAAACGCCATCCGGCGAGCGTGTCGAGATCGTGACCGCGGATGATCAGGCGGCCGGCCGTGCCGTCGACCATGCTCAGAACGGTGTCGGCGGCCACGACATCCTCCAGGCCGGGCGTCGAGGCCGGGTGGATTGCAGGTTCGGGTCTGGTCATGGAGGCCTCCGTAGGTTGCGATGACAATCGGGTTGATGACGGACAGAATCCGGATTAGCTTGACGTCGTCAATCTTGAATCAATCTATCAATGTGTAGACGTGTGGAGGAGGGGAACGGCGGTGAAAGGTGAGTTCATTGACGCCGAGGCCGCTGCAGGAGCGCTCGGGATCAGCCGCTCTTCCCTCTATGCCTATGTCAGCCGAGGGCTCATTCGCGCGCGCATGGATGGCGGCGATCCACGCCGCAAGCTCTACAGTCTCGCCGACATCGAAACGCTGCAGCGCCGCAAGGCGATCAGCCGGTCTCCGGGGGAGGCGGCGGCCACCACACTCGACTGGGGGCTGCCCGTTCTCGCCTCAGCCATTACCCGTATTGCCGATGGAAGGCTGTCTTATCGCGGCCGCGATGCGGTGGACCTTGCGAACCGCGCCACGCTCGAGGACTGCGCCCGCCTCCTTTGGGAGTGTGGCGACGTCGATCCCTTTGCCGATAACGCCGCCCGGCCGGAAGACTGGGAAGCGCCGCTCGTGGCGCGGTCGCATTCGCTGCCGCTGGTGGAGCGATGCCAGGTCCTCCTGCCGTTCGTCGAGGCGGGACGTGCGGTGCGCTGGCAACGTCCGCCCGCGCGGCTTTGGCCGGGAGCCGCCGCCTTGCTTCGCGCCATGACCGCGGCGGCGAGTGCCTCCGATCCCGACGAAAAGCCGGCGCATGTTCATCTTGCCGAGAGCTGGGAGTGCGACGATCGGGGTGCCGACGCCATACGGCGTGCGCTTGTGCTTCTGGCCGATCACGAACTCAACGCATCGGCTTTCGCTGTGCGCGTCGTGGCCTCCACCGGGGCCTCGCTGGGATCCTGCCTCACTGCCGGGCTCGGCGCGCTCGGCGGGCCGATGCACGGGGGCATGACCAGTCTCGTGGAGTTGCTGTTCGATGAAATGGCGCGCAGCGATGACTTCGGGGCGCTGGTGGAAGCCAGACTTCGGCGCGGCGACGGTATTCCCGGTTTCGGGCATCCGCTCTATCCAGAAGGCGATCCACGCGCGACGGCAATCATGAAACACTTGCCCGCCGACGACCGCCGGGACGCCTTTCTCGCGGCCGTGGCGGACACCACCGGCAAACGGCCGAGCATCGATTTCGCTCTCGTGTCGATGCGCCGCGCCTTTGAGCTGCCGCCGGGCGCGGCGCTGGCGCTGTTTGCCGTCGGCCGTACCGCCGGCTGGATCGCCCACGCCCTCGAGCAGGGCCATAGCGAGAGGCTCATTCGCCCCCGCGCCCGCTATGTCGGGCCGGAGAGCAATGCGGAGCCTAGTCGGCCTTCGTGATCGAGAGCAGTTCCGCGTCCGTCAGCGGGCGGACGAGCGCCTCGCTCTGGCCGACGGGGGAGAACCCCATCTTCTGGTAGAGGGGCAGGGCCGCGGGATGGTCAAGCGTGTTGGTCGAGACCGTCAGGCGGGTGATTGGCTGGTTCCACGCCGTGGTCATCGCCTGTGAGAGAAACCATTTGCCCAGACCCCGGCCGCGGACGTTTTCCATCAGGCCGAAATAGACGAGCGCCATGGTGGCGTCGTCGGTGCGGTGGAGCTCGAACATGCCCGCCGGCGCGCCGTCGATGCTGAGAACCCGGATTTCCGTCTCCGGCGCATGGACGATCGAGCTGAGTTCCTCGTCCTTCATCCTCAGCCGGTAGACCCAGAGCCATTCGCGGCCAATCCGCCAATAGAGATAGCGGTAGAAATGCAGCGGAATGTTCGGCACGCGCAGGAGCGAGGCGTGTACGTTGACGGGCAGAGAAGGGATGCGGCGCGGGCGCTCGCGGCATTCGAGCCAGGTTACGGTCGCCTTCAGGGTGCCGGAGGAACCGCCGCGTGCCATCTTCATGCCTCGCCGGTTTCGACGGGCGTGTCAGACCGCGCGCCCCATTCCGACCAGGAGCCGTCATAGAGCTTGAGATCCGTGTGGCCGAGCGAGGCGAGCGCAAACGAGATCGCGGCAGCCGTCACGCCTGAGCCGCAGCTCGTCACCACCGGCTTCGACAGGTCGATGCCGGCCGATTCAAAAACCGCCCGTAACGCGCTGGGGGATTTCATTTTTCCGTCTTCGGCGAGAGCCGGGATGGGCGTGTTTCTCGCACCCGGCATATGGCCGGACCGCATGCCTTCGCGCGGTTCGGGCATCTCCCCGTTAAAGCGGCCGGCAGGCCGCGCATCGGCAATCTGGCGGTTTCCGCTTTCGACGATCCGCCGCATCTCCTCGAAACTGGCCACCTGGTCAGGCTGCGCTTCAGCGGCGAAGGCTTTTGTCGGTGCGGGCCTCGGCGCGCCGGTCTCGACGGGCTGACCGGCCTTGCGCCAGGCGTCGAAACCGCCGTCGAGCAGATAGGCGTTCTCGGCGCCGAAATAGCGGAACATCCACCAGACGCGCGGAGCGGAGAAGAAGCCCGGTCCGTCATAGACGA
Organism: Hyphomicrobiales bacterium; assembly: GCA_002709005.1. Lineage (GTDB taxonomy): Bacteria > Pseudomonadota > Alphaproteobacteria > Rhizobiales > Rhizobiaceae > Pseudohoeflea. The sequence continues at coordinate 64,782 of PAPH01000023.1, read as the reverse complement.
CGATCGTGTCGGTCTGCGAAATCCCCAGCGCGCCGACCTTCTGCGCGAACACGTTGGCGGGAGGTAGGGCATGGGGCAGCGCGGAGTCCGGATCGACGATATCGTCCTGATCGAAGAAGACCGCGCCGGGGATGCGGTTTTCCGCGAAATCGGCGTGCTGGTCGCGCCCCATCGCCGGCAGATACCACGAACCGTCGACAATCGACAGCCCGGGACTGCCGAGCCGGGTGACGAGCCAGTCGAAGGAGACGAGATATGGTGAACGATCAGGCACGGGAACTCCAAGGCGTGGCGGCGTGGCGCCCTTGCAGGGGGCGCGAGGCCTAAGAATTCGCATGCTCATAGCAAGTCTGCGGCGACAATGCAGCCATTTTCGAACCGAGTGTGTTTTTTTCAAATGCACTTTAAGGTTTATTTTTGCGCATAAGTGTAATATTTTTCGAATGACGAAATATAAGGGGGATTCATCATGGGTATTTTCTCGGCAGATTTCCTCCGGTTGGCAAAATTCGCAGTTTTGCCGACAGTCCTGATTATGAAAGGGTGCGCTGCTGTCCCGAGTTCAAAATTTTTCGGAAGGCCAAATACTTACGTTATTGCGCAAGCTATTCGCTGTGAAATGAAAGATGCAATAATAAAGAATTTGATCAACGCACTTTATCGAACTGGGGAGGCAGATCTTGCGCAGGAGGTGGCGTCATCGGAGAGCGCGCGAGAGAAATTCGTTAAAGGCGGATACAAGGCCGTCAAAAACGATGGCGTTAGAACAGTCATTGGGGCGTTCATTGAAGGACAAGTCGCCTACGACATGGAGTTCGATATCACCGAGCAAAACGATGTCGGTGCATCCGTGGACGTTCTCAGCACATTGTCACGCGGGACGATCTCCCTCTCTCCGGGAGCGCGATTCAACGGAAAGCGCCGCTCCGACAGTACTTTCAGGATGCAGGACGGATTCGGTGAACTCATCTACAACGCCTATACCGCTCAAGCGTGCCGCGAGCTCAAGAGTTCTCGGATAGCATATCCCGAAAATCCGAACCTGATCTATCCGATAACCGGAAAGCTCGGCCTCGAAGCACCGTTGGACGAGTTCTTTAGCCTGAATATGTCGGCCAACCTCATTGGAACCAAGGACCATCCGAATATTCCGACGTCTACGTTCAAGCTTGAGTTCACGACAACGCTCGAGGGCGGCTTGGAGCCGGAACTGAAGCTCAACCCGCTCAATTCACGAACTGAGATCACGGGTGGCAAGCTCACTTTGTCGGGCAAGAGGATCGATATGCACAACCTCACGCTCGTTTTCTCAATACCACCGCTAAACGAAGCAACGCTCACCAAGAAGCTCGAAACGGTCGCAAAAGCTGCGCGTCAAGGGCTCGACGAGCAGCGCCAGCGGGAAATCGACGACACTCAGGCAGACCTGAACAGGAGGCTGCTGCAAGTGTTCTAACCAACGAGAAGGAGATGAACATGAGCAATGACAGAAAAATGATGTCGGTACCGGTCGCGTCTATAATGGCCGCGGCGCGAGTAATCATCGAAATGGGAAAGACGAGTGACTTCCTCGCCAAGGCTGAGAAGGGCGGTTACACGATGGATATTCCTGTCGAACTCAAGGAATTCGTGACCGACTATATCGGCGAAAATATGGGGCCTCAGCCTCTTGGTACTAAATCGCGTACACTTGCAGCGCAAGTTGCGCGCTGCACCGACACATTCGACTGCTGACGAGATGAGGCTCGCGGCTAACCCGTTTGCGACGCATCTCAATCCGGCAAATCGCCGAAGCGGATGCGGAAGCGGCGGTTTTCGCGGCCCTTCTTCTCGATCTTGCCGATATGGATGCGGCCCACTTCGGCGGTCTCGGAGACGTGGGTGCCGCCGCAGGGCTGACTGTCAACGGATTCGTTTTCCCCGATACAGACCAGCCGCATGCGGCCCAGTCCGCGCGGCGGGCGGACGTTCTTCGATTTCACGATCTGCGGGTTCGCCTCGAACTCTTCCTCGGAAATCCACCTGATGAAGACCGGATGGTTGGCGTCGATGAGCTCCATCAGTTTCGCGGTGACTTCCGCCTTGTCGATCGTCTCGCTCATGTCGAAATCGACGCGGGCGTCCTCCTCGGTGATCGAGGCGCCGGTAATAGGGTAAGGGCAGACGACCGAAAGAAGGTGGCATGCGGTATGAAGCCGCATCAGCCTGTAGCGCCGGTCCCAGTCGATGTGCAGCGTCAGTTTCTCGCCGATCTCCGGAGCCGGCTGGTCGGCAGCGGGGAGATGAACGATCTCTGCCTTCGTCGTGCCGTTGATCGTGCCGGCGATCTGGATGCGGGTGCCGTCGGCGCGCTCGAAAAAACCCGTGTCGCCGGGCTGTCCGCCGGAGGTCGCGTAAAAGCACGTCTGATCGAGTTCGATACCGCCGTCCTCGCGGATGCCGGTTACCGTGGCTTCGCAGGTGGAGAGATAGGCGTCGTCGGCAAAGAGAGCTTTCATTCCAATATCCGTGGCTTGAGAAGAACGTCTGAAACGCCAAAGATATAGGCAGGTCGTGCCCGGCTGACCACAGCTTTTCTCAGCGCGGAACGTTCGGGATGGCGCTCAGGCCACGTCCTCGAAAGGGATCGACAGCCGGCTTTCCGCCGTGAGGAATTCTGGCACGGGCAGGTTCTTCGAGGTCAGGAACTCCGGATTGAAGAGCTTCGACTGGTAGCGATTGCCGTAGTCGCAGAGTATCGTCACGATCGTGTGCCCGGGCCCGAGTTCGCGCGCCATGCGAATGGCGCCGGCGACGTTGATACCGGAGGAGCCGCCCACGCACAGGCCTTCCTTCTCCAGAAGGTCGAACACCAGCGGAATGGCTTCGGAATCGGGGATGTTGAAGGCCATGTCGGGGGTGAAACCCTCGAGATTGGCGGTCACGCGGCCCTGGCCGATGCCCTCGGTGATCGAGCTGCCGGAGGAGGCGAACTCGCCGGTGGTGTAGTAGCTGAAAAGGGCGGCGCCGTCCGGGTCGGCAAGGCCGATCTTCACATCCTTGGAGAAGGCGCGCAGCCCTTCGGCGGTGCCCGCAAGCGTACCTCCAGAGCCGACCGCGCAGATGAAGCCGTCGACCTTGCCGTCGGTGTCGCGCCAGATCTCCGGTGCGGTGGTCTTGATGTGGGCATTGCGGTTGGCGACATTGTCGAACTGGTTCGCCCAGATGGCGCCGTTCGGGTCCGTCGCCGCAATCTGCGCGGCAAGCCGGCCAGAAACGCGAACATAATTGTTGGGATTCTTGTAGGGCGCGGCCGGCACTTCCACGAGTTCGGCGCCCATCAGCCGGATCGCGTCCTTCTTTTCCTGGCTCTGGGTCTCGGGGATGACGATCACCGTCTTGTATCCGCGCGCACGCGCCACAAGCGCAAGACCGATTCCGGTGTTTCCCGCCGTGCCCTCGACGATCGTACCACCGGGCCTGATCTGCCCCTTTGCCTCCGCGTCGAGGATGATTTCGAGCGCGGCGCGGTCCTTCACAGACTGGCCGGGATTGAGGAACTCCGCCTTGCCGAGAATGGTGCAGCCGGTCGCCTCCGAGGCGGCCTTGAGCTTGATCAGGGGCGTGTTGCCGATTGTATCGAGTACGGAGAGGGCCATTGTCATCCTGACGAGAAATTTGCGAGTTGCGCATTTTCGCGCCTGTTTCACCACATGTGAAAGAAATTCATTCCGGCAATGCTATCAATGCGGAAAATGCAATCTATCTCGCGGGAAGCCGCCGGAAAAAATCGTTCCATGAAAATGATCCATTTTCCTAAAGCGGGCGTATATGTATTGGTACATAACCTGACCCTCTAGGTATGGATTTAGCGGCAGCAAAGCAGAACGAATTCGATGGTGGCCAATCAGATCGACACGCTTCTGGCGAATTACGTGGCGGGCGTTCTTCCGACGCCTGTCAGGGTGCTCGTCGAGTCCCATCTGCAACTCAAGCCCGGCAATCGGGCGATCACCGACGTTCTGGAGAACATGGCGGGAGAGGCGCTCGATGATTTCGAGGCCGAGGAGCTTTCCGACCGCAACGCGCTGCTGAAATCTGTCCTTTCCTCCTCGGCGCCGGCCGTTGCCGCGCCAAGGGAGCGGCAAGCGGGCGTCTTTCCGCCCGCCTTGCGCGACTATCTCGGCTTCGATCTTGATCGCGTTCCATGGAAGACGAGGCTTCCCGGCTACAGGTCCCATGATCTCGGCGAGGTGGACGGTCTCCACGTCAGCCTGTTTTCGTTCCGGCCCAACCGCGTGGTGCCCGCCCACACCCATTCGGGTACCGAGCTGTCGCTGGTGCTCGGCGGCGGATTTTCCGATGAACTCGGCCACTACGCGGCCGGGGATATCTCGATCGCCGACGCGGAAGTCGATCACCGGCCGGTCGCCGATCCGGGGGAACCTTGTATCGGCTTTCAGGTTATCGAGGGACCGTTGAAGCTGACCGGTCCGTTCGTCCAGCGGCTGCGTGATCTGATAGGCTGAACCCGAAAGCGGAGGAAAAATGGCGCTCTACAGGGCAAGACCGGAAGACGGGGTCGCCTGGGTGACCGGGGCTTCGAGCGGCATCGGCCGGCAGATTGCGCTCGAACTCGCCGGTGCCGGCTACACGGTGATCGCCACCGCCCGGCGCGAGGACGAACTCTCCTCGCTGGCCGCCGAAACAGCCAATCTCGCTGGCAGCGCCATCCCGATGCCTTGCGATGTCACCGACGAGGACGCGATGTCCGATCTTGTGGCGGCCATCGAGGCCCGCCATGGCAGGATCGCTCTTGCCGTTTTCAATGCCGGCATGTTCGCCCCGGTGCACGGCGAGCGGATGAGTGTTGAACGCTTCACCAAGTCCTTCGCGGTCAACGTCTCGGGTGTCATCCACGGCCTTGTTCCCACGGTTGCACTGATGCAGCGAACGGGACGCGGGCAGGTGGTTCTGATGGCTTCCGTCGCCGGATATGCGGGGCTGCCGACGAGCGCGGCCTACGGGGCCACCAAGGCGGCCGTCAACAATCTCGCTCAAAGCCTGAAATTCGATTTCGACAAGATGAACATCCGCATCCAGGTTATCAATCCCGGGTTCGTGGACACGCCCGCAACCGAGGGAAATCCGTTCCCAATGCCGGCACTGATGCAAGTCGAGGAGGCCGGAAAGCGTGTTGCCAGGGGCATCGCCGAAAGCGGGTTTGAAATCACTTTTCCGCGCCGGTTTACATGGCCGCTCAAGCTTCTGTCGAAATTGCCCTATTCGCTCTATTTCGCGCTGGTTGCCCGGGGAACCGGCTGGAAGAAAAAGCCGCTCAGGCCGAAGTGATCCGCTCGCGCAGCGATTTCTGCAGCGTCTCGTCCAGCGGAAAATTCCACATCAACCCGATCGCCGCCAGCTTGGCGAGGATCGGCAGCCAGCCATAGGCGATCGCCAGCGCCAGCAATCCTTCGTGGGCGGTTCCGTCCTGTGGATCGAAGCCGGCGAGCGCCAATAGTGGAAAGGCAAGCCCGACAGCGAGCGCCAGTGCGAGCTTGGTGGTGAGGCTCCACAGTGCGAAATAGATCCCGCTGCGCTGTTCGCCGCTTTCCGCCGTATCCACATCGATCACGTCCGCCTGTATGGCAGGCGGCAAGGCGAGGTCGAAGCCCAGCAGCAGGCCGGTCGCCATGCAGATCGCCAGAAACCCGTACCAGGCGCCCTCAGGCAGAAGCGGCGCCGGTGCAAAGGCGAGGCATGCCGCGATCATCGCGACGGACCAGGCGCGGTGCTTCGAGGTCCGTTTCGCAGCGAGCAACGCGAGAGCGGTACCGCCGATCCCGCAGAGGAAATAGACGAAGAGGAAGAAGCCGCGTGCCTCCGGCATGGCGAGGCGCTCGGAGACGAAATAGAGAAACAGGGTCGCGGGAATTCCGTTGGCCAGCCCGTTGAGGAAGAACGCCGCCAGCAGCCGGAGAAAGGGCCTGTTTCGGGCGATTGCGGAGAATCCCTCGCGCAGCTTCAGCCGGCGACGGGTGAAATCCTTGGGTTCGGGCACGCGCCAGACGGCGATTGCGGCCAAAACAGGCAGCAGCAGCGCAATCGCCGCGCCGAGAAGAGCCAGTCCGTTCCAAATTGCCGGGTCTTCGAAGCCGATTGCATAGGGCAGCGCGATCGCGCCGAGCGTGCCGACGAGGGTGAAGCCCTCGCGCCAGCCGGCAATGCGGGATCGGCCGTGATAATCACCGGCGAGTTCCGCGCCCCAGGCGGAATAGGGGACGAGCATCATCGTATAACCGAGCGACAGGGCGAGGCCCCATCCGGTGAGCCAGCCGAGCCCCGCAGAGACCGGCGGCGCGAAGAGCATGAAAGCCGACAGCGCCAGAAGCGGCACGGCCAGCCCGAACAGCGTTCGCCGCCGCCCGAACGGGGTCGTCACCCGGTCGCCGAGCCAGCCGACGACCGGGTCGGTCACTGCATCGAATATCCTGACGGCCAAAAGCGCCAGGCCGACGCCCGCCAAAGGCAGGCCCAGCGCCTCGGTGTAATAGGTCGGCACCAGCACGTAGAGCGGCAAAGTGAGGGCCGCGAGCGGAATCGCCGGCAGCGCATAGGCGATGAGCGTGCGCAGTCCGGTCAAACCGCCGGACGCCGAAAGGGGGGCATCAGGCGTAGACAACCTGGCGCACGTTGATGTGGCCGGCTCGGAAGCCCGCCTCGCAGTAATGGAGATAGAATTCCCACAATTTGCGGAAGCGCTCGTCGAAGCCGAGCGGCACGATAGACTCCCAGGCGGCCCAGAACTTCTCGCGCCAGACGGCGAGCGTGCGCGCGTAATCCATGCCGAAGGCGCGCTCGCCGACGATCCGGAGACCCGAGTTCTGGCCCAGATCGCTCAGATGGTCCTCGGAGGGCAGCATGCCGCCGGGAAAAATGTAGCGCTGGATGAAATCCGGCGAGGAGCGGTAATTGGCGTAGGCTTCCGGGCGGATGGTGATGATCTGCAGTCCGGCGCGGCCGCCGGGTTTGAGGCAGTCGCGGAGCTTGTCGAAATAGACCGGCCAGTAGCGCTCGCCGACCGCCTCAAACATCTCGATGGAGATCACTGCGTCGTATTTGCCGGTCTCGTCGCGGTAGTCCTGGAACTTGAACTCGACCTTGTCGCTCAACCCAGCCTTCTCGATCCGCTCGCGCGCATAGGCAAGCTGCTCCCTGGAGATTGTCAGGCCGGTGACGCGGCAGCCGAGCTCGCCGGCGGCGAATTCTGCGAAGCCGCCCCAGCCGCATCCGATTTCCAGAACATGGTCGCCCGGCTTGATGCCGGCGGCCTTCGCCAGCGCCCGGTATTTCTGTTTCTGCGCGCCCGGCAGATCGTTGGCGCCGTCCTCGAAGAGTGCGGACGAATAGGTCATCGTCTCGTCGAGCCACTTTTCGTAGAAATCGTTGCCGAGGTCGTAATGGGCGGAGATGTTCTTCTGCGCCTGGGTCTTCGTATTCGAGCGCATCCAGTGGCGGATCCGCTCGATCAGACGCAGCACGCCCTGCGCCCCGTTGGAAAAACGGTCGCCGATGCTCATGTTGACGATGAAGAATTCGAGGAACGAGGTGACATCGGGGCTGTCCCAGTCGCCGTCCATATAGGTCTCGGCCACCCCGATGGTGCCGGATGCCAGCGCGCGGTCGGCAATGTTCCAGTTGCGCAGGACCAGGCTGGCCTCAGGCCCTTCGGTCTCCCCCTCGATCCGCAGGGTCCGGCCTTCGGGCAGGGTGATCAAGAGCACGCCGCGCTTGATGGCCATCAGTCTCTTGAGCGCGAACCGCGCCTTGGCGGGAAGTCCGCGCAACTGGTCTGTGAGGCTATCCGGTCGCAGAAGTTCGCCTCGGTCGTCTTTGCCAGCAGTCTCGCTCATGCGTCTTTCCCTCCCGCGGGCGCATGACCGGATTGCTTGCCGGCCGTCGCGTCCGGATAACTTATTCTCGCCGGTGGTTCCGGCTTGCTGATGAAGCCCACGCCCTTGAGCCAAAGACGCAGAGCCTCGAAATGGATGCCGGCAAGGATCTTCCAGGTCAGCATTGGTATCCGGGCTACATTGCGCAAAATCGCGCCGGTGCTCAAGGCCCCTGCTTTCGCCGAGTAGGTCGCGGCCAGCAGGGGGCCTTCGTCATCTGTCTCGAGGATGCGCCATTTGAGCGTCTCGCCGGGCGGCGGCATGCGAAAATGATAGGTGAGTTCCATGTCGAGAAACGGCGAGACGTGGAATTTCTTCCGCCGCTCCTGACGGATACCTGCGGGGCTGCGCTCGCCCGGTTCGACGGGGCAGACATAGGTGTGGTCCTCGCCGAAGGTGTTGCGCACCTGGTAGAGCAGGGCGATCACGCCGCCGGCCGCATCGTAGGCGTAAAAGACCGACAACGGGTTGAAGACCCGGCCGAGAACTCTGGGATAGCAGGCCAGCAGAATGCGTGCCGGCCGTTCCGCCAGTCCGGCGCGCGCGAGAAGCAGATCGGCGTGAGCGCGGAGGTTTTTCGCGTCGCTGCCGCGAAGGTGATCGCTCTCGTGGAAGGAGAGAAGATTGAAGCCGTTGACCGAGAACAGCGGGCTCAACCGGTCGGCTTCGTCGAGCCGGTCGAGGTCGATCAGCAGCGAAAAGACTGTGTAGTCGAACCGGTGTCCCACCGGGCGCATGCGCTGATGCATGACGTTGCCGCTGTAGAGAACCGCCGGCGCGAGATCGACGATCCCGGGTGGCGGAGTGTGTTTCATCAGGCGACCTCCCGATAGTCTTCGGTCTCGGCAGCGCCGAGTACGGATTTCTCCTCGCCGACGCTAGCCGGATTTCCGCGCCACGGGTAGCTGGCGCCCAGCCGTTCCGCCGCCCGGATACCCGAGAGGAGCCCGTCCTCGTGGAAGCCGTAGCCTGTCCACGCGCCGGCGAAGAAGGTGGCGTTGCGTCCCTGGATCGCCTCGATGCCCTTCTGAATTTCCATCGTGTCGGTGCCGAACTGCGGGTGATCGTAGGAAAATTCGGCAAATACCTTGTCACGCGCCGGTTCGCGGTCTGGATTGAGGGTGACGAAGAGCGGGCAGGCGGGATCGATCCCCTGCAGCCGGTTCATCCAGTAGGTAACCGCCACGTCGGCGTCAGCGGCGGCGCGGGGGGATTTCAAATAGTTCCACGACGCCCAGGCCTTGCGTCGTTGCGGCATGAGCGAGGTGTCGCGGTGCAGAACCACCCGGTTCGGCCTGTAGGGGATGGCGGCAAGAAGCGCGCTCTCGGTCGGCGTCGGTTCATCGAGTGCTGCGAGTGCCTGATCGGTATGGCAGGCAAAGATCACGCGGTCGAAGTGCTCGGTGTGTCCGGCGCCGTCGGTGATCTCCACTCCGTTCGATAGCCGCCGGACCCGCTGGACGGGGGTCGACAGCCGCAGACGGTCGCCGAGCGGAGCGATGAGGTGCCCGAGGTAGTTCCGGCTGCCGCCCGAGACCGTGCGCCACTGCGGCCGCTCGGTATGGATCAGCCGGTGGTTTTCGAAAAAGTTGACGAAATGGGTCGCAGGGAATTCGAGCATCTTGTGTGCCGGGGTCGACCAGATCGCAGCCGCCATCGGAACGAGGTAATTGTTGCGAAATCCCGGCGAGAAGCCCCGCCAGTCGAGATAATCGCCGATCGAGCGCGCGCGCAGGTGCCCGGCTTCCCGGTCGGCCAGGCACAACTTGTTGAAGCGGAAAATTTCGCGGAGCATCAGCAGGAAGGACGGCCGCAGCAGGTTGCGCTTCTGGGCGAAGACGGAGGCGAGATTGTCGCCGCACCATTCGAGCTTTCCCTGGTCGAGCGAAAGCGAGAAACTCATGTCGCTCTCATGGGTGTCGACGCCGAAATGCTCGAAGAGCGCGGTGAGGTTCGGGTAGTTGTGGGTGTTGTAGACGATGAAGCCGGTATCGACGGAAATCGGCCTGCCGTCATAGTCGATGTCGACGGTCGCCGTATGGCCGCCGGCGCGGTTCGCCGCCTCGTAAAGCGTGACATCATGAATCCGGTCGAGCGCCCAGGCGGCCGAGGCGCCGGAAATCCCGGAGCCGACGACGGCCACCTTCAGGCGACGGCCGGAGGCGGAGAGAAGTTTCTGGGGAACCGGGGCGTTCATGCATCCTCCTTGATCGTCGAAAAGGCGGACAGCGCGCGTTCGCGGGCGTCCTTGTGATCCACGATGGGTTTGGGATAGGTGCGGCCGAGTTCGATCCCGGCCTCATCTAGGGTTTCTTCAGGCGCATCCCAGGGGTGATGGATGTATTTGTCCGGCAGGTCCGCGATCTCGGGCACATAGGTCCGGACATAGGCACCCTCCGGATCGAACTTCTCGCCCTGGATGATCGGGTTGAAAATGCGGAAATAGGGGGCTGCGTCGGCTCCGCAGCCGGCAACCCATTGCCAGTTTGCCGGATTGTTGGCGGGATCGGCGTCGACGAGCGTATCCCAGAACCAGCGTTCCCCCTCGCTCCAGTGGATCAGCAAGTGCTTGGTCAGGAAGGACGCAACGATCATCCGTACCCGGTTGTGCATCCACCCGGTCTGCCAGAGTTGGCGCATGCCGGCGTCGACGATCGGATAGCCGGTCATCCCCGTTTTCCAGGCGCTCAGGTCACCGCTGTCGGCGATCCAGGGAAAATCGTCGAACCTGCCGTCGAAATTCTCGCTGTCGAGCTTCGGCCGGTGGGCGAGAAGGTGCCAGCAGAATTCGCGCCAACCGATTTCCTTGCGGAAAACGGCGCGGTCCTCATTTGATCCGGTGCCGGTGTTGTCCCGCATGGCGCGGAAAATCTGGGCCGGCGTGATTTCGCCTGCTGCGAGATGGGGGGAGAGGCAGGACGTGTGATCCCCATCGGGGCGGTCGCGCTTGTGGGCGTAACCGCTGATGCCCTCCGAGAGGAAGGCATCCAGCCGTTCCCGGGCCCCGGATTCTCCCGGGGTCCAGGTGTGGCGCAATCCGCCGGCCCAGTCCGGTCCGCTGGGCAGGAGTTTCCAGTCGGACAGGCTTTCGGATTCCAGATCGGTATTCGCAGGTGACAGCTTGCCGGGCGCCGGCAGCGGGTCGCGTTCCTGCAGACTTGATTCAAGTGCTCTCCAGAAGGGTGTGAAAACCTTGTAGAAATTGCCGGATCCGGTTTGCAGTTTGTCCGGATCGTGAAGGAGGGCGCCCGGGAAGGTTCTTACCTCGAGGCCGTCCTGCAGGAGCCGCTCGGCGAGGTCGCGGTCGGTCTCGCTGTCGGGACCCGCGGGCCTGTCGTTCCAGACGATGACGGTCGCGCCCGATTGCCGTGCGATATCACCCAGTACGACATAGGGATCTCCGGTCGCCAGAATCAGCGGCGCGCCGAGCCGTTTGAGGGATGCAGCGAGATCTTCGAGCGACTGATGCAGCCACCAGTTCCGCGCCGCCCCTCGTTTTCGCGTGCGCGGATGCATTTCGCGGATGTAGAGCGGGACGACCGCATCGTGCCCCGCGGCTTCGGTGAGGGCGGCGTTGTCGGCCGTCCGAAAATCCTCCCTGAACCAGACGAGGACTGTCTCCTTGGATTTGGCGGCATTCGTCATGACGGGCGGCGTGTCTCGTTTTTCTGCTGTTCTTCTACGCAGTTACGAGCCTGCCGGATCAGGAGTTTCAAAAAACAGGGGAAATGCCATCGTCTGATAAATTCATAGATTATAATATAATTTTTTCCACCTGATTTATAATAGAATTTGACGGCATTTCCAAAAATCTTGTATTGACGATGTCTGGAGGAGGGGGACTATTTCTCCGCGCGTTCATCGGTAGAGAATGGTTGGGGAAATGCTTGTCGATTTCGATCCAAGTGAAAGCGGACGACTGATCAGCCGATGGCTTCATCTGTTCGATCTGCAGACATTCAAGCGTTCTACCGACGTTTCTTCGATTGCTCTACGTGAGCCGGAACTGCTTTTTGTATCGTCGGGGGCACTGGGGCTGTGCTCAACTGTAGCTGAGCAGAGCCAGTTGATCGGTATCGTGCCGCGCGGTTGCTGCATCAGTTTCGGCGGCAACGCCATTGCCGACAGGCGGCTGACGGTCCGGGCGTTGAAGAATTCGAATATCTATGTCGGCAGGGCCTGCCAACTCCAGGACGGGATTTCGGAAGCGATCTACAACCAGATGCTTCTTTCTGCCACCACGCACCTTTTCAACCTCTTCCTTAACCAGGCCGCCGCGATGAAGGCCCGGCGGCTGGAAGACCGGATCATGATGGTGTTGCGGAACTGCGCGCGTTTTCAGGGCCAGGATCTCGAATGTCCCTGCGTGACACTCGACTGGGGGATCAGTCAGGTCGAATTCGCCAATCTTCTCGGTGTGGCCCGTCCCTATCTGAACAAGGCGATTCGCCGTCTCGAGAGATCCGGACATCTCAAGATCGACGGTGAAACGGTGCATTTGCGCCCTGATCCGAAGGGATAAGCCGGAATTTCATCCGTAGAATCGAACACAGAGTCAGCTTTTTTACAGATGGCCGCTGTTCGCGCTTTTCGCCCGATTTACGTTCGGGGGCACATTGCATACGATTTCATCGCGACGTTTGGACAATGCCGCACGGTTCCGGTCCGAAAGACGGATGTCTCGTACTTCGGATCATATGGGAACGGCCCGGCCTGTCCGGCGCTTCGTATCAGGCCGGTGCCAGTGTAACCGGCTTTCTCGATTGGGGATGCGGCGATCCTCTAGCGAGGTGGAGGTTTCAGGGTTCCTGTCGTCCAATTCGATGCAGGCATCCGTCCGGAAACGGGAACCTCCACCTCTGCGAGCCGCCCAGCGTGGCTGATAACCCCGATCCGCCTGCTTTCAGCTTTTCCGCCTGCTTTCAGCTTTTTCGCAAATTCCCGCGCCGCGCCACGATGGCTGCTGTTGTCACGGAAAGGCAGTTCCACCGCTGCATCGATCCGACGGTGGTGCGGTCAGCTTGCCGCCACCTCCGCCAGGTAGTGTCTCAGTTTGAAAACGGGCTGGGTTGACGCCCTATCGAATCCAGTCGCGAGTTCCTATATGCTTGGCGGAAAGCAGTAGGAGGTTTCAATGGTCGCATCCGTTCCACCGCCGGTTAGTCGTTCGACGTTTCGCGAGGTTGTCGCCGACGCCAACCGCAAGGGGCGCATTAACGCCCTTACCGCCGAGGAAATGTTGCTGCACGTAGAATTGGCCGACCCGAGAGAGGCTGATGCATACATGGCCGACATTATCGAAAGGCTTTCCTAATGCCCACTGGGCCTAAAGGACAGAAACGCCCCGCCGACGCCATTGGGCGCGCCGTCCAGATCGCTAAGATTGCGACAGGCGAGATTGAAGACGATATGCCGGATGATGGCAAAGACCCTGCCGCGAAGGCTCTCGGCGCGAAGGGTGGCAAGAAGCGCGCCGAGAACATGACGCCAGAGCGGCGGAGGGAGATTGCGCGGAAGGCGGCGGAAAAACGGTGGGGTAAATCTTAGCCGAAATCCATTTCTATGGTCTTGTCGTATCTCGGCTTGGCTTTATTCAGCAACTTTATGAAACCTTCATAATCCCCATCATCCGTTATGGACATGAGCGTCAGAACTGAATCCATATGGGCCATTAGTTTGGGGTGTCCTATATTTTTAGTAAGACCGCGGTGGAGTTGGCTGGTGTGCTTTCCAGTCTTCCCTTTCGGGATCTTCTTCTTTAGTTCCTCCAGAACCCCAGGAGCGAGCCTCTTGTAGACAATATCATTGGTCAAATGGCCAAAATAGCTTGGTTTTGCGACTGTCTCTTTCGGGAAATCCAGTCCTCTAAGGCGGTAAAGACCCTCATAAAATTCAGTCGGGAACGTTCGCACCCAAGGCTGCAGTTCCTTCGCAATAAATTGCTCTAGGATTTTAGCCAGCGCATCTACCGCTCGCTCTTTCTGAAAGCCTGTTGCCTCGTCGATCAGTGCCACAATGCCCACTGTCGCCAGACCGCGCATTATTATGTCTGCCTGCTTGGCCAAGGGAATTTGGCGCGTGTGAAGCTCACCTTCGTCGCGAGCCCTCAGGAAAATATTGCATATCTCAGGAAGCAATTTTGCATCTATGCCGTGAGCGATATTTCCGGACTTCGTCCGGTACTTTATCGGCGAAGTCAGCGCCAAGGACAAGTCTTTGGAAATAAAGGGAGAAAAGTTCTTGGCGGAAAGATAAACCGGTAAATTGGCGCCGCCCTCTTTTAGGCGCTTCCAGTGCGACCCGCCACGCTTTCCTCCAAAGGCCTTGGTCATTGCGCGTTCGTTTATAACGCGAATTTCTCCTTCGAGAACGGCGCATTCAATTTCTAGATCGCCAATAGTAATTTTGGATTCATGAGTGGCTTGGGGTGAGTCCTTGTTGTGCCTAGCAAGAGCCGCCTTTTTGGCAATTTCACTTCTCTGCTCCGGGGTTAAGCTTTTGGAGCGGGCATTCCCGCCTGCTACTTTTTGGGGGTCCTTTTCGGTCATTTCTAGCCTCATGCTTGCAGGAATCATTTAGCAAGCATATGCATGCAGAAAAGTTTTTGCAAGCATATCTCAGAAGGCGCCGTAATGCTTGACGCTAAGCATAAAAGTTCATATATTGCGGGTATGGCAAACGTACTCGACACAGCAAAGCGCGCACAGATCCTCTCCATGCTCGTTGAAGGCATGTCGATGCGCTCGGTCAGCCGGATCGCTGGCGCTTCGATCAACACGGTTTCCAAGCTGCTTGTGGACGCTGGAAATGCCTGCGCCGAGTATCACGACAACACGGTTCGCGGCGTTAAGGCCGAGCGCGTCCAGTGCGATGAAATCTGGTCGTTCGTTGCCGCCAAGCAAAAGAACGTCAAGGACATGAAGGCCCCGGTCGATGGTGCAGGCGATGCTTGGACTTGGACCGCAATTGATGCCGATAGCAAGCTGATCATTTCCTACCTCGTCGGAGGTCGCGGCGCTGACTACGCTTCCGAGTTCATGGCAGACGTTGCCGACCGCCTTGCCAACCGCGTCCAGCTTACAACGGACGGCCATAAGGCATGCCTTGAAGCCGTCGAGGGCGCATTCGGTGCGGACGTTGATTATGCCATGCTGGTCAAAATGTTCGGCAACCCGATTGGCGACAACGTGACTATGCGCTATTCGCCGGGCGAGTGCATTGGCATCAAGAAGAATGAGGTTTCAGGAGAACCGGGCGCGGACCATGTGAGCACGTCCTACGTGGAGCGCATGAACCTGAATATCCGTATGGGCAACCGCCGCTTTACCCGCCTGACCAACGCCTTTTCAAAGAAGGTGGAAAACCACCTGCACATGCTCTCGCTGTATTTTGTGCACTACAACTTCTGCCGAATGCACAAGAGCCTGCGCATGTCGCCCGCGATGGCCGCTGGCGTGTCGGACACGTTGCGGGATATGGAATGGATCGTAGGCTTGATTGATGCTCGCTCACCGAAGCCGGGACCACGTGGGTCGTACAAAAAGAAAGCCGAATGATCGGAACAAACTCTTTTTAAACGCATTTGGAGTATTTACATAACACCACTATCACAAAGAGGGCTTGTCACAAGCTCGGCAAAGTGCCACATATTGCTTACTCCGCCGCGCCCCGCTACCTAAAACGAGGCCGCGACGGCATAAAAGGGCTCCTGCGGGAGCCCTTGCTATTTGTGGGGTATGGTATGGACCGATGCGCCGTTTTCGTTGATGCAGGCTATCTATTCGCGCAAGGCAGCGTCGCAATCGCGGGCAGTAAGAAGCCCCGCTCAGAGTTACTGCTAGACGCCAGTGCCGTTATCAAGGAGTTGATCAGTCTAGCCTGCGCCAAGGCGGCCGACTGTCGAATCCTTCGAGTTTATTGGTATGATGGCGCGATTGGCGGCTCGCGCCCGACATCTGACCAAGCCCTTGTCGCGAACCTGGATGATGTGAAACTCCGTTTGGGCTTCATAAACAGCTATGGTCAGCAAAAGGGCGTGGATTCGCTCATCGTAACCGACTTGATTGAGTTAGCTCGCCTCAACTCGATAAGCGATGCACTACTCTTGTCTGGCGACGAGGATGTACGTGTCGGCATGCAGATAGCCCAGAACTATGGCGTTCGCGTCCATCTTCTCGGGATCGCTCCCAGCAGGTCGTCACAGTCGCAGCAATTGTTGCAAGAAGCTGACACAACGAGCGAGTGGGATCACAAAACTATTGGGACATTTTTATCGGTTCGCGAAACTGTCGTGGAAACCGAAGCAGTAGTTAGTGCAGCAAAGGCGGTGGCTGCAACAACATCAACTACTGACGGGTTTGTATCTGGAAAGATCGAAGTGGCCGTGAATGCCTTTGTGGAAAAACTCGTCGACAGCGATATCAAAGGCATTGAAGCGTACTGGGAAAGAGCGCGTGGGGTTCCGCCTGATCTTGATCGCAAATTGCTCCCGATTTGTGGGAAAGCCATTGGTCGCGACCTTGAACGCGAC
Source organism: Hyphomicrobiales bacterium (assembly GCA_002709005.1). Classification (GTDB taxonomy): domain Bacteria; phylum Pseudomonadota; class Alphaproteobacteria; order Rhizobiales; family Rhizobiaceae; genus Pseudohoeflea. The sequence goes on along the minus strand of PAPH01000023.1, from coordinate 48,321 downwards.
GAAATTCGTGAAATGCGGATCTATTTTCAGCGCGCGGTAAAAGAGCGCAGAGAAATTTCAAACTGAGACACTACCCTCCGCCAGGGTGCGTTTCGAAATCGACACCAGGACGGTATAATCGGGGTTCACCACATTGCCGATGCGGATCGTCGCTGTCTGACTGACAAGCTGGTAAGCGTCGAGAGCGTCTAGGCCGGTGGTGGCTGAAATCCATTTGACGAGGCCGGTGGCTGCCACCTTCAGGGCGCTGTCGAGCGGACGGCCCACGCCGACGACGCCTGTCTGCGTCTCGGTTTCGATGCGCGGCCATTCGAAGGCGGCATCGGTCTCCACGCGATCGACCCGCAGGCGGGCGTTGAAGGCGCCTTCGATCGCGGTGCCGGCCATTTCCCCGTCGCCCTGCGCATAGTGACCGTCGCCGACATAGAGATGCGCGCCGTCAACATTGGCCCGAAGGTAGAGCGTCGCGCCGGGGCCAAGATCGGGGACATCGAGATTGCCGCCGAAATCGCCGGGGACAACGCAGAGGCGGGTTTCGCCATGGGCGGGAGCCACGCCGATCGTGCCGAAGAAGGGGCGATAGTCGGTGTTAAGGGCCGGACCGCTCTTGGTCTTTGCGGAGAGCGAGCGGCGGTCCTCGGCGAAGCGCCAGATCCAGACCCGCTCCTCCTGTTCCGGCTGCAAATTGGGCTCGAGGCGGGTGCCGGAGAGGAGCCCGAAATTGGGCGACACGGTCGCCACGCCCCAGTCACGCGCCGGGATCATGGAGAGTATGCGGACGGCGATCACGTCTCCTGCCTTCACCCCTTCGATCTCGACCGGGCCGGTGAGCGGATTGACTTTCGGGAAGGGGGCGACTTCGCGTGGCTGGCCGTCTTCGGAGGTCAGCTTTCCGGAAAAGCAGTCCTCGGTGAAGACATCGAATTCCTCTCCGGGCCTGACCGTGCGGGACGGCGCGTGTCCGCCGAAATGATAGACGAACCCGGTATCGTTGCTCATGAGAACCATGTTCCTTCCCCAAGGCGCAGGACGATGTCGACGAAGGCGTCGGTCGCGTCGCGGTGGACGCTGTGTCCGACACCGGGCATGACGACGAGCGAGCGCTCGTCGACCTCGTTCCGCAGCCGCGCCACGTCGGCCTCGGGCACGAAACGGCTGACGTCCGGCAGCACCCAGACGGTGGGCAGCATTCTTGCGATCTTTGCCGCATCGGGACGCAAATCCCACGGCGCATTGCCGGCAAATGCTGCGCGCGCGTCGTCGAAATCGATCTGCTGCAGCGAGACGAGCTTCCAGGCGGCATCGAGCGCCGACCATCCGGGGTTGAGCTCACGGATGCCCTCAATGGTCGTCGGCATGTTGGCCTCGTCCCAGTTGAGCATGGAAAGCGGTGTCTCCTTGTCCTCGAAGACCGAGACGGGATCTTCAAGAACCAGTGCGCCCGGCTTGAAGAGGCCGCGCAGGACGCCGAGCTGCGCCAGCGTTCCGCCGAAGGAATGGCCCAGCAGGACGTCGGGCTCGGCGGGGAGCGATTCCTGGAAATCCGACAGCAGCGCGTCGAAGGAGAAGTCGCCGTTGCCGCGGCCGCTCTCGCCATGGCCGCGCATGTCGGTCGCAAGAACCAGCCAGCCCTTGTCGGCGAGACGACGGGCCGGTTCGCACATCGCCCCGCCATTGGCGGTGATGCCGTGCAGGCAGACCAGGGTGCGCTCGGCCCCCTGGTCTCCCCAGCGCATGACGTTGAGCGCGACCATTTACGCGCCCGCCGACCAGGCGGCGATCTGCTGCCAGAGACGCTGGTATTCGGCCCAATCGACGAAGGGCGGCGGCGCCCAGTGGGGGCCGCAATCCGAGGAGAACGCTACCGAGCGGCCCTTGCCGTAGGTGCCTGCCACGATGAGCGGGTCTTCGCCGACGGTCACGATCACATCTCCCTCTGCCTTGGGCGTGAGGTGATTGTAGCCCAGCAGATCAGGCCACGCACCTTCGATGCCGGCAACGATCGGGTGCGATGCGTCGGTCACTTTCGGAGCCACGCCCTGCGGGGCCTCCACGCGGTCGTCGCCGATGTCCATGGTGACCGGCAGGATGTCCTCGATGGGGGAGCCGAGATACTTGCCCTTCGCATCGATGCCCTGGAAGGTGAGGTAACCGCCGATCATCACGAAACCGCCGCCATTGGCGACGTAGTCGCGGATGGCTTCGAGGCGGTTCGGCATTGGCTTGGAACGCACGAAAGTGTCGGGGTGCAGGAGCAGCGTGTTGGCACCGATATCGCTGAGCATCACGCAGTCATAGGCTGCCAGATCCTCGGCGGTGAAAGGAAACTCGCGGACGGCAACATGGGCCGGCTGGTAGTGGACATCCCACCCGCCGGCTTCGAGCGCGTCCTTCAGCCAGCGCACGCCCTCTGCATATTCGGTGGTGGTGAAGCTGTCGAAGCCTTTCTGGTGGATCGAGTGGACGGTCCAGGATTCGCCCGCGATCAGGACACGGCGGTTTTTGCTCATGACGGTACTCCGCTTCTGTTTTGAGACTTGGCGAGGCGATCGAGCGCCCCGACGAATGCGTTTTCGACGCCTTCGCGATCGAAGCGGATGACCACTTCGGCGTTGGCGGGCTTGCCATTGCGCATGGCGAAATCGACCACGGTGCGGCCATAGGTGTGACGTCCAGCCAGTTCCACCTCGACGCGGGCGGCGGCGGTCTCGACGAGGCCGGGTTCTGCGGCCACGAGGCTTGCCACCGGATCGTTGAGAGGCATGAAGGGGGGCGCCATCACGCCCGGCCTGAATGTCGAAACGAGGGAGTCGAGAAGTTCGGCAGAGAACCTTCCGATCTGTCCGCCGATCGCGCGGGTGCGGGCAATGAGATCCGGGCTGATGCCGACCTGGATGAGCGAGTCGATCGGCAGCATGGTGATCGGCACGCCGGCATCGAAGACGATGGCCGCGGCTTCGGGATCGCACAGAATGTTCCATTCGGCGGCGGCGGTCTTGTTGCCGAGCCCCCAGGAGCCGCCAAGGATCACGATCCGCTCGATCATCGCGGCGATCTCCGGTGCGCGGCGGAGCGCCATCGCGATATTGGTCTGCGGACCCGTGGTGACGATCGTCGAGGCGAAGCGGGATTTGACCGTATCGATGATGATATCGACGGAATGGCGCGCGTCGAGGGCCCTGGCCGGCAGATCGTCGCGCACCGGGTCGAGTGCGCTTTCCATGTCCAGAACGCCTGCGATCAGACGCTCGCGAACCAGGGGGCCTGTATTGCCCGCGGCGACCGGCACGGCCGGCTTGCGCGCCAGTTGCAGGGTGATCGCGGCGTTGCGGGCCGTACGGTCACCGGCCAGATGCCCGGCGCCGGTGGTGACCGCCTTGAGGTCGAGTTTCCGGTGGCCGGACGCCACCAGAATGCCCAGGGCGTCGTCATTGCCCGGATCGCAATCGAGGAGAATGGGAAGTGTCATTGCATGCTTTACAGTTTGGAGGGCTTGTTGCGGACATGGATGCGCCAGCGGGCAAGGGCGAGCGCCAGGATCGCCGCGACATAGGGCAGCATCAGAACGAACTGTGCAGGTATGTCGAAGGCCTGGAGACGGTCGCCGAGAGCCCCGAAGAATCCGAAGAGAACGGCCGCGCCCGCCGTCATCCACGGCTGACCGGCGCCGAACAGGGTTGCGGCAAGGCCGATGAAACCACGGCCGGCGGTCATGTCGGGGAGGAAGAAATGCAGCTTGTCCATTGCGAGCTGGGTGCCGGCGAGACCGGCGAGCAGGCCCGAGATGGTGACGGCCAGCGCCTTCATGCGGACGACGTCGATACCGGCTGAGCGGGCGGCGTGTTCATCTTCGCCGGCGGCGCGCAGATAGGCGCCCGTCGGGGTGCGGTAGAGAAACACCCAGCAGGCGGGAACCGCGAGAACTGTCAGGAAGACGATGATGCTCTGACCCTCGATCGCCGGTCCGATGACCGGAATGAAGGAGAGGCTGCCCTCCGGCACGTGCCAGATGTCGGGGAAGGCGATCGGCCGCAGGCCGCCGGGCGAGTTGTAGTAGCGCTCGAGCGCGAAAAGCGTGCCGCCGGCGGCCAGCAGGTTGATGCCGAGGCCGGCGACGATGAAACCGGCGCCGAAGCGCAGCGTCATGGTGGAAAAGACCAGCGAGGCGAAGATCGCCCCGGCAAGGCCGGCCCAGAAACCGATGAAGGCGCTATCGGTCAGGGCGCCGACCGCGATTGCCGAGAAGGCGGCGACCAGCATCATGCCTTCGACGGCGACATTGAGAATGTTGGCCCTCAAGGTGATCATCGCGGCCAGCGCTGCGAGAACCAGCGGCGTGGATTGCTCGAGAACCGAAGCGAGAAGGGATTCGATCGACATACCGATCTCCTAGAATGCGCCGGAGGTCTGGCCGCTCCTGCGCCGCAGCGTGAAGCGCGCGGTCATCAGGAGGACGAGAAGGCCGGTGAGAAGGTCGACCAGCGAGCGGGGAACCTCGGTCGAGATCTGCATGTAGGCGGCCCCGTTGAGCATCATGGCGTAGTAGAGCGAGGTGAAGAGGGCGGCAGCCGGGTGAATGCGGGCAAGCAGCGCGCAGGTCAGAGCCACCAGACCGTATTCGGGCGAAAAATTCTGCTCGAAGCGATGGCCGATGCCGAGCACGTAAAGGGCGCCGGCGAGACCGGCGAAGCCGCCGGCAATCAGCATGGCCCAGATCACGCGTCCGCCGGCTGCGATGCCGACGGCCTCGGCGTAGCGCAGATTGGTACCCGCGGCACGGACTTCCGCACCCCATTTGGTGCGGAAGAGCACCACCCAGCTCGCCAGCGACAGGACCGCGGCGATGATGAAGCCGCTGGTCGCGCCAGGAATGCCGGGAATGGTCGGCAGCCAGATCTTCTCCGGGACCATCCAGCTGACGGCGCCATAGGCTGTCGTGTCTCGGATCACCTGGTTGACGAGATAGGAGGTGAACAGCAGCGCGATGGTGTTGAGCATAAAGGTGACGACCACCTCGTCGACCCCGAGACGTACCTTGAGTACGCCAGGGATCCAACCGAGGAGGGCGCCACCGAGAATGCCGGCGGCAATTGCCAGCGGAAACAGGACGATCGCGGGGAGGCCTGAAAAAACGATCGAGAAGACCGTCGTGGCAATTGCGCCGGCAAAGAGTTGGCCCTCGCCGCCGACGTTGAAGACGCCGGCACGAAAGGCAAAGGTGATGCCGACTGCGATGAGCACCAGCGGTGTGGCGCGGTTGAGGAAGAGGGCGAAGTTGCTGAGCGAATCGAAGTTGGCGAACAGCAGCTCGCGATAGGCGAGAACCGGTTCGTCGGAGATCGAGGCCACCAGAAGGAAGCCGAGCGCCATCGTCAGCGCGATGGCCCCGAGGGGCCCGCGCACCGCGCGGAGAAAATCAGTGAAGTCACTACGCATCAGGCCACCTGCCTCTTGCCGCCGTTCATCAGGATGCCGACGGTTTCCTCGTCGGCCTCGTTGCGTTCGAGCACCTGCATGATGCGGCCCGAATAAATGACCGCGATCCGGTCGGAGAGGGCGAAGATCTCCGAGAGTTCGGAGGAGATGAGAAGCACGCCATTGCCCTTGTCGGCGGCCGAGAGAACTTGGGAATAGACGAATTCCGAGGCGCCGATATCGAGGCCGCGCGTCGGCTGGCTGATCAGCAGCACCTTCGGATCGCGGGCGAATTCGCGCGCCAGGACGACCTTCTGCATGTTGCCGCCCGACAGCGTGCCGACGGGGATTTTCGGCTTCGCGCCGCGGATGTCGAAGCGTTTGATGCCGTCCTCGGTGAACGCGTTGAGCCGGCCGCGGTCGACATAGCCCTTCCGCAGGACGCCGTAGCGCTCGTAATTCGTGGCGGCCATGTTCTCGGCGATGCTCATGTCGCTGCTGAGGCCGCGGTCGAGCCGGTCTTCGGGCACGAAGCCGAGGCCGGCAGCCTGCCGTTCGGCCACCGTGTCGGCGGTTATGTCGTCGCCGGCCAGGCGAATCGAACCGGCCTGGATCGGCATCAGGCCGGCGATCGCCTCGGCGAGCTCGGTCTGTCCGTTGCCGTCCACACCAGCGATGCCCAGAACCTCGCCCGCGCGCACCTCGAGATCGATCGAATCGAGAATGAGACGGCCGGCCGAATTTGTGATGGTGACGTTGTCGAGTTCCAGCACGGCACCGCCGAACGAGCGTTCGGGCTGTCCCTCGCGGCCGGTGAGGAAGACATCGCGGCCGACCATGTCGCGGGCGATATCCTCTTCGGAAACATCGGTGGTGATGTGGGTGGAGATGCTGCGGCCCTGGCGGAGAACGGTGACCCGGTCTGATACGGCTTTCACCTCGCGCAGCTTGTGGGTGATGAAGACGACGGTGCGACCGCGTTCGCGAAGGCTGGCGATGACCTTGAGAAGTTCGTCGACTTCCGGCGGGGTCAGGACGGCGGTGGGCTCATCGAGAATGAGGAGTTTCGCTTCGAAGGCGAGGGCCTTCAGGATTTCGACACGCTGGCGCTGGCCGACGGAAAGGGTGCTCACCCTGGCTTCGGGATCGAGCGCGAATTTATAGTTGTCGATCAATTCCCGGGCGCGCTCGTTCATGGCGCGGCGGTCCGAGAAGATTCCGTAGCGGCGGATATGGCGGCCGAGAAAAAGGTTTTCGGCGACGCTCATCGAGGGCACGAGCGTGAAGTGCTGGTGCACCATGCCGATGCCGAGAGCGCTGGCGATGAGGGGATCGGCGATGGTGACGCCTTTGCCGTCGAGGATGATCTGGCCGCCATCGGGCGAATGAATGCCGACGAGGATATTCATCAGCGTGGACTTTCCAGCCCCGTTCTCGCCGCACAGGACGTGAACCTCGCCGCGCCGGACCTGCAGGTCGACGTGCTCGAGGGCGACCTTGTCGCCGAACCGTTTGGCGATGCCTTTGAGGACCAGAATGTTTTCGTCAGTCGTCATTGGAGCGATACCCGGTGGAGGAACGGGCGGCGTTGCCGCCGCCCGTCACGATCAGTGGCAATCAGAATGCGGAGTCGACTTCGATTTCGCCGTCAACGACCTTGGCCTTGGCTTCGTCGATCTTGGCCTTGACGGAGTCCGGCACGAGGGCGTCGTTGTAGACGAGGGCGACGCCGTCATCTTCCAGACCGAATGTCTTGAGCGTTCCGAATTCGGCGGTGCCGTCCTTGATCTGGCCGATCGAGGTGTAGATCGAGTTGCCGATCTGCTTGAGCATCGAGGCCAGCACGTTGTCTGGATGGATGCCGTTCTGGTCGGAATCGACGCCAATCGCGTATTTGTCGGAGTCGGCGGCGGCCTTGAGGATGCCGAGACCGGCGGGGCCGGCGACGTTGTAGACGACGTTGGCGCCGTTCTCGATCGCGGTGTTGGTCAGGTCGTAGGCCTTCTGGGCGTCATTGAAGTTGCCGATGAAGATGACCTGTATCTGGATGTCCGGCTCGATGGTGGCCGCGCCCTGCTTGAAGCCGAGGATGAAGTCCTGGATGACGGGCAGGTCCATGCCGGCGACGACCGCGATTTTCGGCTCGCCGTCGGTCAGCGGGAAGTCTTCCTTGTCGGTGGCGGCGATAGCGGCCAGCGCGCCGGCCAGATAGGAGCCTTCGTTCTGCGCGTACTTGATCGACAGCACGTTGGGCTCGTCGAGCTGGTCGTCGAAGAAGACGTATTTCTGGTCCGGGTGCTGCGGCGCGACGGCGGCAAGATTGTCGTGCATGTTCGGGCCGGTGAAGATGACGTCCCAGTCACCCGAGTTGGAGACAGCCTCCAGGTTCTGGCGCCACAGCTGCGGATCGGTTGGCGACGCCTGCAGCAGGCGGGTCTTAACGCCTTCCTCTTCGGCGCGCTTGAAGCCGGTCGCGGCGTTGTCGTTGAAGCCCATGTCGCCGAGATTGTCGCTCATGACGTAGACGGCGCTGAATTCCTCCTGGGCCATTGTCGGGCCAGAGAGAACGGCGAAGGTGGCGGCGAGGGCCGCAACCGTGGACGTGAGTGTTCTGAAGTGCATTACGAGTTCCCTTCTTTGTGCGATTAGATTCGCGGTGATTTTCCGCCCGCGGGCGGCGCGACCGATTGCCGTTCGATCAGCGCCACGGGCAGGCGCGTGAGCGGCGGAGGTGCCTTCTTGTCGATGATCGCCAGAAGCGTCCTGACACCGGCGCGGCCCAGTTCCCCGGTGGGCTGGCGGACGGTCGTGAGGGCGGGCGCCAGCAGGTTGGCGAACATCATGTCGTCGAAGCCGACCAGCGAGATGTCGTGGGGCACGCCGAGCCCGGCTTCGGCGACGACTTCCATGACGCCGAGAGCGATGAAATCGCTGCCGGCAAAAACGGCGGTGGGCGGGGTTTCGGACTTGAGCAGGCTGCGCATCGCCTCGACGCCGAACTGGCGGGTATAGCTGCCGTGCACGACGTGTCCCGGCGCGGGAGTCAGACCGGCGTCCGCCATCGTGTCCATGAAGCCGCGGCGGCGTTCGACCGCGCTGAACAGTGCCGCCGGGCCGCCGATGTGGGCGATCCGCTCGTGTCCGGCCGCGATGAGATGGGCGGCGGCGAGGCGGCCACCCTGGTAGTTCTCGACGAAGACCTTGGGGACGTGGACGCCCGGAATGTCCTCATCGATGAGAACGACTTCGCTGTGGGTGTTGACTGCCTGGGCCAGCGTGCCGTCGTCGGGCTGGTTGGTCATCATGATCAGGCCGTCGAAATGCCGGTCGGTGAGCCGGCGGAGCATGTCGATCTCCCGGTTGCGATGGCCGCCGGTGCTGGTCATGAAAAGGGCGTAGCCGTTGCGCGAGGCTTCGTCCTCGGCGGCTGCGGCGAGTTCGGCGAAGAACGGGTTGCCGATTTCCGGTGTGACGAAGCCCAGAGTCTCGGATTTTCCCAGGCTCAGGCGTTTGGCCAGAACGTTGGGGCGGTACTCCAGCTTCTTGATGGCCTTGTCGATCCGCGCGGCCGTCGTCGCCGGCAACTGGATGCGGCCGTTGAGATAGCGCGACACGGTGGCTGCGGAGACCGATGCCGCCTTTGCTACATCCTGAATTGTGCTCATTTCTTCACCATGCACGAGATTAGGGCATAGGAAATCGGTTTAGTAAACCGGTTACGTAAATCTTTTCTGTGAATTTCCGAGATGGCGCACACGGAAAGAGGCGCGCCGACAGGCGCGGGGGAAGGGCATTCCCTCGCCATGACCGAAAGCAAATTGAAGGGCATAGCCTTCCGGCGGCCAGGGTGGTGCCGCGGTTCGGCGGCGTCCGCCTAGAGGGATGGAAAATTGGAGAGTGGTCGCGGGTCGGCGCCGAATCCGCCGTCGCGATGCCCTCTCAAGCGTTAGCGAAGAGGAGTCCTAGGCCGGAAATGTCTGCTTTGCGGATGCGCGGGCATTGGCGACGTGCTTCATCGCCGCCTTCCTCGCGTCCCGTTCATCGCGGGCGGCAATGGCCGCGTAGATCGCCCGCATCTCCTCGTAGCTCCGGCGCGCGCGGCCGGGAAGCGACATCGAACGCGTGCGCAGATAGCTGATGCGCGCGAGAAGACCCGCCTGCACCTGGACGATGATCTTGTTGCCGCAGCCGCTCAGGATGACGGCGTAAAACGCGGCCGCCGCCTCGGTCAGCGCTTCGCCATCCTCATCGAGAACCGCACGATGGAAGGCCTCGAGCCGTTCTTCCAGTTGGGAGATGCAGTCGTCGCTCATTCGCGATGCGCAGCGCGCGGCGGCCTCGCCCTCGAGCAGCTCGCGGACCTCGTAGATTTCCTCCGCGTCCTCCCAGGACAGGACCGGAACCTGCGGCCCTCGATTGGGGATGATCTCGACAAGATGCTCGGCCTGCAGATTGCGCAGGGCTTCGCGAAGAGACGACCTGCTGACGCCGAGCGCCTCGCAAAGTTCCCCTTCGACGAGCCGGTGGCCGGGCGGAAACATGCCGGAGAGGATCGCCTGCCGCAGTTTGTCGACAACCTCCTGCTGAACCGTCTTTCGCGTTATCCGTAAATCCAGTTCCATCACCCCCCGCAATCGTTCAGGCCCGCTCCGGGCGCATGTCTGCTTCTACTTTCAGTTGATCTTGTCCGTTGTCCATAGGTTTGACGTGTGAAAGCCGGAACTATTCACCACTATCGATAGCTGAGCGCCAGTCTGTCTGACGTGGGCCATAGTGGTTTCCTCCAGCAAATCAGTCAATCAGATTGACAGACAATATTACCTATGTTCTGCTTCCGGTATCGACCCCACCGAGGCGGCAGGCGCCAGGCGAGATCCGACAATCTTTCTGCGATGTCGGAGATCCAGGGCATGCCGTCGGTAAAGGAGAATTCAGTGAATTCCCTGCTTCCCGAACCAGATGCCCGGACGACCTGGCGGCGACCTCGCGACACCGCGTGGAGGCGCAAGAAGGCATGAGCGCGGTGAGCGGGGCAGGCGGCGGCATGAAGGCTCCGGAAGGACTGGTAGCGGTTCTCAAGGGAATTCTCGGCGTTCTCGTTGCCTTCGCGGCCTGGGAACTGGTCCGGCAGACCGGCTTCATCGACAAGCGCGATCTTCCCGCCGTCATCGATGTTCTGGGCGCGGCCTTCAACGGCCTCACAGAGGGCGACATGTCCCTGGCCCTTCTCGAAACGCTGCGCTCGTGGATTTCGGGCCTGGCGCTCGCCACGGTGATCGGAATTGCGGCCGGTATAGCGCTGGCGATGCTTCCCGGTCTCGAACTCGCCACCCGGCCGATCCTTGAATTCCTCCGTCCCATTCCCTCTGTGGCGCTCATTCCGGTAGCGCTTCTGGTGCTCGGCATCGGAACGTCGATGCAGCTGTTCATGATCGTCTTCGCCGCCGTCTGGCCGGTGCTGTTCTCGACCAAGGCGGGCGTTGAGAGCATCGACCCGCGCTATCTGGAAACGGGCAGGGTACTCGGCTTCGGGCGTGCCGAGCTTCTGATGCGCATTCTGCTTCCCGCGAGCCTTCCCTATATCGCGACCGGCATCCGCACCGCCGCGGCCATCGCGCTGGTGCTCGCCATCACCGTCGAGATGCTCACCGGCCGGCCGGGCATCGGATTCTATATCGAGAACGTGCGCCTCAACGGTCTGACCGCGGAAATGTGGGGCGGCATCCTGGTCACCGGCATTTTCGGCTACCTGGTCAACGCTCTCTTCATTGCCCTCGAGCGCCTCCTCCTTCCCTGGAGCCCGGAGAACCGGGATGGCTAGGGATATCCGCCTGCGCGCCCTCCTGTGGCAGTCAGCCACCGTCATCCTCCTGCTCGCTCTCTGGCAATGGGCCGCGGTCAGTCATCCCGCGCCCTATCTCCCGCCGCTCAAGCCGGTGGCGCTCGCCTATTTGTCGCTGCTTGAGCCCGGCAATTTTCTGGCGATCGTCTTTCCGAGCCTTTACAGGCTGGGCGTCGGTTTCGGTGTCGCCGTCCTCCTCGGAACCGTCGCCGGGATCGCGCTCGGCTATCTGCGCTGGCTCGACCCCTGGATCCGTCCTGTGCTCGAATATCTGCGCTTCGTGCCGACAGTGGCGATCCTTCCCGCGGCCCTTCTCCTGTTCGGCGCCACCGACACGATGCGGATCTTCGTCATCGCATTCGGGTCTGTCTTTCCGGTCCTGCTCGCGGCGATCGACGGCGCGCGGCGCGGCAACGCCATGCTGCTCGACGTCGCCCGGATCCTGAAATTCTCGCTCGCCGAGAAACTGTTCCGCGTCGTCCTTCCCGGCGCGCTGCCCTCGATCTTCGCAGGCGTGCGCATCGCGCTGTCGATCGGTCTGGTGATGATGGTGATCTCCGAACTGATCGCCGCCAATGACGGGCTCGGCTTCTACATCCTGCGCAACCAGCGCCTGTTCCAGACCGCCAACGTCTATGCGGGGGTGCTGATGCTCGGCACGATCGGCCTCATTCTCACGCTGGCCCTGCTTGCAATCGAAAGACGCGTTCTCGCATGGCACCGCGGCTGGCGCGGGCTGGCGGACGCCCGTACATAAGACCGGAGAGACGACATGAGCACGCCGTTACTTTCGATGGAAGGGGTCTCGAAGGCCTATGCGGCCGACGCTCAAATCCTTCGCGACGTCACGTTCAAGCAACAGGCGAACGAGTTTCTCGCCATTGTCGGGCCGTCCGGCTGCGGCAAGACGACGATGCTGCGCTGCATCTCCGCGCTGATGGCGCCAGACAGCGGCGTCGTGTTCCATGAAGGCCGGACCTTCGACGATCCGCCGCCCTGGCTCTCCATCGTCTTCCAGGATTACAACCGCAGCCTCTTTCCCTGGCTTTCGGTCCGCCGCAACGTCGCCCTCGGTTTGCGCGACGTCGGCAAGGGCGAACGTGACGGGCGGGTCGCCGAAGCGCTCGACGCCGTCAAGCTCGGCCACGCCGCCGATCTCTATCCCTGGCAACTGTCCGGCGGCATGCAGCAGCGCTGCGCGCTGGCGCGTTCCATCGTCTCCGCGCCCCGGCTGCTGCTGCTCGACGAGCCCTTCGCATCGGTCGACGCGCAAACGCGTATAGATCTTCAGGATCTCGTCATGGACATCTGCGAGCGCATGTCGCTCTCGGCGTTGCTCGTCACCCACGACATCGATGAAGCCGTCTTCATGGCCGACAAGGTGGTGGTGCTGTCCACCCGCCCGGCGAGCGTCGTCGAGGAGATCGCGATCGACCTGCCGCGCCCGCGCGATCAGCTCACCACCAAGGAAACGCCGGAATTCCTGCATCTCAGGCACAAGGTCTACACGCTCGTCCGCCAGCAGGCGCAATGAGCCAAAAAGAAAAACAAAAACGAACCGATGAAATCGAAACAACAGGAGTTGGGAACATGAAACTCAAGAATCTGGCGACCGCCGCGCTGTTTGCGGCCGGTTCGGCGCTTGCCTCGCTCGGCCTGCCGCACGCGGCACTGGCCGACACCACGAAACTCAAGGTCGGCTACCTTCCGGTCGGCGTCTATTCCTATTTCTGGCGCGCGCAGGATGCCGGTTACTTCGCCGACGAGAACCTCGAGGTCGAACTCGTTCCGATGGCCGGCGGCGGGCAGATCATCCCGGCGCTCCAGTCCGGCGCGCTGCAGTTCGGCATCTCCGATGCGCTTGGCGTCCTCAACGCCCGCAAGGGCGGGCTGCCGGTCACCTATGTCTCGTTCAACTTCTCGCAGAGCACGGAGAACCCGGTTCACGCGGTTCTGACCACCAATCCGGACATCAAGACCCCCAAGGATCTCGAAGGCAAGGCGGTCGCGACCAATCTGAGCTACAACACCGACTGGACGATGATGCGCGAATGGCTTCGCAAGAACGATGTCGATATCGACAAGGTGACCTTCCGCGAAATTCCGTTCCCGGACATGCTGCCGGCGCTCAGGAACGACACGGTGGCCGCGGTCGGCGCGGTCGAACCCTTCGTCACTTTCGGCAAGGAACAGGGCGCCAACGTGCTTGGCCACTATTTCACTGACGTGAAGTCGCCGGTCGTGCTCTCGGGCATCGTCGCCATGCTGCCCTACGTCGAGGAGAACCCGGATATCGTCAAGGGCTTCGTCAAGGCCGTCAACCGCGCGATCGACGACTTCAATGCCGATCCCGCCGTCGCCCGCAAGACGATCGGCGAGCACACGAAAATCCCGGCAAGCGCCATCGAGGCGATGAACCTCGGCAGTTGGGAAACCGAGGTTCCGCCTTCCGAGATTCAGTTCTGGGTGGAGGCGGCGAAAAAGGAAGGCATCCTCAACGAAACCGAGGATCTCGACAGCCTCGTCTGGTCCCCGGCCGAATAAGCGCGTCAACCCGCTTAAACGAAACCGGCCGGCATTCCTTTCGGATTGCCGGCCGGTTCTTTTTAATGCTTAAGCGACGGCGGACATGACGGATGGGGGGGTGCCATGCCCGCCGTCTCAAGCCGGTTTTTCGTCAGAGACGGATCATACCGGCGTCGACGGCAACGCACTGGCCGGTCATCCAGCCGGCATCGTCGGAGACGAGGAAGGCCACCACCTTGGCGATGTCCTCGGGCTGGCCCTTGCCAGGCATGGCCTGAAGCATCTCGACAAAGCCGAAGCTGTCGTTGTGCGGGCTGTCCTTCACGCCATCGGATTCAGTCAGACCCGGCATCACAGCGTTGACGCGGATGCCGTATTTGCCGACCTCGGTTGCCAGTCCGCGGGTGAAGCCGACCACGCCGCCCTTGGCTGCCACATAGGCCGACATGTTGGGCGTGCCGGCATAGAACGCGTTCGAGCCGATGTTGAGCACGGTGCCCTTGCGGTCCGCCGCGCGCATCATGTCGGTCGCCTTGCGGCTGGCGATGAAGACGCTCGTCAGGTTGGTGTCGATGATCTTCTGCCAGTGGGCGAGGTCGACATCGTCCCACGCGACGTAGGGGACGATCGAGGCGTTGTTGACGAGGATGTCGACGGCGCCGTTCTCGGCGGCGTCCTCGAGCATCTTCTCGACCTGGTCCACCTTGGTGGAATCGCAGGTCACACCCACGGCGCCGTGACCGATATCGGCGGCTGCGGCCTTGGCGCCTTCGCCGTTGATATCGGAGATCACGACCTTGGCTCCGGCATCGGCAAGTGCCTTGGCGATCGCCTTGCCGATGCCCTGTGCGCCGCCTGTGACGACCGCCTTGCGGCCTTCAAGACTTGTACTCATCCCTTTGTCCTTTCCCTGTTTGCCGTTGCCGGCCTCAATTATCCAATGCTGCGTCCCAAGCGGTCTGCGCGGCGGCAAGTCCGGCCGATACATCGACCTTGGCGCCGAGCGCCTTGAGCGCTCCGCCCATCGCGGCGACGGCGAGAAGCGCGTAGCCGGGCTGTGCCGTGGGTCCCATGTGGCCGATACGGATCAGCTTGCCGAGCGTCTCGGCACGGCCGGCCGACATCGACACGCCGTAGCGGGCGCGTGCTTCCTTGAGCACCGGACCGGCGTCGATACCTTCCGGCATCTTGACAGCGGTGGCTGTTGGCGAAGCGATATCCTCGGAGGCGGGCCAGAGATCGGCGCCCATGCCCTTGATGCCTTCGCGGCAGATTTTCGCCGTCAGCGCGTGACGCGCCCAGACCTGTTCCGGTCCCTCGTCGAGATAGCGGTCGAGCGCCGCGCTCAACCCGTTGAGTTCCGCCACCGAGGGCGTGAACGGGAACGGCTCGGTCTTCTTCCAGGCGTTCTTCCAGTCGGTGAAGCTGAGCATGGACGCGAAAGGCGCGTCCGGACTGGCTTCGATCTTGGCCCAGGCCGCCTCGGAAACCGCGACGAGCGAGAGCGCCGGCGGGCAGCCGAGGCACTTGTTCGGACCGGTCACGAAGATCCCCGCCTGGCACGAACTCGGGCCCGTCGGCATGCCACCCCAGGAAGAGACCGCGTCGACCAGCAGAAGCGCACCGGCTTCGGCGACAATCGCGCCGATCGCATCGATGTCGTTGAGCGTGCCAGACGGGGTGTCGTGGTGGCAGACGCAGACGACCTTGACCTCGGGATGCTCCTTGAGAACGGCGCGGACCTGCTCGGGATCGATCGCGGTGTCATACGGCACCTCGATCTCCTCGACCTTCCTGGCGTAGCGCGCGGCCCAGTAGCCGAATCCCTTGCCGTAGACGCCGGAAGCAAGGTTGAGCACCACATCGTCCCTGGCGATCAGAGAGGCGGCCGCGCCCTCGAGCGCCAGCACCGGTTCCCCCTGGAGAATGAGCGGCGGCAGATCGCAGCCGAGCGCTTCCTGAGCCTTGAGCGTCAGGTCCTCGAAGAACGCCTGAAAGGCCGGATCGTAGTCGTAGAGCACCGTCGTCCCGAGCGCGCGCAGCACTTCCGGGTAGGCGTCCACGGGTCCGGCCGTCAGCGTGAAGACCGGCGGTTTGGTTTCCTCGTATCTCATCGGGCTCTCCTCAGCCGTAGTAATTGACGCCGATCTTGTAGTCCTTGAAGCTCTCGGGATCGTGGCTGAACAGAACCTCGGCGTTCTTTTCCTTCTCGATTTCCTTGAGCCTGCGCATGGAGTTCACGCCCGCCACGGGATCGATGTGGAAGCCCGCATTGATGTCATGATCGTAGTTCTTGCGGGTGTAGGCGGCGTCGAGGGTGAGCAGCAGGGGGCGACGGTTGTCGAACTCGACCAGCAGCGAATAGTGGCCGACCGTGTGTCCCGGCGTGTAGATGAGGGTCACTCCCGGCGCGAGCTCGACGTCGCCCTCGATGAACTCATACCTGGTGTTGGCCGCGGTCTGCCCCATGGTGAGCTGGTCGGTCATGCCGCGCGCCTCGGCGACTTCCGCGGAAAACGCCAGGTCGGAATAGCCCAGCACCTCGAAGGGCTGGCACTTGGCCGCCTGGGGCAGCTCGTCCTTGTGGCAGATTTTCTTGGTGTCGGGGAAGAACTTGTTGCCGCCCACATGGTCGAAGTGGAAGTGCGAGTTGAAGACGAGGTCGATGTCTTTCGGCTCCATTCCGATGAGCTTGAGCGCGCCGGGAATGGTCTGCTGTTCGGTCTGCTGCGGCTTTTCGAACGGCAGCACCTTCTGCACGTGATCGAAATCGTAGCCTGTATCGATCAGGAACTTGCCCTTCGGGTGATCGACCAGCACCGAATAGACGGGAAAGCGGACCTCGCCACCCGGTCCCTTGTTCCACCAGATGTGGAAGCCGTCGAGAACCAGCGAGCCGCCGTCGAGCAGATAGACCTTGGTATCGGGCATTTGATTTCTCCTTCCTGTTGGCCGGCGCCCGCTTAAGGGGCCGGGGATGGTGCATGCGCCCTCTAGCGGGCGCCGCGTTCGTAGGATGCGCCGAGCGCCGAAGGCAGTTTCGCCCGGCGGCCGAAGAGCACGAGGACCAGCATCACCGCCGCGAATGGCAGCATCTGGATCACGTCGGTCGGGATATTCGATCCCGCCACCTGAAGGGCGGTCGTCATCGACAGCGCCGCGCCGAAGATCAGCGAGCCGATCAGCACCCAGAGCGGCCGGCCACGCGCCAGCATCGCCAGCACGATACCGATGAAGCCGGCACCGCCGGTCATGAAGGGGATGAAAAGTCCCGCCCCGATATTGGCCAGATAGGCGCCGCCGAGCCCGGCCATGGCGCCGGTGAAAAGAACCGCGAAGATCCTCACGCCCAAAACGTTGCCGCCGGCCACGTCGAGCGCAGCCGGACGTTCGCCTGCGGCCCGGAGTGTCATGCCGAGATTGGTCCGCCGGTAGAGAAGTGCCAAGACGACGACCGCCATCAAAGCCAGATAGACGATCGGATGACGCCCGAAGAGCGACGGCCCGACCACCGGCAGGTCGGTGAGACCCGGAATGTTGAGCCGCTCCGGCGCCGGCAGACGCGGATAGGTGCGGGAAAACTGGAAATGATGGAGCAGGGCGGTCAATCCCTCCACCCCGAGCGTCAGCCCGATGCCGATGACGATCTGGTTGAGCCCGAGGCGAACGCAGAGCACCGCCATGACGATCGCCACCAGCACGCCGCCGAGAATGCCACCCAGGAAACCGAGCCAGAGGGAGTCGGTCTTGAAGGCGACCAGAAAGCCCATATAGGCGCCCATCAGCATCATGCCCTCGATACCGATGTTGAGGACGCCGGCCTTCTCCGACATCTGCTCGCCGAGCCCGGCGAGAAGCATCGGAACGGCGGCGACGATAGCGCCGGTGAAAAGAGACGACAGGAACGCCTCGGTCAGCAGTCCGCCCATCTCAGCGCTCCTTCTTCCGCTTGTGCTGGTCGATATATTCGCCGAGGCCGAGGCAGATCAGCAGGCTGGCGACGAGCACCAGCGTGAAATCCTGCGGCACGCCGAGACGCCGGGCGGCACTCTCGCTGCCGATCATCAGTGCCGAGTAGAAGAAGACCAGCACGATGGCGCCTATGCCGTGGAACCTTGCAAGGAAGACGAGCGGAATGACCATCAGGCCATAGGCCGGATTCCAGTTGGCGCGGACATTGCCGGCAACGCCGAGAATTTCGGAGGCTCCGGCCAGCCCGGCAAAGCCGGCCGACAGGCCGAACGTCGCAAGGGTCAGAAGCGGGACGGAGAGGCCCGCATGGGTTGCTGCGGCGGGGTTGGCGCCGACCATTCTGAGCCGCAGGCCGAAGGAGGTCCTGGTCATCATCAGATGGACCAGCACAACAGCGATCAGGCCCCAGATCAGCCCGCTCGAGATCGAGGTCTCGAACAGGCGCGGCAGGCGGTCGGCAACCGGCAGGGTTCGGGTCTGCGGCACGGTGGTCGTCGGGTCGCGGAAGACCAGCTTGACCAGCGTGGAGGCCAGCAGCACGCCGAGGAAGGACATCATCAGCGTGGTGATGATCTCGTTGACGCCCTGATAGGCCTTGAGCAGCGCCGGAATGATCGACCAGACCGCACCGACAAGGGCGGCGAGCGCGAAACCGACAACGAGCACGGCCCAGCCCGGCAGCACCCCAACGAGCAGCGGAGCGGTGGCCGCCGAGATGACGGCGCCGAGCAGGAACTGTCCATCGGTGCCGAGATTCCAGATCCCCGCCCTGAAGGCGATGATCAGGCTGGCCACGAGGAACAGAAGCGGTGCCATCCGGGTCGCCGTCTGCTCAAGCCCGAGACCCGAGAACAGCGAGCGTTCGAGAATGTAGCCGTAATAGGTGAGCGGGTTGACGCCCACCAGCATCAGGATGATCGCCGACAGCAGGAAAGCTGCCACGATCGGGCCGACGGTGACCGTCAGGACACGCTGGAACGCGCTCCGCTCCGTCACCACGCCGGCGCTATCCGCCGCGTTGGCCTCAGGGTCTACCGAACTGGGATTCACATCGTCTACCATGCTCATTCCGTCGCCTGTCTGTTTTCTTCCTCGCCGGCCATCATGCGGCCGATACGCAGGCGCAGCGCCTCGCCGGTTCCGTCGTTTTCGACGACGCCGCGGATCCGGCCGCCCTCCATCACCGCGATCCGGTCCGACAGCGCCATCAGTTCGTCGAGATCGGTGGAGATGAGGACGACGCCCATGCCGCGTCCGGCGATGTCGGCGATGCGCTGGCGTGAGGTGTCGATGTTCTGAAGGTCCAGCCCATAGGTCGGCTTGTTGAAGACGACCACACGCGCCTCGCCGGAGAGTTCGCGGCCGAGAAGCACCTTCTGGATGTTGCCGCCGGAAAGCCGGCCGATCGGCGTCGTCTCGCCAGGCGTGCGAACCGAGAACTTCGTGATCAGGTCGCGCGCGTGCCGGGCAATGAGCGAGGGTCGCTCGATGCCGTTTATCCAGAAGGGCGGCTGGCCGATATCTTTCAGAACGGTGTTCTCGGAGATCGGGAAGGCTGCGACCGAGCCTTCCTCGAGCCGGTCGTCCGTCAGGTAGCGAAGCCCCTTGAGCCGGCGCTGCGCGACGGAGGCGCGGGTGATGTCTTCGGCGTCGAGTTCGACGCGGCCGGATGCGAGGGGCCGCTGGCCGGCAAGCGCCTCGGCGAGTTGCTTCTGCCCGTTGCCGTCGATCCCGGCGACGCCAAGGATTTCTCCGGCGCGCAAGCTCAGGGAAATATCCTGGAGGCCGATCACGTCGGCATCGCCCTGGGTCGAGAGGTTCTCCACCTTCAGCACCGTTTCCTCGCGCGCGCTGCTGGCGCGGTGCTCGGTGGAGGTGGCGCCGGCCTCGCGGCCGAACATCAGGCGCACGATCTCCTCGACGGCCTGTTCCTCGTTCATGGATTTGAGTTCTTCAGGACCCAGTTCGCCGGCGAGCGCGCCCTGCTTGAGAACGGAAATACGGTTGCCGTAGCGATAGGCCTCGGCGAGCTTGTGGGTGATGAAGATCACCGCCAGTCCGCTCTTGACGAGCTGCTGCATGCGCTGGCCGAGCTCCTGCGCTCCCTGCGGCGTGAGCATCGAGGTCGCCTCGTCGAGGATCAGCACCTTGCTGTCGCGCAGAAGCGCGCGGGCGATCTCGATCTGCTGCTGCTGACCGAGCGAGAGTTCGCCGGTTATTGCGTCGAGCGGCAGCGACAGCGCGAATTCGCGTTTGAGTTCTTCCATCCGCGCCGCGATCCGGGCGCGGGGCGGGCGCTCGTACCAGGGCGCGCCCAGTGTCAGGTTTTCCAGAACGGTCAGAGTCGGCACCAGCATGGAGTGCTGGAAGACAGTGCTGATACCGGCGTCGAGACTGGCCGAGGGGCTGGCCAGCCGCGTTTTCTCTCCGTTGAGCGTCAGGTAGCCCTCGTCGGGCTCCTGAAGTCCCGAAAGAATGCCCACAAGCGTCGATTTGCCGGCACCGTTCTCACCGAGCAGGACATGAACCTCGCCCGGATGAAAGGCGAGCGACACGTTATTGACCGCGATCACGCCCGGAAAGCGCTTGGTCACGCCGTGCACGCCGATGACGCCTGTCCCCGTTTCCGGGGACAGGTTTGTCGGATTTTCCGTTGCAAGTGCCACGGATTTGCTCACTCGGCCACGGTGACCAGGGCGCGGACATCTTCGGCCTGGAACTTCGGCTCGACCTTGATGTCCCCGGAGATGATCTGCTCACGCAGCGCCATCACTTCTTCCCAGGCTTTTTCGTCGACCTGCGTGGTCTTGATCAGCTTGACGGAATCGTCGGCCAGGCCGATCGAGTAGCCGTGGGTGCCGAACTTGTCGGCCTTCAGGTCCTCGATCATCGCGGTGTAGACCGGGGTCATGTCCCACAGAACCGAGGTCAGGAGGTGACCCTTGTCGATCGAGGACTTGTCGCCGATCACGTCGATGAACAGCACGTCCGAACCATCGGTCGCCTTGTTGGATTCCACCGCCTGGATCATGCCGAAGCTCGAGCCGTTGCCCTGGCCGAAGATGATGTCGGCGCCGGCCGCGATGACCGAGGTGGTGACGCGGTTGCCGCCGGCGGCATCCGAATAGGCGGCCGGGCCGATGACCGAATAGAGGATCTTCACATCCGGATTTTCAGCCTTCACGCCCTCGGCGAAACCGGCCGACTGCGAGTTCCAGGATGGTGGCTCACCGGAGACGACGATACCGACGGCACCGGTCGAGGTCATCTTGGCGGCGAGGCGTCCGGCGAGATAGGCGCCTTCATGGCCCGACAGGGTGTAGTCGGCGACCTTGCCGGCCACGAGCGCGTCGGGGCTGTCGACGATGGCGACGGCCACGCCTGTCTCCTCGGCGATTTCCGGGCCGGCGGTGTTGTAGCCGCTGGCATGGGCGATCAGGAGATCGGCACCATCGGCCACCAGTTCGCGCATGGGCGCGCGGACGTCACCGTAGCCGAGACCTTCGGCGACGATGACTTCGACGCCGGTTGCCTCTCCGGCAGCCTTGGCCGCATCGACGCCCTGCTGGTTCCAGCCGAAGTCACTTCCTTGTTCCGGAGTAAGAATGGCTATGGTATCTACCTCGGCGGCGAAGGCCGGGGCTGCTAGGACCACGCTGAGCGCGGCAGAAATAAGTAGGTTTTTCATCATGTTGTTCCCACAATGGTTGTCGGTTTCCAAACAGAAGACGAAAGCGGTCGGCAGACATTTTGTTGTTTTTGTCGCCCTGTCTGCTGGGCTTGGTTCGCCCCCGGCAAGCGCCGGGAGCGGAGCTTATGTGCCTTATTCAGGCATCATTCACGGGACCGAAGGTGCCGATCCTGTAAAGGTCACGGTCACCAACGACACCGGCGTGGCGCTCAATTGCGAGGCGGCGCTGGCGCACTGGTATTCCGACAAGCTCGGCCAGGTCGCGCCCGGTGAAGAACTGGCGCTGACGCTGTGGCACGATCCCGACACCGGCGTTTTCAACCTGATGAACGCCACCGATGACCGGATGCCGGTGGAAGCGCTGTGGTGCGCCAGCGAAGCCGGCCGCACGCGGCTCACCCTGCCGCTCGCCGGCGGCAAGGCGGAAGCGACGCTGCGCTATTCCTGCCGTGCCGGCGAGGAGACCGGACTGAGCTGTGAGACCGCGGGCGGCTAGAGGCGTCATTTCGAGCGGACCTCTTCGAGTTTTGCCTCGATGCGATCCTTGACCTCGATGACCTCGGGCTGATCGGCGATCACCTCGTCGGCCACCTTGGCGAAGGTCGCCTGGAGTTCGGCCTGCTGCTTCTCGGGGAGTGTGGCGACTTCTCCGCCATTGTCGAGCCAGGCCTTCTCCGCGCGCTCGACGTTGTCGACACCCCAAGGGAAGACGGTCTCTTCGGCGGCGCGGCCGGCTTCCAGGATCGCGGTCTTGACTTCGTCGGACTGTGACTGGAACCAGGCTTCGTTGACCAGCGTGATCGAGACGATCTGGTTCATGTTGATGTTGGTGACGTATTTCGCGGTGTCGTAGAACTTGAACGCCGTCAGGATCGGGATGCCGGCCAGCATGCCGTCGATACCGCCGGCCTGGAGCTGAGGCACCACTTCCGAAAGCGCCAGCGGCGTCGGCGTCGAGCCGAGCGCTTCCATCGGCTTCATCTGCAGCGGCGAGGCGAAGGTGCGGATCTTCAGCCCCTTGAAACCGTCGAGAGAGCTCACCGGTTCGCGGGTGAGCATCTGGGTGGGCGAGTTGAAGATGGCGCCGATGATGCGCACGCCCTTGTCGAGGAACAAGGTCTCCATGTAGTCGCGGAATTCCTTGTTGTGGATCACCGCGTCGACTTCATCGGCGTTCTTGAAAAGGCCCGGCACGTCGAAGGCCTGGAAGCGGGGGTCGACATTGGTGACGAAGGAGGTCGGCGTGGTGAATGCCTCGATCGTGCCGAGCAGCACGCCTTCGGACATGCGCGGGATCGCGCCGAGCTGCGAGGCCGGATAGATCTCGACCTTCAGTTCGTCGCCGATGCGGGATTCCACTTCCTTCTGGAATTCCTTCTGCCACTCGTGCTGCACGTCGTTGATGGTGGCGGAGGCGAGCTTCATCGTGCTCTGGGCGTAAGCCGCGCCGCCAAGGGGCAGGAGGAGGGCGAGGGCGGCCGCGCCCAGCGCGCGTCTCGTCGTCTTGAAGCTGGTCGGTAAGGTCATTCTTGATACTCCGTTTGCTGGACGATCGGTCAGGACATGCCGTGAAGCAGCCATAGCGATAGCGCCGGGACGAGGGTGATGAGGGCGAGAGCGGAGACCTGCACAGCGATGAAGGGCAGGACCCCCTGGTAGATGTCCGAGGTGCGGATACCGAGCACCGACTGCGCCACGAAGATGTTCAGGCCGAAGGGCGGCGTGAACATGCCGATGGCGAGATTGACGGTCATGACGATGCCGAAGTGGATCGGGTCGATGCCGAGGGAGACGGCGATCGGCACCAGCAGCGGCGAGAGCACGAGGATCGCCGATGTCGGATCGAGCACGCAGCCGATCGCCAGAAGAAGAAGGTTCACACTGAGAAGGAAGCCGAGCGGGGAGAGACCCGCATCGGCGGTGGCCGCAATCAGGGCTTGCGGCACGCCTTCCACAGTGAGAACCCAGCTTATGACGCCGGCGGCGGCGACGACGATCATGATCCGCGCGGTCATCATGGCCGAGCTGACGGCGGCGTCGAGCAGGCTCTTGAAGCTGACTGTGCGGTAGACGACCATGCCGAGGAAGGCGGCATAGGCGCAGGCGAAGCCGCCGGCCTCCGTCGGCGAGAACAGCCCGGCATAGATTCCCACCATGACGAAGGCGGGCATGGTGAGCGCCCAGAAGGCCTGGCGGAACGCGTCCCATGCCACGCGGGCGCGGAAACTCTCCTCACGCGGAATGCGGGCGAGAAGCGCCGAGACGGAGATGTAGCCTGCCATCAGCAGTGCCATGACGATGCCCGGAACGATGCCGGCAATGAAGAGCTTGGCGATCGACTGCTCGGCGGAGGCGCCATAGAGGATCATGGCGATCGAGGGCGGGATGACGATGTCGATGGCGCCGCTCGAGGTGATGATGCCGGCGGCGCGCTGCTTGCCGTAACCGCCGGCGATGAGCTGCGGATACATGTTGCGGCCGACGGCGGCGACTGCCGCGGCGGAAGAGCCGCAGATGGTGCCGATCAGCGTCGAGCCGCCGAGCGCGGCGATGCCGAGCGATCCGGGCACCCGGCCGAACAGGGCACGCACCAGATTGATCAGCCTGTCGGCGATGCCGCTGATCGCCATCAGTTCGCCGGCGAAGACGAAGAAGGGCACGGAGAGAAGCGCATAGGCGTCGAGACCGCCGAAGATGGTCTGCTGCAGGGCGATCAGCGGCGGGCCGGGGAAAAACAGGAGCGCGAGCGATGCCGCGAACAGGAGCGCGACGAAGATCGGCGCGCCAAGGGCGATCAGTGCCGCAACGCTGATACCGAGGACCCAGGTCACTGCGCGGCTCCCTTCGTCGTGGTGAAGCGGGAGAGGTCGACGAGCGTCAGGAAGGCCGTGACCGCTGCGATGCCGGCGAAGCCGACGAAGATGGCCGAATGCGGGATGACCATCGGAATGCCGAGGCCCATGCTCGTCTGGTTGAGAGCGGCGATGCGCTCGATGAAGCTGAGGCTGTGCCAGGCGATGAAGACCGAGACGGCCACCGTCGCCAGATCGATGAAGATCTGTATGGTGGCGGCCAGATGGCCGCTCATGGCCGTGGGCAGGAGGTTGACCGAGAGGTGATCGCGATTGCGCGCCGCCAGAATGGCGCCGAGCATGACGATCCAGATCATGCCGTAGACCAGAAGTTCGTCGGCGCCGATCAGCGAGAACCAGCCGGTATAGCGGCCCGTCGCATTGACGACGTTGACGACGACCATTGCGATCAGGCCCAGGCCGAGAAGGATGCCGACGAGGCGGACGACCAGCGCCTCGGCCCTGATGATGCCGTTTCCTTTCATGCGCTCGTCTCCAGCTCCCCGTTCCGTCATCATGGCTCTAGTCGCGCCCCTCGAGGATACGGCGGATCGCCACGAGTTTGCGCGCCCGTTCCGGCTGCAGCTCGGCGATGCTCTCCGGCGTGTAGGGATAGATGCCGCCGCCCGACTTGATGCCGAGCTTGCCGGCAGCGATCTGCTCGCGCACCAGCGGCGCGACATCCTTGCGGTCGCACAGGTCCTGGTTCAGGAAGGAGGAGACCGAGTGGTAGATATCCATGCCGGCCATATCCAGGAGCGCCATCGGACCGATTACGGCCAGCTTGTAGCCGATGCCCCAGGAGACGCATGTGTCGATATCTTCGGGTTCGATGACATCGCGCTCGACGAGATCGACCACCTCGCGCAGCAGGGCGTAGAGCACACGGTTTTCGACGAAGCCGGGCACGTCCTTCTTCAACAGCACCGGCAGCAGTCCGAGTGACTTGATGAAGTCGCGGATGGTCTCGACAGTTTCCGATGCGGTTTGCTGGCCCTGGATCACCTCGATCATCGGAATGATGTGCGGCGGGTTCGACCAGTGCATTCCGACCATGCGTGCCGGATTCGAGATGCTGGCCTGCAATCTGGTGATCGGAATGCCGGACGTGTCGGACGCGACTATCGTGTCGGCGGAGATCATGCCGTCGATCTGCTTGTAGACGCTCGCCTTGATCTCTTCGTCCTCGGGCACGTTCTCGATGACGAGATCGGCGCCATTGACCGCATCCGAGAGGTCGGCGGTAAAGCGGACGTTGCCGGCTCCGTCGGCGGGAGCTGAAATGCCGAGATTGTCGAGCACGCCGTCGGAGGCGACCATCATGTTGCGGGCGCGTTCAAGTGCGGCGTCGGCGATATCGTAGGCCGCGACTTCGATGCCGCCGCGCGCCAGGCGGGCCGCCATGCCGGGGCCCATCGTTCCAAGTCCAATAATGGCAACACGCTTGATCATGCCGCGACCTCGTTCATTTTCCGGGAGTCTTTTATGAAATCGGCTGCCTTCTCCGCGATCATGATGACGGCCGCGTTGATGTTGCCCGACGGGAGGTCCGGCATGACGGAGGCATCCACCACGCGCAGCCCTTCGACGCCGCGGACGCGCAGATCGGGATCCACGACCGCGTCCGCGTCGGTTCCCGCCCGGCAGGTGCCTGCCGGATGGTGCACGGTGATGCAGGTATTGCGGATGTGCTCGTCGATCTGCTCGTCCGTCTGGCAATCGGTGCCGGGGAAGAATTCCGCCTCGATGAAGGGCTTCATGGCGGGCTGGGCAGCCAGATCGCGCGCCACCCGGACGCCGGCGCGCAGCGATTCCCAGTCCTTAGGAGAGGCGAGGAAATTCTGGTGGATCAGAGGTGCTGCCATCGGGTCCGCCGAGGCGAGCTTGACCGAGCCGCGACTTTCGGGCTGCGTGGCGACGATGCGGGTGGCGAAACCATCCTGGAAAGGAGCCTTGAACGGCTCGAAATAGGGCCAGGCGGCGAGCGGTGCCGCGGTGAAGAGCAGTTGCAGGTCGGGAATCGGCCTGTCCGGCGCGCTCTTGAGGAATGCCACCACGCCGCCCGGGACGTCCGCCGAAAATCCCTTGCCCGTGAGATAGGTCTTGAGGAAGTCGAGCCCGATGCGGTCGGCGCGCATGTTCTTCAGGAACGGGCCCGGCTCCTTGCGCCGGTACATGAGAATGACCGAGACATGGTCCTGCAGGTTCTTGCCGACGGACGGCAGGTCGACCTGCGTCTCGATGCCGTGGGCGGCCAGTTCGTCCGGCGCGCCGATGCCCGAGAGCATCATGAGCTGCGGGGTGTTGATGACGCCGCCGGACAGAAGCACTTCGTAGCGCGCGTTGACGGTCTTCTCGGTGCCGTCGTGATCGAGAACGATGCCGGTGGCCCGCTTGTTCTTCATGACGATCCGTTTGGCCATGGCGTTGGTCAGGACCGTCAGGTTCGGGCGCTTGAGCGCCGGGCGCAGATAGGCGGAAGCCGTGGAGGCGCGCCGACCCTTCGAGATCGTCATCTGCAGGCGGCTGAAGCCTTCCTGCTGTTCACCGTTGTAATCGTCCGTCTGCGGATAGCCGGCCTGGATGCTGGCTTCCGCGAAGGCATCGATCAGCGAATCCTCGTAGCGGCATCGCTGGGTGTTGAGCGGCCCCGTGCCGCCGCGCCAGGCGTCCGCTCCGCCTTCCCAGGTTTCCTGCTTCTTGAAATAGGGCAGGACTTCCTCATAGGAGTAGCCCGTCAGGCCGTTTGCGGCCCAGCGGTCGTAGTCGCCTCGGTTTCCCCGCACATAGGCCATGGCGTTGGTCGATGACGAGCCGCCGATCACCTTGCCACGGGCGCATTCGACGCTGCGGCCGCCGACATTGGCTTCGGGCTCGCAGAAATACATCCAGTCGTGGCGGCGCTCGGTGAGGATCTTGCCCCAGCCGAGGGGGATGTGGATCATCGGGTCGCGATCCCACCCTCCTGCTTCCAGGAGGAGCACGGAACAATTGGGGTCCGCGCTCACCCGGTGGGCGAGCACGCAGCCGGCCGATCCGGCGCCGACGATGATGTAGTCATAGGTTTCCGCGTGCGACATCATTTCCCTGCTTTCACCTCGGATTCCTGATCGGAACCCTTTCGAGAAGGCTGGAAATCCCGGACGGTGCCGGGGTTTCCGGTTGTCTCAGGAGTGCTAGTCGAGCAATCCGGCCTGGCGAAGGGTCATCGTCCAGTGATCCCAGCCGCGGTCGATTTGCGCACCGACCAGCTTCCCGGCGGTCTCGACCTCGCCCGGCGAGAGATACTTGACGTTGCCGATCTGCAGGCCGGCGGTCAGCGCGGCGGCTTCCTGC
Source organism: Hyphomicrobiales bacterium (assembly GCA_002709005.1). Taxonomy (GTDB): domain Bacteria; phylum Pseudomonadota; class Alphaproteobacteria; order Rhizobiales; family Rhizobiaceae; genus Pseudohoeflea. Next base: position 20,687 of record PAPH01000023.1, on the reverse strand, counting down.
TCGGTGTAGAAGGCGCGGAAGACAACTTCGCGCACCGACTTGCCGACATTGACCACGCCGTGACGGGCCATCAGCACGACCGGAAAATCGCTGAGCGCCTCGGCAATGTCAGCGCAGACCTCATGACCGCCGCCGAAGAGGTCGGTGGCGTCGCCATGCTTGTCACGGATTTCGTAGACGGGAACCGCTTCGCCCATGAACGCGCCCATGTGGGTCACGGGCCGCAGCGGCCGGTCGGTGAAGCAATAGGGAAGCACGGCCGGCGAGTGGCTGTGGAGCACGCAATTGACGTCCGGCCGTGCCTTGTAGATTTCGCTGTGGATGTACCGCTCGAGATAGGAAGGACGGTTGTCCGAGGTTTCACCGTCGAGGTTGAAACGCTGGATGTCGGCGGTCGTTATGTGGCTCGGCGCAAGCTTCTGAGCCAGGAAAAAGCTGTTCGGGTCCTCGGGGTCGCGGGCGCTGATGTGCCCGAACGTGTCGAGAATTCCCTCATGCAGCAGGATCTTCGTAGCGGTAACCAGTTCTTCGAAGACGGTCTGCCGGGCATCGGTGGTGGTGGTCATTTCTGAAGTCTCCCAAGTCGCTCGGTCCCGGCGTGTTTTTGTTGTTGTTATCGCCGGGACCGTGCACTTCACTTGTTTTCGTAGAGGCCGACAATCCTGTTCTGTTCGATGATGTTGTCGGCGTATTTTTCGAGGAACTCTTCCCGGGTCGGCGTTCCCTCGACATTGGTGTCGAGTGCATAGACCCAGAAATAGTAATGATGCTTGCCGTGACCTGCGGGCGGCTGCGGGCCGTAATACTGCATGTGACCGGCGCCGTTCGGGCCGACACGGTACTTCTCCTGCGCATCGGAGAGATCCGTCGCCGAGGGATCGATGCCGTAGACGGTCCAGTGGGTGAAGCCTTGGGCCAGCGGAGCGTCCGGGTCATGGCAGATCACGGCCAGTTCCTTGGCTTCCGCCGGGACACCGCTGACGGTCAGCTTGGGCAGCACGTTGCCCTTGTCGCCGGCATGCTCGTCGCGCAGCATTCCGAGCGGTTCGAAATCAGTGGACGTGATCTTGAGGTCTTTGATGTTCAGGGGCATGGGATGCGTCCTTCCGTCTGGGATTTCTGTTACTTGGCGGCCGCGAGGTCTGCGACCGTCTTGCCGCCCACGCGCTGGTGGACGCGGGGACCGCTCGCCACTGCGACGCAGATGAGGATTTCATCCGGACGCGGACCGTCCGGTGCGGTGAAGCTGATCGCGTCGTAGTGAGAGCGAATATACAACTCGTCCTTGTGCGCGAGCGGGATATCGATGGCGGTGCCGGCGCTGGCCACCTTGGTCACGGATGAAATCCACGCCTCACCACCGCCGACCTGCTCACGCAATGCATTTCCGAATACCGTCGTGACGCAGGCAACGACATGTTCCTGCTCGCCGGCCACGCCGGCAATGCCGCCCTTGCCGTAGCTTTCGCACGGCCGGCCGCCGAGCAGGGCGATAGCTCGCTCTCCCAGCGCGTGGCCGAGTGCCGGGCTGGGGTCGATGAGACCGGAGAGGTCGGGGTCAAACTTGCCGATATACGGATTGCGGAAGACAACGCCGACCGCAGCCTTGATCAAAGGCTCACCAGGCTTGCCGCCATCGTGCCGGGTTTCCTGCACAGTCGAATACCAGCCACGCACTTCGTAGTGCTTTTCAACTTCGGCCGTATAGTTCATTTTTGTCTCCTTGAGGGCGCGCGTCGCGGCGCGCATATCGTCTTCGACTGGCTAGTCGTTACTGGTTCTGCGGCCAGGAATAGACGCGCTTGATCGGATCGTAGCGCGCGGCTTCGAGTGCTTCGTTGGTGAACATGTTGCCCTTCGACAGCGCGCGGTTCGCTGCGTATTCGCCGGAAAGCGCCTGGGTGCGGTCGGTAATCGGGCGGATGCGCTTTTCCCAGGCGGCCAGGGCATCCTCGACCGAGGACTGCTCGCCGAGATCCTGGGCGAGGCTGAAAGCGTTGACCATGGCGCAACCTGCGCCCTGCGCAAGCGCCGGGCACATCGCATTGGCGGCGTCGCCGACGAGGGCGACCTTGCCCTTCACCCAGGTATCGAGCTTGGTGGTGGCGTATTTGTCGTAGCGGGCGGACTGCAGCTTTGCGGCGTCGGCGAGGCAGGGCTCGAGGAAGGGGAACATCTCGACCCAGACGTCAAGATCGAGCGGCACCTTGGATCCGCGCGGATCGGCGGCAGGCGCCATCAGGCCGAGATAGAGCTCGTCCTTGTTGCACGGCGAATAGAGGATGCGCTGGACCCGCGGCTCGAAGTTCCACATGTCGATGGTGTTGTCCCAATTGGCCTCGTCGCCGAGCTTGTCCTTGTGGCGCGGGACGATGAGCCGGATGATGCCGTCGGTGGAGACCCAGCGGTCCTGCTTGAAGCCGAGCGAGTCGCGGACCTTGGAGCCCACACCGTCGGCGCCGACGATCAGGTCGGCCTCGAGAACCTCGCCGGTCTGGAGGGTCAGGCGGCCGTCAGCCTCGGCGGAGACGGCTTCGGAATTGGTGCGAATATCGACGCCGACCGCCTTGGCCCGCTTGACGAGCGCGTTGTGGAGGTGCGCGCGGGTCATGATGCGCCAAGGCAGGCCGTTGAATGTTTCCTTCGAGACGGACTTGTTGTGCATCCAGGTCTCGTAGGCCGGCGGCGTGTGGGTGCCGTGAAGGACGTCGTTGAGCGCGTCGATACCTTCGAGAACGCGAAGCCCGTTGTGCCAGAGGTAGATGCCGGCGCCGAATGCGCGCAGCTCGGAATCCTTTTCGTGCAACACGACATCCCAGCCGTCCTGCCGCAAGGCGATGGCCGCGGTCAGGCCCGCAAAGCCGGCGCCGGCAACCTGCGCGGTGCGATTTTTACCAGATGTCTTGTTTACGTTCGCCATGGTCCAATTCCTGTTGCGTATGGGAGGAAAGCGTTCGCGCCGTCAGGCATCGATGAAATTCGTGATCGCTCTCAGTGTGATGTCCGGAGACACCTCGTTGACGTAGTGGTCGGCGCCGGGGACGACGACCACCGGAAGGTCTGGTCGCAGGCGGCTGGTTTTCGCCAGCGCCTCGGCGGAGACGAGCTTGCTCTCGCCGCCGCGCATGAGGAGCACGGGCTTGCGCACCTCGCGATAGGCCGGCGTCAGGTCCGCCCTGAGGCCCTTGGCGGTCAGGCTCATGGCGGTGGGTGAGGCGAGGGGGCGCAATCCCCCCTCCACCGGCTGGTATCCGCTTTCGGCCCTTATTGTGATGGCCGGAGCGGGAATGTTGGGGTAGCGGCCCGCGAGATAGGCCTTCACCGCATTGATGTCCTCGAACACCTGATCGCCGGCATTGACCCGCGATTCGAGCGCGTCGAAGACCTCGGTCTCGATGTAGGGGGTAAAGTCGATCGCCACGACGGAGCGCACGAGATCCGGATATTTCGCGGCGGCGGTTACCGAGTTCCGCGAGCCGAGCGAATGGCCGACCAGAATGGCGGGTCCGCGATCGAGCGTCCGGATCAGGGCGACGATGTCTTCCGCGAAATCGTCGGCCTCGTAGCCCTCGTCGGGCTTGTCGCTCAGGCCATGGCCGCGCTGGTCGACCGCGATCGTGGTGAAACGCTCGCTGAGCTGAGAGGCCACTGGCCACAGCGTCGCCGAGTTGGCCGTGATTCCATGGAAGAAAAGCATCAGCGGACCGTTGCCAGCCTCGCGGACGTTCAGCGTGATGCGACCCGTATCGATACGGCGCATGCGCATGGATTGTGAGGGGGAGCTGGCCACCATTGTCTGAAACCCCGGCGTGTTCTTCTTGTTGAGGGGAGCATGACACAATTCAAACGGACGTCAAGCCGATTGTCTGACATTCATTCAATCTTACTTGTTGACAGTATGGTCGTTCCTGCTGTCAAATTTGCCTGCTGTCGCCTATGTTCCTTCCGGTTGCGATACACAACGTCGAGATCAAGAAATGTCGTCAGACCTGAATCTAAGAATCCTACCGCGTACCGTGCAGCAGGAGACCGTCGACAAGCTGCGGCTGGCGATTTTCTCGGGTGTCTTCGCGCCCGGCAGCCGGCTTGTCGAAAGTCAGTTATGCGTGCAGCTCGGCATCAGCCGGCCCTCCCTGCGCGAAGCGCTGCGCAGTCTCGCCGCCGAGCGTCTGATCGACATCGTGCCCAACCGGGGTCCCTCGATACCGGCCCTTACGTGGGAGCAGATCACGGCGATATACGAGGCGCGCGAACTTCTGGAAGTTGAAGCTGTCGGGCGCTGTTCCCAGCGGATTCCCGAGGAGCAGTTGCAGGAACTCGCCAGGGCTCTTTCCGCCTTCGCCGAGGCCGCGTCGAGCAATGACAGTCTGGCGCGGGTGACCACGGCTGCGGACTTCTATTCGATCATCCTCGCCAATTGCGGAAATCCCATTCTGGAGGAAATCCATCGCGGTCTGGTCGCGCGGATCAGCTTCTTCCGGGCACGATCGATGTCGCTCGAAGGCCGGGCGCAGAGCAGCTACGCCGAGATGAAGGAGATCTACGAAGCGATCGCAGCCCACGACGAAAAGGCCGCCCGGAAAGCCTCGCGGAGGCACATCCTCAAGGCCATGACGGCGGCCAAGGATTCCATGGACCACACAAGCTGAGATTTTCGCGCGAGGACCTTGCGCCGGTGCTCCAGGGCGGGCCGGGATTTCGGTTTATCCGTGCCGAAGCGTCCTTGTTTCGAACGATAGGGGACGATGAGGAATGATGATGGATGATGTCAACCGAGGAACCGGACCGAAGGCCGACATCGCCATCATCGGCGGCGGATCGGCGGGCGCGCTGCTGGCGGCGCGGCTGAGCGAGGATCCGGATCGGCGCGTGCTGTTGATCGAGGCCGGCAAGGACGAGACGGATCCCGATATCTGGAACCCCGCCGCATGGCCGGCGCTTCAGGGCCGGAGCTACGACTGGGATTATACGACCACTCCGCAGGAGGGGACGGCCGGCCGAATTCACCACTGGGCGCGCGGCCGCATGATCGGCGGGTCGAGCTGTCTGCATGCCATGGGCTACATGCGCGGCCATCCCGACGATTTCAAACCCTGGACCGAGGCGACGGGCGATCCGCGCTGGAGTTGGGAAGGTCTGCTGCCCGCCTTCGAGGCCAACGAGGATCGCGAAGCCGGTGACCCCGACGCCGGACCGCTGACCGTCCACCAGACCGACGCCGACGCCAGCCCGCTAACCCATGCCTTCATCGAGGCCGGCATGGCGTTGGGTCTCAAACGTCTCCATGGCCACAATGACGGCGAGATGATCGGCGTCACGCCCAATGCGATGAACATCAGGAATGGAAAGCGCGTGACCGCCGCCGACGCGTGGCTGACGGACGAGGTGAGGGCCCGCGAGAACCTGGCGATCGTCACCGGATCGCGTGTTCGCCGTATCGTGACGGACGGCGGCGAGGTCGACTGTCTCGAGGTCGTCGGCCCCGAGGGTACGATGAGCATCACCGCCGATAAAATTCTCCTGTGCGCGGGCTCGCTCGAAAGTCCCGCTCTGCTGATGCGCTCGGGAATAGGCCCGAGGGACGTTCTCGAGGCCGCTGGTGTCGACTGCGTGATCGACATGCCCGGGATCGGCAGGAACCTGCAGGACCATTTGCTGGGCGCCGGCAATGTCTACGCCACCCGCAAACATCTGCCGCCGTCGAAGCTGCAGCACTCGGAATCGATGTGCTACATGAAGGCGGGCGATTTCACCGCCACCGGCCAGCCCGACATCGTCGTGGGTTGCGGGGTCGCGCCGATCGTCTCGGAATGTTTCGAGGCCCCGGAACCGGGCGCTGCTTTCTCGTTCCTGTTCGGTGTCACCCATCCGACGAGTCGCGGAAGCCTTCGCATCAGCGGGCCGGAGCTTGACGATCCCCTGGTCATCGATCCGGCCTATCTGACCACCGAGAACGACCGGGCCAAATTCCGCGCCGCGCTGAGGGCAGCCCGGACGATCGGCGCGCAGGCGGGGCTCGACGAATGGCGCGCGCGTGAAATCTTCCCTGGCGATGCCGAATCCGATGCCGAGTTCGACGATTTCATCGCCAGGGCCGCCATCACACATCACCATCCCTGCGGCACCTGCCGGATGGGCAAGGACGAGGCGGCCGTCGTCGACGCGGATCTGAAGCTCAAAACGCTCGACAATCTCTACATTGTCGACGCCTCCGTCATGCCGACGCTCACGGCCGGACCGATCCATGCCGCCGTGCTCGCCATCGCCGAGACCTTCGCCCGGTCGATGATCGCCAACGCCAAGGAGGCATGAGATGACGGAAAAGCGCCCCGAATTTCAGGGAGAACAGTTCGAGAAGGGTCTCAAGATCCGCCGTGAGGTGCTCGGCGACGCTTATGTCGATTGTTCGCTCGCATCTGCCACCGACGTTTCCGCGCCCCTGCAGAAATTCGTCACCGAATGGTGCTGGGGCGAGATCTGGAGCCGTCCGGGGCTCGAGCGCCGGATGCGCAGCGTTCTCAATCTCGGCATGCTGATAGCCCTGAACCGGTCCGCGGAGTTCAAGCTGCATGTCCGCGGCGCGCTCAACAACGGGATCACCCGTGACGAGATCGTCGAAATCGTCATGCAGGCGGCGGTCTATTGCGGCGCGCCGGCTTCGCTCGAGGCGATGAAATCCGCACAGGCGGTCTTCGCGGAGATCGACGAGGAGTAGGGCGCCTGCTGTCCGGGAAAGGGCAAGCGGCGAGCGCCCGGATGGCTCGGTTCCTGCGCAACGGGCCTACTGGATGAGGAAGAGCGAGATCGCCGGCACGAAGGTGACGGTGGCGAGGCAGGCGAGGATCAGGCAGACCAGCGGGACCAGATAGGGGATCATCTTCTCGATCCCGATATTGGCGACCGCGCAGGCCGCGAAGAGATTGACGCCGAGCGGCGGCGTGATCATGCCCATCGCCAGGTTGAAGATCATGATGATCCCGAAATGGGTGGGGTCGATGCCGTACTGCGTGGCGACGGGCGCAAGCAGCGGACCGAGCACCACGATCGAGGCCGAGGTCTCGACGAACATTCCCATGAAGAACAGGAAGACGTTGACGGCGAGCAGGAAGCTGACCGGCGAGGTGAAGGTCTCCACCAACCATGCGCCGATCATCGCGGGAACGCCGGCCCGGGTGAGCACGAAGGAGAATACGCCCGCCATCGATACGATGAACATCACCACGGCGGACGAGATCGCCGACCTCTTGATGACCTCGAGAAGCGCCCGCGCATCGATTTCCCGGTAGATCAGGACGGAGACGACGAGCGAATAACCCACCGCCACGACGGAGGCTTCCGTCGGGGTGAAGACGCCGCCGTAGATCCCGCCCAGCACGATGACGGGCATCAGGAGGGCGAAGCTCGATGCTTTCAGGGCGGGCCACAACGGTGGACGTTCTTCCGACCGCACTTCCTCGAAGCCCTTGATTCTCGAGTAGATGAGCACGAAGGCACCGAGTGCTACAGCCACGAGCACCGCGGGTCCGACCCCGGCGATGAACAGGTCGCCGACCGAGACGTTGGCGGACAGACCGTAGACGATCATCGGGATCGAGGGAGGGATGAGTACCGAGAGCTCGGCCGCCGTCGCCTGAAGTGCCGCGGCGAAGCCGACCGGATAGCCCCGGCGCACCATGGCCGGGATGAGCACCGAACCGATGGCGAGCGTTGTCGCGACGCTCGAACCGGACACCGCGCCGAAGATCATCGCTGTGAACACGCAGGTCAGAAGAATGCCGCCGCGGATCGAGTGGACGCAGCTTTCCACCAGTTCGACGAGCCGGCGCGAAATGCCGCCTGCCGCCATCAGGTTGCCGGCGAGAATGAAGAAGGGGATGGCCGCCAGCGGAAACTTGTCCAGCGCCACGAAGGCCTGCTGGGGAAACAGGACGAGCGGCAGCGAGGTGAAGCCGCCGATGCCGATGAGGCTCGCCAGTCCGATGGCGATCGCCACGGGGATGCCGATGAGCATCAGCACGGTCATGGAGGAAATCATCACGGGCAGCATGGGAGACCTCGTGTCAGAGCGCTTCGGCCCTGTCGGCTTCGGTTCGCGGTTCGATGAAGTGGGCGATCGCCGCCAAGGCGACAAAGCCGGCGCCGAAGGGAATGGCGGCATAGACCCAGGAGGCCGACACCCCGAGACCCGAGATCGTCTGGTTGCGGACCATGTAGACGGCCAGCCAGCCGTAATAGATGAGAGCTGCGCAAACGGTCAGGGTCGACAGCAGGATGACGAGACGCATGATCTCGCGGAGGATCCCCGAGCTCATGCCGTAGAGAAAGTCGACGGCAATCAGGGTGCCGCTGCGCGCCGCCGCCATCAGGCCGAGATAGACCATCCAGATCAGCGAGAATTTGACCAGCGGTTCGGACCAGTGGGCCGGCGCGTGGAGCACGAAGCGGCTGAAGACCTGATACAGGCCGGAGGCCGCCGCGACCATCATGCAGAAGGCCGCGGCGGGGATGATCAGCCCGTTGAGGATGCGTTCAAGAGCCAGAAACGACGAACGCACGGAGATTGTCGTCATTTCCCGGTGTTGCGGATGGCGTCCAGACGTTCGCCGAACCGCTCCGACCACTTGGCAAAGGTCGGCTCCAGCTTTTCGCGGAAGCTGTCGCCATCCACTTCGGTGAGGATCTCGACGCCGGTCTCGCGAAGGGTGTCGAGGCCGCTTTCCTGGATCTTCTCGACTTCCTCGCGGGTGCGTTGCATGGCGTTGACCGCCGCTTCATGGAAGATCTCGCGGTCGTCGGGGTTCAGCCCGCCATAAACGCCGGGATTGATGAGCAGGACCACCGGCGTGAAGGCATGGTTGGTGATGCTCATATATTTCTGAACTTCGCCGAAGCGGTTGTTTATGATCGCGCCGACCGGGTTTTCCTGCCCGTCGACAACGCCCTGCTGAAGTGCTGCGTAGACCTCGGTGACGGCCATCGGGGTCGGCAGCGCGCCGAGCGCTTCCCAGGCCTGGAGGTGAAGCTCGTTCTGCTGTGTGCGGATCTTCAGTCCCTCGACGTCGGCGGCCGTGGTGACCGGACGGACGTTGTTGGTGAGCTGGCGGAAGCCGATGCCACCCATCGCCAGGCCGACGAAGCCGGCGTTGGGCAGTGTGCCCATGATTTCAGTGCCGATATCGCCTTCGAAGACCTGTTCGGCATGATCGAAATCACGAAAGAGGAAAGGAACGTCGAAGACGCCGAATTCCGGGGCGAAATTGACGACCACGGAGGTCGAGGAGACCGTCATTTCGATGGTGCCGAACTGGACCCCCTCGATGACGTCACGGTCGCCGCCGAGCGCACCGCCGCCCTGGAGCTGGATCTTGTAGCGGCCCTCGGTGCGTTCCTCGATTTCCTCGGCGAACTGCGCCATGCCGATGGCTTCCGGCGCCTGGGGCCCGCCCACGAAGCCGAGGTTGAGAACGGTCTGGGCGTGGGCAAGGCCCGTGCCGATGACAAGTGCGAGCGCCGTCAAGGCGATATGGTTCTTCATGTGTCTTCCTCCCTTTAAACTACGCGACTGTCCATCGCTCGACGATGAACTTTTCAAACCGGGATGGCTCGATCTCCATTCCGAGACCGGGGCCATCCGGAATTTTCAGGCAGCCGCTTGCGTCCAGATCCAGGTCGACGATCGATGAACGCAGCGGGTTGTAGCCAACATCCACCTCGTGGAGCGGGTAGTGGAACCGGCCGACGCGCTGCGGCGGCAGGGTGGCGGTGAACTGCAACGAGGCGAGATAGTTGATTCCCGCGCCCCAGACATGCGGCACGGTCGGAATACCGAAGGCCTCCGCCAGGGCGGCGATCTTTCGCGCCTCGGACAGGCCGCCGCAGAGCGCCAGATCCGGTTGGACGATCTCCAGTCCACCCTGGGCGATCACATCGCGGAACGCGGCGAGGCCATAAAGGGATTCGCCGCCCGCAAGCGGCACCGGCAGAATTTCGGCCATGCGCTTGTAGGCCGGGAAATTGTCGTGCTGAACCGGTTCTTCCAGCCAGCACAGATCGAGATCACCGACGGCCTGGACAAGCGCCAGCGCTTCCTTGACGGTCCCGGCCTCGTTCATGTCCGCCATCAGCATGGCATCGGGACCGGTCAGCTCGCGGGCCCGGCGAAGGGCGGCCTCGTCGCTGCGCCGGTCAATGCCGATGCGCAGCTTGAAGGCCTTGAACCCCTGAGCGAGACAGTCGCCGATAACGCGATCGAGATCGGCATAGGGATCCCCCTCCCTGAGGAGGGGGCCGCTCGCATAGGCGGGCACGGTATCGCGTCGCGCGCCGCCGAGCAGGTTGTGGATGGGTTTGCCGGCTACGCGGCCGCAGGCATCCCACAGCGCGATGTCGAGCGCGCTTGCCGCCATGTGGTGGAGCCCGCGCCGGTCCTGGGGCGCCATCTGCAGGAGGGAGGCGATCGAGGCCACGGGGGTGGTGACGTCCGCGCCGATCAGCGCCGGACCGAAGCGCGAGCGGATGATAGCGCCTGCGGCATCGGGAAAGGCCCAGGTTTCGCCCCAGCCTTCAGCACCGTCGCTGGTTGTGACGCGGACCAGAAGGGCTGTGCGTTTATCGAACATGACGCGCGCATTGCCGACGCGTTGCGGCAACTCGCAGGAAAGAACGAACCCCTCGATGGATGTAATACGTGACGTCACCGGTGCCTCCTGTTGCCCGGCTGTCTATTTCATTTACTGATCTTGGTCGAATTTGATTTTCTCTGAATTTCATATAAGAAATTCAAATGAGAAGATTGACGCTTCCCCAGATCGAGGCCTTCTACTGGACCGTGACGCTCGGTTCCGTTCAGAAGGCCGCCGACAAGATCGGCCTGTCGCAGCCGGCTCTCTCGCTGCGGCTCAAGGAATTCGAACTTGGCGTAGGCGCTCCTGTTTTCGAGCGAAGCCACCGCAAGATGACACCCAACCGGCGCGGGCTCGACATGATCAAGCGGGCACGCGAAATCCTTGATGCGGTCGATGGTCTGGGCGGGTCGGCGGCGCAAAGCGTCGCGGGTGTCGTCAAGGTCGGTTTCGCGGAAGGTTTTGCGCTGGCCTGCCTGCCACAGATCATCGAGCGCCTTCATTCCCGCTACAGCGACGTTCATCCGGAACTGACGATCGCCACCAGTTCATCGATGGAACCGGCGCTCGAGGACGGCAGGATCGATCTCGCCTTTCTGGTGGAGCCGCGGGAGGTGGAGGGGTTCACCTATGTCTATCTGGGACTTCAGCCCACGGCCTGGGTCGCATCTTCCGCGGCAGCCTCGGCCTATGCCTCGCCGGTCACCCCCAATGGCCTGGCGCGCGACCGCGTCATTTCCAACCAGCCGGGCACGATCGGTTACGGCCAGGTAATCCGCTGGTTCGCTTCGGAGGGATTGCAGCCGGCCCATCTCGACATCTGCTCGAGCGTTGCCATCCAGGCCAAGCTGATCGAGGCGGGAACCGGGATCGGTATCCTGCCGACCAAGATGATCGAACCGGAGCTTGAGGCGGGGCGGCTCAAGATCCTCGACACCTTTCCGCCGGTCCAGCCGGTGGCGATCTTTCTCGTCCACCGGGAGGAGGCGCTTACGCCGGCCTCGAAGGCGCTGGTCGAATGCGTGACCGATACGCTCGGCGAGACCGGCTATCTTCTGTGAAGGCTGACTTCGGATTATCGCCGGTCGGGATCAGGCGGCCGCGACGATGATGATCTCGACCTTGTAGTCGGGGGTCGCGAGCTTGCTTTCGCCTGCCGCGCGCGCGGGCGTGTGACCCGCGGGCGCCCAGGCGTCCCACACGGCATTCATCTCGGCGAAATCGCCCATCGAGGCGAGCCAGATCGTTGCCTGAAGGATCTTTGTCTTGTCCGAACCGCAACGGGCCAGCAGATCGTCGATGTTCTTGACGATCGCCTGCGTCTGCGCGGTGACGCTTTCGCCCGGCGCGCCGACCTGGCCGGCGAGATAGATAGTGCCGTTATGCACGACGGCCTGGCTCATGCGGGGTCCGGTCTCGTGTCTGGTGATCTCGCTCATCGGATGGTCCTTCCTGAATGTTATTCCTTACGCGCCGTCGAATCGACGTGGGTCGAGCGCGGCGATCGTGGCGGGGTTTAGATCGGGTTTTTCACCGAGGCACAACTGCGCCGTCAGCCGGGCGAGGGCGGGGGCGGTCTGGATGCCGTAGCCACCCTGGCCGGCCAGCCAGAAGAAGCCGTCGCGGTCGCCGTCGAAGCCGCAGACCGGCGTGCGGTCGGGAGCGAAACTGCGCAATCCCGCCCAGCTCGTTTCCACCCGTGTGACCGGTGTGGTGACGGCCTGCTCGAACCGGTAGAGCCCCTCGGCAAGATCCATTTCGTCGGCCCAGGCGTCATGCGGCTCGACCGGGGTTTCGTCCGCCGGCGAAACCATCATCTTTCCGGCTTCCGGTTTGGCGTACCATCGCTCGCTGGCCGAGGCGACCAGCGGCCAGGTATCGATCGTGTAGCCGTCGGGGGCGGGCAGGAGGGCCGCAGAGCGCCGCATGGGGGTGATCGACAGCGGTCTGGCGCCTGCGAGTTCGGCGACCGGATCGGCCCAGGCGCCGGCGGCATTGATGATAACGGGCGCCGAAAACGAGCCGGCCGGCGTTTCGGCGGTCCATATCCCGTCCTTGCGCGTCAATGCCCCGACAGGCGCCTCGGTAATGATGGCGCCGTCGCGATGCCGCAACAGCCGCATCAGACCCTGCAGAAAGCGGTCGACGTCGATATCCATCGCATCGCGCTCGATCGCGGCCGCCGCGATCAGTTCGGGGCGCAGGATCGGAAACAGCTCGACGGCCTCTTCCGCCGTCAGCCGCTCCATGCCGGCCGCGCCGGCGAGATAGGCGTCGAAGGTGGATAGTTCATCCTCGGCGGCGATCATCAATTCGCCTCGCGGAGACAGGAGGCTCGCCTCGCTCACGCCCTCAGGCTGGACAAGAAAACCGTGCGCGGCCGCGTTCAACGCCCGCAGCGTGGCGTTGCCGTAGTTGCGGATATAGATCGCCGCCGTGCGGCCGGTGGCGTGGTAGCCGGGTGTTCTCTCGGTCTCGAGCACGGTGACCCGTGCCTTCTCCGACAAAAAAGTAGCCGCCGAAATGCCGGCCATGCCGCCGCCGATGACGAGGAAATCGCTGGTCTGGCTCATGCTTTGTGGAAGCCCTCAAGGAAACTGCGCAGATTGTGCCCGAGTTCGTCACTCAGATAGCCGCCTTCCTGCACCATCAATGTCGGCAGGCCAAGCCCGGCGATCGTCGCACCGATCCGGGCGAAACCCGGGGTGGTTACCGCCAATCCCTTTAGCGGATCGTTTTCATAGGCATCGAGCCCCAGCGCCACGATCAAGACGTCGGCGCCGAAATCGGCGATGCGTGAGAGCGCGGTTTCAAGCGTTGCGAGATAGGCCTCGTCGCCGGTGCCGCGTTCAAGCGGCAGGTTGAAGTTGTAGCCGAGCCCTTCGCCTTCGCCGCGCTCGGCTGCGTGGCCCCAGTAGAAGGGATAAAAGCGCATCGGATCGGCGTGGATCGAGACGGTGAGCACGTCCTTGCGCCGGTAGAAGATGCCTTGCGTGCCGTTGCCGTGATGGACGTCGACATCGAGGATCGCCGTGCGAAGCCCTCGCCGGGTGAAGTCGTCGGCGGCGATCGCCGAATTGTTGAGAAAGCAGAAGCCGCCGGCCAGATCGGCGAAGGCATGGTGGCCGGGCGGACGGCTGAGCGCATAGACGGCTTTCTCGCCGTTGGCTACGGCATCCACCCCGGACAAGGCGGTCTGCGCCGACCAGTAGGCGGACTCCCAGGTGCCCGACGAGATCGGGCAGGAGGTGTCGGTCTGGTGGTAGCCTGCCTGGCCGACCGCCGAACGGGGGTAGCTGTCGGTGCGGTTGGACGGGTGGACGTTGGGGATCACCTCGTCGGCGGCGCCCTCGATCCGCTTCCAGCGCTTGTGGATGGTTCTGAGAAAAGTGAGATACTCGGCCGAATGAATGGCGGCGATCGGACCGAGCCCATGGTCGCCCGGGGCCTCGAAAGTGCAGCCGGCGGCTTCCGCGCCGCCCTTAAGCACCTCGATGCGGCGGGGCTGTTCCGGATTGGCGAGGCGGCTGCCATTGGCCATGAAGTGTTTCGGGTCATGGGCGGACTGGCGTGGATCGAGAATGGCTTTCATCGGTAACGTCCCGAGTTGTTTATGTTCTTGTTTCGATCAGAACGCGGTTCGGTCCGCGCCCTTGAGGCCCAGCATGTCGCGCGCCTCGGCGGGGCTTGCGACCGTGCGGCCGAGCCCTTCGACGATCCCGCGGATCTTCGCGACCTGTTCGGCATTGGATCTGGCGAGAACCCCCCGCCCGATCATCAGGCTGTCCTCGAGCCCGACGCGCACATGCCCGCCCATCGCCGCGGCGATCGTCGCCATCGGCATCTGCTGGCGTCCGGCCGCGAGCACCGAGAAGCGGTAGTCCTCGCCGAACAGCTTGTCGGCGATGCGTTTCATGTGAAGGAGATTTTCCGGATCGGCGCCGATACCGCCGAGCACGCCGAAGACGAACTGGATGAAGAACGGCGCCTTCACCATGTTCCGGTCGGCGAAGTGCCTGAGCATGTAGAGGTGGCCGATATCGTAGCATTCGAACTCGAAGCGGGCACCGCGCTTGTCGCCCATTTCGGTGAGCACATGGGCAATGTCGCGCGGCGTGTTGCGGAAGATCAGCTCGTCGGAGTTTTCGAGGAACGGCTGTTCCCAGTCGTGTTTCCACTCGCTGATCCGCCCGGCCGCCGGATAAAGCGCGAAATTCATCGTACCCATGTTGAGTGAGCACATTTCCGGTTCCGTCAGCATCGGAGCCGCCAGGCGTTCTTCCAGGCTCATCAGCGCGCTGCCGCCGGTGGTCAGATTGATCACCGCGTCGCTTCTCTGCTTGATGCGCGGCAGGAAGCCCATGAAATGTTCGGGCGACGCCGAGGGTCGACCGTCCTCGGGATCGCGGGCGTGAAGATGCAGGATCGACGCGCCGGCCTCGGCGGCTTCCACCGAGTGTTCGGCGATCTCGTCGGCGGTGATCGGCAGATGCGGCGACATGGACGGGGTGTGGATCGAGCCCGTCACCGCGCAGGTGATAATGATCTTGTCCATGCGAATGCCTCACGCGCTCCGGTCGAGCGCCGGCCCGATGTCCGCTTCCAGTTCGACAAGCGAATCCGTCAGCGTCTCGATGATCTCGTCGACATGCGCCTCGGTGGCGATCATTGGCGGGCAGACGAGGAAATGGTCGCCCTCGTAGCCGCCGCGCGTGCGCCGGGAGTAGATGATCAGCCCCTTGTCGTAGGCGATCTCGACGAGCTTGTCGTAAACCCCGAGCGAGGCGGGGAGGGGCGTCATCGACATCCGGTCGGCGACGAGCTCGAAGGCGAGCAGCAGGCCTTCGCCGCGTACGTCGCCGATGAAGGGAAAGCGGTTCATCAGACCCTTGAGCCGCCCCTTGAGCAGCGCGCCGGTCTTCGTCGCGTTCGCCATCATGCCCTGGCTCTCGATCTCCTCGATCACGGCGAGGCCGGCCGCGCAGGCGAGCGGATTGCCGGCGTAGGTATAGCCGTGGGTGAAGCCGCCCTTGTCGAGCACCGCGTCGACGATCTCGTCCTGCGCCATCATCGCACCGAGCGGCGCATAGCCGGCGGCGAACCCCTTGGAGACAACCAGGATGTCCGGATCGACGTTCCAGTGCTCTCCGGCGAAGAACTTGCCGGTGCGCCCGCCGCCCGACATCACCTCGTCATGGATGAGAAGCACGCCGTATTTGGTGCAGATCTCGCGGATCGCCCGCATGTAATCCGCAGGTGGAACGAGCGCCCCCGTCGAGGCGCCGCCGACCGGCTCGACGATGAAGGCGAGAACCGTCTCCGGGCCTTCCTCGACGATCTTGCGTTCGAGCATCGCCGCGTAATGGGCGCCGGTCGCCGGATCGTCGGGATCGAGTCCGTCGAGATAGGCGCGCGGCGCCGGGATCTTCGGCATCGGCCGCATCATCGCCTCGAAGGGGGCGGTCATCGGGGTGTAGCCGGTCACCGCCAGCGCTCCGAGCGTGGCGCCGTGATAGCTCGGGAAGCGCGAAATCACCTTCCAGCGCATCGCCTCGCCCTTGGCGAGCGCATATTGCCGGGCGAGCTTGATGGCGCTTTCGACCGCTTCCGAGCCGCCGGAGACGAAGAAGGCGCGCTCCATGCCCTCGGGCGCCAGTTGCGCGGTCTTTGCCGCTAGCTTCTCCGCCGGTTCGTTTTCGAAATGAAGCCGGTAGCCGAAGGTGGATTTTTCCATCTGGCGGCGCATCGCCTCGAGCACCCGCTCGTTGGAATGGCCGATATTGCAGACCATGGCACCGGAGGAGCCGTCGAGATAGCGCTTGCCGTCGACATCCCAGAGATAGACGCCGCGGGCCTGGTCGAGCAGCGGCCGGCGGCGGCGTGTCTGGTAGAAGAGATGGCTTTTGGGCCGCTCGGGTGTGTTTGTCATGCGGGCAGTACCGTGCAGTCCGAGGGGCGGAAGGAAGCGGTGACCTGGCTTCCCTCGGCGTGCGGACGACCGTCGATCATGTTGATGGCTTGCAGTTGCAGGTCGCCCAGCCGGATGAAGTAGCGCGCCGCCTGGCCCTGATAGTCGACGGTCTCCACCCGGGCCCCGTGAGAAACGTCGTCATTGGCGGGCTTGGTGGCGGACAGGGCGATCTTCTCGGCCCGCAGCACCAGCTTGACAGGTCCAGGCCCCGTGACTTTCGGTCCGCGGTCCGCGGGGAGGGTGAAGCGGCCGAGATCTGGCGTTTCGAGCACCATGGAGCTGCCGTCGCGGCCGGTGCACTGCGCCTCGACAATATTGGAGGCCCCGAGGAACTTGGCGACGAATTCGCTGGCGGGCGTGTTGTAGACTTCTTCGGGCGCGCCCATCTGCTCGACCTTGCCTGCAGACATCACCACGATCTGGTCGGACAGGGCCAGCGCCTCCGACTGGTCGTGGGTGACGAAGACGGTGGTCACCCCGATGCGCTCCTGGATGCGTTTGAGCTCGACACGCATGTCCTCACGCAAATTGGCGTCAAGCGCCGACAGCGGTTCGTCGAGCAAAAGCACGTCCGGCTCGATGACGATGGCGCGGGCTAGCGCGATACGCTGCTGCTGGCCGCCCGACAATTCGCGCGGATAGCGCTCACCGACATGCGGCAACTGCACGAGTTCCAGCGCGTCCTTGACCTTGCGCGCCATGTCGGACTTGCCGACGCCGCGATATTTGAGCCCGAAGGCGATGTTGTCGGCCACGCTCTTGTGCGGAAACAACGCGTAGTTCTGGAAGACGAGGCCGAGATTGCGCTTGTGGATCGGCACGTCGTTGACACGCTTGCCGCCGATTTCGATCTCGCCCTCGGTCGGGTCGAGCAGCCCGGCGATCATCCTCAGCGTCGTCGTCTTGCCGCAGCCCGAGGGGCCGAGCAGCGTGACGAAGCCGCCTTCCGGCATTTCCAGCGACATGCGGTGGACGGCGACGTAATCGCCGAAGCGCTTTTCGATATCGGTGAGTTTGACGGTGCTCAAAGCTCTGGCCTTCCGATGGGGAGAGGGTCGGCCCCCACGCCGGGCGCGGGGACCGATGAAGGTGAAAGGGGCTTAGTAGCCTTTCTGGATCCGGCCGAATTCCTTCGACCATTCTGCCTCGTGGCCGTTCCAGTAGTCCGGATCGGCAAAGGTGAGGCCCGAGAGCGTACCGGTCGGATCGAAGGCCGGAAGCGTCGGGATCTTCTTGCCGAGATCGACCTTCTGCGGATCGAGTGCGGGCGGATAGTTCTGCCCCTCGGCAACCGCGATAGAGGTTTCCGGCGCCAGCATGAAGTTCAGGAGTTCCTCGCATTCGGGCATCGGCGAGCCCTTGATGACGAAGAGACACTCCTGCCAACCAAAGCCGTTGGGCGGATCGAAGTAGCCGATGTCGTGGCCCTGCTCCTGCAGTGCGTAGATGCGGCCGGACCAGCCTTCGGTGACGTAGATCTCCTCCTCGGCGAGCAGGCTCATCAGTTCGGCGCCCGAGCTCCAGTATTTCAGCGACAGGTCGCGGTGGGTGCGGATGGCCTCCCAGACCGCGTCCATGTCGGTGGCGTTGTTCGGGTCCTGTCCGGTCTGCAGCGAGGCGTACCAGATGCGGGTGCGCCAGTCCGACCAGCCGGCGATCTTGCCCTTGTACTTCTCGTCGAGCAGGATCTTGGCGCCCTTTTCCTTCATCTCCTCTTCCGAGATGTGCTTGCGGTTATAGGCGAGACCCGTGGTGCCGTAGTCGTAGGGCACGCAGGAGATCTTGCCGCCGGTGATCGGCCGGAAGACGTCGACGAGCTTCGGAATGACATATTTGAGGTTCGGGATGTTGTCCTCATTGATCTCCGAAGCCAAGCCGAGACCGGCATAGCGGGCGTAGTCGAAGACGCCGGAGAGGTGGGCGATATTGTACTCGCCCGGCTGGCTGGCCTTGACGCGCGAGAGATATTCGTCGCCGCCGCCGAAGGTGCCGTCGACCACCTTGACGCCGGTCTTCTCGGTATAGGGATCGAAGGCATATTCGCGGAAGGCTTCCGAGACGACGCCGCCCCAGCCGTCGAAGCGAACCTCGGCGGCCGCGGCGCGGGCCTCGCGGACGAACGGCGTGCGCACGCCATAGGCGAGACCGGCGGCGCCGATCAGCCCGAGGAAGACCCGGCGGTCGAGATCTCCGTTGAGATAGCGTTCGCGGAGGCGTTCATATCGTTTGGTACTGTCCATCTGTTTCTCCAGTGTGCTGTGGCCGACAAATGCGGATCATCCGCCCGAACTGGCGGACATGCGCCGGGCAATGGCCAGCCCCAGAAGCGGGAGCCCGACGGTAAGCGCGATCATCACGGTGCCGAGGGCATTAATCTCCGGGGAGATCGAGTTGCGCAGCATCGCGAAAATCTGGGTGGGGACGGTTTCCACGCCGCCCGGTTTCCAGAACAGGGTTCCGGTGATGTCGTCGAAGGAAATGGTGAAGGCGAAGAGCCCGCCCGCAAGCACCGCCGGCAGAAGAAGCGGCAGCGTGATCGAGAAGAAGGTCTGCACCGGATTGGCGCCGAGGCTCATGGCCGCTTCCTCGACATCGCGGCGGATCGAGACGAGGCGGGCCTGCACGACGAGAATGACGAAGGGCAGCGTGAAGATCACGTGGCCGGCGAGCAGCAGGGCGAAGCTCTTGTTGATCGACAGCGCGTTGAGGAAGAGGAGCAGCGCCACCGCGAGCACCACTTCCGGCACCAGGATCGGCGCGATCAGGATCGTCGAGATCAGGTTCTGTCCCGGCACCTTGTAGCGGATCAGCGCCAGGCTCGCGAGAACGCCGATGGTCGTCGAGATCAGCGCGGTGAGCGCGCCGAGGATCATCGAGGTGCGGAAGGCGCGCAGGATCGCCTCGTTGTTGGCGAGCTCGACGAACCAGCGGAACGACAGGCCGCTCATCGGGAAGGCGCCGAATTCGCTCGAATTGAAGCTCAACAGTACCACCACCGCGACGGGCAGGAACATGAAGATGTAGACGAGGATCGTCCACAGGCGAATGAAGCTCCAGCCGGCGCCGCGGTTCATCAGCCCATCCCCTTCATCAGCTGGGCCATGCCCAGGAAATGGTTGTATACAAGCACCAGGGCGCCGAGAACGGCGAGCAGCATCAAGGACAGCGCGGAGCCGAGCGGCCAGTTGAGCTGGGTGATGATCGCCTCGAAGACGAGATTGGCGAACATCGCGTCGCGCGGTCCGCCGAGCACCAGCGGTGTGATGTAGGTGCCCGCCGCCAGAACGAAACAGAGAAGCCCGCCCGCGGCCAGGCCCGGCAGCGACAGCGGCAGGGTGACCGAGACAAAGGTCTGCAGCTTTGTGGCGCCAAGCGAATTGGCGGCGGATTCGAGGTTCTGGTCGATGCCGTCGACGGAGACGAAGACGTTGAGGATCATGAAGGGCATCAGAAAATGAACGAGGCCGAGGATCACGGTCGCCTCGTTGTAGAGCATCTGCAGCGGTTCGCTGATGATCCCGGTCCAGAGCAGAAAGGAATTCAGCGCGCCCGAGACGCCCAGAATGTTGATCCACGACATGGTGCGGATGATGTAGCTGACCCAGAAGGGCAGCATCAGCAGGAGCAGCAGGAAGCCCTTGTTGCGGTTCGACCGGGCGATGAAATATGCCGCCGGGTAGCCGGCGAGCGCACAGACTGCCGTGGTGATTGCGGCGATCTTCAGCGTATTGAGAAGAATGTCGCGGTAGAACCGGTCGGTGAGCGCCTCGGCCCAGTTGTCGAGATGGAACCCGGCGACGTCGGCGCCCGTGGCCGTGCGCAGCCAGAACGAGTAGACGACGATGAAGGCCAGCGGCACGAACAGCAGGAACGTGATCGCGACCAGCGCCGGTGACAGCAGAATCCAGGGTTGGCGGGCTTCCCGCGCCTCGACACCCATTCCATTCCCCTTTTTTGTTTGTTGCCGGGAAGCTTGCCAAGCACGTGATTATTGATCAAATAGATAATTAGAATTCTGATTATAGAAATGATCTATGATGGCGACCAATTCGGATCTCGAACGGCTGGCGCGCGAACTGGACTGGAACCTGTTG
>PAPH01000022.1 GCA_002709005.1 Hyphomicrobiales bacterium | reverse complement strand
GGCGACGCCCGCATTCGCCGCCACGATGCTGAAGGTCGTCTCCGATTCTCCCGCCTCGACCCGCAGCCTCCGCTTGACGCCGAGATTGTCGAACACGCGGTCGATCCGGTTGCGCGACGTATCTTGCGGGCCGAGAGACACGAAGGCTTCACCTTCGAGATCGTTGGCGTGGATGACGCCCTTTCCCGCCAGGGGGTGGGACTGATGCAGGATGCATGAGGCCCGCAACCGGTGCAGCAACCGGCTTTCCACCTCCGGACGATCGCCGGGGATGACGCTGAAGGCGATGTCGGCATTCTGGGTGGCGACCGCATCGATCAGGTGGCGCGACCGCATGCTCTCGATCCGGAAATGGGCTTCGGGCCTGCGGGACATGAAGGCACAGACGATCTCCGGGATCATGCGGCGGGCGATGGCGGGGAAGCCTGCCACGCACAGTGCGCCGAAGCTTTGCTCCCGCAAGGCGCTGGCGACACGGTCGATCTGCGCCACCCCGACGAACATCCTCTGGACCTCGGCATAAAGCGCTTCGGCTTCGCGCGTGGGCGCAATCTTGCTGCCTTGCCGGTCGAAGAGAGCGAAACCGCAATGACGCTCGAACTGGGCGATGAGCTGGCTGACCGCAGGTTGCGAGATGTTCATTCTCTCCCCCGCGCGGGTCACGCTGCCCGTGGCCATCACGGCTTGAAATGCTTCGATCTGGCGGACGTTCACGGAGAGGCCTCATAAGTTTCACTTATTCTGCAGCGACAATAATCTATTTGCTTATTATGCTACAGCCCCCATCCTTTAAAAGCCCGTTCCAATCCGACAGGCGGGCCGCCATGCAAACGGCAAACCAAACAAGGGGAACCATATGTCTTTGCAGTCCACCAGGAATTCCACTCCGGCATACCGCCCGACCCGCAGGTCGGTGCTCAACGCATTGCGGTCGGCCGCCCTCACCGCCGTTGCCGGCGCGGTTCTCGCCACCCTCGGCGCGCCTGCCGCGCATGCGGACCAGCTCGAGCGCGTCAAGGAACGCGGCAAGCTGATCGCAGGCATCCGGAACGACTACGTCCCGTTCGGCTATACGGACGAAAACGGCAAGCTCGTCGGCTTCGAGGTCGAACTGGCGAAAGCCGTGGCCAAGGACATTTTCGGTTCGGAAGACGCGATCGAATTCGTGCCGGTGGTCGCCTCAAACCGCATCGAATTTCTCAATGCCGGCCGCATCGACGTGATCTTCGCCACGCTCGGCGTCACCGAGGATCGCGGCAAGGTCATCGATTTCACCGACTACTACTACATGATGGCCGGCATGGTGCTGATGGCGCCCAAGGACGCCGAATATGCGAGCTGGGACGATATCAAGGGCAAGCGCATCTGCGGCAGCCAGGGCAACCTGTACAATCGCATGCTGACCGAAAAGCTCGGCGCCGAGCTCGTTCTCTTCTCCGGCACGGCCGAGATCTACAACGCCTTCGAGACCGGCCGCTGCGACGCGATCGCCTATGACGGCCCGAACTTGAACATGAAGGTGAGCGAGGACGGCTGGAAGGACAAGTACAAGATCGCCCTCGACACCATCGACTATGTGCCGATCGCCGGCGGCGTGCGCAAGAACGAGCCCGAGTTCCTCGCCGCCGTCAACGCCGGCATCAACAAGGCGGAAGCAGCCGGCCTGCTTGTCGAGGGCGAGGAGAAATACAATCTCGGCAAGAGCGACTACGTCGCCAAGCGCGCCGAAGAAGCCAAGTCGAAAATGTAATCCCGATCGGGGTCTTCGGACCCCGATCCCCGTTTCGGACCTCTTCATGTACGCAGTGACGACGAAACCGCCGGCGCGTGGCGATGCAGCTCGACGTGCGGCCAATCTCGCCGAGTTCGAGCAGCACGCCCGTCGCATCCTTCCACCCGCTCTGTTTCACTATGTGGCGGGCGCCTCCGAGGACGGCGCCGTCCACGAACGCAATCTGCGCGCCTTCCGGGAACGCGCCTTCGTTCCCAATGTGCTGGTGGACGTGTCCGGGCGTTCCACCGCCACATCGCTCTTCGGGAAGGACTACGCTGCTCCGTTCGGCATCGCCCCGATGGGATTCAGCCGGATGATCGCACGCGACGGTGACATCACCCTCGCCCGGGCGGCCGAAGCGGCAGGCGTACCGTTTATCCTCAGCGGCGCCTCGCTGACGGCGATGGAGGCGGTCCAGAAGGCTGCTCCCTCGAGCTGGTTCCAGGCCTATCTCCCCGGCGAGGACGACCGTATCAACGGGCTCGTCGACCGGGTCGCCGCCGCGGGGTTCGGCACGCTGGTGCTGACGGCCGATACCGCCGTCCACCCTCTGCACGAGCGCGCCGCGCGCCACGGTTTCGTCTCTCCCGTTCGCAAGGGCGACCTTCGGCTTGCATGGCAAGGGGCGAGCCACCCCCGATGGCTCTGGCAGGTTCTGTTGAGCGACGGGATGGCCGGGCTCGGCTATCGTTTCGAGAACATGGATGCTTCCGCCGGCCCCCCTGTCCTCTCCTCCACCCTGGTCCGCGACATCGGTCGGCGCGACGCCTTCTCCTGGCGTCATGTCGAGCTCGTCCGCAAGCGATGGACGGGCAAATTGCTGATCAAGGGGATCATGAGCGCTGCCGATGCAGCCGCAGCCGAGAAGGCCGGCGTAGACGGCGTGATCATCTCCAATCACGGCGGCCGGCAGATCGACTGCTCGATCGCGGCGCTTGATGCGCTGTGCCGCATCACGGATCGAGGCCTCGCCATTCCGGTGCTCTATGATGGAGGGGTCCGTCGCGGCTCGGACGTGCTCAAGGCGCTCAAGGCCGGAGCGGATTTCGTCTTTGTTGGCCGCCCGATGCTTCTGGCGGCGGCCGCCGGAGGAACGAGGGGCGTCGCCCATGCGATTGACCTTCTCACCCGGGAAGTCAGCATGAACATGGCCCTTCTCGGCATTAACAGCCCCGGCGAAATCGGCAACGTCGAAATGATCCGGGAATGAGGAAGAAGCGCCCATGACCCTCGATTTCAGCTGGCTCGGCGATCCGCTCTATCAGCAGTGGCTCATCACCGGGATCGGCACGACATTGCTGATGAGCCTGCTCGGCATTCTGCTGATGCTGGCGATCGGCATCGTCGGCGCCCTGTTCCTGCATTTCCGCATCCCGGTTCTCGAGACGATCACCACCGTTCTGGTCGAACTGTTTCGCAATACGCCGCCGCTGGTCCAGCTCTTCTTCCTGTATTTCATGCTCTCGAGTGTCGGCCTGTCGCTGACCGATCCCGTGACCGGGCGAACCGTGCCGCTGTTTTCCGGCTTCACCTGCGCGGTCCTGTCGCTCGGGCTCTACAACGGTGCGCTCGCCGTCGAGATCATCCGCTCGGGCCTCATCGGCGTGCCGTCGCAGACGGTCGAAGGCGCCCGCTCACTGGGCTACACCCGGTTTCAAACCTTTCGCCACGTCGAGCTCCCAATAGGGCTGAGGCTTTGCATGCCGGCCATGACGAACAATGTCGTCAGCCTGATCAAGACCTCCTCGCAGGCCGCTCTCGTGGCCGTGGCCGACATCATGTACGGGGCGACGCAGATCATGGTCGAGACCTTCCGCAACATGGAAGTGATGCTCCTGATCTGGGCGCTCTATGTCGTCATCGCGAGCCTCGTCGTTGTGCTCATGCGCCGCCTGACCTCGATGATCCGCATTCCAGGATACGGGGTGGACCAGGCATGAACAGCGAATTGCGCACATTCCTGCTCGGCATCGTCGGCGTTCCACTCTGCCTGCTCGGCCTGTTCGCCGCCGTCTATGGCGACAACACCGGCGCGATGCTGGGCCTGATGGCCGAACGCACGCCGACCCTTTTGACCGGCTCTCCGGATATCACCAGTCTCGACGGGGGATTTCTCGCCAATATCGCAATGAGCATCATTGCCATGGCGATCGCCGCGGTCGGCGGGGTCATCCTCGGCGTCGGGCTGATCGCGGAGTTCTCCATCGTCAGGCATGTTTCCGATGTCGTCATGAACGTGCTGCGCAATTCTCCCTGGCTCGTGGTGCTCTACGCCATGCTCTATCTCCTGCCGTTCGAGGTGGAGATCTTCGGGGTCTATGTCACGATCTCGCCCTTCATCAAGTCCGTGATCGGCCTGTCGCTGCCGGTCGCGGCCAACATTGCCGAGATCTTTCGCGGCGGCATCCAGGCGATCCCTAGCGCCCAGTGGGAATCGGCACGTTCGCTGGGTTACCGGCGCCTGCAGATCCTGCGCCACATCATCCTGCCCCAGGCGCTGCCGCTGATGATCCCGAACCTGATGACGATCTATGCGATGCTGTTCATCGGCACGAGCCTCGTCGTGGTGACCGGGGCATCCGACATTCTCTCCGCCGCCAAGGTGATCATCGCCACCACCGGCAGCGAGACGGCTTCCGGCTTCTACATCTACATCCTGTTCCTGTTCTTCCTCTTCGCGTTTCCAATCGCAATTCTAACGCGCTGCCTCGAACGGCGCATCGGGTCCGTATCGCTATGACAACGTCCCAGACCTCTCCCCTCATCGAGATGCGCAACGTGCGCAAATCCTTCGGCCTGTTCGAGGTTCTCAAGGGCATCTCGCTGTCAGTCAACGATGGTGGCGTCGTCTGCATCATCGGTCCGTCGGGATCAGGCAAGTCGACGATCCTGCGCTGCATCAACGGGCTGACGCCGATCGACAGCGGCACCATCAGGGTCGGCGATTTTTCCGTGGAATCGCTGCGGTCGGACAAGAAGCTCATTCCGCTCCGCCATGAGGTCGCGATGGTGTTCCAGCAGTACAATCTGTTCCCGCACCGTACGGTGATGCAGAACCTGATGATGGCGCCGGTCCAGGTGCTCCGCCAAAACGCCGACGAAGTGCGCGACCGTGCGGAAAAGCTACTCGCCAAGGTGCGGCTGACGGGCAAGGAGAGCGCCTATCCGGGCGAACTCTCCGGCGGGCAGCAGCAACGCGTGGCGATCGCCCGGGCGCTGGCGATGGAGCCGCGGGTCATCCTTTTCGACGAAATCACGGCTGCACTCGACCCCGAGATGGTCAGCGAAGTGCTGAGCGTCGTCCGCGACCTTGCCGCCGAAGGCATGACCTGCGTTCTCGTCACCCATGAAATGCGCTTCGCCGAGGAAGTCGCCGACGAGGTCTTCTTCACCGACCGGGGGGTCATCGTCGAGCACGGCCCTCCCTCCACCTTGTTCAAGTCTCCTTCCGACCCGCGTCTGAAGGACTTTCTCGACAAGGTTCTCTGATTAGAAACAGGAATACCGACAATGCCATTCAAGGTTCTGGTGCCGGACGCCCATTTTCGCGATCTCGATGTCGAGCGCGGCGTCTCCGGGGATACCATCGACTATCTCGTCCATGACGAAACCAATTCCAGCGCGATTCCGGATGATGTGTGGAACGCTTGCGACGCAGTTCTCGTCTGGCACCGCATGCGCATCGATGCCGCGGTCGTCGCCAAGCTGGCAAATTGCCGGTTGATCGTTCGCGTCGGTGTGGGCTTCGACAATGTCGACACGGCCGCTTGCCACCAGCGCGGAATTCCCGTCGCGAACGTCCCCAACTACGGCACGACCGAAGTCGCCGACCATGCGATGGCTATGATGCTGCATCTGACACGCGGGCTCAGCACCTATGAGGCGCGGATGCGCAAGGACCCAGTTGCGGGCTTCGTCGCCGAGGACGCGCCGGTCGTGCGACGGTTGCGCAAGACCACTTTCGGCGCCGTCGGCATGGGACGGATCGGCACGGCGATCGCCAGACGGGCGGCGGCCTTCGACATGAAGATCGTCTATTATGATCCCTATCTGCCCGAAGGCCACGATTTGAGTCTCGGCTATGAGCGGGTGCGCAGCCTCGAGGCGCTTCTGGGGCAAAGCGACGTGGTGAGCCTGCATGTCCCGCTGTCCGCAAACACCCGGGAAATGATGGGTGCTCGCGAATTCGCAGCGATGAAGCCGGACGCGACCTTCATCAACATCGCCCGCGGCGGGCTCTACGATATCGACGCGCTTTACGATGCGCTGCGGAGCGGCCACGTCGCCGCAGCCGGGCTCGACGTGTTCCCGCAGGAGCCACCGGTCTCCACGCCAAGGCTGGTGGAGGCCTGGCGGAACAACGAGGACTGGCTCGCGGGCCGGCTCGTCCTCTCTCCCCACGCCGCCTTCTATTCCGAAGCGGCCTACCGGGACATGCGAACCTTCTCTGCCGAGATCCTGATGGAATATCTGGTGGCGGGAAATCTCCGAAACAACGTCAATCCCGGCTGGAATTCCAAGGTCGCGTAACGCAGGAACCATTCCCATGGCACTCGAAAGACATCACCCGCAATACAGGATTCTGAGCGCCGACGAGATCGAAGCCTGGCGGAAGATCCCGCCGGCCGTCGCCTCCGACTGCATGACCCGCACACAGGTGATGAACTCCGCGATCAAGCCGATCGCGCCGGGCACACCAATCTGCGGCCAGGCACGGACGGTGACGACGATGGTCGGCGACTGCTGGCCGATCTGCATCATGATCGCCGAGGCGAAGCCCGGTGAGATCGTCGTCGTCGATGCCGCCGGCGTGCGGGAGATCGCCGTGTGGGGCGGAGTCATGGCCGAAGAGGCGGCCTACCGGAAACTCGGCGGTGCTGTCGTCGACGGCGCGGTTCGCGACCTGGCCGACATGCGCGAGGCGGGGCTGGCGATGTATTGCAGCGCGGCCACGCCGAAAGGTCCGCACCAGGGATTCGGCGGTGTACTCGACGGTCTGGCCTCGGTCGGCGGTGTTCCCGTGCGTTCCGGCGATATCGTTCTTGGAAACGACGACGGCGTCGTCGTCGTTCCGCTCCAACGCGCCGACGAAATCCTCGCCGCCGCGCAGGCCCATCTGGTCAAGGAAGAGGGCTGGGTCGGAGACATCCGCTCGGGCGCTTCTATCCCTGAGCTATTTGCCATGGAAACGGGCAAATAGGACCTCTGCCGGCCGTATTCACGCACGCCTCGGCAGTCTCCGGCAGAATATCGACATCACTCCCAGGGCCAAGCCCGAGACGATGAAGACCGAGCCCACCCCGAATGTCGTCAGAAGCACGGCGTAGACCATGGCCGGCACGAGCTGCGACATCTCCCGGTAGGTATTGTAGATCGGGACCATCCGCGTGCGGTCCCGAATTCTGACTGCGCGCATGAACGGCGTGTTGCCGGCGCTGTCGACGCCGCTGATTGCAATGGCGGAGACGATCAACGCGGCCGCCGCCCATCCGAACGACCATCCGGCGAGCAAACCCGCAAGAGCGGTCGCCGCGCCGCAGGTGGCGTAGGCGAGGAACATGAAGCGCCGCAGTCCCAGTTTCCGCAGGACCAGGCCCCACAACGGCGCAAGCAGCAACAACGCCGAGGCGGCGCTGGCGATCGTCCCCGTCTGTCCGACGCCGATGCCGCCGATGGCGGCCAGGATCGGCGTGCAGACGAAGAACATCTGCCACCATCCCGCCCGTCCGATGGCGAGCATCCAGGCGAGCCGGAGACGGGGCTGACGCAGAAACTGACGTACCGCGAAGCCGCCGCGCACGGCAACTATCGAGGGCGGTGCCCGGTAGCGCGCGTTCGGCACCAGGCCGGCGACGAGAAACGGCACGAGGACCACGCAGAGGCCGCTTAGCAGGAACGGTGACCAGGACGCGCCATGGGCGAGCAACAGAGCGCCGATCGCCGGGCCGGCGATATAGGCGAAGCCCGCGAGCATGATCCGCCTCGGCTCGAAGCGGGCGAGATCGCGTCTTGAAATCGTGTTGAGCGCATAGACATTTGTCGCGGTCTCGAAGAGCTGGACCATGAGGAAATGCAACGCCAAGCCGGCGATCAGCGTCGCAGGACCGGGAACGCAAAACATGAGGGCCGCCGCCAGCCCAGATATCGAGGCGAGGATCGTCACGCCCCATGGTCCGATGGACTGGAGAACCTGCGGGGCGGCCATGCTCATAACCAGCCCACAGCCACTGGCAGTGAGGTAGACGACGCTGACGAGGCTCGCGGCGCCGAGACTGTCAAACGCGAGCGTCGGGATGACGATGATGATCGAGCTGCGCGCCAGAACCGCAACCGCGTAAACGATCGGAATGGCCCATGTTCCGGCGAATCCGGACGTTCGGGGCGGCGTTTCAGACCGCGGGTGCGACATCGCGCGACCGGACGGGAGGTCGCGCCGCGCAGTATTCGGCGGCCGCGAGGTCCTCGAGCGAACAACCGACCGACTTGAACAGGGTGATCTCCTCTGCGCTCGTTCGGCCCGGATGTTCGCCCCTCGCCAGTTCGAACAGGCTCGCGCCTATGTCGTCGCGCTTGATGGCTCCGCTGCGAAGCGACTGCACCAGTTCGCCGGCCTCGGCGAGCGCGCCATCGAACGTATCGACGAAAACGCTGCTCCGCTGGAGCGCCGTGTCATCGGCCTCGCGCATCTGCGGCGTGAACGCACCGACGAGATCGAGATGCGCGCCGGGCTTCAGCCATTCGCCCATGATCAGAGGTTCGCGCGCCAAGGTCGCGCAGGAGATGACGTCGGCGGCGCGGGCCTCCGTCTCCAGATCTTCTGCGGCACGGGCCGGCAAGCCGGCTTCGGCCAACTCCTGTGCCGCCTTACGCGCCTTGTCGATGTTCCGGCCCCAGATCGCGATGTCATCGAGATCGCGAACCGAGGCATGGGCGGCGGCGAGGTTGGGACCGAGACGACCGGTGCCGGCGACGAGCAGACGGCGCGCATCGGGGCGGGACAGATAGCGCGAGGCAAGCGCCGACGCAGCCGCCGTGCGCCGAAGCGTCAAGGCGCCGCCCTCGAAGATTGCCACCAACGCGCCGTTGGTGGCGCTGAAAAGCAGATATTGCGCATTGACCGCCGGCTCCGACCGCTCCGCATTGCCGGGAAACACCGTGACCGTCTTCAGGCCGATATGACGGTTCTCCACCCAGGCCGGCATCAACAGAAGCGTACCATTGGGTTCGCCCTCGACCTCGATGTCGAAATGCGGCCGCGGCGGGCTGTGAGCGCCACGTCGGAAGGCCTCTTCCAAAGTGTCGATCAGGGGCGCCCAGGCGAGGATCTCGCTGACGTCGGCGTCGGTGAAATTGAGGACGGCGTTGCTCATTCCGCTTCCGCCCTCAATTGGAAGGCCGGAAGGGGATAGCGCCGAGCCTCCGCGGACGGCAGGAGTTCGACGGCCAGACCGCTGGCGATCCGGCCGGTGTCGTCACAAATGATGCGGCCGAGCAGCGACGCCCCTTCCTCGAGCGCGATTTCGGCCAGAATGATCGGCACTTCCTCGTTGAAGGCCGGATGATTGGGGCGCAGCACGAACGAATAGGACACGATCCGGCCCTTGCCGCTCGCGGTTACGCTGACCAGATCACGCGAGCCGGTATAGGGGCAGATCGGGCGGGGATAAAAGAACGGCTTGCCGCCCTCTGCCGCCTTCTGGAGGAGAAGCTTGCCCTCCTCCCGCCAGGCGGTGAGAAACGCCGCATTGTCCTTGTCCTCGTAAGGGACGGGATAGTCGAGGGCCGCGTTCATCGTGTCGCCTCCAGAATGATTGTGCTTGACGCAAGGCCGTGCCCGTAGCCGACCATGCCGTAGCCTGCGACGAGCCCGCGTTCCGCCTTGGCCACCTGCCTGCCGCCGCCCTCGCCGCGTAATTGACGCACAGCCTCGGTGACGCTGAGCATGCCGCCGGCGATCCCCGCCTGGCCGCAGGACAACTGTCCGCCACCGGTGTTGAGCGGAACAGTGCCCTCCCAGTCGAAGGAGTTGTCGGCCAGATAGCGGCTGACCTCGCCCTTGCGGCAGAAGCCCAGATCCTCGAGCTGGATCGCGACCATGATCGGGTAGTCGTCGTAGAGCTGAACAAAATCCATGTCCTCCGGGCCATAGCCCGCATCCGCATAGAGCTTATCCGCAAAGAGTTCCCAGCCGCCTTTGAGCGGTGCGATTTCCATCGGGGGATGGTTGTGACGCTCGTAGCCGGTGACCACGCGGACCCCCTTGCCGGGTTCGGCCCGGTCGAGGCTGGTCACCACCACCGCTTCGGCGCCGGCGCAAGGCAGCACGCAGTCGTAGAGGCGGATCGGGTCGGCGATCATCCGCGAATTGATGTAGTCCTCGATGGTCATCGGGCCGCGCAGCAGGGCGCTCTCGTTCTCGCGCGCGCTCTTGCGCTGGCCGACGGATATGCGGCCGAGATCTTCAATCCGCGTTCCGTAGGTTTCCATATGCTTGCGCTGGATGATGGCGAAGAGGCCGTTGGCGCCGCCGAAACCCTGGGGCGTTCCGTAGTTGCGCAAGCCCCGGCTGAAATTGTCCATCAGCTTGAAATGGCCGCCGACATCGTAATTGTCGCCGGCGATGCAGAGCACCGTGGTCGCCTGGCCGCTTTCGATGGCGTGGACCGAATTGATGATGCTGGCTACCGGCCCGGCACTACCGGCGGTGCCCAGATAGGCCCATGAAATCGACATGCCGAACTGCTCGGCTGCGGTGACGGTATTGTCCGGCGGCAACTCGAAGGAACTGATCGCCAGCCCGTCGACATCGGAGAAGGAGAGGCCGGCGGAATCGAGCGCGTTGCGTCCGGCCTCCGTCAGGAACGAGAACAGGGTCCGGTCGGTCTTCTTCTCGTAGGCGGCGGCACCATATCCGGTGATGCCGATCTGACTGTCTCTTTTCATGATGTCCTCAAATGATTTTCTGTTCGCGCAACACATCGATCTCCGCGCTGCTCATGCCGAGCCATGCGCCGAAGACCTCGTCATTGGCCGCGCCGGACGTCTGGCCTGCCCAGCGGATCCGGCCGGGGGTGTCGGAGAGTTTCGGCGAAGGCGCGGGCATCCGGATGGGACCGAGCTGGTCGTCGACGATGGTTTCGATGGCCTTGCGCGCGGCGACATGGGCGTCGGCGAACACGTCCTCTATGCTGTTGATCTTGCCGGCGACCACGCGATGGGCGCGCAGGTTCTCGAGCGCCGGCTCGGTCGGCTGCGTCGCCATCCATGCGGCAATCTCGGCATCGATGGCATCGCGGTTCTCGACGCGTAGCGCCATCGTGCGGAACCGCGGATCCGCGATCAGGTCGGCCCGCCCCATGGCGTTGGCGAGCCCCTCATAGATGCCCTGGGACCCGCAACTGATGGCGATCGCGCCGCCGTCGGCGGTGGCGTAGACGTTGCGCGGAACATCCTCTTCCATCTGATTGCCGAGCAGCGGCTTGCCGCGGCCGGTCTGGTCGTAACGCACGACGAGCGACTCGATGATCCTGAGGATCGGCTCGTAGAGTGCGACATCGACGACCTGACCCTTTCCGGTCTTTTCGCGCTGGTGAAGCGCCGCAAGGGCACCGAACGCGCCGAACACGCCGGCGAGGTAATCGCCCAAAGGGAAAGCCGACACCATCGGCCCCTTGTCGGGATGGCCGGTAAAGGACGAGAGCCCGGAGAAGGCCTCGGCAATGGTTGCATAACCGCCTTCCTGGCTCTTCGGGCCATCCTGGCCCCAGCCGCTCACGCGAACCCAGATGACGCGGGGAAAAATGTCGCGAAGCTCGTTCGGCGACAGTCCCCACCGTTCCATCGTGCCTGGCCGGAAGTTCTCGATGACGATGTCGCTTTCGCCGATCAGGCGGAGCACGATCTCGCGCGCTTCGGGACGCGAAATGTCGAGGGTGACGGCATGCTTGTTGCGCGCCATCGTCTTCCACCACAAGGGAATGTCGGCCTTGTGCGGCGGCCATTCCCTGAGGGCGTCGGGCTTGCCGGGCTTCTCGACCTTGACGACGCGGGCGCCGAAGTCGCCGAGCAGCGAACCCACGAAGGGGCCGGCCAGCATCGAGCCCAGTTCGAGTACCCTGATATCCCCAAGTGCGGATTGGTCATCCGCGGTTGCGGGACTGGTCTGCATTACGAAACCTCTTGTTCTCTTATTTCTGGGAGGCGGCCACACGGTCGATCCCGACGAAGATGTCGAGAACGATCACCGCGATCACCGCGACATAGATCGTGGCGGCCGAGACGGCGGCCAGCATTGGATCGACCGCGTACTGGACGTAGTTGAAGAGCTTGACCGGGATCGGCATCAACTGAGCGGTGGAGTTGAAGATCGACAGTTCGACGTTGATCCAGGAGATGATGAAGGCGAACAGCGCACCGGCCACGAGACCCGGCTTGATGATCGGCAGGGTGATGAAGAAGAAGGTGGAAACGGCGTTGCTGCCGAGATCGTAGCTTGCCTCCTCGAGCGAGCGGTCGAACCGTTCGAGCGACGCGAGAACGGTGCGCAACACGTAGGGCACCACGATCACCGTATGGCCGACGACGAGCGCGAAGAAGCTTCGGGCAAAGCCCAACGCACTGGCGTATTGAAGCAACGCCGCGCCGATAACGATCGTCGGCAGGATCAGTGGCGCGATGAAGACGGTATTGAGGAGCCTTCTTCCCCTCATCTCGCTACGCGAGATGACGAGGGCGACAAGGATGCCGATCACGACCGCCATCATGGTCGCCAGTCCGGCGATCGACACGCTCGTCCAGATCGAGCTCAGATAGGAGGGGTCATCGAGGAATGCCCCGTACCAGCGCCAGGTGAAGCCCACCGGGGGAAATTTCAGAAACTCCGTCTCGGTGAAGGACGTCGCGACGATGATGACCAGCGGCAGCGTCAGGAACACCAGACCGGCCCAGGCGAGGAGAACCACGGCAAGGCGGGCGATGCGATCGAGAATGCTCATGCCTGCCTCGCGATCCGGCGGCGGCTGCTGCGCTCGATGAAGAGGAGATAAAGGGCGATGAGGATCAGCGTCACCACCAGCAGCCCGACGGCGAGTGCTGCGCCGAAGTTGAAGTCGAAAAGGGTCGCGTAGTTGTCGAAGATCGGCATCGCCATGACGACGACCCGGCCGCCGCTCATGATGGCGGGCACCACATAGGCGCTGACGGCGAGGGTGAAGACGATTAGGGAGCCGCCTATGACGCCCGGAAGGCTGAGCGGCAGGGTGACGTGGAAGAAGGTCGACAACCGGCTGCTGCCAAGGTCTAGCGAGGCTTCAACAAGCGACCGGTCGATCGTCTGCAGGATGCTCGATATCGTCAACACCATGAACGGCACCAGGATATAGGCAAGCCCGATGATGATCGCCGCCTCGGTGAACAGGATCGGAATGGGGCGCTCTATGATGCCGAGTGCGACGAGCGTCTGGTTCACCAGCCCCTGACGGCCGAGCAGGATCAGCCAGCCGAAAGAGCGCACGATGTTGCTGGTGAACAGCGGCATGATGACGAGGACGTAGCAAAGCCGGCGCACGGCGCGCGTCTTCACCATGTTCACGATGTAGTAGGCGATCGGATAGCCGATGAGGAAGGACACGATCGTCGCGATCAGGGAGAGCTTGAACGTGGTGTAGAAGATGCCCGGATAATAGCTGTCGGCTACGATCTTCGCGTAATTGGCGAGTGTCCACTCGCCCTCGCCGTCATGAAAGCTCGCAACCACCGTCACCAGAAAGGGCACGAGGAAGAAAGCCAGCATGAAGGCCAGCGGCAGGGCGATCAGAATGGCGGCCCAGAAATTCCTGATCCTCATCGCGCCAGCACCTGTCCACTGTCCCGGCGCCAGGCCGCATGGACTGTCTGGCCGCGGGCGAAATCCACCGCGCGGCTGGAAGAGGGCATCTGGCAGACGAGGCTGACCCCGGCGGCTTCAAGATAGATGCGCACGGCGTTGCCCACGAACACGATGTCGGTGACCACCGCCTCGAGACCGACGTCATCGTCCGACACAGCCGGCTTCCGCGCGGAGACCGAGATCGCTTCCGGCCGGACCAGGTAGGTGACCTTGTCGCCGACGCCGGCGGTGTGGCCGACGGGCAGCGACAGGCTTCCGCCCTCCGCCCGGAGCGTTCCACCGGCCTCCACCTCGCAGGCGATGAGATTAGCGTCGCCGATGAAGTCCGCGACGTAGCGCGAGGCGGGCGTGTGGTAGATGTCCTCGCCGCTGCCGATCTGGACGATCCGGCCGGCTTCCATCACCGCGATCCGGTCGGCCATGACCAGGGCTTCCTCCTGGTCGTGGGTGACGAAGATGAAGGTCATGCCGAGCGACTGCTGCAGCGACTTGAGCTCGATCTGCATCTGCTTGCGCAATTTGAGATCCAGCGCGCCCAGCGGCTCGTCGAGCAACAGCACCTTGGGGCGGTTGGCGATTGCCCGCGCCAAGGCCACGCGCTGCTGCTGGCCGCCGGACAGTTGTTCGGGGAAGCGCTTGCCGAAATCGAGCATGCCGACGGTGGACAGGCTCTCTTCGGCGAGAGCAGCCGCAGCCTGGCGGCTTTCACCGTTGCGGCGGGGACCGTAGGCGACGTTCTCGGCGACGGTCATGTGGGGGAAGAGGGCATAGTTCTGGAAGACGGTGTTGACCGGCCTCCGGTTCGGCGGCAGGTCGGCCATCGATCGACAGTCGATTGAAATCTCGCCATCGAGCTGGTCGATGAAGCCCGCGATCGAGCGCAGCAGGGTGGTCTTGCCGCATCCGCTCGGCCCCAGCAGAGCGAGAAACTCGCCCTCGGCCACCTGGATCGAGACATCGTCCAGGGCGAGATAATCGCCGTAACGCTTGGTTAGATTTCTGACGTCGATAAAGCTGGCCATGGGATCACCCTGTTCACGTTGCCGGAACGGCAATATTCATAAGCGGAACGTGGTGCTGGCAACCGTACATGTCGCCGTCGCCGGCCGCTCCCTGGGCACGGGGACGGATAATGGTGACCTTGATGGCCATCGCCTGATCGATCTTGAAGAACGACGAAATCTGCGAGAGTTCGATGCCGTAGGCGTCGGCCACGGTTTGAGGCGTGATGGCGCCACTGTCGCGCACAGCCTCGTAGCGGGCCCGGTCGGTGAACATGATGTCGAATGTGATGCGGTAAGGGCCGGCATTCTTGCTGCGGACGATATCGGCGATTTCGCGCAATGGCTTGCTGGACATGTCAGAGATCCTCGAGATGCAGGGGGAAAAATTCGGTCGGCGAATTCACCTTCATCAGATGATAGGCGCTGAACTCATAATGGGCGCCGATGTCGAGGTCGGAGGGGGAATAGGGGAAAGCCAGGTTGCCGGAGGGGTTGATGATGTCCTGAT
This sequence comes from Hyphomicrobiales bacterium, assembly GCA_002709005.1. Taxonomy (GTDB): domain Bacteria; phylum Pseudomonadota; class Alphaproteobacteria; order Rhizobiales; family Rhizobiaceae; genus Pseudohoeflea. Next base: position 138,579 of record PAPH01000022.1, on the reverse strand, counting down.
AGTGGTAGTGCAGGAGCCCTCCGCTGATCTGATGGCAGACCGCATGCGCCAGTTCCTGCCGATCGGCCACCACATCGATGACGAGGCCGAGTTCATGGCCGGACGGCGGGGCCGGTTCCAGCTCCTTCATGACGCCGTTGCGACCGTAGAGATGGAAGGTGATGGTCACCTCCTCGGGAGCGAAATAGTCGATGGCCTTGGCGCGCACTTCTTCGAGAAGCCCGTCGATAGCCGTCGCCAGGGTGGGGCAACGCAAACCGGCGATGCAGATGGTCCGGTAGCCGGCAAGTCGCGCGCCTTCGAGCTTGACGTAATAATCCTCGGTTTCGGTGATCCGCGCGCCCGTCACTTTCACCTGTCTCTCGCCGAGCTGCTCGAACGAACAGTCCGCCAGATCCATCAGGTGACCGGGACCGCCCTGAGAGAAGGGGTTCTCGCGCTCGTAGAGCGAATGGGCCGCAACCGACTTCACCGAGGCGCGGCGCTTGCTGCTCCCGGGCTCGAGGACGAAATGATCGTCGTGGATCGTGCCGAGCATCACGTCCATCGCGAAAGGCTCGGCAGAGAAGGCGCCGCATTCCAGGATCTTGCCCATGTGGATAGCGAGCGCCGGATCGGCACCTTTCCAGATCGGGTAGGCGGCGATGACGGAATCGTCGCAGGCGCGGCCGGCAATGATGACGTCGGCGCCGGCGTCGAGCGCTGCGCAGATCGGCTCATGCCCCATCTGGGCGACCAGGCTGCAGGTTTCGTCGAGGATCTCGGCGGTCAGCGGCGCGCCGGCTTCGAAATCCACAATGTCACCGGTGGCCACAGCCGCCTTGGCGCGTTCAACCGGGATTTCGGCATAAATCCAGGCCAGCTTGAGATGGATGCCGAGTTCGGAAACGATGCTGCGGACAAGAGCGACCGTCCGGTCGACCTGCGAAGCGGTGCCCGCACCGCCGGCGCTGCCGACGATGACAGGTATGCCCGCCTTGTGCGCAGCCGAAATCAAATCCTTGAGTTCGCGGCGAATGCTGTAATCGGAGACGAGAGGCTTGTTCGAGCCGAGATAGGACGGCCCCGGATCAGTGGAGCCGGCATCGACCGCGATGACGTCCGGACCGAGGCTCATGCCACGCGCCAGCGCTTCCGCGCCAAAGCCGTAGCCCAGTGTTCCCGTAGGCGTCAATACGGTGATCGACTTCTGTTTTTCCATTACTACCGGCCTCTGTATTTAACACATCAAGAAATACTTTCGTAAATACGAAATATATTTCACTGTTACTGAACAGAAGACGGAGAGCAGGCAGGAAAGTCAAATTGCTTATGTCAGGTCAGACATAACCTCCAGGAATGGCTGAAGGAAATCAGGAGTCTCAAGGGGAAGCGATCGTTTGCTCAAGCTCTGCGATCTTGGCCGTCAAGCCCTCACGGACGTGCTGGATCAGAGCCCGCGCACCCTTGGAGATTTCGCGAAAGGTCGGGGTGATAACCCAGATATCCTGGCGGATCGCCGGCTTGAACGGCTTCACCACGAGTTCGTCGGCGCCGAAGCCGACAGTACTTATCGGATCGACGATCGCCACACCCAACCCGGCGGAGACGAAGGAGCATATCGATTCCGAGAGCTGCGACTTGAGGACAACGCGTCGCGCCACCCCCTGCTCCGCGAAAACCCGGTCAATGTCGACCTGCACTCCGTCCTCCTCGGCCAGGGAAATGAAGCGCTCGCCCTCGAGATCACCCGCCTCGATAGCGCTTCGATCCACAAGCGGGTGGCCCGGCGGCAAGACACACACAGCCTGCATGGAGCACAGCAGCTCGAACTGCACGCCCGGACGGTCGGTCTTCGCCATGCCGAAGCCGACATCCACGCCCTGCGTCGCAACCCGGTCGACAAGAAGCCAGGAATTGCGGTTCGCCATGTTGACCTTGATGTGCCGGCCCTCCAGGAAGCCGGCGAGTATCGGCGGCAACACACGTGTGCCCAGAGAGGGAAAACTGACGAGTTCGATCTCGCCATAGTCGAACTGCCGGATGGCTCTTGCGCGGGCGTTGATCGACTCGAGTCCCAGAAACACCCGCTCCACTTCCGCATAGAGCATTTCGCCCTCGGCGGTCGGCACAACGCCGTTCTTCTGGCGGTGAAACAGCTGAAAGCCGCATTTATGCTCAAGCAGGTTGATCAGCTTGCTGACTGCGGGCTGGGTCAGGTTGAGGCGCTCCGCGGCGCGCGTAAAGCTCCCCAGTTCCATGATCAGCTTGAATGCTTCGAGTTGCCTGACGTTCATAACTTTCTGTTATCTCAGATCGCTTAAATTCAATTTGCCGTTCGATCACCCACAGTACCTAATGGCCAGATCAGTTGAAAGATCAATAACAGGGAACCGCCGTCATGAACTTTTACAGACTTTCACTTTTCACCCTGACCGCTCTCGCCACCAGCAGCCTGACCCATACGGCCAACGCCCAGGAGTCGATCACAGTGGCGACCTACGGCGGCGAATGGGGCGCAGCGCTTCAGGCATGCATCATCGATCCGTTCACCGAGGCGACCGGCATTTCGGTCATCCCGGAGCCAGGTGTTTCCGCCGTGACCATGAGCAAGCTGCTCCAGCAGAAGAACGCTCCGGCGCTTGACGCGGTGTGGATGGACGGCGGCGTGTCCGAACAGGCCGCTGCGCAGGGCGTTCTTGCCACGATCGATCCCGACAAAGTGCCTGGCGTCGCCGGCATGGTCGATGAGGGCGTCTACAAGGATGCCAACGGGAAAATCTTCGCCGTGAGCACGGGCTACTACTCGCTGGGGCTCGCCTACAACACCGACGAGGTCGAGACCGCTCCGAAATCCTGGAAGGATCTCTGGAACGACGACTTCGCCGGCGCGGTCACATTCCCGAGTCCCGGCAATGCCATGGGCGTGCCGTTCCTCGCCGAACTGGCGAAGGCCAAGGGCACCCCGCTGAACGAGATCGAGCCGGTGCTCGAGGATATCAAGAAACTCCAGGTGGCCGCCTATTTCGACACGGCCGGAGCGGGGACCAACCTGTTCCAGAGCGGCGAGGTGATCGCCGGAGCCCACTACGCAAGCTCGGCCTATGCGATGCGCGACCAGAATCTGCCCATCGCCTTTGTTGTTCCCGAAGAGGGCGCCATCGGCGGCGACATCCGCCTGCATCTGGTGGCCAATACCCCGCGCATGGAATCGGCGGAAAAATTCATCGACTTCGCAATCGGCAAGGAACCGGCGAAATGCATGGCTGAACGGATCTATGTCGGCCCGGCGACCAAGGATGTCGAGCTCAGCGAGGATGCGAAGCAGCGCATGCCTTGGGGCCCGGAAGGAAGCATCAAGAGCCTGTCGCTGCCGAACTGGAACGATATCAACGACAATCGTGCGGCCGTCATCGAGGCCTTCAATCGAGCAATCGCCGGAAAATGACCCCTGACTGGACCTCCCCGGCATGACCGGCGAAACGGGAGACGACCGCACTGTGGCCGTCTCCCGGAATTTTGTCCGGCGGCGGAAACTGCGAGTTGATCCACGTCCCGAACGCAGCCGGAACAGCAATTACCGGCGATCCGCCACTGACCAGGCAGCGCGAGTGCCTCGGCTACCCTCCTGTCCGGACCTATGGAACGGGGACGAATTCTGCGCCGCCTTTCCGGCTTCACCGCCAATAAGCAGGCGCGGATATGGGCACTAGGTTCATGCCGGCTGCCAGATCTTCCCGCCGTCAGGCGGGCCCCCGCAAGGGAGCCCGCCTTCCATCCGGTGTTCGGCGACGGCCGGCCTATTCGCTTTCGAGATAGGCGTCGGCGAAGGTCGGATAACCGTCGGACTGGGTGGTGTGGTTCTTCAGGCGCTTGTCGAAGATGGTGGCCTGGCTCATCACGAAGAGATCGATGATGGGCAGGTCTTCCTGGGCCAGCTTCTGCATCTGATGGAACAGTTCGACGCGTTTTCCCTTGTCGTTCTCCGTCTGGGCGGCTTCGAGAATGCGGTCCATCTCCGGGTTCGAATAGCCCGAAGAGTTGGAGAAGGGTACGCCCTCGACAATGTTCTTCGACCAGTAGAGCCGCTGCACGCCGAGCGTCGGGTCGGGAAGTGCGGAAAGCGTGGTGCTCGACATGTCGAAGTCGTAGTCGGTGTAGATCCGGCGCAGATAGGTCGGCGTATCCTGGGTGCGGATTTCCAGTTCGATGCCGACTTCCGCCAGGTTCTGCTTCACCACTTCGGCACTGCGCACGAAATTCGGGCCGAATGGCAGCGGATCGTGGACCATCTTGAAGCGGATGCCGTCCTCGCCGCGCGGATAACCGGCTTCGTCGAGAAGGGCTTCGGCCTTGGCCGGGTCGTACTCGTAGGTGGGCACGTCGTCGGTGTAGAATTCCGTGAGTTGCGGAGGCACCGGACCGGTGGTCGGCGTGCCGAAGCCGCACCAGACGTTTTCCAGAATGAAGTCGCGGTCGATGGCATGGGCGAGCGCGTGACGCACCTTCTTGTCCTTCAGGACCTCGTCGCGCAGGTTGAGTTCGAACATGAAGATGGTGCCGAAGAACTCGTAGCCCCTGGTCTCGACTCCGATGTTCTCCAGCGTGCCTAGACGCTGCGCAGTGCAGGGCGAAACGGGGGTGAAGCCGCCATATTGGACTTCGCCGGTTTCGAATGCGGTGGCGCGCGCCGCCTCGTCCGGGATGATGCGGAAGATCACACCGTCGAGATAGGGCTTGCCCTCCTGCCAGTAGCCGTCATAGCGCTCGAGGATAACCGCCTCGCCGCGCCGCCACTCCTTGAGCTTGAACGGACCGGTGCCGACCGGGTCCTTTTCGACCAGGTTCTTGCCGACATCCTCGCCGTCATAGATATGCTTCGGCACGACCTGGCTTTCGCCGCCGTTCATGACCGAGAGCAGGAAGGGAACCGGCTCCGAGAGGCGGAAGACGGCGGTATGCGCGTCCGGAGTTTCGACATCCGTGACCTTGGCCATGTTGACGCGGTTGCGCGGGTGCAGCTCCTTCCAGATCTTCATGGTGGTGAACTTCACGTCTTCCGAGGTGAAGGGCTCGCCGTCGTGCCAGGTCACGCCCTCGCGCAGGTGAAAGGTGACCGACAGCCCGTCGTCGGCCACATCCCAGCTTTCGGCAAGCGCCGGCTGCAGGTTCATCTCCAGATCGTAGGTCAGCAGGCCCTCGAACATCTTGCTCGAGACCTGCAGCACGCCGCCAACCGGGTTGTGGGCAGAAACCAGGAAGGCGGGCTCCGGGTTGACAACGGCGGTCAGCGTGCCGCCCCGTTTCGGCTCGGCGGAGGCGGGCAGCAGGGCAGTGGATGCGGCGATCGCGGCCACGGCAATCATCGCCAGTGGCTTCCGCAACAATTGGGGGGTGACGTTCATCACGACTTTCTCCTTTACGAGCTGTTCCCGGAGAGCATGCTAGGAAAGCGATCCTGACCCGTCTAACAACTAGCCGCGTCCCCTTACATGGAAATGGTTATGACCGGGCTCCGGCAGCCGATCGGGCGATCTGTGCCGCGCCGCAAAAGTGGGCGCGACGCTCAAGATTTGGGCGGAACCGCACACCTTTCCCCTAGTCGTCATGATCGCGGGGGAGAGTTCATAACTTTTCACACCCACCCCGGCATGTTCACTTAGTTAACTTGCCGCCGAGCGCTTGTTATGGAACGATCGTCAAAGGGAATTCCATGAGTTCAAACGCGTTACGAATAGGCCGGTTCGTCGCCCGCAGGCTGGTTCAGGCCGTCCCGATCCTCGTCGGGATCGCCGTCATCAACTTCCTTTTCGTCAACATGGCGCCGGGCGATGCCGCCGACGTTCTGGCGGGCGAAGCGGGCGCCGCCTCTCCCGAATTCATGGCCGACCTGCGCGAGCGCTACGGTCTAGACCAGCCGATGTATGTCCGGTTCCTTGTCTATCTCGGCAAGATGATGACCTTCGACCTCGGCTACTCGTTCCGCTTCTCGCGGCCGGTCACCGAGTTGCTGCTGGCGCATCTCTGGCCGACGCTGCTGTTGATGGTCACGGCGATCCTTTTTGCCTTCATCATGGGCATCGTCATGGGCGTCATCGCCGCCCGCAACGTCAACCGCTGGCCCGACTACCTGATCTCGACGGGCGCGCTGATAGCCTATGCCACGCCGGTTTTCTGGCTTGGACTGATGATGATCGTTCTGTTCTCGGTCAATATGGGGATACTGCCCTCGAGCGGCATGGAGACGATCGGAGCGGGCTACACCGGATGGCGGCGCGCCGCCGATATCGGCCAGCATCTCATCATGCCTGCGCTGGTGCTGGGCATGTATCTGACGGCATTCGAAGTGCGCCTGATGCGCGCCTCCATGCTCGAAGTCGGCGAGCAGGACTTCGTCACCACCGCGCGCTCCAAGGGGCTGGGCGAGAACGCAATCGCCTACCGCCACGTGCTCAGGAACGCGATGCTGCCGCTGGTGACCATGCTCGGCCTGCAGATCGGCGCCATGCTCGGCGGCTCGGTCCTGGTCGAAACGGTCTTCGCCTGGCCCGGCCTGGGGCGGCTCGCTTATACCGCCGTCTTCCAGCGCGACATCAACCTGCTGCTCGGACTGCTGTTCATGTGCTCGCTGATGGTCATCATAACCAATATCGTCACGGAGGTCGCATACCGCCTCATCGATCCCAGGATTTCGATGGAATGAGCGCGGTTCGCAACAGCTTTTTCCGTCGCTTCTCGCGCAACCTGCCCGCGGTTGCCGGCGTGCTTCTTATCCTGGTCATCACCGGCATGGCGATCGCCGGCCCGATCTTCTATCCGGCGGGCCCGTGGAAGCTCGTCGGACGTCCGCTCCTGTGGCCCGGTGAGGATGCCCGCTTCCTTCTCGGCACCGACGTCCTCGGCCGCGACCTGATGGCCGGCCTCCTTCACGGCGCCCGCGTTTCACTGATGATCGGAATCTCCGCGACGGTCGCTGCAACGCTGATCGGCACTGTGATCGGTGCGGCAGCGGGTTATTTCGGCGGATGGGTCGACCGGCTGCTGATGGGGCTTACCGAAATCTTCCAGACCACGCCGCCCTTCGTGCTCGCCGTCGTCGTGGTGGCCGCCTTCAAGCCTTCGATGGCCTCGATCGTCACCGCCATCAGCCTCGTCTCGTGGCCACCGCTGGCGCGCCTCGTCCGCGCCCAGTTCCTCCAGCTGATGCCGCAGGAATTCGTGCTTGCCGGCGTGGTGATGGGCATGTCCAACCTACGGCTGATCGTCACCCAGCTCCTGCCGAACGCGCTCACTCCCATCATCGTGTCGTCCTCGCTGATGATTGCCACCGCCATCCTGCTTGAGGCCGGTCTTTCCTTCCTCGGCCTGGGCGACCCGAACGTCATGAGCTGGGGCTATATCATCGGCGTCGGCCGCGAGGTTCTCCGCACCCACTGGTACATCATCACCATCCCGGGCCTTGCCGTCCTGTTTTCCGTGCTCGCCATCAACCTGGTCGGCGAAGGCCTCAACGACGCATTCAACCCGCGGTCCCGCAGCAGATGAACGCCATTCTCGACATCAAGGGGCTGCGGGCCTGCCTGCGTGGACGCAGCGAAAACGCCTATGTCATCGACGGGCTGGACCTGACGGTGCAGGAGGGCGAAGTGGTGGCGCTGGTGGGGGAATCCGGCTCGGGCAAGTCGATGACCGCCTTTTCGATCCTCCAATTGCTGCCGCCGGCGATCCACATCACTGACGGAACCATACTGCTCGGCGGCCACGACGTCATGAAGATGGACGTGCGGACATTGAGGCAGGTGCGCGGAACCCAGGCCTCGATCGTCTTTCAGGAGCCGATGACCTCGCTCAATCCGCTGATGACCGTCGAGCGGCAGATCGCGGAAATGCTGCTGATCCACGGCAAGGCCACCCGCAGGACAGCGCCGGGGAAGGTCATCGAACTCCTCGAACTCGTCCGCATGCCGGATGCGAAGCGCCGGGCGAAGCAATATCCGCACAACCTCTCCGGCGGCCTGCGCCAGCGCGCCATGATCGCGCTCGCGCTCGCCTGCGAACCGCGCCTGCTGATTGCCGACGAGCCGACCACCGCGCTCGACGTGACGATCCAGCAGCAGATCCTCAAGCTTCTTCTCGACCTGCGCGACCGGCTCGGCATGGCGATCCTGCTGATCACCCATGACCTCGGCGTCGTGGCGGAAATGGCCGACCGGGTGGCGGTCATGTATGCGGGTCGCATCGTTGAGCATGGGCCGGTGGTCGAACTGCTGGAAGCACCCCGACACCCCTACACGCACGGACTTCTGTCGTGCCTGCCGGCGGAGCACGCCGATCCGGACGAGCGCCTGACGGAAATTCCCGGCCTGCCGCCGCAGCCCGGCTCGATCAGGCAGGGCTGTCCCTTCGCGCCCCGCTGTCCGCGCAGCGATGCGATCTGCACCGAGGTCGAGCCGGCGATGACATCGGACGGCGCCTCGCACTACAAATGCCACCACCCATGGACAGCCCCATGACGGACGACCTGCTCGTCATCCGCGACCTGCGGAAAACCTTTTCCACGCCCTCGGGCGCGCTTACCGCTGTCTCGCAGGTTTCGCTGTCGATCAAGCGTGGCGAGACCTATGCGCTGGCGGGCGAATCCGGCTGCGGCAAGTCGACGGTCGGCAAGATCGTGGCCGCTCTGGTCAAGCCGGATGCGGGCAGCATCACGCTGGACGGCAACGACCTGACCGCCCTGTCGCCGCGCCAGCTCAGGCCCTTGCGCCGCAAGGTCCAGATGATCTTCCAGGATCCCTTCTCCTCGCTCAATCCGAGAGCCACCGTCCGCCGGATCATCGAGGAGCCGCTCATCGTCCATGGCCTCGGCAATCGCGGGGAGCGACGGAGAAAGGTGGCCGAGATGATGGACAGGGTCGGCCTGCGCCCGGAAGCCGCCGACCGCTTCCCGCACGAATTCTCGGGCGGCCAGCGCCAGCGGATCGGCATCGCCCGCGCGCTCATCCTCAATCCGGATCTCGTCGTCTGCGACGAACCGGTCTCGGCCCTCGACGTCTCGGTCCAGGCGCAGATCCTCAATCTCCTCAAGGATCTCCAACGGGAGTTGGGGACGGCCTATCTCTTCATCTCCCACGACCTCTCCGTCATCCGCCACATGGCCGACCGGATCGCGGTGATGCATCTGGGACAGCTCGTCGAAACCGCGCCGCGGGCGTCGTTCTGGGCCAACCCGACGCATCCCTACAGCCGGGCGCTGATCGCCGCGCGGCCCGACCCCAATCCGCGTAACCGCCTGCAGGACAAGCCGGTACTCGAGGGCGAGCTGCCGAGCCCGTTCGAAAAGCGAAAGGGATGCGATTTCCGAAGCAGATGCCCGCTCGCCTTCGGTCTCTGCGCGGAAGTCGATCCCCCGTTGCGCCCATCCGCCCCCGACCACTATGCCGCCTGCCATCTCGTCGACGAGCCGGACAGCCGCAACCATACGGCCGCCGCATGAGCCTCGTACATCGCCTCTCCGTCTCCGAACTGGCTGCGGCCATCGACGAGGGCCTGTCGCCGGTCTCGATCGTCGAGGAGTGTCTGTCCCGCATGGACGCGCACGACGGAGCGATCAACGCCATAATCTACCGTGACCCCGGACAAGCGCTCGAGGCAGCCCGTCGGGCGGAAACCGAGATCAGGGCGAACGGACGGCGCGGGCTGCTGCACGGGATCCCGGTCGCCGTGAAGGACATGATCGATGTCGAGGGCTGGCCGACGACCGCCGGCTCGAGGCTCCATGACGGCCGGATCGCCGGGAGAGATGCCGCCTGCGTCGCCAATCTCAAGGCCGCCGGCGCCATCATCATCGCCAAGACCAACATGCACGAACTCACGCTCGGCACCCATGACAATCCGTGGTTCGGCAAGGTCGCCAATCCGCTCGACCCGTCGCGCGGAACGGCGGGTACCAGCAGCGGTTCGGCGGCGGCCGTCGCCGCGGGGTTCTGCGCCGTGGCGATCGGTTCGGACACCGGCGGCTCCAACCGCTCTGTCGCCGCCGCCAACGGCCTTTTCGGCTTCAAGCCCACCAACGGCCTGATCGATCCAGCGGGTAGCCTGCCAACCGCGACGTCTCTCGACGCGCTCGGTCCGATCGCCACCTCCATCGAAGATATCCGGTCGACCACCGAAGCCATGCTCGGACGGTCGCTGCCTGAACACGGCACCCAGCGAGCGGTCCCTGTCGAGAAGATGAGCATCGCCGTTTGCTCCGATCTCTACGACGCGGAACTCGATCAGTCCGTCGCCATCGCCGTCGCCAACTGGCTCGGTGCCTGCCGGGACCGGGGTGTCAGCATCATCGAGCGGGCCTTCCCTGAGCAGAAGGCGTTCGTCCAGGCCGGGCTGATCCTGCTTCTGCATGAATTCGCGGAGAGCTACGGCGCGCAAATCGATGCCGCACCGGACAAGGTTGGAAGCGCCGTTCACGCCATGCTCGACCATGCCCGCCGCTACAGCGCACAAGACGTGGCGGCGGCCCGGGCCACCCGGCAGACTGCCCAGGGCCAGCTGGGCGATCTGATGGACGGCGTAGATATTCTCGCCATCCCGACGGCACCCGGCCTCGCGCCACGCCTTTCCGACGAGATGACGCGGGTGGGCGACGCGCATGTGCCCTTCGGCATGACAGGGGGAACGTTCCGCCGCTGGGCCAACATGCTGACCATGCCCGCCCTCGCCATTCCGATTCCGAGCCGCGACGTCTTTCCCGCCTCCGTCCAGCTCGCGGCCCAACCCGGCGCCGACCGCGCGCTTCTGGACATGGCCCTGTCACTGCCGAACGCCCTCAACCCCTGACACGGCATTTACAGGGCCTTGAATTTTTCGCACATTTGCGGCGGGAGGGGTGCGTGAAAGGACCCGTTGAGAGCGATGAGTAGAGACTTCACGCCAAGAGAGATCGAGGTTTTCGCAGCCGTGATGCTGCATGGAACCACCACAAAGGCGGCGGATTCGCTTGAAATCACCCAGCCAGCAGTCAGCAAGGCGCTCATGCAGATCGCCGACAAGGCGGGATTCAAGCTCTTCCAGAAGACCCGTCAGCGGCTGGTTCCCACGCCCGAAGCCCACATGCTTTACGCCGAGATCGAGCGCGTCTTCGAAACGGCGCGCACGGTCACCCGCGCCGCGCGCGATATCCGCGAACTGCGCAGCGGCCGGCTGGAAGTCTGCGCCCTGCCCGCCTTCGGCCTGACGCTTCTGCCCCGGATCATTGCCGCTTTCTCGAAGATCTATCCCGCAATCTCGATCGGTATCGACATCCGCAGTTCGGTGATGGTGATCCAGCGCGCTGCCCGCAACCAGCTCGACCTCGGCATCGGCTCGACGCTGTTCGAGGACAATCCGTCGATCACGCGCCGCAGCTTCATCTCGACGCCCCCGGTCTGTGTGATGCCGGTGGGTCACCCGCTGGCAAGACTTTCGCGGATCACGGTCGCCGACCTGGAGGGCGTCGATTTCATCTCCCTTGGCTCGACGGATCCGACCCGGCGACAGCTCGATCGCATGTGCGAGGAGCAGAACGTCAACCGCAACAACAAGATCGAGGCGCGACTTTCCAAAGGGTGCATCGACCTCGTGGCGGCCGGCGCGGGCGTCAGCGTCGTCGATCGACTGTCGGCCTGGATGGAACGCGACCTGCCGATCGTCATTCGCGAGTTCGAACCCACGCTCGAGCTCAATCTGAGCATCTACAAGCCATGGGGCATCACCGCTTCCGCTGTCACCGAAGCCTTCACGACCTATCTGTTGCAGGAGTCCCGCGCCTACATGCACGAGGTCGACGCCGGCATCCGGCAGATGTCAGAGGGTTGCGAGCAGGTCTCGGCCTGACCGGTCAATCGAGCGCGTTGGCCGAGAGCACCTCGAACAGGCGGGTGATGTCCTTTTCATCGTTGTAGATGTGCGGGGAGACTCGGACCTTCACTCCGCGCACGGTCACGTGGATGTTCTCCGCCTTCAGCTTGGCCCCGACGCCCTCGGGCAGGCGGCCCTTCATGTCGAGGATCGAGATGTGCGGGACCCGCAACGGATCGATGGCCGGGACGAGTTCATGGCGCAGGGCCTCTTCCCAGATGCGGTCGTTAAGAAAGCTCAACCTCTCGCTGATTGCCGGCAGGCCGAGCGATTCGATCAGTTTCAGCGATTCGATGGCGACGGGCAGGACGGCGAAATCCGACCGTTCGCCCATGTCGAAGCGCCGGGCGCCCGCCTTGTAGCCGGGCACTGTCTCCACATAGAAATCCGGCTTGTCGCCGTTGTAGCGGTGCCAGGCGTGGTGCTCGAGCGGCTTCCCCTCCCGGTGCCAACGCTCGCTCGCATAGAGAAAACCGAGGCGATAGGGCCCGAGCAGGAACTTGTAGGTGGCGAAAGACAGGAAGTCCGGCTGGATTTCCCGGACATCGAACGGCACCGCGCCCACCCACTGCGTGCCGTCCATCACCAGGCAGGCGCCCGCCTCGCGGACCGCTTCGGCGACCTGCTCGATATCGACCCTGGTACCCTCGAACCAGTGCAGGAGCGTGCCGGCGACGACCGCTACCGGCAGGCCGGAATCCCTGATCGCCGCGACCAGGGTCGGCGTCCAGTCGCCGTCCTCCGGCTTGGCGACCACAGTCACCGTGCCGCCGTTCTGTTCGGCCAGCTCATACCAGACATAGCGATGCGACGGATGCTCGTTTTCCATCAGGATGATGGTGGAGCCAGCGGGCACGGGCACGTTCTTGGCCGCCGTTGCAAGGCCGTAGCTCGTCGCCGCGATCACGGCCACGTCGTCCGCCGTCGCACCGATGGTGCCGGCCGCCAGCGTGCGCGCCTCCTCCACCCCGTCGTAATAGGAATCGATCGTCATCTTCCACGGCTCGGCCTTGACCGCAGTCCCGCGCTTGCCGGCCTCGATCGAGGCGAGCGGGATCGGCGACATGTAGGCGCAATCGAGATAGCTGATCTCCGGCGGCAGCGCGAACTTGTCTCGTTGGCTCTCAAGCATGGTTCAGATCCTCGAAGGGAACCGTCGCGCCCAAGCCTTTAGACCTGGCGACGGCATAGAAGAAATTGGCGAACTCGATGTCCTGCGCGGGTACGCCAAGAGAACGGTAGAGCGTGATCTGGTCATCCGACGTGCGGCCCGGAATGGCGCCGTTGATCACCGCGCCAATCTCACCTTTCAGGTGGTCCTTCGAGATCAGTCCGTCGCGGATGGCTTCGACGATCTCGCCCGCCGAGGTCAGGGCCATCGGCATGTAGTCGACCCAGATGCCGCTTCGCGTCACGCAGGCATCGTCAAGTTCGCGAATGCTCGGCACGCTCGCGCCCACCGCGTTGACATGGGTTCCGGGCGTCAGCCATTCGCCCGAGAGGATCGGGGTTCGCGCCGAAGTGACCGTGCAGACGATATCGGCGCCCGCGACAGCAGTCTGCGCATCGTCACAGCCTTTCGCATCGAACCCCGCCGCGCGCTGTTTGTCCGCGAAGGCTTCCGCCTTCTCCGGATCGCGGCCCCAGACGCGGATTTCCCGGATCGGACGGATCGCGGACAGCGCGACAACGTGGCGTTCGGCCTGTTCGCCGTAGCCCATGAGCGTCAGCACGCTCGAATTCTCGCGTGACAGGCATTGCGTGGCGACGGCACTTGCGGCGGCGGTGCGCCAGGCTGTGGTCTGGCCGCCGTCGACAATGGCGACAGGGGTGCCGCAGTCGCGTTCGAACAGGAGGATGCCACCGCGATGGGAGGGCAGGCCGCGGGCGAAATTCTGCGGAAGGACGGAGAGCACCTTGGCGCCGAAAAGCGGCAGGTCCGCAATGGCGGCATACATGACCGACAGGCAGGCGCCGCCCGGCTCCTCAAGATCGAGAACCCGGCGGACGTCCTGGACGGCGGTGAGATCCGACGTCTTGCGCAGCGCCTCGCGCGCCACGCCGATAAGTTCCGCCACGTCGGTGATGCCGGCGATGTCGCGGCCGCCCAGAACGAGCAGCCCGGCGCTTCCGTCTTTTGGCAGTTCTGTCATGGCGGGCAGTGGCAATCTCCTTGTGTCCCTGCCTTCGATATCACTCGAAGGCCCGGGACAGGCCGCAAACTTGATAACCCATGGACAGCATCTGTCCGTGCCCGTTCATGGTAGGGGCCGAGATGTCATTCTCCCGCGTCAGAGGGCTCGAACGGCCTTGATAACTTTATCAAGGCAGCGCCCCCCTTCGGGTTGTTTGACCCCGCATCCTCCTTCGCAGCACATGATCCGAAAGCTCGAAATCCGCCGCCGCCAGGGGCTTACCTGCGGCAGGAGCGGCACGAGGATACTAAGTGCATTGGAGGCAAAACATGCATGTCGTCGTCATCGGATCAGGAATGATCGGAAGCTCAATCGCCTATGAATGCGCAAAGGCGGGGGCGAAAGTCACGGTCTTCGATGCCGGCAACATCGGCGGCAAGGCGTCCGCCACCAGCTTCTCCTGGACCAATGCCACCAGCAAGAACCCACGCTCCTATTTCGCGCTCAACGTTGCAGGCATGCGCGCCCACATCGAATTGCGCCGGGATTTCGGCGGTTCTCCCTGGCTCTGGCAGACCGGCAGTCTGGAATGGCGGACCACGCAGGAAGGCCAGGAGTGGCAGCGGGGCAATTTTCAGCAGATGAGCGACTGGGGCTACGGCGTCGAGTGGCTCGACCCGCGCAAGCTCGCAGAAATGGAACCGGACCTCGATATCGGCGAGATCGGCGCCTATCCGATCGCCTACTATCCCGAGGAAGGCTGGGTGGACCCGATGATCTATTCCGCCTGGCTCTTGCGGGAAGCCGGACGCCGCCATGACGCGACCATTCGCTCCCATACCCCGATCACCCGCGTCGAAACCAAGGGCTCCCGCGTCGAAGCGGTTCACACCGCCGGCGGCGAAAGGATCAAGGCCGACTATGTGATCAACTGTACCGGCAGCCAGGCCGATGCCGATCTCGGCGTCGAGAAAGTGCCGCTGGCTCCCACGGTCGGCATCCTGGCCTTCACCCCGCCGGTGGCCACGACGCTGCGCAGCCAGTTGCACGCCGACGACCTCAACGTCCGTCCGGACGGGGCGGGTCGCCTTATGATCCAGAAGGCGTCCATCGAGAAGCGCTTCGACGAGGCGAAGTCGCTTGAGGCTGACGGTCCGGAAGCCCAGGAACTTCTCGACGTCACGCGGAAGATCATGCCGGTTCTCGAAGGCGTACGGATCGAGGCGGTCCGCACAACCTATCGACCGATGCCGAAGGACGGCTTTCCCTGCGTCGGCGCCATGCCCGATCTCGCCAACTATTACGTCGCGGTCACCCACAGCGGCGTGACGCTCGCGCCTTATCTCGGCAAGGCGCTCGCCGACGAGATCGTTGTTGATCGCCGCCACAAGGCGCTCGATCCCTTCGCGCCGGACCGCTTTTTCGCAGAACCGTCGAGCCATGGCGCCTCGGCCGAACTGCTGGGCCAACAGCCCGTCGAGGGCTGAGCCCGACACCCCAATCTGACACACCAAGACGCGAAGAGACTGCCCGAATGACCACTCCCGTGATCCAACGATATGAAAAGACCGCCAAGCTCAGCCGGGTGGTCGTCCACCAGGGCACCGCCTACCTCTCGGGCCTGACGGCGGCCGACAAGAGCGTCGGTATAAAAGGCCAGACCGAGCAGATCCTCGCCAGGGCCGACGCGTTGCTCGCTTCCATCGGCAGCAACAAGTCGCAGCTTCTCTATGTCCAGATCTGGCTCAAGGACATCAGTGATTTCGACGCCATGAACGAGGTCTGGCTCGACTGGATCGATGCCGACGCGCCACCCGCCCGGGCGACCGTGCAGTCGAGCATGGCGTTGCCCGAAATCCTCATCGAGGTGCAGATCGTCGCCGCGGTCTAGTCAGACTCTCCACCACTGCCCCATCAAGGCCACCACTACCCCATCAAGGAAAGCCCCGCTGCAGGGTCTGCAGCGGGGCTTTTCCGCAAGGCCGGTCCCGTCAGTTCGCGGCGAACCGCCGGGCGGTGAAATCGGCGGCTTCCTGCCTCAGCGTCCCGGCCCGTATCCAGTCGGCGATCTGGCGCGAATGGATGGCGGCCAGCGAGACGCCGGAATGGCAGGTCACCAGGAAGGCGCCGGGCGCCAGTTCGTCGTAGACCGGGGCCATGTCCGGCGCCATGATCCGCAACGCGCCCCAGGAACGAACGAGCTTGACATCCTTGAGGAAGGGGAACGCCTTCACCCCGTTGGAGGCGATGCGGCGGATGGCGGCGAGCGTATTGCCGGTGTCGAAGCCGACATCCTCCCAGCTTCCGCCCATCATGAAGGTTCCGTCCTTCGTCTGGCGCACGAGTTCGGTCGGATATTCGATCATGCGCGGATGGCGCTCGGAGACGAGGATCTGGCCGCGAACCGGCTTGACCGGCAGATCGAAGCCAATCTCGGCGCACAGCGCCTTGTTGCCAAGACCTGCGGCGAACACCACCTTCTCGGCAAGTACCGTGCCCTCGGGGGTGTCCAGCTTCCAGCCGCCGGATTGCTGCGCGAGGGCCGTCACCTTGCCGCCCGTCAGCAACATGCCTCCCGCCTTTTGGGTGCCTTCCAGAAGCGCACGCAGAAGCTTCATCGGGTTGCAGGCGCCGTCGAGCTGCGACCAAGTCGCCCCGGCCACCCCGGTGAGATGCCTGAGATGCTTCCGCGCCTGGGCAAGCGGCAGAACCTCGTAGTCGAAATCCGGAGCAAAGGGTGACAGGCGGTCGAGCAACGCCTTGCGCTCGGCCAGTTCCTCCTCGGTGAAGCAGATGAACAGGCCGCCATCGAGTTCGGGCTCGACATCGATCCCGGTCGCTTCGAGAAGTTCGGAATGAAAGTCGCTCCATTCATGGCGCGCGCGCAACGCCCAAGGTGCATAGGCGGGCAACATGCCGCCTTTCGCCTGAACCCAGACAAGGCCGAAATTGCCGTTGCTGGCGCGAAACGCCTTGTCACCCTCGTCGAAGAGCAGCACGTCTTCCCTGGCCTTTGCCAGGCCATAGGCCACCGAAGCGCCGACGATGCCGCCGCCGATGACCGCAAAGCCGGTTTCCCTCGTTGATCCGGTCATTGTTCAAGCCCCGCAATTTCACCGAGCGACACCGGCTTCAGTGGCGCGCGGATATTGAGCATGAGGTCCGTTTCGGGCAGACCCTTCTCCTGGTTCAGCAACCTCACGAGATTGGGTCCGCACATGCGGCCCTGGCAGGGTCCCATGCCGGCGCGGGTAAAGGGCTTGAGCTTGCTCGGACCGTCGGCCCCTGCCGCGATCGCTTCCCTCAGCTGCCCCGCGGTGACGTTTTCGCAGCGGCAGACAACAGTGTCTTCATACTCCAAACCGGCTGTCGAAAGCCGGGGCGGGTAGAGTGCATCGAGGAAACGCCGGAGCCGCAGTTCGACGTCGAGGCTTTTGCGATGAGGCGCGGCCTTCCGGTCCCGCTCCTCCGCACTCAGGAGACCGAGCTTTTCGGCGATCGCCAGTGCCGCGATGGCACCACGGGCCTCGGCCGCCTTCCCGCCGCCGATACCGCCGCAGTCGCCGGCTACGAACAACGCGCTCGATGACGACATGCCCCACTCATCCGTCACGGGCTTGTGCGCCTGCTGGGTCTCGTCCCAGACATGGGTGCAGCCCGCCAGACGCGAAAGCTGTGTCGCGGGAATGACCCCGTCGTGCACGAGGAGGACGTCTGCCGGCAGGTCGATGGGGCCGCTTGCGGTCGCGGCGACAACTGTTTCCACGCTCGCCTCGCCGGTCGCCCTGATGCTCTCGACCCGGTGGAACTTCACCCCGGCCCGGCGGAGCTCGCGCAACATGGCGAGACCGCGGAAGACGAGGGCTCTGTCCCTTACCCCCAGAAGCGCCGGGAGGGCCGCGAACCGGTCTGCGACTTTCGACGAGTCGAGGATCGCGCTGGGCGTCGCTCCCACCTGCAAAAGCTGCCAGGCGACCAGATAAAGAAGCGGACCGGCGCCGGCGAGAACGATTTTTCCGCTCGGCACGATACCCGACCCCTTGAGCAAAAGCTGCGCGGCACCCGCACCCATGACCCCGGGCAGCGTCCAGCCCGGAAAGGCCACCGGGCGCTCCATCGCGCCGGTCGCGATCAGCGTGAATTTCGGGCTTCGCGTATCCCTCGCCTCGCCGGCGAGAGCCACACTGCCATCGGGCTCGATCCGCCAAGGAAAGGTGCCGTTAGTCAGCGTGGCGCCGCTTCGCTCGAACCGCGCCCGCAATTCCTTGCCGCGTGCATGGTCCGGCGCATGAGGCGCCGCCCTCTCCCCGGCTTCGCGGTTGCCCTGATGATGAAGGTTGCCACCGGCCGAAGCGCGCTCCTCGATAACTTCGACGCTCAGACCGCGTGCGGCGGCCGTCACCGCTGCGGCCATGCCGGCGGACCCTGCGCCGATGATGAGGAGATCGAGGTCAGACATGGTCCTGAACCTCTATTTCCATGCCTTCGGCCACGGTGACGAGGCAGCCTTGCCGGTTGCGCTCTCCATTGATGGTGACGAGGCATTCAAAACACACGCCCATCATGCAGTAAGGCGCCCGATCGCCGCCTTTCACATGGACGCGGCTGCCACGGCCCTCGCGAAGAAGAAGGGCTGAGACCGACACCCCCACGGGGGCGTCGGTCCGTTTGCCGTCGATGAGCAGGGAGACAGTCTCGCCGCCTGTTTGCAGCGATCTGAATGGAATTGGCTTGGTCATGGCCGGAATGTATCGAAAGTTGATTCCAAGAAATAATTCCTGACAAACAACCCGTTGTCCTGCCCGGTTATGAACTTCGGAGGCACGGCCTGGGTCACCGCAAAAACTAGCCTGCGAGCGCCAGTTTTCCGGGAAAATGACAAGCCGCGACGTGAAACTGATCGACCGCGATCGTCGGCGGAGGCGTTTCGCAGACCGGCTGCGCGATCGGGCACCTGCCGCGGAAGCGGCACCCGCTCGGCGGGTTGATCGGGCTCGGCACATCGCCTTTGAGAAGGATCCGCTGGCGGTCGCGCTCCTCCACCGGATTGGTGGACGGCACGGCGCTGAGCAGGGCCTGGGTGTAGGGATGGGCGGGATTGCCGTAGAGCGCCCTGCTTTCCCCCTCCTCCATGATCCGGCCGAGATACATGACATAGACCCGGCTCGCCGCCTGACGCACGATCGCCAGATCGTGGGCGATCAGAAGGCAGGCCAAGCCGAATTCGTCGCGCAGCTTCAGGAACAGGTTCATCACCTGCGCGCGGATCGACACGTCGAGCGAGCTCACCGGTTCGTCGCAGATCAGCACCTTGGGATCGGCAGCGAGCGACCGCGCGATGCAGGCACGCTGGCGCTGCCCGCCCGACATCTCGCGCGGATAGCGCTCGGCGATCTGGTCCGGCAGGCTCACCGCCTCCAGAAGCTCGACGACGCGCGCGCGCCTCGCCGCCGCATTGCGTTCGCCGTTGATGATCAGCGCTTCCTCGATGGCCTGGCCGATCGTCATCCGCCCGCTGAGCGAGGAAAGCGGATCCTGGAAGACGTACTGGATCTTCCTGCGGGTGGTGTGCAGCTTGCGCCCATGCATGGTGAGAAGGTTTTCTCCGCCATAGCGGATTTCCCCTCCGCTGGCGTCTTCGAGACCGACGAGCGTGCGCCCGAGAGTCGACTTTCCGCAGCCGGATTCACCGACGAGACCGACGATCTCGCCCTCGTTGATGTCGAGCGAAATTCCGTCGCAGGCCTTGATGTTCTGGCCGGTCCTAGTGTCGCGGAAATAGGTCTTCAAGTCGACGATGTTCAAAAGAGGGTCCGTCATCAAACAGCCTCGGCATGGGAATTGAGAACCACCGGGCATGCGACGACGCGGGCCGCGGCGGAATGGGGAACGGGCAGGAGCGGCGGCCGGTGCTCGCGGCAGCTTTCGAGCGCCGCGAAACAGCGCGGCGCGAAGGGGCAGCCGTCGATGCGGCGCGACAGGTCCGGAGGATGGCCCGGCAATCCGATGAATTCCGACCCGATCTCGGAGTCGAGCGACGGGACGGATTTCAGAAGGCCGCGCGTGTAGGGATGGACCGGATCGAGCAGAACGTCATCCACGGACCCCAGTTCGGAAAGCCGGCCGGCATACATGACCGCCACCTTGTTCGCCATGCCCGAGACGACGCCGAAATCGTGGGTGATGACCACGATCGCCATGCGCAGCCGCTTCTGCAGATCCTTGAGCAATTCCACGATCTGCGCCTGCACGGTGACATCGAGCGCGGTCGTGGGTTCGTCGGCGATGAGGAGCTTAGGCTCCCCGGCAAGGCTCATGGCGATGCCGACGCGCTGGCGCATGCCCCCGGACAATTCGTGCGGGAACTGCTGCATGCGACTGAGCGGATCGGGCAGGCCGACGAGCGCCAGCAATTCGGCCACCTTCTTTTCGGCCTGCTTCGTCGTCAATCCCAGATGACGTTCGGATATCTCGGCGATCTGCCGACCGATCCGGCGCACCGGGTTGAGAGCGCTCAACGGATCCTGGAAGATCACCCCGATCTCGCCGCCGCGCACCTGGCGGAGCTTGCCGTTGCCCGCGGACAGGAGATCCTGCCCCTCGAAACGGACGCTGCCGGACATCTCGGAATCGACACCCGCCGGCAGGAGCCCGAGCGGCGCCATGTTCATGATGGTCTTGCCGCTTCCGCTCTCTCCGACGATGGCGAGCACCTCCCCCGCTTTGACCGAGTAGCTGACATTGTCGACCGGCTGGACGCTGGTCTTGGCCGTATGGAGGGTCACCGAGAGATTGGCGACCTCCAGCAGAGACGTGTTCATGTCATGCATGTCCTTCATGCTGCCTTCTCCTTCATGAAGAGTTGGCGGCGCAGTGCGAGTTTGCGCTTGCTCAGGGGACGGGGGTTCTTGGCGAGCGCGATCGACTCCCCGAACAGGTTGAAGCCGACGACCATGAGGGTCAGGGCGACACCGGGAAGGATGACCAGCCGTGGCGCTTCCTGCAGATAGGGCATGCCGGAGACGAGCATCTGCCCCCATTCGGCAAGGGGTGGCTGAACCCCGAGGCCGAGGAAGCTCAAGTTGGCGATGGCGAGCGCGAGAAGGCCCGCATCGGCACTCGCATAGATGAGCACCTGACCCAGAGCGACCGGGATGAGATGATGGACAATGATCCGGGTGCGGCTGGCGCCCAGCACCCGCAGGCTTTCGATATGCGGCTGGTTGACGGCCGCCTTCACCACGCCGCGCGTCAGCCGCGCATAGATCGGCACCCAGGCAATCGAGAGCGCGATGATCATGTTCCAGTAGCTCGGCCCGAACACGCCGACGATGGCGAGCGCGACGAACAGGCTCGGCACGCTGAGGCCGAAATCGACGAGACGCATGATAACCTCGTCCACCCAGCGGCCGAAGAAGCCGGAGATGGTCCCCAGGACCATGCCGACCGTTCCCGCCATGGCGAGGATGATGGTGACGCCCACCAGCGTGGTCTGCGCGCCGGAGATGAGGCGGCTGAGCGTGTCGCGGCCGAGATTGTCGGTGCCGAGCCAGTGCCTCGTGCTGAAGCTCTGCAGGGCGCTCATCAGGTCTTGGGCATTGGGATCGTAGGGTGTGATGAACGAACCGAAGAGCGTGATGAAGATGAAGAAGGCGATCAGCAGGTTGATGGGCCAGCCGACGGCGCGGAGCGTGGAGATGAAGTCCTTCATGTCAGGCCCTCGCGGCTCGCCGCTGCAGCGGATCCACCGTCATCACGATGAGATCGACCGACAGGTTGACGATGATGAAAAAGACGGAGAACAGGAGCAGGCACGACTGCAGCACGGGAAGATCCCGGAAACGCGCCGCCTCCACGAAATAGGCTCCAACACCCTGCCAGGAGAAGATGGGTTCGATGATCAGGGAGGACTGGGTGATAAAGGCGATGTCCATGCCAACCGCTGTCAGGCAGACGGGCACGATATTGGGAAGGGCATCGCGGAAGATGATCCGTCGGCGGCCGAAGCCCTTGCTCTTGGCGGTGACCACATAGGGCCGGCTCATCGCCTCCTCGAGCGCGACGCGGGCGATGCGGCTCAATAGCGCCCCGGGCACGATGCCGACGGCGATGCTCGGCAGGATCCACGACAGGGGTCCGCGGAACCCGAAGGTCGGCAGCAGGTTCATCATTACGCCGAAGGCAAGGATCAGCATCGCCGCCATGAAGAATTTCGGAACCGAGACGCAGACGACGGCGATGACCCGGACGATGCGGTCGACTGTCCCGTTGGGCCACATGGCGCCGAGGAAGCCGAGGGTGACGCCGACGATCAGCGTGACCGTGATCCCGCCAGCGATGAGGATGAATGTCGCCTGCAGCCGCTTCACGATAGCAGCGGAGACGTCCTCCCCCGTTCTCAGCGAATGTCCGAAATCGCCCTGCAGCACGTCGCCCACCCAGGCGAAGTAGCGGACCGGGAGCGGATCGTTGAGGCCGTAGTCCTCGGCGACCTTTGCCACCACGTCATGGGTGACGAACCCACCGCGCAGTTCCGCGATCAGGGCGGCGACGTTCCCGGGGAATGCCGCGATGATGATGAAGGAGAATATGGAGGCGATGACGATCAGGACCGCCGCCGACATTCCGCGGTTGATTGCGACTTTCAGCATCTGATTGGCTGACCCTTGACATGTATGCGAGGGGCGCCCGGCTTCCGGCCGGGCGCCGGCACGTTCCTCAGAGGGCAAGGCCCTTGAGCGGCATCTCGTATTCCGTCGCCGGAATTTCGAAAGCCTTGATCCGGTCGTTATGCGCCCAGATGCGCTGCGCATGGTAGAGCGGCGCCATAGCCCAGTTATCATGCAGCCAGTCGAGGACAGCCTGGAAGGCGGCTTCGCGTTCGCCTTCGGGGGCATTGAGCGCCGCCTCGATCAACGGATCGACTTCCGGGTCCTCGAAGATCTTGCCGTCGGTCCCCGGCTGGATGGTGGACAGGATCATCAGGCCCAGCGTGTTATAGGGGTCGTAGGGCGCACCGTTGGTGACGAAGAGCGACAGGTCGTACTTGAACTCCGGGATGTCGCCGTGGCGCGCGGCATGGTCGACGTTGCGAAGCGACAGGTCGATCCCGGCTTCGGCGAAACCGGCCTGGAGAACCTCGCCGAGCGCGCGGGAATTGGGGACCGCGTCTTCAGACACGACCAGCTCCACCTTCAGCGGCTTGCCATCCCTGGAGCGAATGCCGTCGCCCGTCCAGCCGGCCTCCTCGAGAAGCGCCTTGGCCGCCTCCACATCGCGCTTGGGCACGTCATAGCGCTTGCCGGAATAGGCGATGACCTCGGGATAGAGGTTCATCGTCGGCGTGGCGAAACCCTTCATCAGGACGGCGCCAATGCCTTCCCGGTCGATCAGCAGGTTGAAGGCGTGGCGGACCTTGACGTCCTTGAACAGTTCGATGCGCGGATTGAAGCCGAGGAGCATCGTGTCGGTGCCGGTGTCGGTAACGACAGTGATGCCGTTGGCCTTGAGCGTGGTCGCCTCCTGGGGCGCGACCGGGGCGATGAAGGCGCCGCCCATCGCGTCAATATCGCCGGCCTGCAGCGCGGACATCCGGCTGCGCGCATCCGGGATGACGACGAGTGAAAGCTTGTCGAGTTGCGGACGGGTGCCCCAGTAATTTTCGTTGGGCACCAGTTCGGTTCCCTCGGGCGCGTCCTTCTCGATCTTCCACGGGCCGGTGCCGACCGGTTCGGCATAGGTGCCGTCCGCATCGACCGCTTTCGGGCTGAGGAACCGGACCGGACGCACATAGGTGAACTCGGTAAGGGCCGTGGGAGTAGGCTTGGTGAAGTGGATCGCAACCGTCATGTCATCGACGGTCTCGATCCTGTCGAGATTGTTGGAAATGTGCAGCCAGTTGTAGTCTTCCTTCGGCAGCCAGCGTTCGAGGTTCCAGACCATCGATGCCGCGTTCCATTTCTCGCCGTCGGTAAAGGTGACGTCCGGGCGGAGATGGAAGGTGACAGACGTCTCGTCCTCGGCGAGATCCCAGGATTCGGCCAACGCCGGCTCGATCACCCCGCCGCGTGTATATTGCACGAGCGGATCGAAGATCAGTTCCTGGACGGCGAAGATGCCGACATAGCGCTGGGGGTCGAGATTGCCCGCCGCGCGTGCAAGCGGAAGCCGCAGGACCTTGTTGCCTGCCTCGTCCGCGAAAGCCGGGATGTTGCCCAGCCCCAGGGCTGCAAGCCCTCCCAGCGCGGCGGTGCCGCCGAGCAGGGTTCGTCTTGTAATGAAGTTCATCTCTTTGTCCTCTGGTGGCATTGCCCACGTCATTGTCTTGGGAGGTGCGGCCTTTGCGGCGCGTCATATTGGAACGTTTGCTTCGCGGGGTGACGTCAGGCGGTGGCGCACCCGGGCGGAAAACGCTCGGAGGTTCCGGAAATGCTGCACGGATGCAGAAGGAACAATGTCAAGGCTAGAAGACGGACGCGCCGGCGGTCAAACAACCCCGCCCCCGGGGATTATACTTTCAGGTTATGACGTCACGTAAACTTTTGCCCGTATCGCTCCTGCCGCCGCAACCCCTCCGCGCATAAGGGTCACTTCGTTGCAGGAATCGGGTCACCCGGGACTTGCGGAGGGACGGCGCGCAGGGGTTTGCCCGTGAGCAAACGAAAACACGGGCGCGGATGAACCGCGCCCGTGTTCGGATATTCGCATGGATCCCGACGCTGAGGACGCGCCGGGTTATATCGGGTTATACGATGCTACGCGCCGAGGATGCCGGGAAGCTTGAGCCCCTGCTCACGGGCGCAGTCGAGCGCGATCTCGTAGCCCGCATCGGCGTGGCGCATGACGCCGGTTGCCGGATCGTTCCATAGCACGCGCGCCAGTCGCTCGTCGGCCTCCTCGCTGCCGTCGCAGCAGATCACCATTCCGGAGTGCTGGGAGAAACCCATCCCGACGCCACCGCCATGATGGAGCGACACCCAGGTCGCCCCGCTTGCCGTGTTGAGAAGAGCGTTCAGGAGCGGCCAGTCGGACACCGCATCCGATCCGTCCTTCATGGATTCCGTCTCGCGGTTGGGAGAGGCGACGGAACCGGAATCGAGGTGATCGCGGCCGATGACGACGGGTGCGGACAATTCGCCGTTGCGGACCATCTCGTTGAAGGCTTGGCCGAGACGCGCACGGTCCCTCAAGCCGACCCAGCAGATGCGTGCCGGCAGGCCCTGGAAAGCGATACGTTCGCGCGCCATGTCGAGCCAGTTGTGCAGATGCGGATCGTCGACCAGTTCCTTCACCTTGGCATCGGTCTTGTAGATGTCCTCCGGATCGCCCGACAGCGCCGCCCAGCGGAACGGACCGATGCCGCGGCAGAAGAGCGGGCGGATATAGGCGGGCACGAAGCCCGGGAATGCGAAAGCGTTCTCGAGCCCTTCCTCCAGCGCCATCTGGCGGATGTTGTTGCCGTAGTCGAGCGTGGGAACGCCCGCGTCCCAGAAATCGGCCATGGCCTGGACGTGCTCCCTCATGGATGCACGCGCCGCCTTGCCGACAGCGGTCGGATCGGATTCCTGCGTCTCGCGCCACTCGGCGACGGTCCAGCCCTTGGGCAGATAGCCGTGGATCGGGTCATGGGCGGAGGTCTGGTCGGTGACGATGTCGGGACGCATGCCCCCGGCCTTCATCCGCGCGACGAGTTCGGGGAAGATGTCGGCGGCGTTGCCGATCAGGCCGACGGATTTCGCCTCGCCTGCCTTCGTCCATGCGTCGATCATCTGAAGTGCTTCGTCGAGCGTGTGCGCCTTGGCGTCGAGATAGCGGGTACGCAGGCGGAAGTCGGCTCGGGTCTCGTCGCATTCGACGGCAAGGCAGCAGGCGCCGGCCATCACGGCAGCGAGCGGCTGGGCCCCGCCCATTCCGCCGAGACCCGCGGTCAGGATCCACTTGCCGGTCAGGTCGCCCTCATAATGCTGGCGACCGGCCTCGACGAAGGTTTCGTAGGTGCCCTGCACGATGCCCTGGGTGCCGATATAGATCCACGAGCCGGCGGTCATCTGGCCGTACATGGCGAGCCCCTTCTTGTCGAGCTCGTTGAAATGCTCCCAGGTCGCCCAGTGCGGCACCAGATTGGAGTTGGCGATGAGAACGCGCGGCGCATCCCTGTGGGTGCGGAACACGCCGACCGGCTTGCCGGACTGGACAAGCAGGGTCTCGTTCTCCTCGAGATCCTTCAGCGAAGCGACGATGCGGTCGAAATCCTCCCAGCTGCGCGCGGCGCGGCCGATGCCGCCATAGACGACGAGTTCGTGCGGGTTCTCGGCGACGTCGGGATGAAGATTGTTCATCAGCATGCGCATGGGCGCCTCGGTCAGCCAGCTTTTCGCCGTGATCTCGGGTCCGGTCGCGGGATAGATGTCGCGGATGTTGTGGCGGGAATTCACCATGATGACTGGTCCTCTTGTCAGCGGGCGAGAGCGCCGGACAGCGCCAGCTCGTGAAGGGTTTCGAGAATGGTTTTGAGATGGACGCGCAGCCCGGCGGCCTTCTCCGGATCGTAGTCGAAGGGCAATTCCTCCGAAGCGAGATGGGTGCATTGGGCGAGTTCCATCTGGATCGCGTGCACGCCCTCTTCCGGCCGGCCGTAATGGCGCGTCGTCCAGCCGCCCTTGAAGCGGCCGTTGAGAACGGAGGTCAAGTTATCCGCGCGCGCACAGATGTCGGCAACTGCGGTTTCGAGTGCAGGCGCGCAAGTCGCACCGTT
Organism: Hyphomicrobiales bacterium; assembly: GCA_002709005.1. Taxonomy (GTDB): domain Bacteria; phylum Pseudomonadota; class Alphaproteobacteria; order Rhizobiales; family Rhizobiaceae; genus Pseudohoeflea. The sequence continues at coordinate 111,816 of PAPH01000022.1, read as the reverse complement.
GTTGGTGCCGATGTTGAAATCCGGAAGCTTGCCCTCGAACAGGAAGGGTATGTGCGAGCGGATGGAATGGCAGTCGTAGAGGATCGCCACGCCGTGCTTTTCTCTCACCCGCTCGATCTCGGCCGAAAGCTGACGGTGATAGACCGCGTGCCAGGTTTCCAGCCGTCGGGCGATCTCCGCCGCGTCCGGCTCCCGACCGACCTCATAGATCGCGACATCGTCGAAAGTGATCGTCGGGCAGAGGCCGGTGGTGTTCATGCCCGGATAGAGACTGTCGCCGGAGGGATCGCGGTTGGCGTCGATCACGTAGCGATGAAAAAGCGCCCGCACCGTCGTGACGCCCGGCAGCAGGTCGGCGTAGAGCCGATGGATGTGCCAGTCGGTGTCGCGCAGGGTCTTGCCCTCGGCGTTGAGCGCGGCGGCGGTTTCAGCGTCGAGCTCCGTCCCGGTGTGCGGAAAGGCGAGAATGACGGGGCTGTCGCCCCGGCTGACGGCGACCGGATTCATGCCGCGCCCCGCACGTCGAAACTTCCGATCCCGGCGGCGTCGACCAAAACGCCGTTGCGGACCATCGCGGAAGCGGCGTCGATGTCGGGCGCCATGTAGCGGTCGGACTCAAGCGCCGGCACTTCCGCGCGGACCGTATCGATCACCTTCTGCAGAACGACCGAGGTCTTCAGCGGCGCGCGGAAACCGATGCCCTGCGCGGCGCAGAGGAGTTCGACGCCGAGGATCACCGAGAGGTTCCGGTTCATCCGGATCAGGCGGCGCGCGCCGTGGGCGGCCATCGAGACATGGTCTTCCTGATTGGCGGAAGTCGGCGTCGAGTCCGTCGTGCAGGGATTGGCGAGATGCTTGTTCTCGCTCATCAGCGCTGCGGTGGTGACTTCGGCGATCATGAAGCCAGAGTTGAGGCCGGGCTTGGGCGTCAGGAACGGCGGCAGATCAAAGGACAGGGTCGGATCGACCATCAACGCCACGCGCCGCTGGGCGATTGCCCCGATCTCGGCGACGGCGAGCGCGATCTGGTCGGCGGCAAAGCCCACCGGCTCGGCGTGGAAGTTGCCGCCCGAGACGATGCGGTCGGCTTCCATCAGCACCAGCGGATTGTCGGTGACAGCATTGGCCTCGATCTCGAGCGTGCGTCCGGCATAGCGCAACAGATCGACGGCAGCGCCAACCACCTGCGGCTGGCACCGTATGCAATAGGGATCCTGTACACGGCTGTCGCCCTCACGGTGACTTTCCCGGATGTCGGACCCCTCCATCAGTTCGCGCATCGCTCCCGCAACCTCGATCTGGCCCGGATGGCCGCGGAGCGCGTGGATCTCGGGTAGAAGCGGTGCGGTCGACCCCATGATCGCATCGGTCGAGAGCACCGCGGTGACGATCGAATTAGCGGCGTTGCGCCAGGCGTCGAAAAGACCCGTGAGCGCGAGCGCGGTCGAAAACTGGGTGCCGTTGATGAGCGCGAGCCCCTCCTTCGCCCCGAGTACGATGGGCGAAAGCCCGGCCCGCGAAAGCGCGTCGGCCGACGGCAGCACAACGCCGTCAAGTTCGGCCTCGCCTTCGCCGAGCATCACCGCCGTCATATGGGCGAGCGGCGCGAGATCGCCCGAAGCCCCGACGGACCCCTGGGAGGGAACGACGGGGGTGAGCCCCTTTTCCAGCATCCCTTCGATCAGCGCGATGATCTCCCAGCGGACGCCCGAAGCGCCGCGACCGAGGGAGAGAAGCTTCAGCACCATCATCAGCCGCGTGGTGTTGCGGTCGAGCGTTTCACCCACGCCGCAGCAATGCGACAGAATGAGGTTGCGCTGGAGCGTGGCGGTATCCTCGGCGGCGATCCGGACGGAGGCGAGCTTGCCGAAGCCGGTGTTGACGCCATAGACCGCCTCGTTACCGGCTGCCGCCGCCTGGACCCTGGCGGCCGCTGCCTCGACCCCGGCGCGGGCCGCCGGGTCGAGCGAGACGGCCAGCCCCTGGCGCCAGATCTTTTCGAGATCGGAGAGCGTCGCGTGACCGGGAGTTAGAACGAGCACGCTCATGCGGCATCTCCAAAATAGCGTTTATGAAGCGGGTTGAACCCGATGCGATAGGACAGCTCCGCCGGATGCTCGACGTCCCAGACGGCGAGATCGGCACGCAGACCGGGGAGGATCGGGCCGGCGTCCTTGAGGCCGAGCGCGCGGGCGGCGTTGACGGTCACGCCGGCGAGCGCTTCCTCGGGCGTGAGACGGAAACAGGTGCAGGCCATGTTCATGGCAAGAAGCAGCGAGGTGAGCGGCGAGGTGCCGGGATTGGCGTCTGTCGCCACCGCCATCGGAACCCCATGTGCGCGGAACGCGGCGATCGGCGGAACCTTGGTTTCGCGCAGGGTATAGAAGGCGCCTGGCAGTAGAACCGCGACGCTGCCGGCTTTGGCCAGCGCTGCGGCATCCGCCTCGTCGGCATATTCCACATGGTCGGCCGAGAGCGCCCCGCAGGACGCAGCGAGACTGGTTCCGCCGAGATGCGAAAGCTGCTCGGCATGCAGTTTGACGGGCATGCGCAGCGCCGAGGCCTTCTCGAACACGCGCGAGATCTGCGCCGGCGTAAACGCGATGCCCTCGCAGAAACCGTCGACCGCATCGGCCAGTCCGGCCTCGTGCGCGGCTTCCAGCGCGGGCAGACAGACCTCGTCGATATAGGCGTCGGGGCGGCCGGCATAGTCGGACGGCACGGCATGAGCGCCGAGGAAGGTCGTCCTCACCCGCACGGGACGGACGGTGGCGATGGCGCGGGCGGCGCGGAGCATCGACAGCTCTGTTTCGATGTCGAGCCCGTAACCGGACTTGATCTCGAGGGTGGCGACACCTTCGGCGAGAAGGGCATCCACGCGCGGCAGGGCCGACTTGAGCAATTGCTCTTCGCCGGCTTCACGCGTGGCCCGGACGGTGGAGACGATGCCGCCACCGGCGCGCGCGACCTCCTCGTAGCTCGCTCCGTTCAATCGCATCTCGAACTCGGCGGCGCGGTTGCCGCCATGGACGATGTGGGTGTGGCAGTCGATCAGCCCCGGCGTGAGCAGCCGGCCTTCGAGGTCGACGACTTCCTCATCACCCGCCACCCGCGGCGCTTCATCTGCGGGGCCGACCCAGCGGATCGCGCCGGCCTCGATTTGGAGAGCGCCGTTCCGGATGAGACCGTAGGGCTCATCACCAGTCATCGTGGCTATGGTCGCATGGGTGAGGAGCACGGGCCGGCACCTGTTGTTATGTTTGCGTTATTGTTTTATATGTCTGCACATATTAATCTGTCAAGGAACGAAACATGTCGGTGATCTGGGCCCGAAACGCGCTTCTTCACGAGGGATGGAAGGAGAATGTCCGCATCGAGATCGGCCCGGAGGGCCGGATCACGCAAGTCACCGGGAATGCAGCCCCCGAGGGTCACAGGACCGACATCCTGCTTCCCGCGCCGGTCAACGTGCACAGCCACGCCTTCCAGCGGGCCATGGCGGGGATGACCGAGCGGCGTGGACCCGACCCGCGCGACACCTTCTGGACCTGGCGGCAGCTGATGTTCCGCTTTCTCGACCGCCTGACCCCCGACGACGTCGAGGCGATCGCGGCCTTCGTTCAGATGGAAATGCTCGAGGCGGGCTATGCGACGAACGCGGAATTCCACTACCTGCACCATCAGCCGGGCGGCGTGCCCTATGACGATCTGGCGGAGATGTCGGGACGCATCGCGGCCGCCGCCGCTGAGACCGGGATCGGCCTGACCCTGCTGCCGGTGCATTACCAGTACGGCGGATGCGACCACCGTCCACTCGGCACCGGCCAGATCCGCTTCGGCAACGATTTCGACCGTTTCGCCAGGCTGCACGAGGACGCGGCCCGGCATCTGAAGTCCCTGCCCGGCGACACCGCCATCGGCGTCGCCCCGCACAGCCTGCGCGCCGTCGATCCGGCCGATCTCGCGCGGTCGTGGGACCTGGTGGCGGGCGGCCCCTTTCACATGCATCTCGCCGAACAGGTGGCCGAGGTCGAGGAAGTTGTTTCAGCCTATGGCAAACGGCCGGTGGAGTGGGTGCTCGAGCAAATCGCCCCCGACGCGGCCTGCTGCTTCATCCACTGCACCCAGATGCAACCGCACGAGACGGAGGGGCTGGCGAAATCCGGCGCCGTCGCCGGTCTCTGCCCGATCACCGAATCGAGCCTCGGCGACGGCATTTTCGATGGCGTCCGCTGGTTCGAGGCGGGCGGTTCGATCGCCGTCGGCTCGGATTCCAACATCCGCATTTCGCTCAGCGAGGAACTCAGGACGCTCGATTACTCGCAACGCCTGCGCGACGGGTCGCGCGCCGCGCTGGCCACCCCTGACAAATCCACCGGCCGGCGCCTTTTCGATGCGATGGCATCCGGCGGTGCGCGGGCGGCGGGCCGTGCAAGCGGCACGATAGAGGCCGGCGCCCATGCCGATCTTCTGGCGCTCGACGGCGCGGCGATCGACCTCGAGGGCCGGACGGGCGACGCAATCCTGGACAGCTACATCTTCGCGGGTGACGACCGCATGGTCGCCGACGTATGGTCGGCCGGGCGGCACGTGGTCAGGGACGGCCGTCACATCCACGCCGACCGGATCGAACGCCGGTACCGGGACACCATGCGTTCGCTCAGGAACCAGATATGACGCTTGCAGACACCAATTCCTGGCGCGGCATCCAGACCGAGCTGCTGCGCCGGATCAATGAGCGCGAATGGCTGCCCGGCGGTCTCGTTCCCAACGAGGCCGATCTCGCCCAGGAATTCGGCTGCGCCCGCGCCACCGTCAATCGCGCCATGCGGGAACTGGCCGATGCCGGACTTCTCGACCGCAGGCGCAAGGCCGGTACCCGGGTGGCGCTGCACCCGACGAGCCGCGTGATCCTCGACATCCCGATCATCCGGCTCGAGGTGGAACAGCGCGGCGCCGAATGGCGCTACGGCCTCGTCGAGAGCCGCGTCACGCCCGCGCCGCTGGCGCTCACCAGCCGCCTCGGCCTGCCGCGCGGCACCGAAATGCTGCATGTCACCGGCCTTCACTACGCCGATAACCGGCCCTTTTTGCATGAGGACCGCTGGATCAACATCAACCTCCTGCCGATGGCCCGAGACGCTGATTTCTCACAGGTCAGCGCCAATGAATGGCTGATCCAGCACGCCCCCTATACCGGCGGCGACATCGGCTTTTCCGCAATGAACGCGGATGCCCGCCTCGCAGAACTCCTCGATGCCTCCGAAGGCTCCGCCCTCTTCGTGGTCGACCGCATCACCTGGGACAAGGACACCCCGGTCACCTCGGTGCGGCTGTCCTATGCGCCCGGCTACCGGATGAACACGAAGATCTGAGACCCTCCACCGGGTCATCCCTCCGCTTATCCGACGGCGTTAGAGATGAGGCGCAAGGCCTAGGACCGGCGCAATTCCGACACCGAATTGGCGTGGGCGTCAAACCCCTCATAAGTCGCGAAGCGGTGGGTATGGGGGGCCATTTCGGCATACCCTTTTGCCGTCATGTGCCCCACCGAGGCGCTCTTGAGAAAATCATGGACGCCGAGCGGGGAATGCACCTTGGCGGCCCCCGAGGTGGGCAGGACGCAATTGGGGCCCATCATGTAATTGGCGATCGCAGCGGCGGTCTCTTCGCCGAGCAGGATTTCCGAGGCGTTGCGAATATGCGTGAGATGCGCGAAAGGCGTCTTCGACAGGATCTGGAGATGTTCGGGCGCGTAATCGTTGATGAAGCGGTAGGCCTCCTCGAGGGACCCGGCGAGAACGACGCCGCCATTCTCGCCGCCCAGCACGGCCTGCGAGAATTCGACCCGGCGCGGCGCCATGCGTGCCCAGAATTCCGGCGCAGCGGCGCAGACCGCTTCGGCAAAGGCGCGCGAGCAGGTGACCAGGAACACGGAACTGTCGGCCCCGTGCTCGGATTCCACCAGGAGATCGAGCGCGGCGATGCGGGGATCGCTGGTTTCGTCGACGAAGATCAGGCTTTCGCTCGGACCTGCGGGCAGGCGCGATTCGATGCGCCCGGCCAGCACTTGCTTGGCGGCCATGAACCAGGGGCTGCCGGGCCCTTCGATCTTCAGGCAGCGGGGAATGGTTTCAGTGCCGTAGGCGGCGGCGGCCACGGCCTGCGCGCCGCCGGCCTTGAACACCTTTTCGACGCCCGACAGCCTGGCCGCGACCAGCGTGGCGGGATCGACCTTGCCGTCCGGCCCGGGGGGCGTCAGGATGATGACGTGCTCAACGCCGGCCACCACCGCCGGAATCGCCGTCATCAAAGTCACCGAGGGGAAGGAGCCCTTGCCGCGCGGGGAGTAGAGCGCCACGCTGTCGATCGGCGTGAAGCGTTCGCCCACCAGCACGCCGGGGCGGATCTCCTTCATCCACATCTCGCCCGGCATCTGGGCCTGATGGTAGCGGCGGATATTGTCGGCGGCATAGCGCAGGGTCTCGATCATCTCCGGCTCGAGGCTTGCGAAGGCGGCGTCGAAATCGGCCTCGGTGGCCGCGATGTCGTCGGCGGTGACGGGCGCGTGGTCGTAGTCGCGGGCGAAACGGGCCAGCGCCTCGTCGCCCTCGGTCCTGACCGCTTCCACGATGGCCGGAACCCGCTCTAAGAAATAGGACAGGTCGTTTTCGGTTCGCTGCAGCAGGGTGAGGCGTTGGGCGTCCGACAGGGCGCCCAGGTCGTGAATCCTGATGGATGATGTCATGTGTCTTGGTCTTTTCGTTGAACGGTCGAGCGGAGGGGAATCGGCCTAGGCCTGCCCCGCGCCAAGCGCCTTGAGCGTTTCCTCGCGGATGTCGGTGAGGACTTCGCGCTTGTAGGCGGCGAATTTCGGATCGGTGAGGACCTCGTAGGATCGCGGCCGGTCGAGGTCGATCCGCATGTCCTTCTTGATCCGCCCTGGACGGCTGGCCAGCACGATCACCCGGTCGGCGAGGAAAATCGCCTCGTCGACGTCATGGGTAATGAACACCACCGTGACCTTGTGGTCCTCCCAGATCTTCAGAAGCAGTTCCTGCATCATGCCGCGGGTCTGGGCGTCGAGCGCACCGAAAGGCTCGTCCATCAGCAGGATTGAAGGCTTGTAGACCAGCGCCCGGGCGATCGCGACGCGCTGCTTCATGCCGCCGGACAGCTGCTTGGGGTAGGCCTTTTCGAAACCCGACAGGCCGACGGCGTGGATGAAATGGCGGACCAGTTCGTCCTTCTCGGCGCGGGCGAAGGTGCTTTTTTCCAGCGCGAAACGGATGTTTCCCTCCACCGTCATCCATTCGAACAGGGAGTAGGTCTGAAACACGAACCCGCGATCGCGGCCCGGCCCGTCGACGGGCACTCCGTCGATGCGGATTTCACCGGAGGTCGGTTCGTCGAGGCCGCCGATCATGTTGAGAAGCGTGGACTTTCCGCAGCCGGAGGTGCCGACGATTGAGACGAACTCGTTTTGCTGAATGTCGAGGTCGATCTTTTCGATGGCTACGAGGGTCTGGCCCGACACGGTGAAGTTTCGGCCCACGCCGTCGACGGAGATCGTGGGGGGCGGGCCGGCCGTTTTCGCTGTGGTGTTCATCGGGTCTGGCTGCTCCATTTGAAAAGCGATTTGCCGGCGCGTTTGAACAGATAGTCCGTCAACAGGCCGAGCAGGCCTATGAACAGCGTTCCGAACAGGATCGTGTCGGTGGAAAGATAGCGCTGCGCATCCATGATCCGCCTGCCCAGGCCGGAGTTCGCGGCAACCAGTTCAGCGACAACAAGATAGGTCCAGGTCCAGCCGATGGTGATGCGGAAAGTGTCCCAGATTCCGGGGAGCGCGGCCGGCAGGATGATCCGCCTGAGAATTTCGTTGTTGGTGAAACCGAGCGTCTGGCCCGCCCGGATCAGGTTGATGTCGATGTTCTTGACGTTGTCCATGATCATGAGGGCCTGCTGGAAGAAGGTGCCCAGGAACAGGATCAGGATCTTCTGACCGTCGCCGATGCCGGCCCACAGGATCGACAGCGGGATCAGCGCCACGACCGGCATGTAGCGCGCGGTCGAAATCAGCGGCTCGAAGAGGCCTTCGACCAGCCTGTAATTGCCCATCAGGATGCCGACGGGAACCGCGACGATCGTGGCCACCGCCCAGCCCACCACGATGCGGTAGATGCTCACCGAGGCGTCCTCGAAAAGGATGCCCTCCGTGAGTTGCCGCCAGCCTTCTCCGATGACGCTCAACGGACCCGGCAGGAAAAGGGGCTTGACCAGCCCCAGTGAGGCGACCAGCCACCAGATCAAGAGCAGGGCGGCCGGAATCACGAAGCCGGCGGCGAAGAACACGCGGTCAGGAATGTCCTGTCGCAGCTGGAACAGGCTTGCGGATTTCTTGCGGGGGCGCGGTTGACGCGATTGCGGTGCGGACACGGCGATTTTCCTTCAAGGGCGAGAGGGCCGGCGACCGCGAAGGATCGCCGGCCTTTTCGTTTACTGCTTGGCCGCAACCGCGTTGAGCGCGTCCATCATCAGCAGGTCCTCGGCGGCGGGGACCGTCTTGATGTTGTCCGGGTTGGTGGCCTGGAGGATTTCACCGACCGTCTGCAGCGATGCCTGGAATTCACCCTTCAGCGCGTCGACGTTCTCGGCGACGTTATAAAGCCGAACGCCCTCGAAGGCCGGCTCGAACTCTTCCATCGGGCTGCCGACCGCCTTGGCGATCATCGCCTTGCCTTCCTCGGGATTGGCGCGGATGAAGTTGATGGCGTCGTCCCAGGCGAGAATCAGTCCCTTGACGTCCTCGGGGTTGGCCTTGATCCATTCCGACGACGCGGTCAGCATGTCACCGATCAGACCGGGCTTTTCCGCCGCGGTGTAGATCACAGAGTGGCCTTCGCCCTGCGACAGTGTGGTCGAGATATAGGGCTCATAGGTGACGGCGGCGTCGACGCGGCCGGCGATCAGCGCAAGGCCTGCTTCCGAGGCGCCCATCGGGACGTGCTCGATATCAGCGAGCGTCATGCCGTTTTCCTTGAGCGCGTAATTGATCAGCAGGTCGCTGGTGGCGCCGGATTCGAAGGCGACCTTCTTGCCCTTCAGGTCGGCGATCGAGGCGATGCCGTCGCCGGCGATGATGCCGTCGGCCTCAAAGGACAGGTCCATGATCAGAAAGCCCTTCTGGTCGACGTCCTGATTGAAGTTGGTCACCATGCCGTTGGTGGCGCTGGCGATGACGTCGAGATTGCCGCTGGCGAGTGCGGCGGTCATGTCCTGGTCCCAGTTGAAGGTGGTCAGGGCGACGTCAACGTTGTGGTCCTTGAAGAACCCCTTTTCCTCGGCGACCCAGAGCGGGCCGTATCCGAGCCACGGCTGCAGGCCGAGTTTGACGGTGTCGGCATGGGCCGCGCCGAGAGACGAAGCGGCGATTGCCGTCGCGAGTGCGAGTGTTTTTAGCATGCTGTTATCCTCATTGTTTTCTGGTTGCTGATGAACCTGTCTTGGGGTCTTCCTGGGAAGCTTTCGAAATCCGGTCGAGAAGATTGAGGGTGATCCGGCCGACATCGTTCATCTCCGCTCCGGCGGGGAGCGCGCCCAGCCAGGCGACCGAGCTGGCGGAAAAGATGAGGCCACCCGACGCGAGATTGCGGATCGTCATTTCGGCACAGCGCCGGCCTGCCATTTCGGTCTCGCCGCCGGTGTACCAGCGCGACGGATCGTGAAAGAAGCTGTCGGGAAAGCCGGTCGCCCGGGCCACGACCTTGACCTCGTCGGAAGTACCGAGCCGGCGGTCGACGGCGTCGACCTCGTAGCCCGCCGCGGCGCCGAGGACGATGCCGTCGCGGCCGAAGGTCTCGTCCTCCACGCCGTCAAACAGCCAGGCGCAGGCCTCGTCACGGCTGGCCTCGGTGCGGCTGAACGGCCGGCCCCGTTCGAACCCCATCAGTGCGATGCCCACGCCTGTGAGGCTGAACTCGCCGCGCCCGCGCGAGCGCAGATGGCCGCCCGGTTCGTTGGTGATCGCGAAGGCCTGCTCGCCGACCGGTCCGTCCCATGTGCGCCCGGCCTCGAGCGGCGAGCGCCGCAATTCCATCAGGTCGTCGCGGAACGCCACCGTTCCGGCAAAACCGTTGCCGCCAAGATAGGCGATGGAACCGCCGCCTGCTGCAAAAGCCCGATAGGCGCCCTCCATCTCGACCGACATATATTCGGGATGGCTGCCGGTGACGACGGCGCGATAGGGGGTCAGCGCCGCAGGCCCGCGGCTGTGCAGGTCGTGGTCGGTGATGACGTCGATGGCGATGCCGTGGCTGCGGCAGAACCGCAGGAAATGCAGGTCGACGGGAAGATTGTGCGGACAGTCGCCGAGCGGATAGCGGTAGTCCTCGCGCAGGGTCGCCTTGGGCTTGCGGTAGGAGCAGATCGACACGCCGCTCAGGTCGCGATGGAAATCGTAGAGCGATTTGAAATCGTTATCGACGGCCAGCCGGTGTCCGCGGTCTTCGCACAGCCAGGGATAGAGATGCGGCGGCAGGTATTCGTCGGCATAGGCCAGATAGGTGGCGGTGGGCACGACAAAGACCAGCGGGGCGATGGGCCTGTCGGCGGAGAGGAAGAAGACGATCTGTTCGGCCCTCTCGCCGCAGTCGACCTCGAAGGCGTAAATCCCGGATTGAGCATCGAGAGGCACCCGCACCCGACAGGATGACGGCCAGTCCAGCGCCGCCATGTCGTCGTCGTGGATGTGAACCGCGTCATAATGGGCGGGGGCGACGCGTGGATCGAAGGTGGAGCCGTCCCAGCGCGGGGAGGTGACGCAGAAGGTCGGCAGGTTCACCGCCTCGACGTGCAGGGTCGAGGGCCCCTCCTGCGACGTGATCGGGCCGTCCGGGAGAATCGTGGGAAACCGCCAGCGCACCGTCCCCTGCGGCGTCTCGATCCGGAGGCCGGAGATTTTCGCATTGAGGCAAGGAAGCGCGAATTTCGCGTCGGAGCCGAGAAGCACGTCGTGTTCTCCGAGGCGCGACGGTCCGCATTCGATCTCGGCGGTCGCCTCAAAGGGAGCGAGGCTATCGAGGGAGCGGATCTCGATCCGCGCGGACCCGGCGGAGAGGGTCAGTGAAGCGTCGAGCCAGATCCGCTGCGGCAGATCGATCCCGGTGTCGGTGGAGGCGCCGCCGCAAACGAGCGATAGCCGCGATCCGCACAGCGCAAGCGCCAGATCGCCGCTGTCGACCAGCATTCGCGCGCCCTCGTTGATGGTCAGGAACAGTTCGAACCCGACGCCGGTCACTCCGCCTGTCTTGGCGAGTTCGCTGGGGGGTATGCGCAGATAAGAGCCCTGCCGGAACGTCCGATGCCCGACGGGCTCGAGGGGTTCGAGGGGCCAGTCGAGTATCTCGCGCGTCGGGGTGTCGAGCCGGCGGATCCGGATCGATTGCGGCGGCTTCGCGCAGGATAGATGAAGGTCCACCGGCTCGCCGCAGGTCACGGCCCAGGGCGTGGTGTAGCCGACCACGCTCAGTGCGTTGTGGTTGATCCGTCGATCCATTGCTTTCTCCGGAAGGCCCTGTACCGGTTGGCGATGTTTCCGGACCGGTTGATCCGAAATCAAGTACCCCTTTAAACTATCAGGCAGAATAACAATCTGTATAAAGAGGGGTATAACCCCAAGGGGGTATCTCGTGAAAACCGGCTTTGACGCTCCATCGCTGGCGCAGGCTATCCGTTCTGTTGGGGGCGCGGACTTCTATCCCGCCTTCTGCGCCTATCTTCACAGTTGCATGCCGTATGACAACGTCGTGGTGATTGTCTTCGACGGCTCGCGGGTGCCCGTAGTTGAATATCGCCAGACGTCCGGGCCCGACGTGTTCCGCTTTATCGAGAGCGATTACCTCACCGGCGCCTACGTACTCGATCCGGTCTATCATTTTCATCTCGAACGCGGTTCGTCAGGGATATACCGACTGCTCGACATCGCCCCGGACAAGTTCCGACGCAGTCGGTATTACGAGTGGTATTATGGCCGCATCGGCATCAGCGACGAGATCTCCGTTATCCTGACGGTCGGCGCGGAGATGACGGTGACCGTGAGCATGGGCAAGGACGGGACCTCGGGTGACGTCTTTTCGGTCCATGATGAAAACGCGCTCAACGCACATGAGCCGGTGATCAGAACGCTCCTGGAGATGCACGCCGCCAGTTCGGTGCCGCTCTCACGGCCCGACGTCGACGAACATTCCCTGGTCGAACTACTCATCACGGTCGCCCAGGAGCATCTCGATGTACATCTCAGCCGGCGTCAGGCGGAGGTCGCACTGCTGATCCTGAGGGGACACTCGTCGCCCTCGATCGCCTTGCACATGGATATCAGCGCCCAGACCGTCAAAGTATTCCGCAAGCAGCTCTACAAGAAATGCCATATCTCCTCCCAGGCCGAGCTCTTCGCCCGCTTCGTGCCGGTGCTCGGCCAGATGAGCCGGCTGCAGACCTAGAGCGGCGGGCAACCTCGATTGGAAATTGCCAAGTGGCACCGGTCAGCCTCGATCCCGGCGCGGAATTTGCAAATTGCTTTGTCAATCCACTCAGCCGGCGAGGCACCTCGGGGCTTTCCGCCGAGAATTGAAGGGTCAAGTTCCTTCTGAAAGTTCCAGCGCCCGGATAGCGAAGCGTTCGGCAAGCGGCCCAAGTTCGGCGGCACTACTGTCGGCCGCGTTTCCGCTGCGGGCACGGTCCGCAATGCCAACGAAAATCACGGCGAAACGGAACAGCGCGAACACCTTGTGAAAGAGCATGAGGGGAGCAGAATTCGCCATCCCAGCCATATAGCGCCCCACGAATTCGCTCTCTTCCGGCAGACCGAGCGCCTCCAGTGGCAGCCCGAGAATGCCGCCATATTCGTCCGGCGACGTATGCCAGGGCATAACGCAAAAGCCGAGATCGCCAAGCGGATGCCCCAGTGTCGACAATTCCCAGTCGAGTATCGCCACGACACGCGGCTCGGTGGGATGGAAAATCATGTTGCCAAGGCGAAAATCGCCATGCGCCAGCGTCACCTGTCCATCGTCGGGCGGCATGTGTTGCGGCAACCAATCGGCCAGTTCGTCGAGTGCCGGAATCGGCGCACTGTCCGACGCATGCCATTGCCTGGTCCACCGGCTGATCTGTCGTTCGAAGTAGTTGCCCGGCCGGCCGAAATCCTCGAGACCGACCTCCGCCGGTCTGACCGAGTGCATCACTGCCAGCGCATCGGCAAGTGCCATCCAAATCGCGCGACGCTCGCCTTTCGGCAGCTGCGCCAGCGAACAATCGGTGAAAACCCGTCCCTCGACTTTCTCCATGAGGTAAAACGGAGTGCCAAGAAGCCCCGGTTCCTCATGGAAAAGAATCGGCCTTGCAACAGGCACAGCGGTGGGATGAAGCGCTTCAAGCACACGGTATTCCCGATCGATCGCGTGTGCGCCTTTCAGGATGGGGCCGTTCGGCTTCTTGCGCAGCACCATGTCGGCATCACCATGAGAGACGAAGTAGGTCGGGTTGGACTGCCCGCCCGCAACGCGGGTCAGCGCAAAACGGCCTGAAGGACCGAAGCGCTCGTCCAGAAAATCACGGAAGACCGCAATGTCGAAATCGGCCTCGGTCATCTGTCCGCATGCTCCGGACCCAGGCGTTCACGCAGGACGAATTTCTGGATCTTCCCGGTGGCCGTGCGCGGCAGCGGGCCGAAAGTGAAGCTTTTGGGCACCTTGTAGTGGGCCAGATGATCGCGGCAAAACAGCCGCAACTCCTCGGCTTCGAGGCTCGTCCCATCCTTGAGTTCGACAAATGCGCGCGGCACCTCCCCCCATTTGGGGTCGGCCTCGGCAACCACCGCTGCAAGCAGCACCGAGGGATGACGGTGCAATGCGTTTTCGATCTCGAGGCTGGAGATATTCTCTCCCCCCGAGATGATGACGTCCTTGGCGCGGTCCCTGATCTCTATCTCGCCGTTCAGGTGGCGCACGGCAAGGTCTCCGGTGTGAAACACATCGCCGGCGAATGCCTTTTCGGTGGCTTCCGCATCCCTATAGTACCCGGCCATCAGCGTGTTGCCCTTGAGCGTGATCTCGCCCATCGAAGCACCGTCCCACGGCAGTTCCCCTCCGTCCTCGCCAATGATCCGGACGCGGTTCGCGGTAGCGTGGCGACTGCCCTGACGCGCGAGCTTCGTCGCCAATTCCTCGCTGCCGAGCCTGGCCGCCTCCTCAGGGGAAACTTCGCAAAGTGTCACCGGACCGTAGCTTTCCGTCAGGCCGTAAAGATGAAGGAAATCAAACCCCAGAGCGGCAAGTCCGGAGATAAGCGCCACCGAGGGAGAGGCGCCGCCGGACGCCACCTGAATACGCCGCGAGGGGTGGTAATTTTCGCGTTCCGGGTGATTGAGCAGCATGTAGAGAACCACGGGCGCGCAAGCCATGTGGGTGACGTCGTGCTCGCCGATGGAGCTGAATATTTCCGCCGGATCGACACGGTCGAGGCAGACATGGACGCCCCCGGCGGCGGTTACCGCCCATGTGTGGCACCAGCCGTTGCAATGAAACATCGGCAGCGTCCACAGATACACGGAGCGGTCATTCAGCCGCAGCGCCAGCACATTGCCGATGGCATTCAGATAGGCGCCCCGGTGATGATAGACGACGCCTTTCGGATCTCCCGTCGTGCCGGACGTGTAGTTGACGCAAAGCGGCTGCCATTCGTCGGAAATGCTCTCGAACATGTCGCCCAGCGGATCGGCCTCCCCGCTGAGCAGGTCCCCCTCTTCCGTCTCGAGCTCCAGGACGCCCACGCCCGCCCCGGCCGCCGCCGCCCGCGCGAGTTCCGCGCAGGCGGGGTCGGCGATCAGGATTCGGCTTTCGGCATGATTCAGGATGTATGTGACCACCGGCAGATCGAGACGCGTGTTGATGGTGTTCAATACCGCGCCCAGCATCGGCACTGCGTAGTGGGCTGCCAGCATTTCGGGCCTGTTCGCCGCCATGATGGACACCACATCACCGGCTTTCACGCCGCGCAGTCTCAGGCAAGAAACCATCCGCGAGACGATGTCGGCAAAGCCCTCGTAACTCCATTTCCGGTCACGCCAGATAATGGCCGGCCTGTCCGGATGAACCGCGAGCGCGCGATCGAGAAAGGCCACCGGGCTCAACGGCTGAAAGTTGGCCGCCCGGCGGGCAAGGTGTGGTTCGTTGCGCATCTGTCTCCTCCTGCCTGCGACCTTCAGCCGCCTTGGGCATCCCACTGCCAGAAGTCGCGTCCCTCCTTCTCGAGGAAGCGGTCGAGCACCATCTTGTGGACCTCGTCCGCCCCGTCGACGAGACGCGCCTGGCGGGCATAGCGATAGATCCATTCGAGCGGGGTATCGGTGGAATAGCCGCGCGCGCCGTTGATCTGGATCGCCGTGTCGGCTGCCTTGTGAAGGAGGTTGGCGACGTGGATCTTCGCCATCGACACTTCCTTGCGGGCATAGCCGCCACGATCGAGTTCCCAGGCCGCTTTCATCACCAGAAGCCGTCCGACCTCGATCTGCATGGCGAGTTCGCCGAGCATCATCCGGACACTTTCCCGCTCCGACAGGCGTTGCCCGAATCCGAAACGCTCGCGGGCGTAAGTACGGGCGATTTCTACTGAGCGCTTGGCAAGGCCGAGCCAGCGCATACAATGGGTCAGCCTCGCCGGACCGAGCCGCATCTGCGTCACCTTCAGCCCGTCGCCCTCTTCCATGAGCAAATCCTCGGCCGGAATTTCCATATCCTCGAAGATCAGTTCGCAGTGGCCGCCATGTTCTTCCGGCCCCATGATCGGAATGCGCCGTTCGATCCGCCAACCCGGCTGGTCGCGGTCGAAAAGGAAGGCGCTCAGTCCCTTGCGGGGGTCGTCCGAGGTTTTTGCCATGAGGATGAAATGCTGTGCGTCGGCTGCCCCGGTAATGAACCATTTGCGGCCGCGAACAATGTATCTGTCGCCCTCACGTTTCGCCGTCGTCAGCATCATCGAGGGATCCGACCCGGAGCCGGGATGGGGTTCCGTCATCGCGAAGGCGGAATTCACCTTTCCCTCGACGATGGGCTTCAGCCAGCGCTCCTTCTGAGCCTCGGTCGCAGCCTTTTCCAGCAGCATCATGTTACCGTCGTCGGGCGCGGCGGAATTGAAGACCACGGGACCGAAGATCGATCGATTCATCTCCTCGTAGCAGACGGCCATGCCGATCTTGCCCAGCCCCTGCCCTCCGGTTTCCTTCTTCAATTGAAGGCACCAGAGCCCCTCCGCCCGCGCCTTTTCGCGCAAGGGCTCGAGGTGAGAACGC
The DNA here is from genome assembly GCA_002709005.1 of Hyphomicrobiales bacterium. Taxonomy (GTDB): domain Bacteria; phylum Pseudomonadota; class Alphaproteobacteria; order Rhizobiales; family Rhizobiaceae; genus Pseudohoeflea. The sequence continues at coordinate 95,468 of PAPH01000022.1, read as the reverse complement.
GCGATGTTGCCATGTTCGTCATAGGTCTGGCGACGCTCTTCCAGAGGCATGATCTCCGCTTCGACGAACCGGGCGATTTTCGCGCGATACGCTTCGATATCGCTGGATATGGTGAAGTCCATTTTCGCGTCCTTACATTGAGGAGACCAGATGGCCGCCATCGACGACGATTTCGGTACCCGTCATGAACCGGCCGGCATCGGAGGCCAGCAGGAGCAAAGGCCCGTCGAGATCCTCGAACTGTCCCAACCGGCGCTGCGGGATACGGCGGATCATGGCCTTGCCGGCATCGCTGGCGAAAAAATCGCGGTTGATATCGGTCTCGATATATCCGGGACACAGCGAATTGACGCGGATCTGGTAGCGCGCCCATTCAAGGGCAAGCGCCCGGGTAAGCTGCACGACGCCCGCCTTGGCGGTTGCATAGGCCGCCAGGCTTCCGGCAACGCGCAAACCGGCGATCGAGGCAACATTGATAATGGTACCGCCCCTGCCGGCCTCTACCATCTGTTTCGCGGTCGCCTGGGCGACCCGGAACACGCCGCTCAGATCGGTGTCGATGGTATGGGCCCAGTCGTCCGGCTTCATGTCGAGCGCAGCACCGGCATGGGCCACACCCGCATTGTTCACGACAATGTCGTAGGGCTCGCCGTCAGGCGGAAAAGCAGCGCCCAGGGATGCTTCGTCGGTGACGTCGAGGTGCAAGATCTCGCTGCGTCCGCCTTCACTGGAAATTCGTGCGGCCGTTTCCTCCAGCGCGCCGATCCGCCTGGCAGCCAGAGTGACATGGGCACCCGAACGCGCGAGCACCTGGGAAAAGTGCCTCCCGAGACCGGATGAGGCACCGGTTACGAGCGCACGGCGTCCGGTCAATTCAACACTTGGCATGGCTATCCTCCCGTCCTTCCGAAACACGACACATGGCTTTCCTTCGGCTGCATCGTTTCGATCCACCGCCCCATTAGTGCAGTGGAGGGACGGAGCGCGCAATCGCGCCCCGTCCTGCTTTTACGGCTTGAGGGTATCGACGAACCATTTCGTTGCCATCGCCGCCGCCACCTCGACCTTGGATTTGTCGGAGTAGAGCGTCATGTGGGACGTATGGGGAAGCACCTCGAGCTTCTTCTTCGTCGTCGGAACCTGATTGAACGCGTTGATCTCCAGGTCCCACAGCGTGAGGTCGTCACCCTCGGCGACGATCATGAGGGTCGGCGTATCGTAGATCCGCTTCACGAACGGGCCGACGTCGTAATTCATCAGAAGATCGACGGATTCCACGGTGCTCCTGTTCTCATAGAGCGGAGCTTCCGATTCCTTGATCGCCATGAAGGTGCGGACGGTCTCGGGGAAGGGCCACGAGGACACTTCGTTTGCCGAATCCTCCGTGGCATGCGGCAGGTAGAGCTGCTCGCCGGGCTTGTCGTAGCGGAGCGCCCGATCCTTGAGGACGAGATCCCACAGAGCGCGGAATTCCATTGTTCCGTGTGCGCGGCGCATGTTCTCGAAGCCGTCGATCACCGGGATCTGGCTGACGATCGACTTCACCCGCGGATCGATCGCCGCGAGGATCAGAGCGTGGCCGCCCGAATAGGAGATGCCCCAGACACCCAGCCTGTCTTCATCCACGAGTTCGTGCCGTTCGAGGAAACTCAACGCGTTCTGGTAGTCGCGGATCTGCATCCACGGGTCGAGATGCTGGCGGTTGTCTCCATCGCTGGCGCCGAGATTGCGATAGTCGAAGATCATCGCATTGATACCGGCTTCCGCGAATGCCTGCGCATAAACCGGCATGACGATCTCGCGGACATAACACCAGCCGCCAGCCAGAACGACCGTCGGCGAGCGTTTCGACTCGTCGGCCAGATACAGCCAGCCGCGAACGGTATCGCCCTCGGACTGAAACTCTACATCCAATCTTTTTACCATTACTTTCTCCCTAGGTAAGCAATCGATTGCATCTCGTGGTACAAAAACGTTCGTTGCCGCCCACAGTCTTCCGGCTTGATTCCCTATGACCGGTAGCAGACCATTCGCGCCGCTTCCGCGATGCGAGCGGCGTTCGGGATCAGCGCACGTTCCAGGTCGGCGTTGTAGGGCATGGGCACCTCGTCCATCCCGATCCGGCCTACAGGGGCATCGAGATAATCGAAGGCATCTTCCATGATCCGCGCCGCGATTTCCGCGCCGCTTCCGTAGGTGCGCCAGCCCTCGTGAACGACAACGCAACGGTTCGTCTTGCGCACCGATTGGATGATCGTATCCATGTCAAGCGGGCGCAGCGTGCGCGGATCGATGACCTCGGCCTCGATCCCGTCGCGGGCAAGCGTGCGCGCCGCCGACAGCGCCTGCCCGACCATTGCCATCGTCGCGACGATGGTGACGTCGGATCCTTCGCGCTTGATAGCCGCCTTGCCGATCGGCAGCGTGTAGTAATCTTCCGGCACCTCGCCCAAGCTCTGCTGATAGAGCAGCTTGTGCTCTATGAAGACCACCGGATTGTCATCGGCGATCGCCGCGGCGAGAAGCCCCTTGGCGTCATAGGGATCGGAAGGCGCGATGACCGTCAGGCCGGGCACATGGGAAAACCATGTCTCCAGCGATTGCGAATGCTGTGCGGCAAGTCGAATGCCCCCGCCCTGGGGGCCACGGATGACAAAGGGTACCTTGGTCTCACCTCCAAGCATGAAGCGAAGCTTTGCGCCCTGATTGACGATGGCGTCCATCATGTGGGTGATGAAATCGAAGAACTGAACCTCGACGATCGGCCTGAGGCCGGTAAGCGCCGCACCGACCGCAGCGTTCATGATGACGTTTTCCGAGATCGGCGTATCGCGCACCCTCACCGGACCGAAAGCATCCTGAAGCCCCACTGTGCAGCGGAAGAGCCCGCCGATCTTGCCCACGTCCTCTCCCATGACGATAACGCTTTCATCCCGCTCCATGGATTGATGCATGGCTTCGCGGATCGCATCGACATAAGCGATCTTGCGATCGCCGGGAGGCGGCGCCTCGACAGATGATGAATGGCGTGCCGCCTGAACCGCTCCGGCAAGAATTTCACTTGTGGGCTCGCCGGCTTCGAGCGCCCGGCTGACGGCGGTGTCGAGTTCCGTATCGGCGCGGGAGCGGATGTCGGCCAGGTCCTCCTCGCCGACCTGCCTCTCCGACAGCATCCTGCTTGCATGAGCGATCGGGTCGCGCTCCGTGCGCCACAACTCCTCTTCCTCCGCCGGACGGTAGGAGGGAAGATTGGTTCGCATGGAATGATCGCCCCATCGATAGGTCATGCCCTCGATCAGCGAAGGTCCCCCGCCGGCGCGCGCGCGCTCGACCGCCCGGCCGACAGCGGCCATGACGGCAACGACATCATTGCCGTCAATTGTCTCGCCGGGAATTCCGTAGCCACCTGCGCGGGCCGAAATCTGCGGCACGGCCGACGCGCCTGCAACGCCGAGCGACAATCCATACTGGTTGTTCTCGCAGAAAAATATCACGGGCAGTTTCCATAGCGCGGCAAGATTTAGGGCTTCGTGGAAGATCCCCTCATTGGCCCCGCCATCACCGAAGAAGGCGACGCAAACCTGATCCGTGCCACGGATAACTGCGGACAGGGCCGCGCCCGTTCCGATGCCGAGCCCTGCCCCAACGATGCCGTTCGCACCGAGAATGCCGCGATCGATGGCGGCGATATGCATGGAGCCGCCAAGGCCGTGCCCGTAACCCGTATTCCGGCCCAGCAATTCAGCCATCATGCGCTCCGTATCGGCTCCTTTGGCGATGCAGTGACCGTGACCGCGATGGTGCGAGACGATGTAGTCATCTTCACGAAGCATGGCGCACGCACCGGCCGCTATCGCTTCCTGGCCGACACATGAATGGGCGGTACCCTTGATGTCGCCGCTGTCGAAGAGCGCCTGCGCGCGCTCCTCGAAGCCGCGAATTCGAAGCATGTCGAGATAGCTGCGCTGCAGCAGGTCCGTTTCCGGAACGAAGTCCGGAACGGATTGCGGCTCCAGGCCGCTATCGCGACGTGCCCCGATGCTCATGAGAAGAGGCAACCCCCGTTCACGTCGATCGTCGCGCCGGTAATGTACTTGCTGTCCGGCGAAGCGAGGAAATTGATCGCGTCGGCGATCTCGGACGGATCGGCCGCGCGGCCGAGCGGGATCTTGTCCCATTCAGTCTTCTTCATTTCCTCGAAGGTGACGCCGCGCTTTGCCGCCTCCTCGTTGAGCGCGTCAAGGTGCATGCTGGTCGCGACATTGCCCGGAGCGACGGTGTTGACCCGGATATTGTCCTTTGCCAGTTCGTCGGCCGCCGTGTGGGTGAGCGAAATCAGCCCCGCCTTCGATGCGCAATAGGCGCCGAAGAAGCCGTGACCGCTCTTGCCGTACCAACTCGAGACCGTGACGATGGCACCGCCATCCGCCTGCTTGAGCGCCGGGATGAAGTGCTTCATCAGCAACATGTTGGCGCGAAGGTTGATGTTGAACACCCGGTCCCATTCCTCGATCTCGAGGGTCTCGATCGCGCCGACCTCCTGAAGCACGCCGGCAACAAGTGCCAGCAGTTTCAGCGGAGCGCCGATTTCGGCAACGGCATCGTCGATGGCGCCGTAGGTGCCGGGATCGGTAATATCGGCGGCAACACCGACGACCGTCTGGTCGTCGCCGGTTTTGATCGACGCCGCGAGATCCCCGATCGATTGGTCGCGGTCGACGAGGACCAGCGACCAACCTTCCTTGACGAGCCGTTCGGTGGTCGCGCGGCCGATACCTCCGGCCGCGCCGGTGAGAATTCCGGTACGTTTGCTCATTGCAGCACCATGCCTCCATCGATCAGAACGACCTGACCGGTCATGTAGTCGGACTGGGGGGACCAGAGGAACCTGACCGTCCCCACCACATCGGCGGGTTTCGCTACCCGGCCGAGCAGAATGGCATCGGCCAGCCCGGCCATCGCCTCGCCCGGCGCGGAACTGGCGCCCATTTCCAGAAGATCGGCGTCAAGCTTTTCCCAAAGCGGAGTGTCGACCACGCCGGGACCAAAGGCATTGACGGTGATGCCGTTGACGGCAAGCGCTCGGGCGCCTGCCTGGGTGAGGCTGATGACGGCCGCCTTGCTGGCCGAATAGGGGGCGAAATCCGGAAAACCCGAACGACCGGCGATCGAGGCGGTGTTGATGATCTTTCCCTTGGTGCCATCCTCGATCATCGCCTTTGCCGCTTCCTGTGTGCCAATCAGCACGCCGAGCGCATTGACGTCCATGATGGCGCGCCAGATGTCCTCGCTCGCCTTGAGAAATGGCTCCGGTTTGTTGAAGCCGGCATTGTTGATCATGACATTGATGCCGCCGAACGCCTTCCGGCATGCGGCAATCGCATCCGCAACTTCGCTCCGTTTGGTCACGTCGGCCTTGGCGAAGAGGATGTTGCCGCCAAACTCCTTGGCAAGTTCATCCACCGTTGCGCCACCGACTTCCGGATCGACATCGGCGATGACGACACCGAATCCATCCTGCAAAAGCCCGAGCGCGAGTTCGCGTCCGATACCTCGAGCCGCGCCTGTGACGACGGCTCCTCCCTTGACATTACTCATCTTATTCCACCTCCGTTGGAATGGGTTGATGCGTGTTGAAGACCGGCCTTGGGCACCTTCGCCCTGGCCTGTCTCCGTTTGGCTAGCCAGTAGTCGAGCAGAAGCATCGCGAGCAGAATGCCGCCGACCGCAACGCTCTCGAACGAGCCCGGTATGCCGCCAAGTGCGACGGCCGATGAAATGAGCCGGATGATCAACGCCCCCAGAATGACGTTGATGACCGTGCCGCGCCCGCCTTCGAGCGGGATACCGCCAACGACGGCGACCGTGATCCCGGCGAGAAGAAAGCTCTCGAAACCGAGCCCCGATGCGGAGCCGGAGCGAAGCGCGGCCAGAATGCCGGCTGATGCGCCGAGGATGGCCGAACCCGCGAAGGCAACCATGTAGACGCGCGCGGTGGAAATACCCGACCCCCGCGCCCGCTCGAGATTGCCACCCACCGCATACATCGAAAGGCCGAGTTTCGTATGCCGCAGAGCCAGGCCGACGAGGCCGATCACCACCAGGCAGATGACCCCCAGCAGAGTGAGTGGACCCCACTGCGCAACCAGCGCATCGGAAATCCAGAACATCTCGAAAGGCAGGATCGCCGGGCGATCGGGCGTCATGACGAGAGCAAGTCCGCGAACGCCGATCAGCATGCAGACGGTGAGGACGAGCGAATTGACGCCCGTGCGATTGATGATGTAGCCGACCGTGGCGCCGTAAAGGCTCGCCGCGACGATGGCCACGGAAATCCCCAGAACCAGCGAGGTGCCCGAGAGTGACAAGGCTATGATCGCAGCGACGGCGGCGACCGAGGCTACGGCCAGATCGAGCTGTCCGACGATCATCGTCAGCATGATCCCGGCCCCGACAAGGCCGATCAAGCCGACATTCTCGATGATCGAGGATGCATTGGCGACCGACAGAAAGCCCGGCACCGTCACCGCGAGGCTGACGAGCAGCGCGAGGAAAATGACGATGCGGACCTGAAAGCCCGTGTCCATCTTGACCAAACCGTTCATCGCCCCCTCGCCTTCAGCATTGTCATGGAGATCAGAACCGCGCCGGCGAGAAGCCCCTTGAGCAGTTCGCGCGTTCCGGCGTCGATGCCGATCAGCAGCATGATGTTTCCAAGCATGGTGAGAACGATCGCACCGTAGCCAGCGCGCCAGAGCTGCCCCTCGCCACCCTGGATCGCTATGCCGCCGACCAGGACCGCGGCGACAACATCGATGGTCAGGCCGCGGAACATGTCGCTCTTGGCCTGCGAAACCTGCCCGACGACAAGAATTCCGACGATTGCCGAAGCGAGAGCTGCGACGACGAACGCGATCATGACGATGCGTTTCGTGGGAATTCCCACGAGTTCGGCGGCATCCGGGTTAGACCCGGTCAACAGAAGCTGCCGACCAAGCTTGGTGCGGGCCAGCAGAAAGGAGCCTATCGCCAGCAGGACCACAAATATGATTGCCTGGTTCGGCACGCCGAGGGTTGTTCCGCCCCCGAGTTCCGCGATCGGGTTGGGGCTCAGTGTGATCGTGCGGTTGTCCGCCAGCATCACGACGATACCGAACAGGGCGGAACCGAATGCCAGCGTCGTGACAATGGGGTTGAGGCCGCGCGAGACGAGAAATCCCTGCACCAGCCCCAGCAGGATTGCCACCGCGAAGGCGGCGAGTATCGCGAGGGCCACAGGAGAGCCGGCCGTGATCAGGGCGGCAAACACGAAGGCGGAGGTCATCGCCTGCTGTTCGATCGCCAGGCTGACGAACTTGCCGGAAATCGTGATCGCCGCGGTACCAATGGCCGCGATCCCGGTGATCGCGGACGCCTGCACGATGGCGATGATGTTGGGCGTGGTACCGAAGCCATCGACGGTCAGCGCCGCAATCGCGCCGAGAGCCACGATCGGCACGAAGGGACCGAGATCACGCAGCCATCTGCGTTCCTTCGTTACCGCATTCGCCGGCACCCGCCGCGATGGGATCGGGTTTTGCGCTTCAAAGTCCGCCATGAGTGATCCATGTAGCCAGAGTGTCTCGGGAAAGATCCCTAGTCGGCGCTTCGTGCACCATGCGGTTGGCGTGGAAGATCAGAACGCGGTCACCGAAACCGAGCACCTCGTCCAGATCGGAGCTGGCAAACAGGACCGCCATGCCCTCCCTGGCGAGTTCGCGCAAAAGGGCATAGATCTCGGCGCGTGCGCCGACGTCGACGCCGCGGGTCGGCTCCTCGAGCAGGAGAATCTTCGGATTGTTGGAGAGCCATTTCCCGATTGAAACCTTCTGCGCGTTACCGCCTGAAAGCGCGCTGACCGCCCTTTCCCGATACGCCGGCAGAATTGTCATACGGTCGGCCACCGGGGCCACGGACCGACGCATCGCCTGAGGGTTGACGAAGCCCCATAACCCCGAGGCCGCCAGCTTCGGCGCGCTCAGGCTTTCCCACACGGCCCTGTTGTTGAAGAAGCCGTCGTGCTGACGGTCTTCGGAGCAGTAGGCGATGCCCTCCTCGGTGGGCGCACCGCCGCTGTGGCCGCCGCCGAAGGTTATTTCGCCCTGTTGCGGCTCGGCGATTCCAAAGATTGCGCGGAGCGGCTCCACCAGGCCGCTGCCGAGCTGCCCGCATGTCGCAACGATTTCTCCGGGCTGCAATTCGAGGCTGAAAGTTGCTGCGAGATCCGGCGTCCTGACGTCCTCGAGCCGAACGATCGGTTCGGCAGGAACGACGCGCCCGGGACGCTCCGGATAGAGTTCTTCGAGCTCGCGGCCGATCATTGCGTGAACGACACGGTTGATGGTGGCATCGCTCTGCTTGAACGCATCGGCCAGTTCCCCGTTTCGCAGCACGACGACATCGTCGCAAATCTCGTCGAGCTCGTTGAGCCTGTGGGTGATGTAGAGAATGATCTTGTTGTCGGAGACGAGCCTTCTGACGGCTTCATGGACAAGATCGATATCGTGATCGGCGAGCGCGGCGGTTGGCTCGTCGAGAACCAGAAGCTTTGCGTCCTGCGCCAGCATGCGTGCGATCTCGATGAGCTGGCGTTCGCCTATCGTCAGTTCGGAAACCAGTGTTTCGGGCCGCACATGACCCAGGCCGAGGCGCTCCAGATAGGGCTTGCACCATTCCGCGGCGCGCCGGCGACTGAGAATGGCAGACGGGCTCGCAAGCAGAAAGTTCTCGGCCACCGTCAGGTTGGACAACACGCTGATTTCCTGCTGAACGACGGCCACGCCTGAGCGTAGAGCCCTGTCGGGACTGGACAGATCGACTGCCGAACCATCCAGGCGGATCTCGCCTCCGGAGGGCTGAACCAGACCGGAAAGCACCCTTACCAGGGTCGACTTGCCCGCGCCGTTCTCACCCAGGAGCGCCGTCACCTTGCCCCGATCAGCCGAGAAGCTGACGTCGGAAAGCGCGTGCACCGTACCGTAGGATTTCGATAGGTTCTTGATCTCAAGCATGGTCACTGCACCGGATTACGGTACTCGAAAGCAATCAATCGCGGACAATTTGCCGGCGACGGCGAAGACTGGACCGGGCCGCCGAAGCGGCCCGGCCGGTTCGCGTCAGTAAACGCAGTGGTCCTGGAAGGATTCCCCCCACAGCTTGAAGCTCGCGAGCTTGTCAGCAGCCGTCGCCGGATCGGTGCCGACGACCACCTGGGGGTTCGGAATGATATTCTTCTTGCTCGGAGCAAAATCGAAGACAGGCCGGGCGTCAGCATCGTCGGGCGCGATGTAGGTGCCCTCCTTGACCGTCTCGCCATATTCGAAATAGCGGGCGACGACATTGATCGCGAACCAGCCCTCGAGGCCCGCCGATTGTACGCCGGTGGCGAATTCCTTGGCGGATTCCGCAGCAGATATATCGGCGATGCAGGTCGCGCTGAACAGGTAGACGTCCTCGCCCGGCTTCATGCCGACCTCCTCGAGCGCCTGCACCGCGCCGGTGACCGGGCCGTCGGACATGCCGTAAACGAAATCGATTCCCTGACTGCGGATGATCGGGATGAGCTGGCTCATCGCCTTGTAGCCGCTGGCATTGTCGAAGCCGGCATATTCGGTGGCAATCACGTTGAACGGGGCGTCCTTCGTCGCATCGAGGAACCCGGCCTCCCGGTCCTCGCCGGCCGAATAGCCGGGGATGAACTTGAGGACGACGAGATTGCCGCCTTCGCCGGAAAGCTCATGACCGTTCTTCACGAAAGCCTCGCGTGCCGCGAGCGCGTTTTCGCCGGCAATCTGGCCGTTGAAATAGTCGTCGACGCCGGCGTAGGCGACGACCATGTCTTCCGCCTCGGGGCGCACCGCCTGGTTTGCCTGGAAGACCGGAACGCCGGTGCGGCTGAGGCGGCGTAGCGTTGCCAGACCCGCCTGGTTGTCGGCCGGCCACCAGACGTAGGCTGCGGGCTTGGTCGGCGAACTGATGCGCTGCTGCGCCTGCGCGTCCTGTTCCGTCTGGTCGAAATTGTTCTCGATGACGGTCAGCTTGTAGTTCGCCTCCTCAGCGCTCTGTTCAGCGCCACGAATCCACTGGGCAAGATAGGCATTGCTGCGGCTTGGCATGAGAACGACGATTTCCTTGCCTTCGCCGTCGAGTTTGCCGTCCGACTCCTGCGCCATGGCCGAAGCGGGCAAAAGCACCGCCAATGAGGCCACAAACGCGAACATTCTGCGGTTGAGCATCGTATTCCTCCCTATTCGATGCATGAGGCTTAGAGCGTGAAAATTAGCTTGTCAATCGATTGCAAAGGATGTTTTTATCAATTTTATCGCAGGCGAGACTGCCTTCGTCATGTCCTGGAGGATATCGAGGCGCTGCCGGAGGCTCACGCTGGGGATGGGGCAATTTACCGAGACGGGAATCAAAAAATATGTTCAACCGGGATAAACTGCGTATCCGCGTGACGGTCTTGCGCTTGGCGCCGACCAAGGGAGGAAAATGACGATGAGACGGCCAAGCATGAAGGAGCTTGCGGAACGACTGGGCGTGGATCGTTCTACAATCTCGCGTGCGTTGAGCGAGGACAAGGCACATCTTGTAGCGCCCGAAACCCGGGAAAAGGTCCGGAAAATGGCGGTCGATTCAGGCTATCGCCCGGATCTGACCGCCGCGGCGCTACGGCGCGGCCGATCCCAGACCGTCGGCGTTCTTGTTCCCGATCTCGAGAACGAGACCTTCATCAACGTGATCAGAACGATCATTGGCTCGCTCAATTCCGGCGACGGAACGCCCGCCACCACACCGCTGATCGCCGAAACGCAGGACCGGCCTTCAGCTGCCCAGCGACTTATCGAGACCTATCTGTCCCGCCGGGTGGACGCGATCATTTCGCTGGCGTCTACAGAGGCCGACGAGGAAATTCTGGCAGAGGCGGCACGGGAAGTTCCGGTGATCCTCGCGGTCAGAAGCCTCGCCGCCCTCTCCCTGCCTTCGGCGCTGTGTGACGACCGGGAGGGTGGCGCGATCGTCGCCCGCTATTTCGCCGAGCGCGGCCACAAAACGGTGTGTCAGGTGCGCGGACCGCTGCTGGCGACGACATTCAACAATCGCGCGCAAGGCTTTTCCGCGGTCTGCGCCGAAAAGGGCATCAAGGAGCCCCCGGAAGCCATTCATGCCGAGCACGCCACATCCGCGGCCGGGAAGAAAACGCTCGACGCCGTTTTGCAGACGTCGCCGAGGCCTACCGCCATATTCGCCCATAACGACGCCCTCGCGATCGGACTCATCGAAGCCATCCGCGAACGGGGCCTTCGTATCCCCGAGGATATCGCAGTGGCGGGATTTAACGACATCAAGATGGCCCAGGTTCTCGCCACACCGCTGACGACGGTCGCCTATCCTATCGAAGAGGTCGGCGAACACGCCGCGCAATTGGTGCGATCCCTCATCACCGGAGATCCGGCACCTGGGCAAAGCGTCCCCTTCATCCCCAAGCTGGTGATTCGACGCACCACCTGATGCCATCCGGGTCACACGCCCGGCTACGCCCGCTCCGTTCTCGCTGCATTCACCGCCGCCGAACTTGACAATCGAAAACGCGGCAGGCAATTATATGCAATCGATTGCTACGTACGCATTGGGAGGTGCGCGACGGGTATTTCTCTCAAGACTTCGACTTCGATGTTCCTCGCCTAAACGACGGGCAGAAGTCTTAATTGCGCTTGAGCGCCCGGCACACGGCCGGACAATTCCAGCATTTTGAGAGCAAGCGCCCTGACTGAGGGCTCCAGTTTTACTCATTATTGCAATCGATTGCACGCAATCAACTTGGGAGGTTCCAAAATGTCTTACGATCAGAAAATCAAGTATCATGCGGGAAGGATCCAGAATCCGATTTCGCGGCGTGTCTTCACCCAGCTGGCGTCGGCGGCCGGTATCGGCCTGCCGCTGGCATCCGCGTTCGGCGGCACTGCCTTCGCGCAAAAGAAGGCCAAGGCGGCAACTTGCGTGGCGACGCCCTCCAACGACTATTGGGCCGCCTTCATCAAGGGCTTCAATGCGACAGCGACCGCGCTGGAGATCGAGGCCACAGAGCTTTATCATGACAATGACGCGGCTCGCGAGCTCAGCCAGGTGCGCGGGCTTCCGACCCAGGGCGTCAACATGCTGATCAACACCGTCGTCTCGGCCGGCGAAGTTCCGATGGTTGCCAAGATCTGCCAGGAAAACGAAGTCTACTATTCCGCCCTGTGGGAAATCCCCGCCTGGTACAGCCCCGTCGATGTGGGCGATTATTTTGTGAGCTACATGACCGCCAACTCGGTCGAGGCCGGCTATCAGGTCGGCAAGGCACTCTTCGAATCCATCGGGGGCGAAGGAGAAGTGGTTCACATCAAGGGTCTGGCGACTCCCACCGACGATGCGCGCACCGCGGGCATGATGAAAGCCGCCGCGGAATTCCCGGGGATCAAGATTGTCGGCGAGGCGCGCGGCGACTGGGTGAGGGAGAAGGCCCGGACGGTCATGCTCTCCATGGTCACCGCCTATCCGAACATGAAGGCGGTTTTCGCGCAAAACGATTCGATGGCTCTCGGCGCGCTCAGCGTCCTCAAGGAGCGCGGTCTCACCGAGGTCAAGATAGCCGGCATCGACGGCCTCTCGGAAGGACTTCAGGAAGTCGCCAAGGGCGAACAGTTCGTCGCGACGAACACCTCAATCGGCCCCTACCAGGCCGGCTTCGCCGCCGTGCTGCTCTTCGATTCGCTGATGGGGTGGAAGGCAAGCCTGCCGGAGCGTCTTCTCTATACCGGTTCGCTCACCGCCACCAAGGATACCGCGAACACGATCGACGAGAAGATCTACAAGAGCGCCGAATTCCCGTTTGACTGGGCGAAGATGAGCCGCACGCTGAATCCCGACAGCTGGGATCCGCAGAACAACATCTTCCCGATCGATCCGGCAACGCATTGGGCCGGCGTCGAAGGCGAAAACCGGCTGAACGCCGCCTACACGGATGGCAACTGGAAGGCCGAGTTCGAAAGAGTGACCCAGCTCTATGCCGATCACTACAAGACCGGCCCCTTCAAATTAGCCAACACCACCATGCCGGACGGCCTGAAAGGGCCGGCCGGCCAACGGCCGCGCCCGCACTTCAGCTTCAGGGCGTCTCCAAATCCTATCCCGGAACCAAGGCGCTCAGCGGAGCCAGCCTCGTGCTGCGGCGCAATCGCGTTCTCGGGCTGGTCGGTGAAAACGGCGCCGGAAAATCGACGCTGCTGTCGATTATCAACGGCACCGTGCGCCCCGATGCCGGTTCGATCCTGATCTACGGCGAGCGCGTCGGCTTCGGCCATCCCGCCGAAGCCGCCCGCCACGGCGTGGCCACCGTCTTTCAGGAACAAGGCCTGATCTCCACCATCCCCGTCTATGAAAACATCTTTCTCGGCCGCGAGCGCAAATTCAGCTCTGCCGGCCTCCTTCGTCAGAAGACGATGATACGCGAGGCACGAGACGTACTCGAGGAACTCGGCATCGACGTCGACCCGAAGACGCTGACAGGTACACTGCCCTTCGGAACGCGCCAGCTCGTCGAGATTGCCAAGGCCTTCGCGCTCAGCCGCGTCTATCCGGTCGAGCCGATCATTCTTCTCGACGAGCCGACCAGCGCACTCTCCGACAACGAGACCGCCAAATTGTTCGACGGCATGAAACGCTGGCGCGAGCGGGCATCCTTTGTCCTCGTCTCACATCGCCTGTCCGACATCTTCCAGACATGCGACGAGGTGGTCGCGCTGAAGGACGGGCAGGTCGTCGACCAGCGTCCGACCGCCGCAACCAACGAGGAAGAACTGCACGAACTGATCGTCGGCCGCCAGCGCAACGAGGAGTATTATCGCGAAACAATCCAGCGCCAGGCGGGTGAGCGCGTCATGCTCAGCGCCAAGGATGTCTCCCGTGCCGGGGAGTTGCACGACATTTCGCTCGATCTGCATGAGGGCGAGATTCTCGGCGTCGCCGGAGTGCTGGGCTCGGGCAAATCCACGCTCGCAAAAATCATCGCCGGTGCCGAAGCCCAGACGAGCGGCGCTATCCTGATCGGAAAGGACCGGCTCCTGCCGGGTTCGCGCAGGGACGGGATCCGCCACGGGATCGGCTACGTGCCTGCCGAACGCGGCATTGCGGGCGTCATTGGTTCCGACAGCATCGACTGGAATATCACGCTGCCCAACCTCTCCCAGATCAATGTCGGCATTCCCGGCGTGATTTCGGCGCGACGCGGACGGCAGATGACCAAGACCTGGATCGACCGCCTGCGCGTGCGCGCGCCGGGCCCGGCCGTCTTGTGCCGCACACTCTCCGGCGGCAATCAGCAGAAGATCGTTTTCGCCAAATGGCTTGCCGCGAAAGTGAGAATCCTCGTTCTCGACGATCCGGGGCGCGGCCTCGATGTCGGGGCCAAGGAAGACATCTACTCGCTTATCCGGCAACTGGCCGCGGACGGCGCAGCCATCCTTCTCGTTTCCGACAATCTTCCCGAACTCATCGGTCTTTCCAACCGGATAATCGTTCTTCGCGACGGCCGGATTTCAGCTCAGATCGACGGTCCCCGGGATGCCAAGCCACAGGAAGTCGATGTGGTTTCGGCCATGGTTTAATTGAGGTAATTCCAAAATGCTCAAGACTGTCAGCCATTTCTGGTCCGATATGACGCTCCGCAGCACCGTGCTGCCGATCCTCGCGATCATCGTCCTCATCGCCTATTTCTCGATGGTCAATCCGCTGTTCTTCTCATCCGCCAATGCGCTCAACATCGGCCGCCAGTCGGCAGTCCTCTTGATGGTGTCGCTTGCGGGAACGATGGTTATCCTCATCGGCTCGATTGACCTGTCCGTGGGATCGCTGGTCACGTTGACGGGCATCCTTGTGGCGATGACGGTCGATTCGCTCGGTGTGGGTGGCGCCGCCCTCGTCGGCATCGGCGCAGGTGCGCTTGTCGGCCTCATCAATGGCGGGCTCGTCACCATGTTGCGGGTGCCATCCTTCCTTGTCACGCTCGGCATGCTGTCGATCCTGGCGGGGATCACCAACCAGATATCGCAAGGCCGCTCGATCTTGTTCATGAACGAAACCCTGCCCACGCTGGTCAACGGCTCCTTCGCACTCGGCATTCCGAATGTCATCTGGTTCGCGCTGATCGCCACGGTGCTTCTGACACTCGTCAGCTTCCGCACCGTGCTCGGCCGCTACCTCTTCGCACTGGGCGGCGGCGAGATTGCCGCTGCTCATGCCGGCATTCCTGTAAACGCCTACAAGATTCTCGCCTTCATGCTCGCCGGGGCAATCTGCGGGCTGGCGGGTGTTTTGCTCACCGGTCAGGTGGGAGCGGGAACGCCCACCGCAGGCAGCGCGCTCTTGCTCAACTCCATAGCCGCAGTCGTGATGGGCGGCACGGCCCTGTCTGGCGGTGTCGGCGGCCCCCACCGCACATTCCTCGGCGTTCTGGTGATCGCCATCCTGACCAACGGGATGGATGTGACCGGCGTCAACAGCTTTACGCAGGATATCGTGAAGGGCGTCGTGATCATTCTCGCGGTGTCGCTGACCATTGACCGCTCGAAATATGCATTCATCAAGTAAGGGAAGACATCATGAAAGCCACCGGAAAGAACCAATTCGGCCGTACCGGACTTGACGTCACGACGATGGGCTTCGGGACCGCGCCACTCGGCAATCAGTTCCGGGTCGTGGCCGAGGAAGATGTGCGCGCGGTCATCAGGGGCGCGTGGGACGCCGGCCTTCGCTACTTCGACACCGCTCCGATTTACGGGCACGGCCTCTCCGAGCACCGACTGGGCGAATCCCTGAGAGGCCTGCCGCGCGACGAATACGTGCTCTCCACCAAGGTGGGCCGGCTCCTCAAGCCGGTTCCCGGCGGCAATGTGACCTCCGCATTCTGGGAGCAATGCCCACCCTTCGACATCGTCCACGACTATACTTATGACGGTGTGATGCGCTCCTTCGAGGACAGTATTCAACGCCTCGGCGTCGGACGGATCGACATTCTGTTCATCCACGACATCGACACCTGGACTCATGGCGAAGACCTGCAGAAGCAGTATTTCCGCACCGCCATGGACAGCGGCTACAAGGCGCTCGAGAAATTGCGCTCGGAAGGTGTTGTCGGCGCCATAGGGGTCGGCTGCAACGAATGGCAGGTCTGCGAGGCGGCGCTGCGCGAGCGCGATTTCGACTGCTTTTTGCTCGCCGGCCGCTATACGCTCCTCGAGCAGGAGGCGCTCGACACGTTCCTGCCGCTCTGCGAAGAACGCGACGTCGCCGTCGTGCTGGGCGGCGGTTTCAACAGCGGAATTCTGGCGACGGGTGCCGTTCCGGGCGCGCATTACAACTATACCGAAGCCGAAGAGCCAGTGCTCGAGCGGGTTCGCAAGATCGAAGCCGTCTGCAAGACATTCGAGGTGCCGCTGAAGGCTGCCGCCCTGCAATTCGTGCTCGCGCATCCGTCCATACCGACAAATATTCCGGGCACCCGCACCAAGAAGCACCTTGACGAAAATATCGACCTGATCGGCCACCCGATACCGAGCGAATTCTGGAACGAGCTCAAGAAGCAGGGCCTGGTCCGCGAAAACGCACCGACACCATCCTGAGCCCCGAGACTCCCCCGGGCTGACGGGCCTTCACACCCGCCGGCCCGGGAAATTGATCCCAATTCCCGCTTGTTGCGGGGTCAGCATCTTTCGATCCGGCAACCGTCCACCTCATCCCTTGACCGCGCCGTCCGCCTGGGCGCGGTCAAGGGATGCAATCGGGGTTGCGACAGAATCCCGCACCCGCCGGTCAACCGCCTCCGGCCTTCTAATGGCCAAGCAAAATTTACCGATCCTTCAGACGATCTGCATATGTCTAGATTTGGGACATGACGTCGACAAAGGTGTGCGGATGCAAATCCGCCGGGGACCGCGAATGCATCAGAAGGAGGCGAGCGCGGGGGTGAAACCGTGCCCTCTTTCCGGGCAGGAGTAAGTACAGATGAAAATTCGCGGTAAAATTCTTTCGGTCGTGGGCGTCATGGGCGCCGTCGCCCTTCTCATCGGTGTCATCGCCGTCGGAGTGGTGCTCGGCTACAGCCAGCAGATGCAGAAATATGAAAACGCTTCCGAGCGTGCCTATCTCGGCGAACACCTCAACCGTCTCGTCACCGCGGTCGTCATGGACGCCCGCGGCGTCTACATGTCCGAATCCTCCGAAAAAGCCGAGCGCTTCGCCAACAACATCATGGCCAGCCTCGACCAGATCGACGAAACCGTTGCCAAGTGGACCCCGCTGGTCCCGGCCTCGCAGCAGCAGGCCTTTGCCGAACTGGTCGAGGGCGCCAAGGGCTTCCGTCAGTTCCGCTCCGAAACCGCGCGCCTCGGCACCCAGGTTTCCCCCGCCGCAGCAAACGAGCAGGGCAACAACGAAGACAACCGCGCCAACCGCAAGGCATTCCAGGCCGATATCGACGATGTCGTCAAACAGGACCGTGACAATCTTGAGGTAATCAAGGCCAATATCGGCCGGTTCAAGTCCATGATGCTGGTTCTGGTGTTTTCGACCGCCGGCATCGGAATTGCGGCAGGCCTTGCGATCGCATCCTATATCGCCTCCCGCCAGCTCAGCGGTCCGATCCAGAACATCACCCGGACGATGACCGAACTGGTCGGCGGCAATCTCGACGCTGAAGTTCCCTATGC
The DNA here is from genome assembly GCA_002709005.1 of Hyphomicrobiales bacterium. GTDB lineage: Bacteria > Pseudomonadota > Alphaproteobacteria > Rhizobiales > Rhizobiaceae > Pseudohoeflea. Next base: position 77,682 of record PAPH01000022.1, on the reverse strand, counting down.
AGGCCGCGCCGACGAAATCGGCGAAATGGCTGCGGCCGTGTCCGTCTTCCGCCAGAACGCGATCGATAACCGCCGCATCAGTGCCCAGGAAATCGTCCTGCGGGAAAAGAGCGCCGATCTGCAGGCCAGCATGGCCGAAGTCGTCGCCGCCGCCGCAAGCGGCGATTTCTCGAGCCGCATCACCAAGGACTACGACAACGACGATCTCAACCGGTTCGCCAACAGCATCAACGAGTTGCTCGCAGGCGTCTCCACCGCCGTGACCGAAACCCAGCGGGTGATCGGTCAGCTGGCGAAGGGCAACCTGTCGGATCACATGAACGGCGAGTTCCTCGGCGTGCTCGGCGAACTGCAGCGTGATGTGAATTCAGCGCTCGGAACGCTGCGGGCGACGATGCTCGATGTCCGAGCCTCGTCGGACTCGGTCAATTCGAGCACCAGCGAGCTCAAGGTCGCTTCCGACGATCTCGCGAAACGTTCGGAACAGCAGGCCGCCTCGCTTGAGGAAACCTCGGCGGCGCTCGATGAGATCACGGCGGCGGTCAAGAACTCGACCGAACGCGCGCAGGCAGCGACCGTCATGGTGGGAGACGCGACCCACAGCGCCAAGCAGTCCGGCGAGGTGGTGCGCAACGCCATCCAGGCGATGGGACGCATTGAACAGGCGTCGAACGAGATCACACAGATCATCAACGTCATCGACGAGATCGCCTTCCAGACCAACCTGCTGGCGCTGAACGCCGGTGTCGAGGCGGCGCGCGCCGGTGAAGCCGGTCGCGGTTTCGCCGTCGTCGCCCAGGAAGTGCGTGAACTGGCGCAGCGTGCGGCAAGCGCCGCCAAGGACATCAAGTCGCTGATCCTGAAGTCCGGCGAAGAGGTCAAGCTCGGCGTCCAGCACGTTCAGGAAACCGGTACCTCGCTGTCGGATATCGAGAGCCAGGTGCTCAAGATCAACGACCACATCAACGAGATCGCCACGGCCGCCCGTCAGCAGTCGGTCGGCTTGCAGGAAGTTTCCACGGCGATCAACGAGATGGACCAGGTGACCCAGCGCAACGCCGCGATGGTCGAGGAAATGTCGGCCGCGACCCACAAGCTGGGCGAGGATTCCAACAGCCTCACCAGCCTGGTCTCACGCTTCAAGGTCGACGGCGGCCAGGCCGGCAGCGGGGCATCCCGTCCGGTCGCCGCGAACGCCGAAACGTCGCGGCCGGTCGCTTCGCCCGCCCGCGCGATGGTCGCCAAGGTCTCCCGCGCTATCGGTGGTGGAGGTCAGTCCGCGGCGGCTGCGGAGAACTGGGAAGAGTTCTGATCAGGAAGATCAGCTCACAAAGGCAAAGCCGGCCGTTTTTTACGGCCGGCTTTTTTATTGTCTGTTCGAGGTCCTGCCTTTGCTGAACAGGATCGACGCAACGAATGAAACCCTGGGTTAGAACTTGTAGCCCAGATGCAGTGACACCGTGTGCATATCGACGTCTTGTTCCCTCACGGTGAAGATCGGGTCACTCGGCGTATAATCTTCCGAGCCGAAGTCGTAGTAACGATACTGCGCACCCAAGAAAAGATTCTCGGTAAGAGCGTAATCGACGCCGGCACCGATGGTCCAGCCTACATGGCTCTCCGTTTCGGCAAAACTGTCCGGGGCAAGTTGCTGGTTGGTTTCGATCCCGGCGAAAGCAACACCGGCCGTTCCATAGAGAAGCACGCGATCCCAGGCATAGCCAAGGCGACCGTTGACCGAGCCGAACCAATCGATCTCCGTGCCAATGAAATTACCCAGCTGGATTTCCTCGTTCCCGGAAATATTAGACCAGTTGATCTCGGCCTCGACCCCATAGACAAACGACCCGTTTTGCCATTGCGCGCCGACGACGCCCCCGAGGAAACCTCCGTCAATGTCAAGTTCCTCGTCCAGAGAGGTGAGACCATTATCGTCGACGTGGGAATTGCCCCATCCGCCACCGCCCTGCACGCCAACGAAGATACCCGACCAGTCATACATACCGGTCGTTTCCATCGTCATATCCGCAGCATGGAGCGCGGAGATAGAACTGGTACAGAGAATGATCGTCATAAGAATACGTTTCATGCGCATACCCCTTCATTTCGCCGTTTTGATAAAAAGCAAATGCTCATGCGGGAATACGACTAGGCGCGCCCAGCACCCCAAAAATAAAAACAGCGCCGACATTCCTCTGGCGGGAAACTGATCACTATACCTGTCGGGTGTCTACTTTTCTTATTTGCAACAGGACTCAACAAATCGAAAAAATCATGAATTCCTGAGGGAAAATTTGGATTACACTGCGCGAAATTGTCATTTTATATATTTCTAATATATTTAATATTATGGCGAATCTACTTTCTTTTGGGCAACAAAGGCACAGCGAAAAAGGCGCTGTAAAAATGACACACTTGCCAGCTTTTTCTTGCTCGCTGTTTTTGGTGGGAGGTTTTTTGTGAAATCGACGGCAAGTACATTTTTCCCCTTGCGGAGAAACAGCACGCGACGACGATGGAATCAGCGTTGAAGTACGTGACCCCAGCGACCTCTGGACGACTTCCCGTCACCGTCTTTGCTTCAATAATATGCTTGCTTCCCGGCATGATCATTTTATCGTCACCGGCAGCCGTTGACCCGGCTCCTCCCTTAAAGGCGGACAGACGATCGAACAGTCCATGAATTCTTCGCTAGCCTCCGTCCCGCTGCTCGACCAGTTTCCCCGCTCCGCGGCAATGACCGATCTGCGCAGTGGACAGCGATGGACACTGGACGACATTCGCTCCGCCGTCGCTGTCCGCCGCAAACAACTGGCATCCGCGCTGTCCGGGCTTGCCGGCCCGGTCGTTGTCGGCGAAGCCAACGGCGCGGAGGCACTGATCTCGCTGTTTGCCACATGGGCGGCCGGGCGAATGGCGGTGATGGTCAATCCGGGCCTGGCGCCGCCGGAACGGCTGACCGTAATCGCCCATTCGGGCGCCACGGGCTGGATCAGCGGCGGCGGACAGGTGGAGAAGGTCGAGGGCGCGGAAACGACCGACGGCGAGCCCGGTCCCCTGACGATGGACGCGCCCTGCCTGATGATGATGACTTCGGGCACCACCGGCACGCCAAAGGGAATCCTGCATTCGCCGCGGTCTCTCAAGGCGCGGGTGGCGCTCAATATCGCCCATATCGGCGAGGCGCCACTCATGCGCAGCCTTTGCGTTCTGCCGGTCTTCTTCGGACACGGACTGATCGGCAACTGCCTCACGCCACTGGCCGCGGGCGGAGAGCTTTTCCTGCTCAACGGACCGCAACCGGCCGAGCTCGCCAGTTTCGGGACCATGCTCGACCGGAACAGAATCGCCTTCATGAGCTCGGTGCCGAGCTTCTGGCGGCTGGCCTCGCGCGCTCCGCGACCGGAAGCGGGACGCCTGCAGCGCGTTCATATCGGCTCCGCACCACTGTCGGCCGAACTCTGGCAGGCCATTTCCGACTGGGCCGGGATCGGGGAGGTCTACAACATGTTCGGCATGACGGAGACGGCTAACTGGATCGGCGGCGCGACGCTCTCCGAGGCAGCGGGCCGCGACGGCCATGTGGGACGGATCTGGGGCGGCCATTACGGCGTTCGCGACGACACCGGACGCATCCACGATCGCGGCCGTGGCGAGGTGCTCGTCTCATCTCCCTCCATCATGCTCGGCTATACAGGCAGCGTGAGCCTGACGCGCGCGGCTTTTTCCGGCGACTGGTTCCGGACCGGCGATATCGGGGAGTTGTCGGAGGACGGATCGCTGACGCTGGTCGGGCGGATGAAGACCGAGATCAACCGTGGCGGGATCAAGATCCTCGCCGAGGAAATCGACATGATGCTGGAGCGGCATCCGGACATCGAGGAGGCCTGCGCCTTCGCCATACCCGATCCGGCCGCGGGCGAAGCAGTCGGCGCAGCGCTGGTGTTCAAGGCAGGATCGGCAGCCAACATTGCTGCGATCCGGCAATGGTGCCGCGGACAGGTACGCGCGGAAGGCGTGCCCGTGAAACTTGTCGCGGTGGAGGAAATCCCACGAAACGACAGGGGAAAGATCGTCCGTTCGGCTGTGCGTGAAGCCGTACTCGGCTCCAGGGAACCCTGAACGTGGCCCGCGGCAAGCCCATTCCGGCACTCATGCAGCCGATACAGACACCCCGCTTCGAGCTTCGTCCGGCCTCGCGTTTTCAGATGTTTCGCATGTACCGGCGCGCCATGGCCGACCCGGAACTGCGCGGATCGCTTTTGCTGGAGGTGCGCGAGCCCGGCCTGAGGAAAGCCTGGAAGCGGATGAAGGGCACCAATGGCCGCACCCGATTCTGTCATGCCATAATCGACAAGGCTTCGGGCGAGGCGGTGGGCTATCATTACATCAAGATCCTGAATTACCGCACGGCCGCACCCGAAGTGATGATCTTCGACAAGAACTGGTGGGGCAAGGGCGCGGTGATCGAGATCCGCAAGGCGCTCTACGTCGCCCTTTACGACCATGCCAGTATCGAGCAGATCACCGCGCAGGTGCACAGCCGCAACTTCGCGTCCATTCTCAACCACCGCAAGATGGGGATGGAACAGAGCGGCACGATCTATCTGGCGAAATACGATGAGGTCCGCGACGAGCCGGCCGACTTTGTCCTGTTGTCGCTGCGGGGCGAGAAACTCAGGGAAAAAATCGAGGAATGGCGGCATGAGCGCGGCTGACGGCTCACAGATCGACCGGGCGCTGACGCTCGTGGCGCGGGCAACCGGTCTCGATCCCGCAAGCCTGTCGCCGGTGTCGGGTATCGACACGCTTCCAGAATGGGATTCGATCGCCCATATCAACATCATCATGGCGCTCGAGGAGACGAGCGGGCGGCAGGTGGGCGTCAACGAAATCGCCGAACTCGTCACGGTGGAGGCGATCGCCGCCTATCTGGCGAAAAGCGCAGCCAAGCCGGCGGCCGGATAGGCCAGCCAACCGCCAGAACGCGCGGCCTCAGTCCTGCCAGCCGGAAATGCGGGGCGCCATTTCAGCGACCAGCGACTCGGCATCCTCCTCCGTTGCGGCCTCGGCATAGATGCGCATTTCGGGCGCGTTGCCGGAGGGCCGGAGATGGAGGATGCGGCCGTCGGCGAGGGTCATCCTCAGCCCGTCCGTCGTGTCGAGGCCACCAACCTCCCCAATGCCATCGAGGAATTGCGCCCGCCGTCCGGCCTCGGCTGTCAGAACCGCGACGAGGTTCTTGCCCTTCTCCGTCGGAAAATCCTCGATCCGTCCGCTGACAGCGACGGGAAGGCCGAGCCCTTCGACGAAGGTAGACAGCGGCTGCCCCGCCCCGAGCGACACCGCGAGCGTGCAAAGCACTGGCAGCACGCAGTCCCGCGTCGGAAGCGCCGGCAATTGCGCCTTTCCGAAGGTGAAGGGCGAAGCGGTCAACAAGCCCCCGTTCGCCTCGAAGCCGACGACTTTCTCGGCACCGGCGTCGCGCGCGGAGATCATCGCCGCGATCACGAAGGGCGAGCCCACCCGGGTTCGCACGACTTTCGCATCGAGCCGAGATTCGATGCCGGAATTCGACGTGACAGGCGTCACCGCCACATCCGCGCCGAGCAGACGGGCGACGAGGAGACCCAGCACGTCGCCGCGAACCACCTCTCCCCTCTCGTCGGCGATCAGCGGGCGGTCGGCGTCGCCGTCCGCCGAGACCAGCGCGTCGAGGCTGTAGCGCTTTGTCCAGGCGCGGATGCGCGCGCGGGCCTGATCGGACACGGCCTCCGTATCCACCGGCACGAAGACATCCGACCGGCCGACGGGGACGATCTCGGCGCCGGACGGCGCGAGGATGCCGGCAAGAAGATCGCGGATGACGGTGGAGTGCTCGTAGACGCCGATGCGCTTGCCGGCGAGGCAGCCCTCGGCAAGAAAGCCCTCATAGCGCGCCACGAACGCGGACAGCGCGGCGGCGGAGGCGTCTGCGGGCCGGTGGTGTGGGGTCCATCGCATCGCGGCGCGATCGATATCGCCGACGCGGGCTGAGATGGCGGCCTCGTCGCCCTTGTCGATCTCGCCGTCGGGGCGATAGAACTTCACGCCGTTGCGGTCGGCGGGAATGTGCGATCCGGTGACCATGATGGAGGCTGCGCCGCGCGCGATCGCCCAGGCGGCAAGCGCGGGTGTGGGAAGGGCGCCGCAATCGACCGGCTCCAGCTTCTCGTCCTCGGCGGCAGCCATGCACTGGGCCGCGATCTCGGCACTCGAGGGGCGAAGATCCTGCCCGAAATAAACCGGGTCGCCTTCGGCCACGGCGCCGGCCGATTTGAGGTGACGGAGAAACGCCACCACATGGGCGGCGGCCGTCCCGTCATCGAGTTCCCCGACCAAGCCGCGAAGACCGCTGGTTCCGAATTTCGCTGCCATGATCGCGCCTCCTGCCGCTGATCGCCGGGCCCTCTTCAGGCTCCGGCCTGCCTGTTCTGGAAATCGAGATACTCAACCAGCCCGCAGAAGACGTGATAGAAGGTGCTGGTGGGCATGTTCGCCGATATCACGCGTCCCCGGGCGTCGAGCTGATCGAACCAGCCGCCCTCGACCGGGCTGACGAGATAGCGGTTGAAGATGACGTCGAGCATGCGGATGAAAAGCGTCTCGTCCCCCGGCAGACCGTCGAGGCGTGCTCGCAGCCCCGCCTTCAGCGCCTCGGTCTGTGGCCAGAGGCGAGACGTGCCGGACATGTTCGATCCATCGGGGGCCATGCGGTCGCAGACCGCGTCGGTACCGCGCGCATGGCCGAAAGCGTGGCTGGTGGCATACAGCTTCCGGCAGTAGTCGCGAACCTGGGTATCGCCGGATACTTCGGCGTAACGCAGAAGAAGCCAGATCCACTCGTAGTGGTGCCCGGGCTCGATTTCGGCGACGCGATCGGTGCATGACGACCAGTCCGGAGCGAAATACTCCGTCACGCTCCAGGTTTCGTGATCAAAGAAACGCTCGCGGAAGAGGTCGACCATTTTCGTCGCACGATCGAGAAAAGCCTGTTCGCCGGTTGCCTCGTACCAGGCGAGAAACGCCTCCAGCGCGTGCATGTGCGGGTTGGCGCGGCGATAATCCGTGGGTTTGGTGGATTCGAAAAAGCCGCCGTTTTCCGTATCGGCCAGGCGGGCGTCGACAAATTCTATGGTGCGACGGGCCCATTCCTCCGCTTCCGGCCATTTCGTCGCCCGCCACAGCCAAGCCAGCGCGAAGAGGACGAAGAACTGGTCGTAGGCGTCGCGTTGATCGTCGAGCACCGAACCATCGGTTCTGAAGGTATGGATCCACCCACCCTCCGCATGCCAGCCGGTGCCGGTGAGCGTATTGAACAGGTGATGGAGCACGTTGTCGGAGTTTCCGTTCCAGCCGAGCATCCTGGCGTGGGAGAAACAGTAGATCTGCCGCGCGAGAACCCGGAGGCGCTTGAAGCCGAGATCCGCAGGTGTGCCGTCATGATGAAGCGCTTCGTAAACGCCGCCGTTGATGAGATCCAGCCCGGCCGTGGACCAGAGCGGCAGCGCACTTTCGAACAGCCATTTGCGGATGTGTTCGAGCGAGGGCACGGGTCGCCCGGAATGAGCGACTGCGAGCGGCGGCCAGTCCATCTTCCTGACCTGCTCGAAAAGGTTCTTGACCATGTAGGAACGGTCACGATGGGTGATCAGCAGCGCATCGGGCTGGGAGACGACGACGAGGTCGTCGAGCCCGGCAACCGCCAGGAGGCGGTCTTCCGAGCGCAGGTAGCTGTTCCTCACATCAAGCGTCAGCACCTCGCCGAAACAGGCATTGCCGTGCTCGTCCTTGTGCGAGGCGTCGTGCAACTGGCTCCAGGAGCCCAGGTCGCTCCACTCGAACGTCGCTTCGATCACCCCGATGCTGGCGGCATTTTCCATCACCGCGTAATCGATCGAGATCTTTGGCGCGGCGGCAAAGGCCTCGGCATCGAGACGGACGCGCTTGCCCTCGATCCGGGCGTTGGCGACTGCGAGCCGCGCCTGCTTCCACACCTCGGGCTGCTGGCGCTCGAGTTCGGCAGCCATGTCGGCGACGCGGAACATGAAGATGCCGCCGTTCCAGAAATAGCGGCCGGACTGGATGAACTGCTTGGCGGTGCCGAGATCCGGCTTTTCCCGAAACCGCAGCACGTCATAGGCCGGGCCGTCGCCCTCGCCGCGCTCGATATAGCCGTATTGGGTCTCCGGCCGGGTGGGCGCGATGCCGATCGTCATGATGCCGCCTCGCCCGCGGAGTTCCTCCGCGGCCCTTCTGAGCACACTATGGAAGGCGGCGTGGTCGGGGATTTCATGGTCGGAAGGAAGAACGACGACGATGCGTTCGGGATCGGAGACCGCGAGATCGGCCACGGCGGCGGCGATCGCCGGCGCAGTGTCGCGGATCATCGGTTCGAGAACATAGCGCTCGACTTCGGTCGATCCCGTCTCGCCCTGCTCGACGAGCTGCTCCTCGAAGGCTATCCCGCCGACGATACGCGCAGGCAGGTAATTCAGCCCCTTGCCCACATAGGCGACGCGTTCAAGCGTGTTGACCAGCAGGGTCTTGTCGTTGATGAAACGGTGAAACTGCTTGGGTTTCGTCTCCCGCGACATGGGCCACAATCTGGAGCCCGCGCCGCCGCACAGGATGATCGGGGTCAGGTCGAGTGTATCCGCCATCAATCGCTCCAGAATCGCTGATCGGGGTGCTATACATCAAATATTCCCCAAAGATGAACCTTCGCTTTCATCGAGGCCCGGCAGTTTGGAATCGCTCCAAACTAGAGTGTTTGACTCCTATTTAATTGCGTCGTATTTTCCCGGCACTTCGCAAATGGGGCCGGGATGCCGGTCCGCCCAAATCCGGTACGGCTATGCTGGTCTGTCAGTGCAACGTCATCAGCCGACGTGATATCGTCTCCACCATCCAGGATTTTCTGGCCGAGGATGAGTGGCAGTTCATTACGCCGCTGAAAGTCTATCATTCGCTCAACAAGCGCGGCCGGTGCTGCGGGTGTTTCCCCAATGTTGTCGACATCATCGTCGAAACAACGGAAGCATGGCACCGCGAGAAAGCCACGCCTGAAGCGGAAGTTATTGATTTCCTTGACAAGTTGCGCGCGGAACACGAACGCATGACACAGGAGCGGGCGCAAGCCAATCGCGAACGGGTTGATGCACGGCTGCGGAAAAAGAAGCTCCGCGCCGCCTGATTTCAAAAAGTCATTGATGCAGCGCATTGCCTCGCGGCTCCAACTCGCTAATGTGTGCCGACATTTGCGAATAGGGAGCAATCCATGAAGGGTCACGAAAAAGTCATTGCGCGGCTGAACCACGCGCTGTTCCTGGAACTGGGCGCGGTCAACCAGTATTGGCTGCACTACCGGCTGCTGGAGGACTGGGGCTACACGCTTCTCGCCAAGAAGGAGCGCGCCGAATCAATCGAGGAAATGCAGCACGCCGACAAGCTGGTGGAGCGAATCATCTTCCTCGAAGGCCATCCCAACCTGCAGGAGGTTGCTCCTCTCAACATCGGCGAGAACATCACCGAAGTGCTGAAATCGGACCTCGCCGGCGAATATGAAGCCCGCGACGCCTACAAGAAGTCGCGCGAAATCTGCAACGAGCTCGGCGACTACGTGACCATGAAGCTGTTCGAGGAACTGCTCGCCGACGAGGAAGGCCATATCGACTTCCTCGAAACCCAGCTCGAGCTTCTCGAACAGCTGGGCGTCGAGAAATACGGCCAGCTCAACGCGGCGCCGGCCAACGACGCCGAGTGAGCCTTCGTCGCATCGCGATGAACGACAAGGGCCGCGTCCTTAACCGGGGCGCGGCTTCATGCCCGACCAGGGCTGGTACCTTCACGACCATTTCGAGACGATCAAGAGCCGCTGTTCCGGAAGCTCGTGATATTGCCGGGCGACATGAGCACTGCCTATCCCGGTGGGGCGCGCGTGGGCGCCGGATGGCTGGTAGCCTATCCGCGACGGGGGCCTGCGGGTACACGATCCGTCTGCGGCACCCCATCGAACCGGAGAAACAGCCCGAATTTCTCTTGCGGCTACTGTTTGCGCCTGCGGACTAATGCGCGTTTTTGAATATATTATCTAGAAAAACATGTCATTTATAATTGAGAGTAACGGATTAACCTTCTTTCAGAGCAGATCTAGTTTGATTGCATTTTACCTGGGGAGGGCTCTCGGTGTTCGAAATGGACAGGTCATTCACAGAACCATCCGTCGTAACCGGTCTGGCGGAACCCGCAATCGGGCGCGTTCGCGGGAGCGGACCATGGGTGCTCGTCATCGATGACGACCCGGACATCCGCAAGAGCATCACCAACGCCGTGCGGCGCGTGGGGTACAACAGCCTGGAACTCGCCGACGATTTTCACATCGCAACGGTGATCGCCGCCCAACCCTCGCTGATCATCCTGGACGTCGCGCTGAAGAATTCGGACGCCGTTGACGTGATCCAGACTCTTTCCACGCTCAATTACGTCGGGCCCGTCCTTCTCGTCAGCGGCGCTGGCGGCGACCTGCTCGACGACATCAAGGCGATCGGCGCGCGAAAGGGCATTAACATGCTGCCGCCGGTGCGCAAACCGTTCCGGGTGCAGCAACTCGCCACGCTGATCGAGAGCTACGCCTCGCTGCCGCCGCCGGTATCGGTGACCGAGAAGGCAAGCCCGAGCGCCAGAAATATCCCCGACGTCACCGTCGCCGAAGCGCTGGAACGCGACTGGATGCGGGTCTGGTACCAGCCCAAGGTCTCGCTCGAGACGGGCCGGATCGTCGGCGCGGAATGCCTTTGCCGCATTCTCCATCCCGAAGCCGGCCTTATTCCGCCAGCCCATTTTCTGTCCAGGGCCGGCGACGACGAGATGGAGGCGCTGACCCGTTTCGTGCTGCAATCCGCGTTGGTCGACCGCCGCCATTTCAGGGCGGACGGATTGGAGCTTCGGCTGGCGGTGAACATCCCGGTGAGGCTTCTGAGCAACCCCTCCATCGTGACCATCCTCAGGGAGTTCGAGGAGGAATGCGAGACCTCCTGGCGGGATTTCGTGTTCGAGATCACCGAGGAGGAAGCATTGCGCAATATCGAGCTGGCGCATGATGTCGGCACCCAGTTGCGCATCTACGGGATCGACCTGTCGATCGATGATTTCGGCACCGGTTATTCGAGCCTGGCGCGGCTGCGCGACCTGCCTTTCAAGGAGATCAAGGTCGACCGGAGTTTCGTCAACGGAGTGGCCGGCGATCCGATCAAGGCGGCGATGTGCCGCCTGGTGATCGAACTGGCCCACGCGCTCGATGCCAAGGCGGTGGCGGAGGGCGTTGAAACGGCCGAAGACCTCGATCTGCTGCGGCGGATCGGATGCGACATGGCGCAGGGCTATCTGATGGCGCGGCCGATGCCGAAGGCGCAGTTCATGCAGTTCGCCGGGCGCTATGCCTGACCGGTCAGCAACCGCCGAGCAACTCATGCAGCAGATTGGCGATGGCGTCGCCATCGATCGGCTTTTCGAGCCAGACCACCGGCGCCAGGTTTTCAAGCGCCTGCGTGTAGCCCGTTTCCATGCGCCCCGACATCACGATCGCCGGGATGGTCACGCCCTTCTTGCGCAGGGTTGACAGTGTCTCTATGCCGTTGCCATCGGCCAGATGGACATCGATCAGCAGGCAGCTTTGATGGTCTTCAAATTGAACGCCTTCGAATGCCACGGCCGAGGCGTAGGTGTGGACCGTGACATCGTTGAGGTGAAGAATTGCGGCCACAGACTCCCGGACCGCCTCATCGTCGTCCAGTAGATAGACTACAGAGGACATGGCCTAGCCTTCGTTTTGCATTGAATCGAGGCTGCAAGGGGGCTATGGGACGCCGGAATGCGCGCGAAAACAATTCGTGAATACACCTATTTCAAAGATCTATATCCGCTTCCTTGGTCAATCTCACGAGTTCGGCCGTATTCTGTACTTCGGCCTTTCTCATTATCTTCGCCCGATGGATCTCGACGGTGCGGCGCGAAATCCCCAATTCCTCGGCGATAACCTTGCTGGACGCGCCGTTGGCGACCTTCGCCAGAACCTCGCGTTCGCGGGCGGAAAGAGTTGATAGCCGCTGGGTTGCCTCGCGACGCACCTCGGCGATCTCCCGCTGCTTTCGCCCCTTCTCCAGCGCGGCCGCCACGGTGGACAGCAGCTTCTCGTCATCGAACGGTTTTTCCAGAACATCGAAAGCGCCCAGCTTCATCGAGGTGACCGCCGTGCTCACTTCGGCAAACGCGCTGATGAGGATGATGGGAAGAACGCGCCCGCTTTCGGCGATATGGCGCTGGAGTTCCAGCCCGGTCATGCCCGGCATTTTCAGATCGAGGATCAGGCAGCCATTGTCGGTAACCGGCTCCGAGAGGAAGGCCATCGCGGAATCGTAGGCGACGACCCGGTATCCATCGGTCTGCAGGAGGGCGGCGAGAGAGTCACGAAGGCCGGTGTCGTCGTCGACTATGAAGATGATTTCGTCGTGCATCATCGGGTCACACATGCTCCTTCGGCAAAGTAAAACTGAATTCCGATCCCTTTTCGTCAGTTTTGACGTCCAGATGTCCTCCATGTGTTTCCACTATGGAACGAGAAATCGTCAAGCCGATACCCATTCCATGACTCTTGGTTGTGGAATACGCTTCGAAGAGATGTTTCCTCACCTCCTCGCTGATCCCCGATCCCGTATCGGTAATGCTGACGGAGATGAATTCCCCGAGATCCGCAGTGGCCGCGGTCAAGGTTCTATTCTCACTGCCCTCCATTGCCTGCACGGCATTGCGCACGAGATTGGCGACCACTTGCTGGATCTGGATGCGGTCCACGGGAATGGCCGGAAGGTCGGAGGCGTATCGGCGCACCACGTTGACGGGCAAGGGCGTGGCTTCCGACAACGCGGTCTCCAGGCCTCCCTCAATTACGACGTTGATATCCTCCTTCTCGACCCGATCATGCCGATTGCCGACGAATTGACGGATGCGCTTGATGATGTCGCTGGCCCGCTTGCCCTGATCGGCTGCGCGGTCGACGAATGCGATAACCTCGTTGTCGGTTTCCATGCCGCGCTTGATAAGCAACCGGCGGGCGGAACGGGCGTAGTTGATGATCGCAGTCAGCGGCTGATTCAATTCATGCGCCAACGCGCCGGCCATCTGCCCGGCCGCGTTGATCCGCGAGGCATGGGAGGCCTCGGCCTGGAGCCGGCGCAGACGCCGTTCGGCGGCGCGCCGTTCCGTGATGTCGCGGGCGATGCGCGAAGCGCCGACGACGACGCCTTCGGAGTCGCGCACCGGCGCCATGGTCAGCGATATATCGAGAGGCTTTCCGGACTTGTCGAGCTTGACGGTATCGAACACTCCGATCGACTCGCCCCTGGCAATCCGGTCCATCAAAGCGACCATCTCCAGCCGGCGGTCCAGCGGAGTGAGCATGTCGATGTTCTTGCCGATCGCCTCCTTCTCGGAATAGCCGTAAATATTCTCGGCCGCGGGATTCCAGGAGGTGATGGTTCCATCCATGTCCACCGTCACGATGGCGTCTACCGATGAACGGATGATGGCCTTGAGAAGCGATTCCTGTTCGAGATGGCGGCTGAAGGCGCGGGCCAGCGCGCCGGGCTCGCCGGGGGCATTGACCGGCAAATGCACCGGCTTGTCGCTCGAGGCGGCACCGATCGCTCGGGTGATGGCGCGCAACGGATCGGTCATGGACGCGGCGATGGCGATGGCGAGCAGCCCCGCGATCGCCACGGCCACGGTGCCGGTCATCAAGCTCGACCGCGCCATCGTCGCCGAGCCCTTGAAAATCAGTTCGGTGGGAATGGCCTCCACGAGGGTGACCCGTCGCTTTCCCGCCAGTTCGACCGGCCAACCGGCGGCTACGAGTTCCCGTCCGTCGGCGTCCAGCGTTCCTGCCGCCAGCGAACCCGGTGCATTTATGAAGCCGGCGAGCCCGGGCCAGTCCGACTGGAAATTGGAGGACTCGCCATATTCGAAAGCAAAGGCCTGCCCCGGCTCGGGACTGATCAGGTAATAGCCGTTTTCATCGACGAGATAGATGTTGCCCCCCGGGAAACCCTCCTTCGGCAGAGCCTCGAGTATCGGCCGCAAATCGAGATTGACGATGACAACGGCAAGGAAGGCGCCGCTCCGGTCCAGCACTGGCGTTGCAATCCGTATGGTCGGCCAGGCCGGTTCCTCGATGTGGCCGAACTCGCGATTGTAGTTGATGGGGGATACGTAAACGGAATTTTCGGAAAGCCCCTTCGTGCCCGAAAAATAGTCGCGATCGGCCTTCTGCTGAAGACGGGATGGCGGAACGACCTCCACCTCGCCTCCGACGTGCCCGCGCTGGACACGGACCAGTTCCGTGCCGTCCTGCCCGATCAACCGGAACTGGGCGTAGTTCGTCTTGACCCCGGCAAGCGTGGACATCTCGGCGACGACTTCGTCCCTATGCTCAGCAAAACTCCGTCCGTCGATCGTTCCACCGTCCCGCGCAAGCAGGGCTGCCGACCGGACCGAGGGCATGTCGCTCATGACGAGAACATCGGCGCGGGCACTGTCGACATAGTCGGCGAGTGAATCCGCAATGATGCCGACACGCACTTTCAGGCTTTCGAAGACCACCGGCCTGGAGGCATCGGCCGCACGCTTGTAGATCAGAAGTGCCGTACTCGCGGTCGTCAGAACGACCAGAAGGATCATGGCGACAGACAAGCGCAGCGCGAGCGTCATTGCACGTCGTCTTGAAGAAAATACGCGGGCGGCGGCATGTATTCCTCCCGATGCGAAAAGCACCCCTGCGGTCCGGCGTCATCCGGCTGAACAAACCGGAGATGCCGCTATATATGTAGAAATACTGTACCCTTTAACCGTTCCTCACGAAATACCTTGTCCGGAGGAAAAGAGAAGACACGCGTTCAGGCAGGCTAAATTTCGCCTGGGAGAGCAGCATTAGGCGGCCGGATTTGTTCCGGCCTCGCCAGCCTCAGGTCCACGCGGTTTCGGTACGGCCCGCCGCTCAGCCGGAGGAAATACTGGGATGTCCGTCCGGATACTGGTTGAGAACAAGCCAGTAGAGCCCGAGTTGACGGGCGGCGTCCACGAACTGCTCGAAGTCGACCGGCTTGCGAATGTAGGAATTGGCGCCCAGTTCGTATCCCGTCACCATGTCCTGCTCCTCCTTGGAGGAGGTCAGCACGACAACGGCCATGGATTTGCGCCGCTCGTCCTCGCGAATGCGGCGAAGAACCTCGAGCCCGTCGAGTTTCGGCAGATTGAGATCGAGAAGCACCACCTGCGGCCAGATCGGCCCGGCCTCGGCGTAGGGTCCGGTGCCGTACAGCATGTCGAGCGCCTCGACCCCATCGCGCGCAACGACGATTTCGTTGGAGATGTTGCTCTTGCGAAATGCGCGGATCGTCAGCGCCTCGTCGTCAGGGTTGTCCTCGACGAGAAGGATCTTGTTGGCGTTCATTTGTCTCCCTTTCCGAGCGTGAAATAGAAGGTGGCGCCCTTGTCCGGCTCCGCCTCGGCCCATATGCGCCCGCCATGACGATTGATGATACGCTGTACCGTGGCCAGACCGATACCGGTCCCGGGAAATTCATCGTTCCCGTGAAGGCGTTGAAACGCACTGAACAGCTTGTCGGCGAATTCCATCTCGAAACCGGCGCCGTTGTCGCTGACGCAGTAAAGAGGTTCTCCTTCTGTCGGCACCTGGGTAAACGAGATTCTCGCCGCCTCCCTTTTCGAGGTGAACTTCCAGGCGTTGCCGAGAAGGTTTTCCAGCAGGACCCGTACGAGGCGCGGGTCGCCGCGCCCATGGATGTCGGGCTCTATGGACCAGGTGACCGTCCGTCCGGAATCAGCCTCCTCCAGCCCCCGGGCCACCTGTTCCGCCATCTTGTCAAGTTCGAGATCGCCGATCGATATCTCGACCCGGCTGACGCGCGAGAGCGCCAGAAGATCATCGATAAGATGCCCCATGCGCTGTGCCGCGCGGCGCACCCGGAAGAGGTAGTTCTGTCCGACGTCATCGATGACATCGCCATAGTCCTCGAGTAGCGCCTGCGAAAATCCGTCGATCGAGCGCAGGGGCGTCCGCAGATCGTGCGATACCGAATAGGAAAATGCCTCCAGCTCCTGGTTGACTGCGGCAAGAGTACGATTGTCCCTCGCCAGTTTCGCCGAAAGCGCCGCCACCCGTCGCTTGTTCTTCGCCCGGTGATGCCAGTGGTAGCCGCCGGCAAACCCGGCGGCGAGGATGAGAAGCGCCACGGCGAGCCAGATGCGCAGCATGCGCCGTTCGCCTTCCTCCGTGATGTCGGTGAAATCCTCGGGCGAGACATAGGAGACGATGTACCATTTCGGCCTCACGATCGTGCCGCGAGAGGAGCGGTTCGCGAGCGATTTCGCCGTCTCATCATTGGCCCTGAGAAAGGCGAAGAACCCCTTGGGCGTCTCGACCGTTCCCCGATCCGCCTCGCTTTCCGACATCGCGGACCATGCTTCCGGATAGCTGACGGAAAAGCCCGACGCGGCGCGGTCGGGATACATGAACCCCCAGTCCTCGGCGGGATCCGGGCCCATCAGCCAGAAGCCGAGGCGGTCCACCAGCCATATCCTGTTGTCGCGAATGGCGCCTTCCCGGCGCAGATTCCACAGCAGATCCTGGGCGTGGAGGTTGAGAACGATGATGGCGCGCCTCGCGCCGGCGCTGTCGAAGACCGAAGCGGCGAAACGAAGCGTCGGACGAATCGGCTCCTCGATGACGCCGTGCTCGACGTTGAGGTCGAGCCTGGAGACGAACACATCTCCCCGGTCGAGTTTCAAGGCCTGCTGAAAATAATAGCGCCTTTCCTTGTTCTGCAGCTCGGTCCTTGGGACGATCCGGCTCCGGCCCTCGGTGTCGAGATCCACGCGGACAAGCTCCATTCCGTCCGTATCGATGACCCGGATGGAATCATAGTCGGGCTTTTCCTGCAGAAATGCGGAATACTGGTCCTGGATCGAGCTCGTATCGGCGCTCATTCCCCCTTCCACCCAGGCACTCACGGACTGTTCGAGCGCCAGGAAGCGGGCATCGGAGATACCGGCCGCGATGCCCATCTCGAAGTTCAGCGTCGCGACTTCCGCCGACTGGAGCTGCTGCCTTTCAAGAAGCTTAAGCTGTTTGTCGCTCTCCGTTCGCGCAAACAACAGGAAAATGGCGGCGGCCACCGCGAAGGCGGGCAGCAGGATGATCAGCGTCCGGGCGAAAATGGAACGCAGGCCCTCCTGAGGAATGGCCGCAGCCAGATAGGAGCCAACCGCGGCGATCCGCCCGCGTCGCGACCGTGTGCTCGCGGGTTCGGATTGCGCCGTCCTGGGCAATATATCAGTGCTCGTCATCCCGCCCCCCGACACCCGCATCTCGGGCGGGCATGGTTTCGAACTTCGGCCGGAAGGATCATGCGGGGCTCGCAGCCCCGCTCCGCCCGCGAACGAACGCGCCTCTTCCGCCAGAGCTAATCAAATCGACAAATCGTTAAATTATTAAAACGTCGCCAAGCTAAGTAGATGTCTCATGATTCGTCACCGATGAAATCGTATCGGCAATAAATCACGACGCCTTCGGCATGCCGATACTGAATTTCCTCCGGGCGTCCGGACTGGCGCTCCGTCGAAACCCAAAAACACCGGCCCTAAAAGATTTGTTTCCGCTTATATTCAGTGTCGCTGCTGATAATCGGACCAATCAGCGCCCCTCTCTCTACCGCAAGAGGCGCCTAAAGTTTCCAATTCCACGAATTGAACTGGCATTTCCCGGCTGAATGCCTGCGCAAGGCACAAGCGTGCCTTGATTGCCTCTCAAGGCTCGAGTAAGGGTTGAATATCAATTCTTACCATCCATTCTTCTCGGGAGATCGCGGCAATGATCCGGGATGAGTTCGACTTGCGGTACGTCATCAACGATCCTGACGTGGTGGCGGAGGATTTCGACGGTCAGGTCGTCATCCTCAATCTGTCCAATGGACATTATTACAGTCTCGAAGGATGCGCCGGGGATATCTGGCAACTCCTGTCCTTCGGCCATTCGCCGGCGCAGGTTCTTCTTGCCTTGCGGGAAGCGCGGCCCGACCTGGCGAAGGATTGCGCGGTCTTCATCGATACGCTGATCGAAAAGGCACTGGTGCGGCCCGATGCAGAGGGTGGCGTCAATGCCATGCCGATCGCCGTCGAATGGAACGACCTCGCGCCCAGGCTGGAGGTCTATGACGACCTCGCCGAACTGATCTATGCGGATCCGATCCACGATGTGGATGAGGCGGCGGGATGGCCCAAGCCGCGGGAGTAGGAGTGACCGACGCGCCGGCGGCTTGCCTCGACACCATCGTCGACTATGCGCGCGATCGTATCGCCGCTGCCGGGCGTTATCCGCGGGAAGGGCTCCATCACCGGCTGTTCCGCATGCCGGAACTCGATCTCGACGTCTGGTTCGGTGGCCGCGAGCTGGCCGAACTGTGTGAAAGCCGGCTGATGCCGCGTGCCGCAGGCGAAACCGCCCGAGCCCGCGCGGAGGTGATGGTACTGGACCCGACACTGCCAGGGTGGGCGCCTCCGGCGCACTGGCGGGAAGACGCCTGGTTCAGTTCGCGTGATTTCGACCGCAGGCTGGCGGCGGGCGGTGTGCGCGGCTTTTACCACGATGCGCCGTCCTGGCAGTTTTTCGATCCTGAAAGCGCGACGGGCGTTTTCTGCCTCCCGGATCCGACCGGCATTCCACCATGGGAGACCGGATCGCCGCTGCGCCTGTTCCTGCATTGGGCGCATGCGCGCAACGGGCGGCGCCTCACCCATGCGGCGGCGGTCGGCGTCGAAGGCGCGGGCGCGCTTCTGGCCGGCGCCAGCGGATCGGGCAAATCCGGCACGGCGCTCGCCTGCCTCCTCCACGGGCTGCGCTGCGCCGGTGACGACTATGTGGTGGTCGAGGCCGGTGAGGATGTCATCGCGCACGCGGCCTTCCGGATCTTCAAGCAGGACGCGGGAGGCTTGCAACGCGCGGGGCTCGATGTCACAAAGGGAGGGTGGGGCGTCACGAATTGGCACGGCAAGTACGAATTCGACGCCATGAAACTCTCTCCTTCCGGATTTGCCCGACGGATGCCCGTGCGGGCCATTCTCATGCCGCGCATCGCGCATCTGCCGCGCACCCGCATCGAACCCGTCGACCCGACAGCGGCGGCGCTGGCGCTGGCACCGTCGGCGGTCTTCCAGCTTCCCGGCGACGCCGACGAGGGCTTCCGCTTCTTCTCCGGCCTCGCCCGGCGGCTGCCTGCCTATCGCGTTCTGCTCTCCGAAAACCCCGCCGAAATCGCCGAAACGATCGGTGTCCACCTGACGAAGGAATTCGGCGATGCCGGTTAGCGTCATCATCCCGGCCTACAACGCCGCACGCTTCATCGACGCCTCGCTGAGGTCGCTCGTGGCGGAACGTGACGCCGTCGACCTCGACATTATCGTCATCGATGACGGTTCGACGGACGAAACCCGCCGGATCGTTGAGCGCCGTGCGTCGGAGTTCGATGAAATCCGGCTCCTGCAGAACCCGCGCAAGGGGATCGCCGCTGCACGCAATACCGGGCTCGACAATCTTCCAGACGGCGTGCGCTACGTGGCTTTTCTCGACGCCGACGACGTGTCCTTTCCCGGACGCATCGCTCGCCAGCGCGCCAGGCTGGAGCGGGAGAGCGCTACCGATGTGCTTTATGGACGGGTGGAGATGTTCACCGAATTCGACGAAGCGATGCTGGCTCCGCAAAAGGGCAGCCGCACCAGGATCATCCGCGGTCCGTACCTGCAATCGGCGATGTACCGGCCACATGTCTTCGAGACCGTCGGACGTTTTGATGAAACCTTCAAACAGGGCTGTGACACAGATTTCGTGCTGCGGGTCGTCGAGAAGGGTATCTCGCTTGAGCTCGATGACGGCGTCGCCGCCTATTACCGCCGCCACGACGCCAATGTGACATTGGATACCGCACAGATGCGTCGGGAATTCATGCTGGCGAGCATGAAATGGGCCGCGCGCAACAAGTTGCGGACCGGCGCAGACCTGCCGCCGGTGTTCTCCGAACTGTTTCTGCGGCGCGACGAAATCGAGAAGGATTTTTGACCGTGCCGCCCTCCTATTCGGTGATCATCCCCGCCTACAACGCCCAGGCCTATATCGGCGAAGCGCTCGGCTCCGTGCTGGGCCAGACTGTGCCGCCGGCGCAGATCATCGTCGTCGACGACGGGTCGACCGACAGGACCGCGGAGGTTGCCACGGCCGTGGACGCGGGTATCACCGTGATAGCCAAGGAGAACGGCGGCCCGGGCTCGGCGACGACGGCGGGCTTCAATGCGGCGACCGCCGATCTCGTCGCCACGCTCGATTCCGACGATGTCTGGCTGCCGGTAAAGATGGAACGGCAGATCGCCATTCTTTCTCAGCGGCCGGAGCTGATGGCCGTCTTCTCGAAAGGAGAGACGTTCCAGGACCGTGAAGGCCGGGGCCCGGCAGCCGCCGGAAAGACCCTCGACCTCTGGACCCGCACGACAATGGTCTATCGCGCCGACGGCATGCGGGCGATCGGCGCGATGCGCGACTTTCCCGGCAATCTCGGCGACCTGATCGACTGGCTGGGCCGGGGACGGGAACTCGGGCATCGGCACCACATGATGGACGAGGTTCTCGCCCTGCGCCGGCTGCGTAGCGGTTCGCTCTCCGACACGCGCGAGCGCGAACGCACGCGTGGCTATCTGCTGGCCGCCAAGGAAGCGCTCGCCCGCCGCAAGCAGCGGGAAAGCGAGGGATGATGGCGGGCCGTTTCATCGAACGTATCGCGCGGCTTGCCTGGCCCGGCACTTCCATCGACCCGCTGCTGCGGGCGGCCACGCTCGAAGACGGCGAGGCTGCGGCGGCGGCATGGCGGCAGTTCGAGGCGCAGGCCGATTTCGATAAGCTGAGCTGGGGTCAGTTGCGGCTGATCAGTCTGGCGGCGCGGCGGATTTCGGATTTCGCGCCCGACAGCCCGATGCGGCCACGCATCGCCGGAATCGAACGCTCGATCTGGACGCGCAGCCAGAAGGTCGTCGGTGAGGCGAGAAGCGCATTGCGCAAGCTCTCGGACGCTTCGGTGCCGATTTTGACGATCAAGGGAGCCGGACGGGCGGCCGGAGGGGCCGCGTCCGCGCGGGGACGGATCGTCAACGACATCGACATTCTGGTGAACACGGAGGATCTGGAGACCGCGTTCGACATCCTGGTGGCGGACGGCTGGACCCCCTCGAGTTCGGGTTCGCCGCTCTACAACCGCACCCGTCTCGGCCATGCGACGGGGATCAATTTCGTGCGCGGCGAGTTCGGCAATATCGACCTCCACCGCACCGCCTTCCATTCCCCTTTCGATGAAGAGACCGAGGACGCCGGCATCTGGGCGCGCTCCCTCCCGGGCAGACTGGGCGGCATCGATCTGCGGATTCCCGCTCCGCTCGATGCGATCGTGATTGCCATCGCCCACGGCACGCTCGACGCGCACAAGTCAAGCGACTGGCTGGCCGATATCGCGCAGGCGATCGACGAAGGGGGGGAATGGGAGAATTTCGTCAAGACCATCGGCAAACGGGGAATGGCGCCGGCAGCACTCGCCGCGCTCTGTTACGTGCGCGACAGGCTGGACCGGGATATCCCTGCGGAAGTGATGGCCGAAATCGAAAGCACCGCTGCGGCACAGCCGCTCCGGCTAGCGGGAACGATCGCCGAGGCTAGACCGAAAAGCGAGCGGTTCGACCTCGCCTGGCTCGCCCGCGCGGCCACCAAGCAGCGACGGCTTTTTCGCGGCAGAAGGAAGGATCGCGGCAAACGCTCGCCCCTCGTGCTTGCCTCCCCCTTCGGCTCTCCCCTCGCCTCCAGGACCCAAGCCGCGGACCGCGGCGCGACCGCGCATCTGGAAGTCCGGTTGCCGCTACCCGGTTTCGACGGGACGCGGGACTGGTCGGGCAGCGTCGAGATCCTGCTGATCGCCGAAACACCGCCGGCTTCGCGGCGAATCGAGTTCGAGATCAATTGCGGCAGCCGCCACATGGCCCGGTTGAGAGCGGTGGTCCGCGACCGGGGCGCCCGGGACGTTGCGCTGCGCTTTCGCGTGCCTCTCCACATAGCGGCCGGTGAGCCCGACCCCCAGCTGCTGGCCGTTCCGGCGCGAAGCTTCAACACCAAGGCAACACAGGAGGAGCTCGACCGCTACGGCGCGGTCCCCTTCCGGCTCACAGCCGTGAAAGCCCGGCCGTCCTAGGTCAGCGACGGCGGCCCCCAACCGCGGAAAATCTCGGTTCTAAAGAGTGGACTTGCCTCGCCGGTTCCTGAAAAATGGGAGAAAGAGGCGACCGAGATCGTCGTACAGAGTGGTCGGGGAGTGAAACGAAAATGGCAGGACATGCCGCCCTTCAGGGGCGATACGACTACATCATCGTCGGAGCGGGAACGGCGGGATGCGTGCTCGCCAACCGGCTGACCGAGAACGGCCGCACGAAGGTGCTTCTGCTCGAGGCCGGTGGCAGCGACAATTATCACTGGGTGCACATCCCGGTCGGCTATCTCTACTGTATCGGCAATCCGCGCACCGACTGGATGATGAAGACCGCGCCCGAGCCGGGGCTCAACGGCCGCTCGCTCGCCTATCCGCGCGGCAAGCTGCTGGGCGGTTGCACCTCGGTCAACGGCATGATCTACATGCGGGGGCAAGCTGCCGACTACGATCACTGGCGCCAGCTCGGCAATGCCGGCTGGGGCTGGGACGACGTCCTGCCCTACTTCCTCAAATCCGAGGATCACTACGGCGGCAAGACTGCCCTGCATGGCGCGGGCGGTGAATGGAAGGTCTCCCGCCAACGGCTCAAATGGGACATCCTCCGTGCGGTGCAGGAAGGCGCGGCCGAGTTCGGCATCATGCCGCGGGCGGATTTCAACGACGGCAGCAATGAGGGCTCCGGTTTCTTCGAGGTCAACCAGCGCGGAGGCGTCCGCTGGAATACCGCCAAGGGATTCCTGCGCCCGGCGATGAAGCGCGACAACCTGACCGTTCTCACCCATGCCGAAACCGAAAGCCTGGTTCTCGAAGGCAGGACGGTGCGCGGTGTGCGCGTGCGCCATCAGCGCCGGCTCACCGAGGTTTTCGCCGACGGCGAGGTGCTGCTGACGGCGGGCGCCATCAACTCGCCGCGCATTCTCGAGCAATCCGGCATCGGGCGTCCCGACGTGCTGAAGGAACTCGGCATCAAGGTCGAACATGAAAGCCCGGGCGTGGGCGAGAACCTGCAGGATCATCTCCAGATCCGCACCGTTTATCGCGTAAAGGGCGCCAGGACGCTCAACACGCTGGTCAACTCGCCGCTCGGCAAGGCGAAGATGGCGCTCGAATACGGGCTGACCCGTTCAGGTCCGCTCTCCATGGCACCAAGCCAGTTCGGCATGTTCACCAAATCCGATCCGTCGCTTGAGACGCCCGATCTCGAATATCACGTGCAGCCACTTTCAACCGACAAGCTCGGCGATCCGCTGCACCCTTTCCCGGCGATCACCGTCTCGGTGTGCAATCTGCGCCCCGAGAGCCGCGGTTCCACCCATGTCACCAGCCGGGAAATGGACGTCCAGCCGGAGATCAAGCTCAACTATCTCTCGGCCGATCGCGACAGGCAGGTCGCGGTTCAGTCCCTCAAGCAGGCCCGGAAGGTCATGACGGCGAAGGCGCTTGAGAAATACCAACCCGAGGAGCTGCTGCCCGGGCCGGCGGTCGCGAGCGAGGAGGAGCTTCTCCGCGCGGCGGGCAATATCGGCACGACGATCTTCCATCCGGTCGGCACCTGCAAGATGGGGAATGACGAGATGGCGGTGGTCGATACCGATCTGAGGGTCCGGGGGCTCGACCGGCTGAGGGTGATCGATGCCTCGATCATGCCGAAGATCGTCTCCGGCAACACCGCTTCGCCGGTCATCATGATCGCCGAGAAGGCAGCCGAGGCGATCCGTCGGGGGGCCTGACACGTCCCTTCTCAGCCGGGATCGCATTCCACCTCGTAGACGTCCGGCAGGTTCACCGGTCTGTAGGAGGGCACGAGGTCCTTCCGCTTGAGCACGGATTCATGAATGATCGCGCCTTCGGGAATGAGGCGCGGCTCGCAGCGCGGCAGATAGAAGCCGAGGAAACCCTTGCGTCGCGGCCATTCACGCCCTTTCAAGCGTTTCGGCAGCCATTCGAGTATGCGCCAGCCGCCCATTGCCGATATGTGCAGTTTCGCGGCCGGATCGGGCGGGGCGTATTTGTGCTCGCTGCCACCCCTCGCCTTGCCTTCCACGAGATGGTTGAACATCGCGGTATTCACCTTGACGCCGTGAGCCCTGGCCTCGCGGACAAGCCAGCGCAGCGGAAATTTCGAAAGGCCGCTCTCGTCTTCCGGGTAGCCGCCGCCAATATCGGAATGACAGCCGGCAAACCAGACCTGCCGGCTGTCCTGCATCTGCGGCTCGGAGGTCGAAAAGCGGTTGGGTTTGAATTCCTGGCCCTCCTTCCAGCCGCGCAACCGGAACATCCGGCGGAATTCGTCGATGGCGGCCGCCTGCCGGAAAACCTCGACGCTTCGATTCTGAACCGTATAGGGCAGCTGCTCGAAGCTCGGGATATAGAAGCGGTCAGGCCGAGGAACGATGACGGATGCGACCGTGTCCCAGACCCCGAGGAACCGGATCGGAACCGTCCGCCCGCCGACAATTCTGCGGAAATGCCAGGCCACCGAGAGGTCCTCTCCGTCCATGGCCGCACGCTTGTAGGCGGCATAGGCATAGCCGACGTAATTTAGCTGATCGGGCCGCAACAGGCCGAGAAGGTGGATGAAGCCGGCGACAACCCGGATACTGTAGGCGCCGCGGCTGAAGCCCAAAAGGAAGACCCGATCGCCGTCCTCGTAATGCTGAGCCAGAAAGCGATAGGCGCCGAGCACGTCGTCATCGAGACCGTATCCGGTTGCCAGCCCCAGTATGCCCTTCAGTTTCTGGCTGAAGCCGCCCCAGGTCTTGCGCTGGCCAAGCGTTCCGACGCCGGGATCGTAATAGACGATCTGATCGTCGTTCTTCTGGAGCATGCGGTAGAGCTTGAGAACGCTGGACATGTTCACGCCGATCTCGTTGCCCGTCCCGTCACAGCAGACGACGATATTTCTGGCCATAATCTCACTCCCCGCCTCCTGACGGAAATCCATCATAGATAGAATTGTCGCCCAGTGCTCGCTTTGATTTTACGCCGCGGCGCCATACGGCCTCCGATGCGCGGGTCCCTTCCCAGGCGATCCGACCAGCCACGTGGCCCGCATAAGCCGGGTTTCCAGCGCGCCACATGGGGACCATTCCTTGACAGGAGCCTTTATAGTGAGCAATACATCGATACCCGATCATTTGATCGG
Organism: Hyphomicrobiales bacterium; assembly: GCA_002709005.1. GTDB lineage: Bacteria > Pseudomonadota > Alphaproteobacteria > Rhizobiales > Rhizobiaceae > Pseudohoeflea. Next base: position 52,134 of record PAPH01000022.1, on the reverse strand, counting down.
ACATAGAAGATTTGATCCAAGGGAGGTCTCATATGAAATTCTCACTGTTCCGTGCCGCCGCCGTGGGCTTGGCTCTCGCCATGCTTCCGCTGCAGGCCAGCGCCCAGGAATTGTCGGGCAAGAAGATCGGCATTGCCGCTCGCGAAATCACCAACGACTACAACCGCGACATCATCGCCGGCGCCCGGGAAGTGCTCGAAAAGGCCGGCGCCGAAGTGGTCGTGACCGATGGCGGCGGCGATCCGCGCAAGCATAATGAAAACATCGAGAACCTCGTCAATTCCGGCGTGGCCGGCATCGTCGTCCAGCTCGGCGACGCGCAGCAGCTCGAACCGGTGGTCGCCAAGGCCAACGATGCGGGCATTCCGGTGGTCACCACCTCGGTCGGCGCCACCACCCCCGGCGCACTGGCGGATGTCGGCGGCGACGACGCCCTGATGTCGGCAATGATGAGCCGCGCGCTCCTCTCCAGCATCGACTACAAGGGCGACGTCTACGTATTCTGGGTTCCGGGCGCACCGCTTCTGGAAACACGCAAGCGCATCCTTGAAGCCTTGGCCGCCGATTATCCGCAGGTTACGCTCCATGAAGTGCCGACTGAACACTCGGTCGCCCGCGTTCAGACCCAGATGGAAGACCTTCTGACTGCAAACCCGGCACCCGGCAGCATCGCCGCCGTCTGGGGCGCCTATGACCTCCTGACGTCGGGCGCCGTCGAGGCGATCCGGCGCAACGGCCGCACCGAGATCAAGGCCGCCTCCATCGACGGCGACCGTATCGGTTTCCAGATGCTGCTCGACCAGGACAGCCCGTTCGTGGCGACCGTCGTCCAGGACGTGCCGACCATCGGCCGCAAGGCTGCCGAAGTGCTGGTCGACAAGCTCGGCGGAACCGACGAGTTCCCCTCCGCGCTCTACACGGACGCCTGGCTGGCCGTCCGCGGCAACGGCGTCGCCGCCGCCGAGAAGCGCTGGGGCGAAGGCGTCTGGGACGAACTCGGCATGGACAAGGCCGACGTCGAATCCCGCTACGCCCAGGACAAGGACCTGGTGGTCATTCAGCCCATCCTCCCCTGACACAACCCGCGTGTGTCAGCGACCGGCGCCGCTCCCTGTGCGGCGCCGGTCCTCCATAAAGACAATGTCCTCCCCGGACGGGAAGACATGACAATTCCATGGTTACCTCGATGAATTCGCATCTCGATGAAGCAGGCCTGGCACTGGAATGCCGCAACATCCGCAAGGAATTTCCGGGCGTCCTCGCCCTGTCGGATGTCTCGCTCCAGGTTCGCCGCGGCGAGATCCACGCGCTGCTCGGCCAGAACGGCGCAGGCAAGTCGACCCTTGTGAAGGTGCTGACCGGCGTCTACCAGCATGACGGCGGCGAGATTCTCGTCGACGGCAAGTCCGTGCGCATGGCGAGCGCCTCCGACGCCGAGGCGAACGGCATCGTCATCGTCCACCAGGACCAGCAGCTCGTCGCGCAGTTCGACGTCACCCGCAACGTGTTCCTCGGGATCGAGCGGACGGGCGGCGGCGGCCTCCTGAACCTTTCCGGGATGCGGGCCGAAACTGAAAAGGCGCTCGCGAAAGTCGGCGCGAATTTCACCGCGGACACTCTCGTCCGCGATCTCTCGGTGGCGCAGCGCGAACAGGTGGCGATCGCCGCCGCCCTCGTGCGCGATCCGAAAATTCTCATTCTCGACGAACCCACCGCCTCGCTTTCCGAGGCCGAGGTGGATCTGCTCTTCGGCGTCGTCCGCAAGCTGCGCGACGAGGGCGTGACCATCGTCTACATCTCCCACTATCTCGATGAAGTGCTCGATCTGGTCGACCGCATGACTGTGCTTCGCGACGGCAAGCTGATCGCGACGAAGGAGGTCGGCGAGACCTCGCGCCAGGACATCATCAAGATGATGGTCGGCCGCGAGATATCGCAGCTCTATCCGAAGGAAGAGGTCGAGATCGGCGAGACCGCGCTGTCCATCAGGGGCCTGACCGTCGGCAATGCCGTGCGCGGGGTCGATCTCGACATCCGCAGCGGCGAAATCTTCGGCCTCGCGGGCCTGATGGGCGCCGGCCGTTCGGAACTCGCGCTGTCGCTGATCGGAGCCATGAAACGGACGGGCGGCACGGTGACACTCAACGGCAAGCCTTCGAACCCGTCGAGCCCGCAAGCCGCCAAGAACGAGGGCTACGCGCTCATTCCCGAGGACCGTCGTCACGACGGTCTGATCGGTGAACTGTCGATGCGCGAGAACCTCACCCTTCCCAATATCTCGAAATGGGCGACGCTGGGCCTTCTCAATCTCGGCCGCGAGAAAACCGACGCGCAGGGGCTTCAGCGCGATCTCGCCATCCAGCCCCCGAACATCGCCACCACGACCAAGAACCTTTCGGGCGGCAACCAGCAGAAGGTCGTTATCGGCCGCTGGCTGCCGGGCAATGCCGAGGTCTTCCTGTTCGACGAACCGACGACAGGCGTCGATGTCGGCTCCAAGGTGGAAATCTACAAGCAGATGACCGCGCTCGCCAAACGCGGGGCGATCGTGATCGTCATCTCCTCGGACTTCGAGGAAATCGTCGGCATGTGCGACCGCGCCGCAGTCATGCAGAAAGGCCGGATCAACGCCGTTCTCGAACGCGACCAGCTCCACGTCGCCACCGTGCTCTACCACGCATCCGGCGGTGACGAGAACGAGGAAAAATCACCCGCACAGACGGCACCCGCAATCGACGCAACCGAACACCCCGAGAGCGGCATGGCCCGCTTCTTTGCCCGTTGGGGTTCGGTGTTCGGGATGGTGGTCGCCGTCGCCGTGGTCGCGTTCCTCGCGCCGCAGTTCCTCAATCCCGGGAATATCTTCGACGTGCTCAAACAGGGCTCGGTTCTTGCCTTCATCGCGCTGGGTCTGACGCTGGTGCTGATCGCCGGCGGGCTCGACGTTTCGGCGGGCGCGATCAGCCAGTTCACGTCAAACGTCGCCGCCGGACTGATCGTCGGATCGGCGGGAACGGCGATGGCGCTCGGAACCGGCGTGGTTATCGGTGCCGTCATTGGTCTGGCGAACGCAGCCCTTGTGCTGATCTTCGCGATGCCGCCCTTCGTGGCGACCCTCGGCGTCATGTTCGTGACGATGGGCGCGACGCTTCTTTATAATGGCGGGCAGGCAATCACCCTGTCCAACGAGCCGGGCTTCTTCTGGATCGGTCAGGGCTATGCCGGCCCCGTACCGGCGGTGTTCATCCTGCTGGTCGTCGTTACATTCGTGCTCCATGTCTTCCTGTCGCGAAGCCGGATGGGCCTGCGGATGTACGCGGTGGGGCAGAACCTGGCCGCTGCCGAACTGCGCGGCATCCGCCAGCCGCGGTACGCGCTCGCCTCCTTCATCATCGGCGGCGCGGTGCTCGGCTTTGCGGGCGTCGTGCTCGCCTCCTACAGCTATGGCGCCTCGGCGCTGGCCACGGGTATCGATTTCCTCATCAGCGCGCTGGCAGCGGCCTTCCTCGGCTCGACGCTGTCGCGCAGCGGGCAGCTCAACGTTACCGGCACCGTGGTGGCCGCCATGTTCCTCGCCTCGCTTTCGAACGGCCTGATCCTGATCGGCATTTCCAACCAGGCGCTGCCGGCCATTCAGGGCATCGTTCTCATCCTGTCCATCGCGATCGGCGTCGTCCGCCGCCGCGAAATCGGCCAGATACTGCTTTTCTAGGAGGCCGGAGAGATGAACCAGGCTTTGACACAAAAAACGAACGGCGCGACCGTCCTCGGATTTCTCCGCGACTACGGAGCGATCTTCGGCATGCTCGCCGTGCTCGCCATCTTCTACTACCTGCAGCCTGCCTTCCTGCACCCCAACAACGTGCTCAACGTATTGCGGCAGTCGGCGGTGCTGATCGCGATCTCGCTCGGTATGGCCATCGTCATGTCGATGCGCGGGGTGGACCTGTCTGCCGCGCAGATCGCCGATGCCGCCGGGCTGATTGCAGCCATGCTGATCATCAACGGCGAACCGACCTGGATGGCCTTCGTCATCCCCGTGATCTTCGGCATCGTCGCCGGCGGGATCAACGGCATTCTCGCCGCCTATGTCGGCGTGCCGGCGATCATCGGAACGCTGGGCATGATGTTCATCATCCGCTCGGGCGAACTCATTCTCTCCAACGGCGCCGAACCGCAGATCCTGTTCTCGCTGCCGCGCGGCCTGACGCAGAACTTCCTCTTCCTCGGCCAAGGCAACATCGGACCGGTGGCGACGCTCATCATTTTGGCGGTCGTCCTGTTTCTCGTGGTCTGGGCGCTGATGTCGATCACCAGCTTCTCGCGGCGTGCCCGGGCAATCGGCGCCAATGTGCGCGCCGCCTATCTGGCGGGTCTGTCCATCCGCTCGGTCTTCGCGCTCGGCTTCGTCGCATCCGGCGTGCTCGCGGCCATCGGCGGTGTGGCGCTCGCCTCGCGCACCGGGGTGGCCATGCCGCGCGGCGCCGAGCCGTTCCTGCTCGATGCCTTCGCGGCCGTCTTCCTCGGCACCCTGTTTTCCAAACAGGGCGGCATCAGCATTCCCGGCACGCTGATCGGCGCGCTGTTCATCGGATTTCTGGGCAACGGCCTGACCATTGTCGGGCTGGGGGCGCCCTATCGTTTCGCACTCAATGGCGGCTTCATCCTCCTCGCTATGGCGGTGGGCGGACTGAAGCGCCGAACCTAGAACCAGCAGGAGGAAACCGGCCATGACGATCATCGATTCCCATAATCACGTCGGCACCATCAGGAAGGCGCACCAGTCGGGCGCCGACCTCGTCGCCAAGCTCGACAAGGCGGGTGTCGAAAAGGCGGTGATGTTTCCCTTCGTCGAGGGCGACTTCTCCAACGAGCCGATCCGCGACGCTCACAAGGAATTCCCCGACCGGCTCATTCCCTATTGCGCGGTCAATCCGTGGAACGACAACGCCGTCGACGAGGTGCGGCGCTGCGTCGAGACCTACGGCTTCAAGGGACTGAAACTGCACCCGACCATCGGCGGCTATCACCTGTCGGATCCGAAACTGTGCGATCCGCTGTTCGCGGCCTGCGAGGAATACGATATTCCGATTGTCGTTCACGGCGCGAGCGACCTCTATAACTGCCCGCCGGAATTCGCCCTGATGGCCGAGCGCTTTCCCAACGTCACGCTGATCATGGCGCATATGGGCTTCTTCTGGTCGGTCGATCAGGCGATCCGCTTCGCCATCCAGTATCCGAACCTCTATCTAGAAACATCGCGGGCACCGATTTTCGAGATCCAGACAGCGGTCCGCGAGGCGGGCGCCGACAAGGTGATCTGGGGCACGGACTCGCCTTTCGTGGATTACACGTTCGAATTTCAGAAAATGAGTAGCGCGACCGAGGACACCGACGCTTATAATAAGATCGTCGGGGGTAATATCGCCCGTATTCTCAAACTCTGACCGTGAGTACGGATGAAGTGAAAAAGTCGGTTCCGCGCTATCCGGTTGATAATCCCGACCGGCGCCTCGACCTTGCGGCGCGCGCGGCCTGGCTTTCCTATGAGAAGCAGCGGACGCAGGACCAGATCGCCAAGGAGATGCAGGTCTCCCGGCAGGTGGTCCAGCGCCTCATGGCGCTCGCGCACCGCTCGGGGCTGATCGAGTTCCGGCTCAAGCACGCACTGACCGACTGCATCGAGCTCGCCGAGCGGCTGCGCGAGAAGTTCGACCTGAACTATTGCGACGTGGCGCCGAACGAATCCGAGACCATCGAGGATCTGGCCACGGTCGGCAGTCTGGGCGCGCGCTATCTCGAAACCATCCTGCCGCCGAACGAGCCTTATACGCTCGGCGTCGGAAACGGCCGGACCATGCGCGAGCTCTCGCGCCGGCTGGAGCGACAGGACCTGCCGAAATGCCGCTGCGTCTCGCTGATGGGGAACCTGACGCGTGACGGCAAGGCCAACAATCACGACGTGGTGACCTGGATGGCCGAGGCGCTGGGAGCGGAATGCTATCCGCGTCCGATGCCGATCATCACCAACACGGCGGAGGAACGGCGGGTGCTTCAGGCGCAGCCGGGCTACCAATCGATCAGCAAGCTCGTCGCCGACGCCCAGGTGCTGATCATGGGTATGGGCTTTTTCGGCGCGAAATCCTCGTTGCTCGAGGACGGCTTCATCACCGCCGACGAAACCCGGCAGGCGATCGAGGTTGGCGCGGTCGGCGAATTCCTCGGCTTCGCCATCAACAAGGACGGGGAGATCGTGCCCGCCGAATATCACGAGCGGCTGACGTCCTATCTGCCCGAGCCCAATCCCGGCAGGCCGGTCATCATCGTCGCCTCCGGCGCCCAGCGCGCCGCCGCGATCATCGCCGCCTTCAGCGGCCATCTTGCGAACGGTCTGATCACCGACGAAAACACGGCGCGCATCCTCCTGGACGACGAGCTCGCACAGAAAGGGAACCGGTGATGAACGGAGCCGCCGCAATGAGCAACGCCCAGCCCGCCAGGACCTCCCGGCGTCCGGATCTGGTGATCTTCGATCTCGACGGCTGCCTGATCGACAGCGAGATCACCTCGCTTGGCTCGCTCCACGCGGAAATGCAGGCGCTCGGCATCACCGATGTGACGGTTGAGGATCTCCGCGACCGCTTTCTCGGCGTCTCGCTGAGAAATGTCTGCGACTTCATCAGCGAGCAATTGGGGCGTCCCTGCCCCGACGATTTCGCCGACCGGTTTCACGCTCGCCTTTTCGCCGCGTTCGAAACCGAACTCGTCCGCATCGAACCGATGGTCGAACTCGTCGACGCGCTGATCGCCAGCGGCACGGAAGTGGCGATCGGCACAGGCGGATCGATCGAGCGGATGGGGATGGCGCTTCGTTGCGCGGGGCTGGAAAGCCGCTTCTCCGGCCGCGGCTTCAGCGGCGATCAGGTCGCGCGCGGCAAGCCGGCGCCGGATCTGTTTCTCTTCGCCGCCAGCGAGCTCGGGTTCCGTCCGGAAAACTGCGCCGTCGTCGAGGATTCTCCGCACGGCATCAAGGGGGCGACGGCTGCCGGCATGACCTCCTTCGGCTTCGTCGGAGGCAGTCATCTCGAGGGTATTCGCGAGGTACAGCAAAAGCGGCTTCTGGCTGCGGGCGCCGCACTCATCACCGCCGACCCCGCCGATATCCGCCGCTTCATGCTGGACGACCAGCCGGTCACCGAATAGCGAAATCGCGGACCCCTTCCGCGCCCGATCTCATTGCCGCGAACGGGAAGCCGGATGCTGGAGCAGGGTCGATCTCGCCGGAATCGACAACGGCCTAGTCATGGACCGCGGGTTTTCCGCTGAGCTCGCCGGCCGCCTTTTTCAGCACACTCAGGTAATGCCGGTAATTCGCCAGGCCGTCCTCTCTCGGCGCGACGAGGCAGAGCGTGGCAACGCAGCGCCTCTCCGCATCGATGACGGGAACGGCGAAGCAATGGGTGAAGCTGTCGACGATGCTGTCGAAGGTGAACTCGCCCTTGACCGCAGCTCCGCGCACCTCGGCGATGAAGCTTTCCGGGGCGAGCCATTCTCCGCTGGGCAGCTTGAAATCCTGCGGAGGGATGAAATCGAGAATTTCCTGGTCGGACATGTGCGCTACCAATAGCCGTCCCGAAGCGGTCCAGGGAATGGGAACCGACTGCCCGACATCGCTTGAAATGCGGAACGGGCGCGCGCCTTCCTTCATGCGCACGACGATGTACTTGTTGCCGTCGAGCATGCAGAACTGCGCCGTCTCGCGCGTCTCGCGCGCGATCATTTCCAGCGCGGCCTCGCATTCGCGGGTGAAGTCGAACTGCTCCTCGTAGGCCGCACCGAGGAAGAACAGCTTGCGGCCGAGAAAGACGCGCCCGTCGGCACCGGCCAATTCCAGAACCTCGTTGCGCAGAAGCAGATTGACAAGCTCGTAGACAGATGAGCGCGGCGCGCCGATCTGCACGGCGATCTCGTTGGGCCGCATCGGGCTCTTCTGCTCGCGCAGAAAATCGAGGATCTCGAAGGCGCGGTCGAGGCCACGTGCGCGCTTTGCGGTGATACCCGGTTCGATCGTGCTCAACGGCTTGTCTCCATCCTTGCTGCCATCGATCTTTTTCTGGCTTCCCCACGTGCTGTCAATCGACATGCCCTTCCTCCCGCCCGAACGGCTCTGGATTAATTTTTCACCCCCTCTTGCGGGGTGCCGAAAAGCGGCTACTATAAATTTCCAGTATATGGAGCAAATGTACATTATAATGGACAACCGGATGCGGCAAGTGTTTTTACGAGCCGCGGGTCAAATCCACGGAGGGTTACATGAAATTGTCAGGTTCACTCGTTTCCAGGAGCCATCGCGCACTGCTCTTGGGCATCGCGGCCGTCTCGATGATGGCAGCGGGCAGCACCGCGGCTTCGGCGGCGGCGAAATGCATGAAGGGCGATCGCGAAGCGCCCTACACCATCGGCTGGGCGAACATCTATTCGGTCCCGACATGGATGAAGCAGACCGAAGGCACCATCTCGGATGAAGTCGACCGGCTGAAGGAAGAAGGTCTCGTCGACGAACTGATGATCACCGACGCCCAGGGCAACGCACAGACGCAGATCCAGCAGATCCAGTCGATGATCGATGCCAATGTCGACGCCATCGTGGTGATCGCCGGTTCCTCCAACGCGCTCGACCGCGTGATCTCGGACGCCTGTGAAAAAGGCATCGCGATCGTCAATTTCGACAGCCTCGTCAACACCGACAACGTCACCGCCAAGATCAACACCGATTCCAGCGAATGGGGTTCGACCGCCGCGCAGTGGATGGTCGATCAGCTCGGCGGCAAGGGCAAGATCATCGTCATGAACGGCCCGGCCGGCATCTCTGTGAGCGACGACCGCCGCAAGGGCGCGCAGCCGGTGCTCGACGCCAATCCCGGCCTCGAAATCATCACCGAGACCAACACCGAGTACAACGTCGCGCCGGCCCAGGAAGCCATGACCAGCCTGCTCTTCGCCAATCCGGAGATCGACGGCGTGCTGTCGCTGGGCGGCGCATTGTCGGCCGGTTCGGTTCTCGCCTTCGACCGTCAGGGCCGCGAACAGGTGCCGACCACCGGCGAAAACGCCCGCCAGTTCCTCGAACTGTGGAAGGAAAAGGGTCTCTCCGGTTGGGCGACAATGCAGCCGAACTGGCTCGGCGCGCTGTCGGTCTATACCGCCGTCCAAGCGCTCGAGGGCAAGGATGTTCCGGCCTTCGTCAAGGTTCCGCTGCCGGTCATCAACGATGACAATATCGACAGCTACCTGGAACGCGCCGACCAGTTCCCGGCAGACGGCTATATCTATTCCGATTACGATCAGGCGCTCTTCGACAAGCTGCTGGCGCAGTAAGTCGGAAGCGAGAAGGTCGTAACCGATGACGAATTCCATGCCCCTGCTTGAAGCCAGGCGGGTGTTCAAGGGATTTTTCGGAAACCCCGTGCTCAAGGGCGTCGATATCGCCCTTGAGCCGGGACGCGTCCACGCTCTCCTTGGAGAGAACGGCGCCGGAAAATCCACGCTCATCAATCTGCTCTCGGGTGCCTTGCAGCCCGACGAGGGGGATGTCGTCGTCGACGGACACCCGGTTTCGCGCTTCAGTCCAGCGGCGGCGCGCGAAGCCGGAATTGCTGTGGTCCAGCAGGAACTCAGTTTGGCCGCGGAACTTTCCATCGCCGAGAATATCGGTCTCGGCGCATCGCCGCGCCGGTTCGGCCTCATCGACTACGGCAAGCTCGCCACCTCCGTGGCCGAGGTCTGCGAGAGGGTCGGCCTGACCGAACCGCTCGACATGCCGGTCGGCGACCTGCCGCTCGGGCGCCGGCAGATGGTGGAGATTGCCAAGGCGCTCTACCGCAAGCCGCGGGTGCTTATTCTCGACGAGCCCACCTCGTCGCTCTCGGCCCACGAGGCCGGCATTCTGGCGGATCTGATCCGCAAGCTGCGCGACGAAGGCATCGCGCTTCTTTATATTTCCCACCGTCTCAACGAAGTTCAGGCGCTCTGCTCCCACGTCACGATTCTCAAGGACGGCGTGGTGACCGCGGACCAGCCGCTCGCCGGCGTCGACAATGAGGGGCTGGTGCGGCTGATGGTCGGCCGTGACGCGGGCGACCTGTTTCCGCCCCGCTTGGAAGGCGCGACCGGCGCCGAACTCATCAATCTGAAGAAATTCTCCGCCGGCTTGGCGCGCGACATCGATTTCCACGCATCGGCGGGCGAGATCGTCGGCATCGGCGGCCTCGTCGGACAGGGCCAGGAGGATTTCCTGCTCGGCCTTTACGGCGCGATCCCCGCATCCGCCGAAACCTCCGAAATCTCGGGCGACCGCGGCCCCTTCAAAAGCGTCGAGACCGCCAATGCCGCGGGCCTCGCCTACATTCCGGCCGACCGCAAGCATGAGGGACTGGTGCTGCCGCACTCGATCGCCTCGAACCTTCTGCTGCCCTCGCTCGGCAGGTTGACCAAGCACGGCTTGCGCGACCGCGCGGCTGAACGCGATCTCGTGGCCGATCTCGCCCGACGCCTGACGATCAGGGGCGATGTCGATCGGGCGGTTCAGGCGCTGTCCGGCGGCAACCAGCAGAAGGTGGCGCTCGCCAAATGGCTGCCGCTCGAGCCCTCGGTGCTGCTTCTCAACGACCCCACCCGTGGCGTCGATATCGAGACAAAGCGTGAGATCTACCTGATGCTGCAATCTTTCGCGCGCGAGGGAAAGCTCGTCATTCTCCTGAGTTCCGACACCCCCGAACTCGTCCATCTGTGCGATCGCGTCGCCGTGTTCCGCGAGGGGCGCGTGGTGGCCACGCTCGCGCAATCGGAGATCTCCGAGGAAGCCATCGTCGGCGCCGCCATGGGCGTCTCCACAAAGGGAGCAGCGGCGTAACCGTCATGTCAGTTCCGGCAAATCTCTATCTCGCCGTCCAGCGGCGGCGCAATCGCGGGCTCACGGGCCTCTATCTGGTGGTGGCTGCCTTTCTCATCGTCTACGCGTTCCTGTTCCCGGGCCTTCTGAGCGTCAACGGGTTCTCGAAATTCACGCAGAACTGGTTTCCGCTGGCGCTGGTGACCATGGCGCAGGCGCTGATGCTGCTCAATGGCGGCATCTCGCTCGCCATCGGGCCGATGGTCAGCCTCGGCGCGGTCATCGCCGCCGTGACCATGGGCGGACCGTTTGGCGTTGTGGGCGGATTGCTTGCCGTTGCCGCTGTCGGGCTCTTCATCGGCGCCCTCACCGGCGGCATCGTCGCCTATCTGCGCCTGCCGGCGATCATCGTCACGCTTGCCGGTTCCTTCATCATAACCGGGGTTGCGCTGATCCTTCTGCCGCGGCCGGGCGGCTTCATCCCCGACTGGTTCTCCGACCTGCTCGCCGGGCACACCCCGGTCGCCTTCGGGCTTCTGGTGCTGCTGCTGATCGGCTGGAAACTCTATATCGCCACGCCACTGGGACTCGGCATCTACGCCGCGGGCGACAATCCGGTCGGGGCCTTCCGCTCCGGTATTCCGGTCGAGCGCGTCAAGGTCGTGGCCTTCGCGATATCGGGTCTTCTGGCGGCTCTTGCCGGACTGTTCGTGGCCGCGCAGACCGGATCGGGCGACCCGGTCATCGGCACGCCGTTCACGCTCAACTCGATCGCCGGCACCGTGCTTGGCGGCGTCGCGTTCCTCGGCGGCAAGGGCACGATGCGCGGCGCCATCTGCGGCAGCCTGCTTCTGTCGGTGATGATCAACGTCATGTTCTTCCTCGGATTTCCGCCGGTCGCGCAATATGTCGCCCAAGGCCTGATCATCGTCGGCGCGGTCGCCATTCCACAACTGACCAGCCAGTGGAGGGCGAAGCCATGAACGCCGTCAAAGCCGCCCTGCGCAATCCTCCCCTCCTGACCTTCGTCCTGGTGGCCCTGGTCTGGCTCGTCGCCGGCCTGACGCTGCGCGGCTTCGGCGCCTATGGCCACCTGCGCTATCTGCTGGAACTCTCGGCGGTGATCGGCATCGTCGCGGCCGGCCAGACGCTGGTGATCCTGATGGGCGGCATCGACCTTTCGGTCGGCGCGGTTATCACCGTTACCGCCATCCTTCTGCCGCTGATCTCGCCCGATTTCGACCCGACGGGCGGCATCGGCATCGTGCTGACGCTCGCCATCGCCTCGGGGATCGGTTTCATCAACGGCGCGGGTGCGGCCTATCTCAAGGTGCCGCCGATCATCATGACGCTCGCCATGGCGACCTTCCTCCAAGGCATGCTGGTCATCGTAGCAGGCGGCAGCGCGGTCTCGGTCACCAATGCGACGGTGATCTGGCTCGGCCAAGCCCGGCCTTTCGGCATTCCGGCCGGCGTGCTGTTGTGGATCGCCGTATCGATCGTCATGCTCCTCATCATTCACCGCATGCCGGCAGGGGCGCGTTTCCTGGCCCTCGGCGCGAATCCGCTCGCCGCCCGGCTGTCCGGCGTCAGCGTCACCCGGAACACGCTGCTTCTGTTCACGCTGTCCGGCTTCTTCGCCGGTCTCGCCGGCATCCTGATCCTCGGCATGAACCGGCAGGGCTATGTCGGCATCGGCGATCCCTATCTCCTGACGTCGATCGCCGCCGTCGTCCTCGGCGGGACCTCCATTCTCGGCGGACGCGGCACCTATGCCGGCACGATCCCCGGAGCCATCCTTCTGGTCACCACCACCGCGCTGATCACCGTGGTCAACGCATCGCCCGGCTGGCGGTCGATCATGTTCGGCGCGCTGATCCTCGGGCTTCTCCTGATCTCGGGCCGCGAGGCGCGAAGATGAGCATGGCCTATGCGGGTCCGGTCATCGATCCGCACCACCATCTCTGGGATCTCTCCCTCGGCAAACATCCGTGGCTCGCGCCACGTAACGATGGCGAGAAGGCGTTCGGAAGCATCGATGCGATCCGGACGGATTACGGTATCGCCGAGTATCTGCGGGACGCTAAAGGCCAGAATATCGTCGCCACGGTTCATGTCGAAGCGGGCTGGAGCGACGCCGATCCGCTGGGAGAAAGCGGGTGGCTCGACAGTCTCGACCGAAGCTCGGGGGTTGCCGCGCGCTACGTGGCGCGCGTTCCCCTCGCCTCGCCCGACGCGCCGCGCCTGCTCGAGGCGGAAGCCGCCAATCCGGCAGTTGCGGGGATCCGCGACATCGTCAGCTGGCACCCCGACCCCGCCCAGAGTTTCGTGCGGTCCGACGGCATGATGAGCGACAGCGACTGGCGCGCGGGGCTGAAGACGGCAAGTGATCTCGGGCTGGTGTTCGACCTGATGCTGTTTCCCTGGCAGATGGACCAGGCCTGCCTTCTGGTCTCCGACTTTGCCGACACCCAATTCGTGCTCAATCACTGCGGCAGTCCGGTCGAGCGCAGCCCGGACGGCGTGGCGCAATGGCGTGAGGGGCTGAAGCGGCTCGCCGACGCGCCCAACGTGGCGATCAAGATTTCCGATCCCGTCGCCTACGACCACGACTGGACGCCCGACAGCCTCGCGGAGGTGATCCTCCATTGCATCGCCTGTTTCGGGCCGTCGCGCGCGATGTTTGCCAGCGATTTTCCGGTGTCTGGCCTGCACGCCGACTTCGCCGCGCTCTACGGCGCCTTCAGGCAGATCGCATCGGCTTTTTCGATGGACGAGCAGGAAGCACTGTTCTTCTCGACCGCCAACCGGATTTACCGCCTGGGCCTTTCAGCCACCGACACTTCAGGGGAGAGAGCACTTGTCTGACGCCGCATCCATTGTCACCAGCAATCCGCTTATCGACGACCGCATTCGCGGTTTTCCCGCCGGCCACGCGCCGCTGCCATTGAGCGAAATCGGAACTCAAGGCTGGACGCCCCATGACGGATCGATGTCGCTGCCGCTCATCTCGCTCGACGAGGCGGCGTTCGCCGGAAATATCGAGCTGATGATGCGCTACGTCCGCGATCATGGCGTCGAAATCGCGCCGCACGCGAAGACGCCGATGTCGCCGTCGCTCGCCGGCCGGCTGGTCGAAGCCGGCGCATGGGGCATCACGGTCGCCGATATCCGGCAGGCCTCGGTCATGCTGAAGGCCGGGTTCCGCAAGCTGATCCTGGCCAACGAGATCGGCGGAGCGGCGGCGGCCCGACGTCTGGCGCGGCTGACAGAAGCCTATCCGGATGCGGAACTGAACATCTTCGTCGACTCCCCCGAACTGGTGCAAGCTCTCGGCGACGCCTGGTCGCCGACGCCCGGACTTCCCGTGCTCGGCCTCCTGGTGGAGCTGGGTGCGGCACGCGGCGGCCTGCGCTCGAACGAGGAGGCGCTCGCGCTCGTCGACGCGATCCTCGGCCGCGAGACAGCGAATTTCCGGCTTGCCGGAGTCGCCGCCTATGAGGGTGCGGCCGCGACACCCGATCCCGAGGAGACCACGCGCCGCATTTCGGGCCTCACGGAGCGCACGGCACGGCTGCTGGAGGAGGTCCGGAAGCGGGTCGGTCCGGACCGGCCGTTGATCGCAACCGTCGGCGGCTCGATCTATTTCGACATGGTGGTCCGGACGCTGAAGCCGGTGGTCGATGCGGATCCCCATGCGGTTCTCGTATTGCGAAGCGGCGCGATCTTCTTTCACGATCACGGCATCTATGAACGCGGCCTTTCGGCGCTCGACAGGCGCGCGGGCTTCGAGATCGGCGGAAAGACGGTCTCGGCCTCCGAAGGTTTCAAGCCCGCCCTGCGGCTCTGGGCGGAGGTTCTCACCCGACCCGAACCCGGTCTCGCCGTCTGCGGCATGGGTATGCGCGATGTGGCTTCCGACCAGGGCTTGCCCATCCCGCTCGCGCGCTACCGCGATGGCGTTGGCACACCTTTCAGCGGCACCGCGAAAGTGACCGCACTCAACGACCAGCACGCCTTCGTCTCGGTCGGGGCGGAGGATGACATCCGGGTCGGCGATGTCATCGAATTCGGCATCTCGCATCCCTGCACATGCCTCGACCGGCACGCCATCCTTTATGGGCTCAACGACCGCAACGCGGTAGTGGGCGCCTATCTCACCAGCTTCGGCTGACACAAATCGACCAGAAAAAGAAAGGAACTGTCGAAAATGATTTCCCGCTATCAGAAGGGCTCCCGGATGAGCCAGGCCGTCGTGCATTCCGGCGTCGTTTACATCGCCGGACAGGTCGCGAACGACCGCAAGGCGGGCATCGAGGGTCAGACGGCGGACGTTCTGGCGAAGATCGACGCCCTCCTCGCAGAAGCCGGCACCGACCGCTCGAAGCTGCTGTCGGTCAACATCTTCCTGCCTTCGATCATGGATTTCGATGCCATGAACGGCGTCTACGACAAGTGGATCGATCCGGAAAATCCGCCGGCGCGCGCCTGTGTGGAGGCCCGCCTGGCCGATCCGGACCTGCGCGTGGAAATGACCGCGGTGGCCGCGATCTAAGGACTATCCCGGCCCTTGCGGTCGGACTATTGAAGGGCGACCGGAGGACAGGATGCATACCGGAATTGTTCATTCCATCGACTTCGAAGCGCAGGGCGTCCAGTCCGGCTTCATCAGTATTCCGCATTCGGTGGACCGGTCGCCCTATTACCAGATCAGGACGCCGTATTTCCGCAAAACAGGCGGGGACGGCGCCTCGATCGTCATGATGGCCGGCAACCACGGCGACGAATATGAGGGCGAGCTCCAGCTTGCCCGCCTCATCCGGCGACTGCGGACAACGGATATTCGCGGTACGGTGACCATCCTGCCGACGGTCAACCAGGCGGCGGTGATGGCGGCCCGGCGCTGCTCGCCGCTCGACGGCGGCAACCTCAACCGCGCCTTTCCGGGCGACCCCGGCGGAACGCCCACGCGGCGGATAGCCCATTTTCTCGAACACGAGCTTTTTCCGCGTCACGACGTGGTGTTCGACCTGCATTCGGGCGGCACCTCGATGGCGCATCTTCCCTGCACGCTGATCGAGCGGCAGGCCGACACTTCGCGCTTCGACCGTGCGCTGGAACTGATGAAGAAGATGGGCGCGTCCCATGCCTTCGTCGCGGATAACGGCGCGGCGGCGCCGACCTCGATGGGCGCGGCCCAGCGCGCCGGCACTCTCGGCCTCTCCGGTGAATTCGGCGGCGGCGGCACGGTCTCGCCGGACAGCATGGCGTTCACCGCGCGCGCGATCGACGGATTGCTGGTGGCGCTCGGCATCGTCGAGGCGCCGGTGTTGTCGGATCGTCCGCTGACGCGGGATGGAGAGCTTCAGCTTCTCTCACTCTCACGCCACAGCCAGGGCATATACGCCACGCGGCGCGGCTGGTTCGAACCGGCGGCCAAGCTCGGCGATAAGGTGGAGGCGGGCCAGATCGCCGGCTGGTATCACGATCTGGAGCGGATCGACGCGCCGGAGGAGGAACTGCGTTTCGCCGAGGGCGGCATCGTCATCTCCCACCGCCTTCACTGTGACAGCCAGGCCGGCGACTGCCTGATCCAGGTGGCGGAGCCGATTGAAGGATAAAGGGTAAGCCATGACCGACACCGTCATTCGCGGCGCACGCATCATCGACGGAACCGGCGCGCCCTGGTATCGCGGCGACATTCTCGTCTCCGACGGCCGTATCGCCCGGATCGGACGCGATCTCGCTGTCGGCGACGCCGCCGTGGTCGATGCCGGGGAACGGTACGCGGCGCCCGGTTTCATCGATGCGCATTGCCATGACGACCTGATCTTCCTGCGCGAGCGCGGGCGACCGGAAAAGGCCTTCCAGGGCGTGACCAGCATCGTCGTCGGCAACTGCTCCTTCTCGCTTTATCCCACCGTGCCGCAGTCGCGTGAGCATCTGCGCGGCCATTTCTCCGGCCTGCTCGGCGAAACCCGCGACACCGAGATCTTCGCGGATCTAGACGGCTACAGGCAGGCCCTGTGCGGAACGGACAGCGATGGCATTGCCCTCAATCTCGTCTCCCTGGTCGGGCACGCGGCACTCCGTTTCGCCGTCATGGGCTACGAAGACAGGCCGGCGACCGCCGAGGAGCGAGAGGCCATGTGCGATCTTCTCGAAATCCAGCTCCGGCAGGGCGCGGCGGGGCTGTCGCTGGGGCTCGTCTATCCGCCCAGCGCCTTTGCAGACGAGGCGGAACTCATCGATCTCGGAAGCGTCGTCCGACGCACGGGCAAGGTTCTGGCCGCCCATATCCGCTCCTACGAGGCCGGACTACTCGACGCCACCGAGGAATTCGGCGCGGTTCTTCGCGCCTCTGGTGCGGCGGGGCTGCTCTCGCATCTGCAATCGGCGGGCCGTCCCAACTGGGGCCGGGTTCCGGACGCCATATCTCTCCTGGAATCGATGCGCCGCGAGGGGATCGACGTCAGTTTCGACATGTATCCTTACCCGGCCGGAAGCACCTGGATCCTCCAGCTTCTGCCGCCAGCCGCCATGGATGGCGGGCTTGATGGCCTGCGTGCGCGGCTGGCCGATCCCGCCCAGCGCGAGATCCTGCGCCGCTGGGTCAACGAGGGCGGACCCGAATTCCCCGGACAGAGCAAGGTTTCGCTGATCGGCTGGGAGAACGTCCGACTGTCTGCTGTCGGGGCCACGGAGCTGAAGGAACTCGAAGGCCTCGACATGCGGGCGGCTGCGGCAAGGCTCGGCATCGAACCTTTTGACCTGATGCAACGCTTCATCGAGGAGGACGCCGGCCAGACCGGCATCATCCTGTTCCAGCTTGCCGAAGAGGATCTGCACGCCGCCTGCTGCAACCGGCTCTACATGACCGGCTCCGACGGTCTGCCGCGGCCCGGTTCGCGGCCGCATCCGCGCGCCTTCGGGACCTTCCCGCGCATGGCCGGTCCACTGGTGCGCGAGAAGGAATGGTTCTCGCTCGAGGACGCGGTCCGCCGCATGACATCGATGGCGGCGCAACGCTTCTCGCTCAATGACCGCGGGCTCCTGCGTCCCGGCCTGGCCGCCGACATCGTGCTCTTCGAGGAGACGATCGCCGATACCGCCACTTTCGACGACCCGGCGCAACTGCCCTCCGGCGTCAGCCATCTTTTCGTCAATGGCGGCATAGTCATCGACAAGGGCCGGGAAACGGGTCAACGCCCGGGTCGCGTGCTCTGATCCCAACCGTTCTTCAAGGAGTTTTCCCAATGCATCTGTCGATGTGGACCTATCCCTGGGATGTTCAGGATCAGGGGCTCGACCGTCTCGCCGCCGACCTGCAGGATCGCGCGGGACTGAACATGGTGAGCCTTGCCACCTCCTATCATGCGGGCCGGTTCCTGCAGCCGCGCAGCCCGCATCGGAAGGCCTATTTCCCGGAGGACGGCACCGTCTACTACACGCCGGACGAGACGCTCTGGGCCGACAAGGAAATCCGCCCACTTATGGCGCACAACGTGGCCGAACGCGGCGACATGCTGGCCGCCCTCGTCGAGGCGCGCGGGACGACCGGCATGAAGGTCTCGTGCTGGACCGTCTGCCTCCACAACACGCGGCTCGGCATGCTGCATCCGGAACACGTCACCCGCAACGCCTTCGGCAATCCGAACTACTACAATCTCTGCCCTTCGAGCCCGGCCGCGCGCGATTATGTGACGACGATGGTGCGCGATTTCAGCACCCGCTACCGGCCCGACAGGATCGAGCTCGAGAGCCCCAACTTCATGGGCTTCGCTCATGAATATCACCACGAAAAGGACGGCGTGGGGCTCAACGCGGAAGACGATTTCCTGTTGTCGCTGTGTTTCTGCGACCATTGCATGGCGCGGTCGCAGGCCGCCGGGGTAAACGCGGCCGGCGCAAAGGAGATTGTGGGACGGTTCATCGCCGAACTGTGCGAAAGGGAAATACCGGAGGCACAGTTTCCCGATTTCCCGACCGCCGGAATCGACGCGTTTGCCGGCCATTCCGATCTGCATGCCTATCTGTCCTGGCGGACCGAGCCCGTGACCTCGCTCATCGCCGAGATCCGTGCTGCCGCCCATCCCGACACGAAAGTCGTGCTGATCGATCTCGCAAATGCCTGGCTCGGCGGCGTCGATCTGAAGGCCGCGGCCGATGCCTGCGACGGACTGATCCTGTGCTGCTATAATATGGAGCCCGCCGCCGTCCGGTCGCAGTTCGAGAACGCGCGAACAATCGTCGGAAACGACAAATATCTCGGCGTCGGCCTGCGTGTCTTCTATCCGGAGATGGAGAACGCCGAAGCACTCGCCGCCCGCGCGGAAGCCGCGATCGGTGCCGGAGCGACGGGCGTGAACTTCTACAATTACGGCCTCGTTCCCGAGAAGCGGCTCGACTGGGTGCGGCTCGCGCGTGACCGCATCGTTCCGGACGGGACGGCCTGATCCCGCCCGGAAATTTTCTTCGTGGGCCGGCAGCCGGGACGCCCGTTCAGTCGTCCCGGCCTTCCTTGTAGCCGAAGCCAACCGTTCCCGAACGCATCAGCACGAACATGACGGCAAGGCAGAGCAACACGGCCGCGTTGACGAGTGCGGCGATGGCGTACAATTCCGGCTTGATACCGAAGCGCAGCGACCCCCAGGCGACCGACGGCATCGTCGGCACCGCACCGAGCGTATAGAACGAGATGTCGAGGTTGTTGAACGACAGGATGAAGGTGACGATGAAAGCGCCGAGCAGTGCCGGCCAGATATTGGGCAGCGTGATCTCGAAGAATGTCCGGATCGGGCCGGCGCCGAAGACCATCGCAGCATCGTCGAGCTTCCAGTTGTAGCGGAAGAGCTGGGTGGCGATGATCAGCATCGCATAGGTGAAGGCGCGCACCACATTCGCGAAGATGGCGGAAAGCAGGTTCCCCGGAATCTCGAGAAACAGGCCGTTCAGGATCAGCGTCGATATGCCGAGGAGAACGTCTGCGACGAACAGCGGCGCCAGGAACAGGAACAGGATCAGCGGTTTGTAGCGCGATCTGTATTTGAGGATGCTCAATACCGCGATCGTCGCGAGCGTCGTCGAGATGACAGCGGTGCCGAGCCCGAGAATGGTGCTGTTGAGAAAGGCCTCGTGGTAGATCGATCCCTTCATGAGCGCCAGATAGCCGTTCCAGGTGAACCTGATCGGATAGGGCCAGACGATGTCCCGGGAGAACGACGCCAGCGTAATGTGTAGGATCGGCACGTAGAGGAAGATGTAGGCAAGGACGACAATAGCGCCGAGCACGATCCTGTTGGCCGATTTGGAACTCATGAAATCCATCAGTCGCGGCTCCCCACACCGGTGAAGCCGCTGCGCTTCAGGTTGACGATGCGGCTGATTGTGAAAAGCGTGATTCCGGAGACGAAGAAGAGGACCACGCCCATCGCCGCCCCCAGCGACCAGGTGCCGGTCGCAGAGAACTGAGAGCCCATGGCGAGACCGAACAAGGTGCCGTTCGCACCGCCGAGAAACCGCGGCGTGACCGCCGACGCCAGGCTCGGAACGAAGGTCAGCGCGAAACCGATTACCGTGCCGACCCAGTTGAGCGGCCACGTTATCTCCCAGAAAGCCCTGAAATTGCCGGCGCCGAAAACCTTCGCCGCGTCCAGAAGCCGGAAATTGAAGTTGAGCAGCGACAGATAGATCGCCGTGGTGACGAACGGCAGATAGAGATAGATCAGGCCGACCGCCGTGGCTGTCTTGGTGTACATCAGCGCCTGGATCGGCTCGATACCGATCTTCATCAGGCCGAGATTGAGAAGGCCGATCGGTCCAAGAACGCCCTGCAGCGCAATGACGCGCAGCACGATGCCGGTCAGGAACGGCACGGCCAGCCCCAGAACCAGAAGCAGCTTGTAGCGCCCGCCGTAGCGAATGACGAAATAGGCGATCGGCCAGGCAAGCGCGACGCAGGTGACCGAGACGATCAGCGCGGTGACGATCGAGCGCAACAGGAAGACCCGATAGCTCGGCTCGGTCAGCACATCGATATAGTTGTCGATATTCCAGTCGACGATGAGCTGGTAGCTTTCCGTCCGCCAGAAGCTGACGACCAGAATCGCGATGAGAGGAACGACGAAGAACAGAATGAGAAACAGCGTGACCGGTGCCGTCAGGAGGAGAAAGCGCTGGTTCTGGTCAAGCTTCAGCCAGCGTTGAACGATCCATCCGCTCACGCGCCCGCTCCATCCGCAAATACGTCGACCTTGCCCGGATCCCAGGAGAGGAGCACGTCATCGCCCGGCTTGACGAGTGTCGAACTGTCAATCGAGCTGGCGACGACGTCCTCGCCCTCTCCGACGGTGACGAGATATTCCGCGTACTGGCCACGGAAAATCACGTCGCGGAGCTTGCCGCGGATCTTGCCCTCGGCGGACGTGCCGTCCATGGCCTCGATATGGGTGTTTTCGATTTTGACATAGGCGCTGGCATGCAGTCCGTCCGCCGCGCCGTCGGCGGCGCCGATGGGCAGGTGGTTGCCGCGCCAGTGCAGTGTCGCCGGTCCGCCCGCCGACTTCGATACGCGGCCGGAGAAGATGTTGGACCGCCCCACGAACTGGGCCACGAAGCGGGTTTTCGGCTTGTCGTATACGACTGATTTTTCGGCGAAGTCCTCGATCCCGCCCTTGTTGACGACGGCGATCTTGTCGCTCATCGAGAGCGCTTCTTCCTGGTTGTGCGTCACATAGATGAAGGGGATGCCGAGCTGGATCTGGTAGCTGCGGATCTCCACTTCCATGTCCCGCCGCAATTCGCGGTCGAGGTTGGCGAGCGGCTCGTCGAGCAGCAGCACCTTGGGACGGCAGACGAGGCCGCGGCCGAGCGCGACGCGCTGTTGCTGGCCGCCCGATAGCTGGTTGGGGTAACGGTCCTTCAATTCGGTCAGCGACAGGATTCCGCAGCACCAGTCGATGCGCTCCTCGCTTTCCCGCTTGTCCATCTTCAGCATTCGTAGCGGGAACAGAAGGTTCTCCCGCACCGTCATGTGCGGAAACAGAAGGAAGTCCTGGAACACCATCGCAATGCCGCGCTGGTACGGCGGCAGACTGGTGACATCCTCACCGTCGATGACGATGCTGCCGGTGGTGGGCTGCTCGAGGCCCGCGATCACCCGAAGAAGCGTACTCTTGCCCGATCCGCTCGGTCCCAGCAGCGAAACGAACTCGTTCTTGGCAATGTCGAGATCGACATTCGACAGCGCTGTGAACAGGCCGAATTTCTTGCCTATGTTTTTGATTTCCAGATACATGCCCCGGCCCTTTTGAGAGTTCGGCCGTGCCCGGTCGGACACGGCCGATTGTCGGTATGCGCCAATGGTCACGCGGCTTCCATGTTGGACCAGACGCGTTCCCATTTCTCCGGAGAGGAGGGCTGATCGAACATGTGGAGACCCTTGAGTTCCTCGGTTCGATCCATGAGGAAGAGCTCGCGCTCCTCTGCAGTGGAAAGCTCACGGATATCGACGCAGGTCGAGGTTCCCGCCTTGTCGGCGATCTGCTTCATGTGTTCGGGCTTGAGGATCGTGTCCATGAATTTCTGACAGATCTCGAGCTTCTCGCTGTCCTCGACGCCGGAGGTAACCATCCAGCTGTCGATCCAGCCGAGGCCGCCTTCCTTGGCCTGGAGGCGATGCTGGATGTTGACGTCGGACTCGCCCTTGCGCTTGAGCTCCTGCAACTGTCGATAGACCTGGCTGAATTCCGGTGCCGCCCAGACGATGCCCGAACGCATCAGATTGTTGAGCGTGCCGAGGTCCTGGTAGCGGGTGGTCAACAGGTGCTTCTGCTCGATCAGAAGCTTTTCGACTTCGGCCAGTTCCTCGTCGGTCAGGACGTAGGGGTTGAAGGGCTTTCCGTCGGGCCGTTCCGCCGTCTGCGTGCCCATCCGGGCGGTGACGAGGATCGCGGCCAGCGCGATGTTTTCCTCGAAGCGGGCGCTGGCGGAGAGATGTCCGCCGTTCTTCGGATCGAACAGGACGTTGAGCGAGGAAACTTCGTCCTCCGAGATCTGATCCGCATTGTAGGTGATCCCGTAGCCGCCCCAGCAGAAGGGCACGCCGATGGCTGTTTCACCGTCTTCCGCCGTCAGGAGCTGGTAGTCGGGATACTGGAAGGTCGGGAACACGTTCTTCATGCTGTCGATCCGGGACAGGTCGATGTCGCGGATCAGACCCTCGCGGTAGTAGAGGCGCGACCAGAAACCGTCCGCCTGCACGAGGTCGAAATCGTTGGTGCCTCCGAGCTTGAGCTTGTTGTAGGCCTCGGAATTGCCGTCGAAGAAGGTGGTGGTGAAATTCACGTCATGCTCGGCCTCGAAGGCGGCCACCATGTCGGGCAGGACATAGGGTTCCCACATCAGGGCGCGGATATCGAGCGTGGCGGCCCGGGCGTTCCTGATGAAGGGTGCCGGCAGCGTGACGGCGGCGCCTGCGAGGGCGAACGTGCCGGTATGCTTGAGAAAGGTTCGGCGGGAAACGGGAAGCTTCTCTTTGGTCATCATCTACTCCTGATTGGGCCTCGGCACCGACCGGTCCAGTTGATCGAGAAGCTTCCCCGACAAAGGACCGACCAAATTCGCGACCGTCAAAGCGTTGCGTTCAGTCGGCAGCCCAATTAGCCCACTAATCAGGGAAAATTATTAGAACAAAGATTTTATCGATTAATAAGTGGAAATTATAATCTGGCGGCCGGAGCTTTCATTTTGCCATCAGCAATCGCGCGCGCGACCTGGCGGACGATTTTCACGAATTCCTGGACACGCGGACTTCCGCCGGCCCGGAATCCGACCGCGATCTCGCAGTCCTTCATGTCGCCAAGGGGACGAAAGGTCACGCCTGGCCGCGCATAGTAGCTGGCGGTGCTCTCGGCAGTGATACTGATCCCCTTGCGCGTGGCCACCGCCTGCAATTCGGAATCGAGGGTCGCCGCCTCGTGAACGACTTTCGGGACCTCGCCCGCCATGTGTTCGCCCGCCAGCCAGTAGTCGCGCCAAACCCCGGCGCCGGGTGCTGCAACGAAGGAGTAATCCTTGATCTGGGAAAGCGTAAGGACATCATGGGCACAGAGCGGATGTCCGTCCGGAAGGCAGACGATACACTTCTCGGTCATCAGGAACTCGAACTCGACGTCGTCGATCCCGAGCGGCGGCCGGACGATGGCGCAGTCGACCTCCCCATTTCTCAGGCCGGCGTCCGGCCGGTTGAAGTCGTACTCCAGCAATTCGACCTCCGCGGCGGGATAGGCCTCCTCGAACTGGCGTATTGCCTCTGGCATGAACTGGACACCGGTGCCGATGAGATAGCCGATGCGGATCCGGGCGCCGACGCTGTCGCGCAGCAACTGGAGCTCGCGGAAATAGCTCTTGAGTTCAGCGTCGAGATCGCCTGACTTCCTGAGGAGCCGCACGCCGTGCTCGGTCAGTTCCACATGACGCGTCGTCCGCTCGAACAATTTGAGCCCGAGCACCTGTTCGAAGTGATTGATGGTCTGCGAAAGCGCCGGCTGCGACACGCCGAGGTCTCCCGCCGCGTCGACAAAGCTCTTTCTCTCCGCCACCGCAAGGAAGGAGCGGATATGCCGTAGCTGCAGACTGTTGAGTGACATGCCGGGTTCCGTCCGCTTGAGCCGCATTTATAGGCTAAGCCAAATAATGCTTTCAAACAATATCCTTATCGCCGGCCGGCTTCGCGACCATCCTCGTGACACCAAGTCACATGGGAGTCGATTGATGACAGTTAAGATTGATCCGCAGACGGCCGAGCTCGCGAAGACGAGCTTTATCCATGATCCCCGCGCCGGCGATAAAAGCAAGGTCATGCTGACCAAGGCCCTGGGCTCGCGCGTCTGGGACGAAACAGGGCGCGAATATCTCGATTTCACGGCCCAGGCCTGGTCGAACAACCTCGGCGCCAACGATCCGCGCGTCGTCGAGGCCGCGATCGCCCAGCTCCGGGAAATCACCCATGCCCGGCCGAACTTCAACACACCGGTTCTGCTCGAGCTGACGGCGCTTCTGCGCAGTATTTCGCCGGGCGATCTGAACAGGATCGGTTATTGCCTTCACGGCAGCTCCGCCGTCGAGATGGCGATGAAACTGGCGCTCAAGAACCGTCCCTCGGCCAAGCACATCCTCGTGCTTCAGGATGCCTATCACGGGCGTTCGGTGACCACGATGGCGGCGAGCTGGCCGCATCCGAAGGATCCGTTCCACGCGATCTCGCCGACATTTCACCGGGTTCCCCATCCCGACGCCTACCGGCCGCGGCTTGGCATGTCGATCGAGCAGGAAGTCGAGCTGTGCCTCTCGCTCATGGAAGACACGATCACCAAGGGTGTCGACGGCGGGGTCGCCGCCATCATGGTCGAACCGATCATGGGCAATGGCGGTCACATCGTTCACCCGAAAAGCTATCATCAGGGGCTGCGCGATATCTGCGACCGTCACGGCATCCTTCTCATCTGGGACGAGATCCAGAGCGGTTTCGGTCGCACCGGAGAGATGTTCGCCGCAGATTATTACGGCATCCAGCCGGACATCATGACTTTCGGCAAGGGTGTTGGCGGCGGCTTCCCGCTGGCCGGGATCTTCGCCAGCGACAAGCTCGACGAGTTCGAGAGCGGAGAGGATCAGCTCACCTTCGGGCACTTCCCGGTTGCGATGGCTGCCGCGGTGGCCTGCGTGAAGGCAATCATCGAGGACGATCTTTGCGCCAACGCCCGGCGGCTCGGCGATTTCGCGACGCAGCGGCTCGGCGAGATGTCCGAACGGCGCAAGCTGATCGGCGATGTGCGTGGTCCTGCGCTGTTCGTCTCCTGCGAACTGGTCAAGGACCGCACGACCAAGGAGCCGGCGACTAAGGCGGCGTCCGAAGTCTATCGCCGCGGCGTCGAGCGCGGGGTGCTCTACGGCGAGAGCCGGTATCTGGGCCTGGGCAATCTCATCAAGATCAAGCCGCCGCTGGACTGCACACAGCAGGACATGGCGCATGCGCTCGATGTCTTCGACGAGATCCTTGGCGAGCTCGAGGCCGAAAACATCGCCTGACGGCGATATAGCCGGCGGCGACAGCCGCCGGGCGGATCCTCCCGCGTACAGCCGCCGGCCCCAAGCCGGCGGCTGTTTCGTTTCGTTGGCTTTGTTGCCGCGAGGTATTGCAGCCATCGAGCCTCAGCCGCGGATCATCCTCAGGATTTTCGCGGGCGTCACCGGCGTCTCGACGATCTCGACGCCGAAAGGCTGAAGCGCATCGCTGATCGCGTTGCCGAGAGCCCCGGGAACCGCGCCGATGCATCCCTCCCCCATCGCTCGCGCGCCGAGCGGCGTGTTGGGACAATAGGTGCCCGCGTCGTGGTAAACATCGATGGCCGGTACGTCCGCAGCCGAGGCGATCTTGTAATTTGCGAGCGAGGACGAAAGCTGCTGCCCGTTTTCGTCGTAGACATATTCCTCGAACAGGAAGTTCGAGATGCCCTGAATCACGCCGCCTTCAATCTGACCGACCAGGATTTGCGGGTTGAGAACCGTGCCGGCGTCGTCCGAGGTAATGTATTTGAGGATCTTGACCCGGCCGGTCTTGGCGCAGACTTCGACGAATGCCCCGTGCGCGCTGAAGGCCACCATGCCGAAATCGTTCTCGAAAACGGCCTTCTGTTCAAGCGAGCCGGTTTCACCCGGCGGCAGATCGATCGAGTTGACAATGATCCGGTAGGCCAGCTCCGCAAAACCGCTTCTCAAATTGTCGCTTCGCTTGTGACGTACCTGACCGTCGGCGAATTCGTAATCCGAGTAGTCCGGGTCCGCCTTGTGATCATGCGCGAAGACGCGGATCATCTTCTTCCTGAGATCCCGGCACGCCACAGCCACGGACGACATCACCAGGGAAGCGCCCCGAGCCGCCACCGTGCCGGTCGAATAAGGCGTGCTCTGGGTGTCGCCATGGATCACCGTCACATGCTCGGGCGGCACGCCAAGCTCGGTTGAAACGATCTGGGCAATGACGGTCTTGTGACTTTGTCCGTGCGGGGCGTCGCCATAATAGACCGTCACACCGCCGCGATGATCGATGCGCACATCGGTCGCCGCATAGGCCGGCGTCCCCGTGTTGACGATGTAGCGGCGGCTGTGGACGCCGGAAGGCTCCGCCCCCACGCCGATTCCGAATCCGATATATCGCCCCTCTTTGCGCGCGGCTTCCTGCTCTTTGCGAAAGGCCGGCAAATCGGCCAACTCGATCAGCCGGTCGTATGTCTTGCGGAAGTCTCCGCTGTCGTAGGTAATGCCGGTGGACAGTTTTGCCGGCAATTCGGTGATGAGGTTCTTGCGGCGCAGGTCGGACGGTTCCATCCCGATTTTCCGGGCCATCATGTCGATGGCGCGATCAAGGGCGAAACGCGTCGGATAGATGCCGAGCCCCCGCGCCGGGGACAGAACCGCCTTGTTCGTCACCGCCACCCGCATCTGCACCTCGCAGAAGGGAATATCGAAGGCGTTCGGAAAGCGGGCGGCGCCCACCAGGGGCATATTGTACCCCCAATACATGCCCGCACAGCCGTCGCCCGCATCGGCCATGCCCATGTCGCGGGCCGCGATGATCTTGCCGTTTTCATCGGCCGCCAGTTCCAGATCGTGGATCTGGTCGCGCTCCTGGCCGACGGTCATCAGGTTCTCTTCGCGCGTTTCCAGCCAGCGGACCGGACGGCCGAGTTTCCTGGCAAGATAGGTGATGAGCATCGGTTCGCGGTAAATCGCGGCCTTGACGCCAAAACCGCCGCCCTGATCCACCGGGGCGACGACGCGGACCTTCGAGACGGGAAGGCTCATGACGTCTGCGAACACGTAGCGATCGACATGCGGGCGCTGGCTGGTGATCCAGACCATCAATCCGTCGGTGTCGTCCCATTCGGCCAATACGCCCCTGGGCTCCATCGGCGTGACGCCGCAGCGATGGACGCGATATCGCTGTTTGATGACGTGCGGTGCCGTCTCGATGAGTTCAGCGACGCGTTTGACATAGTCCTTGTGTTCGCTCTCGCTGCGGTCGCTGTGAAAATCGATATGGAAGATCTGGTTGCTGTCCCAGCCCTCATGGACGATCGGCGAAGCCGGATCGAGGGCGGCCTCCATGTCGCCGACATAGGGAAGCGGCTCGTAATCCACATCGATAAGCTCGAGGGCGTCCTCGGCGACATAGGGATCCTCGGCGACGACGGCGACCACCGGTTCGCCATGAAAGATCACCTTGTTCACCGCCAGCGGCCAGAACGTCGGCTTGCGGCCAGGCAAGTCGGCGGTAACGCTGGGCTGGGGCAGCGGAAGGAGTTCGTCCTTGATCATCTCTCCAGTGACGACGGCCACAACGCCCGGCAGCTCTTCGGCCTGCCGCGTGTCGATCGACTTTATCTTCGCGTGCGCATGGATGGAGCGGAAAAAGAACACATGCAGCTGGCCGGGTCTCTTCAAGTCGGCGAAATACTTTCCCTTGCCCAGGAGAAGCGGAAGATCCTCCAGTCGCGGCAGAGATGCCCCGATGCCAGTTCCTGTGTGTCCGGTCATTTGTCGGGGCTCCCTCAAACCGATGCGTTACGCTTGGCGGCGGCTGAAATCGCCTTGATGATGTTGGTGTAGCCCGTGCAACGGCAGATATTGCCGACAAGGGCATGCCTGATCTCTTCGTCGTCAGCGTCCGGCCTCTCTGTGATGAACTCCGCCGCATTCATCAGCATCCCGCTTGTGCAATAGCCGCACTGGAGCGCGTGGTGGCGGTGGAATTCCTCCTGAAGCACATGGAGAGCGCCTTCACGAGCCAGACCTTCCACGGTCGTTATCTCCTTGCCGTGACACTGGACCGCGAGAAGCAGGCACGATTTCACCGCTTCCCCATTGAGATGAATGGTGCACGCTCCGCATTGGCCCTCGAAGGTGCATCCGACATGAGTGCCCGTCAGCCCCGCGACATCGCGGATGAAATCGACAAGCAGCATCCTGATCGGAATGTTTCCGCTGTACTCGACGCCGTTGATGGTGATGGTCACATCTCTTTTCATTGGTCGGCTCCCGCGGCGGCTGCACGCTCAAACGCTTTCACAATTGACTTCAGGCCCACCGAGCGGATCAGTTGCCGGCGGAACTCGGCGTCCCCGGTGATATCGTCAAAGATCTCGGCCTCTTCCGCCGCTGCCGAGATTGCGCCTTCATGGCTTTTCAAGTCGTCGAAGCCAGCGCCCAAGAGCTCCTCTTCCGCACGCTTGAAACGTACGGGCCCTGTTTCCAGCCCTCCGACGGAGACCCGCGCAGACGTGCACTTGTTGTCATCATCCAGAGAAACGGCGGCACAGACCCCTATGACTGGCAAGCCATCCGTAAGCAGGCTCCATTTGCCATAGGCGCTGCCATGACGGCCGGCCGCCTCGGGGAAGAAAATGGAGATCAGCAATTCATCTTCCTGGCGGTCGGTCTCCATGGGCTCGCCCAGGAAATCGCGAATACCGACCTCACGCCTCCCCCTGGCTTCCGAGCCCAGGGTAAGCCGCGGGTCGAGCGCCAGCGTGACCGTCGGCATGCAGGCGGAAACGAAATTCCAGCAAAGGCTGCCGCCGATGGTGCCCCTGCTTCTCACCTGCCTGTCCCCCACATGGGACGCCGCATCGCGCAGGGCTCCCAAGCGCCCGTCGAGACCTGCATTTGCGGCAATATCCCTATACCTGACCATCGCGCCTATGGTGACGCCCTGCGCCATTTCCAACGACCGCAGTTCGTCGACGTTCTGGAGGTCAACCAGGGTTTCCGGCTGAATGATGCGCGACTTGATCGCCTGCATGAGGCTTTGTCCGCCCGCAATGAAATGAGCGTCGTCGCCGAATTTTGCGATCGCCGCCATTGCGCCGTCCACACTGTCGGGCGCCTCATAGTTCTGTATTGCGCTTGGATACATCGGCCTTCTCTTGCTTGGCGGCGTCGGGCGCGTGGGTTCCGCCCATTGCCTTGCGGCGGTCTATCTGGCTTTGAAGCCGGCGGCGGTGAAAGAGACGATACTCTGAATGAAGTCTTCGCCTCCGTTGTCGGTCGCTACCTGGAGCACTCCATTGACGTGCCGCGTCTCCGCCAAGGAATAGGTCATCGCGCCGTAGAGGAAGATCGACCTGCGGGCGAACTCCGCCTCCGACAGTTCAGGGCAGGCCCGCCGGAACGCAAAAAGAAACTCGCCGGCCGTCTCGTTGTAGAATTCCAGTACGACGGACCTGACCTCGGGAGTGGAATCCACCGCGGTGCGACCGTAAAGGCGACTGAAATTCCGCGTCCCCCGACCCTTTCGAAAGGCCTCGATGAGCGGCCGCAGAAAACAGTCGAGAAGCTTCTCGATGTCCGGACTGCCGTCGCCGACTTCGGCGAGATAGGCCTGGAGTGCGGCGCGCCTCTTCTTGTTAACCGCAGACATGCGCCGCTCGTAGATGCCGCGCAGCAAGCTCGCTTTCGATCCGAAATGGTAGGAGATACTGGCAATGTTGGTCTGGGTCTCTGTCGCGAGCTTTCGAAGCGTCGTCGACGAGTAACCGATCTCGGCCATCATTTTTTCCGCCGCGTCCAGAATGGCGGCGCGCGTCGCCAAGCCGTTGCTGCGCTGCTTCAGCACCGTCTGGCCGGTTTCGCTCTCCAAGCTCCGGGGCGGTTTTGCCATTGGATTCTCCTCACGGATCATGCCTATTCACCGCCCCTTATTTTGTCAAGCGATTGACAAAATACAGAACGCAGATTACCCAGCGGAACACTGACCAGAACCCGCCATGCGATGAAAGCGGATGGCGAAAACGGACAGGCCCGAAGTGCCGGCTCGACCCCATGAGGCCGACCCAGTCAGCTAAAAACAGGACGATAATGGCTATCAAATTTTCTGACTCTTCGAGAATTCCGGCACCGCGCTCCAAGGTGTGGAAGATCATTTTCGATCCGGCCGCATTGAGCGCCTGCATTCCCGGCTGCGAATCCCTGGAACAGGTCGGCGAGAATGAATTTGAAGCAACCGTGGTCGCCAAGGTCGGCCCGATCAAGGCCCGCTTCAAAGGCAGCGTTTCGATCGAAAATTCCCACCAGCCGTTCTCCTGCATTCTGCACGGTCAGGGCAGCGGAGGCGTCGCCGGCCAGGCATCGGGTCACGTCAACCTGCGCCTGGATGCGGCGGACGAGAACGAAACGGACGTCGCCTACGAAATCGATGCCCAGATTGGCGGAAAGATCGCACAGCTCGGAAATCGTATCGTAGTGGGGACGGTGAAAAAAATCGCCGCGCAGTTTTTCGCCAACATGGAAGAATATGTAAGGCGGGAAACTCAGACCGCTTCCTAGACCGCGAACTGATCGGGCGCGCCGCCAACCGTTTCACACGACGCCGCATTTTTGAAAGTTGCGGACGCCCCTGCGCTGGGCGCCCGCCCCGCAGCGGCGACGGAAGCAATCGCCGCTACGCCGTCAGGACCGGCGCACGTCGCCAGGCCTTCGGCCCCGTAACGTGGATGGAATCGCCGCGGGTATCGACGGCGACGGTTACCGGCATGTCCTCCACCCGCAGGCGATAGATGGCTTCCATGCCGAGATCCCGCCAGGCCACCGGCTCCGCCTCGCGAATGGCCTTCGAGACGAGAAAGGCCGCGCCACCCACCGCGATCATGTAGACCGCGCCGTGGTCCGCGATGGCGCTGACAGCCTCCGGCCCGCGTTCGGCCTTGCCGATCATGACCTTCAGCCCGGTTTGCGAGAGAACCTGGCGGGTGAACTTGTCCATCCGGGTGGAGGTGGTGGGGCCAGCGGGTCCGATCACCTCGTCTCCGACGGGGTCGACCGGCCCGACATAGTAAATCGCCCTGTTTCGCAAATCGACCGGCAGCGGATCCCCGCGATCCAGCGCCTCGACCATCCGCTTGTGCGCGGCATCCCGGCCGGTGAAAAGTGTGCCGGAGAGCAGCAGCGTTTCTCCCGGCGTCAGGGAGGCGAGCATCTCGTCGTCCAGCGCGTCGAGATCGAGCCGGCGCGCGCCCTCGACGGCCATGTCGAGGGAGATTTCAGGCCAGAGCGAAAGATCGGGCGGAACAAATTCGGCCGGGCCGCTTCCATCCAGCGAAAAATGGACGTGCCGCGTTGCCGCGCAATTGGGGATCAGCGCCACGGGCAAAGAGGCGGCATGGGTGGGGAAATGCCGGATCTTGACGTCGAGCACCGTGGTCAGGCCGCCCAGTCCCTGCGCTCCGATACCAAGTGCGTTGACCCTCTCGTAAATTTCGAGCCGCAATTCCTCCACACGGTTGCGCGGTCCGCGGTCCATGAGGTCGAAGATGTCGATCTCGTCGTTCAGCGCCTGTTTCGCCATGGCCATGGCCTTGTCCACACTGCCGCCGACGCCGAGGCCGAGCATGCCCGGCGGACACCAGCCCGCGCCCAGCGTTTCAACCGTCTGGACCACCCAGTCGGCCACCGAGGCAGAGGGATTGAGCACGGCGAAGCGGGTCTTGTTCTCCGAACCGCCGCCCTTGGCCGATACGTCCACGTCAACCCTATCGCCCGCCACCATCTCCACATGGATCATCGCGGGCGTATTGTCGCCGGTATTTTTCCGTTCGCCCAGCGGATCCTGAACGACCGAGGCCCGCAGCGGGTTGGTATCCAGCCTGTAGGCGCGACGCACCGCCTCATCCACGATTTCCTGAAGCGGGCGCATCCAGCCAAGCCGCGCCTGGACGCCGATCTTCACGAAGACATTGGCGACGCCCGTGTCCTGACAGATGGGCCGATGGCCGAGAGCGCACATCCGCGAATTGGCGAGGATCTGGGCAATGGCGTTCTTCGCCCCCGGATTGCCTTCGCGGTCATAGGCGTGTGCCATGGCGCGGACGAAATCCGGCGGATGATAACAGGCGACGAATTGCAATGCTTCGGCAATGCTGTCGACGAGATGGTCCTCGGTGATTTCAGGCATAGGGTCCAACGCTGGTTGTTGTGCTCCGGGGATTGCGCGCAGGCGTTCGTCCGGCCCCCTCGACAAGCCGATATCGCCTACGCCGCCAGTCGTCTCGGCAATCGGGCTACGGGTGCGAACTGCCCTCGCTCAA
Source organism: Hyphomicrobiales bacterium (assembly GCA_002709005.1). Lineage (GTDB taxonomy): Bacteria > Pseudomonadota > Alphaproteobacteria > Rhizobiales > Rhizobiaceae > Pseudohoeflea. The sequence goes on along the minus strand of PAPH01000022.1, from coordinate 19,101 downwards.
GCGCTCGCGCAGCGCCGTCTTCAACACTTTTCCGTAGGCGTTCTTTGGAAGGTCATCGATATAGAAGTACTTTTTGGGCCGCTTGAAGCGTGCGATATTCTCGAGGCAATGGGCGTCGAGCGTGGCGTCGTCGCAGCTTTCGCCGGGTTCGAGGACGACGAACGCGACAACGTTTTCCCCCCATTCGGCATCCGGTTCGCCCACGACGGACACTTGCGCCACGGATGGGTGAGCGAGCAGCACCTCTTCCACTTCCCTGGGATAAATATTCGTTCCGCCTGAGATGATCGTGTCCTTCGAGCGATCATGGAGCGTGAGGAAGCCGTCCTCGTCCATCGCTCCCATGTCTCCGGTCCGCAGCCACCCATCAACGATCGCCTCGGCAGTCGCCTCGGGGTTCATCCAATAGCCGCTCATGACAGAGGCGCCTCTGACGGCAATTTCCCCGACTTCGCCCGACGGGACCTCGCTGTTGGCGTCGTCCAGAATCCGCACTTCGGTGGAGGAAAAGGGGAAGCCCACCGAGGCAAGGCGGTTCTTCCATCGCGAATGGACGCGATTGGCGACGAATGCCTTCGGCAAAACGGTGATCGTCATCGGGCTTTCCCCCTGCCCGTAGATCTGGGCGAAACGGGAGCCCATGGCATCCACCGCTTCCACGATGTCGGCGACATACATCGGCCCGCCGCCATAGACGATGGTTCGGATGCCCGTCCCGTCATAGCCTTTCTGCTTCGCAACCGAGATCAGCCGGCGCACCATTGTCGGTGCCGCGAACAGACAGACATTATCCATCGAACCGGCAAGATCGATGAGTTCGGAAGCCTCAAATCCCGCGGACTCGGGCACGACGTGCCGGGCACCCTTGATGACGAACATGAAATTGTAGAGCCCCGCGCCGTGCGACATCGGAGCCGCATAGACCTTGCTGTCCGAAGCGAAGACCTCGTCCACGTCGGACAGATAGCCCTGCACCATCGCCATGATATTGCCGTTGGTGATCATCACGCCCTTTGGCCGACCGGTCGTTCCCGAGGTGTAGAACAGCCAGGCCAGATCGTCGGGCCGCCGCTCCGCCGGTAGCGGCATCGGAGGGCACGTGTAAAGCCGGCGGAAATCATCGCTTTCGATCTCGATGATGGTGCAGGGGCTTTCCCCCAGTGCCATTTTCACGGCACCGGCGTATTTCGCGGACGTGATAAAGAGTTTCGCTTCCGCATTGGCCGCAATCCAGGCGGCTTCGCGGGGATGGAGCTTCGCGTTGACCGGCACGACTGCCGCCCCCGCATGCCAGGCACCGTAGAGCAGTTCGAGATATTCTGTACAGTTCGGCAGGAACAGGGCAATCCGGTCGCCCGCCTCCATCCCGAATTCGGAGCGGAACGCTCCGGCGAGCCGCGCCGCGCGCCCGGCAAACTCCCGATAGGTCGCGACCTGCCGCGTTCCAGTGAACAAGGCGGGTTGTTCGGCGAAGAGACGACCGGATCGATGAAGCCAGAGCGCCGGGTTCACGATGCGGACCTCACCGGCTCGAGGATGGAGCAATAGTTCGCCACCCCGGACCCGCCCATGTTGAAGACGCAGCCCAGCGAGGCGCCCTGCTTCTGCATTTCGCCCGCCTGATTGGTCAGTTGCCGCGCTGCCATGACATGCATGGAAACGCCGGTCGCGCCGACAGGATGGCCCTTCGCCTTCAGGCCGCCGGACAGGTTCACCGGAAGGCTACCATCTGCCAGGACAATGCCGTCCTCGATCGCCTTTCGTCCTTGTCCTTTCGGAGCCAGCCCCATGGCCTCGTAAACCAGCAGTTCCGCGATGGTGAAACAGTCGTGAACCTCGGCGAAGTCCAGATCCTCGACGTCGACGCCCGCCGCCTTGAAGGCTTCATGAAAGGCTTTTGCAGGCCCTTCGAAGGCCAGCAGATCGCGGCGAGACATGGGAAGGAAGTCGTTGACCTGAACCGCGGAGCGAAACGCTACCGCGTTGTCGAACCCGGTCGATTGCTCGTCGCTGACCATGACCATCGCAGCCGCGCCGTCGCTGATCAGCGAGCAATCCGACATCCGCAACGGAGGCGCGATCATGGGGTTCCTGTCGCTGACGGTATTGCAGAACTCGACGCTGAGCTCCTTTTGCAGATGGGCCAGCGGATTGTGCATCGCGTTGGCGTGGTTCTTCGCCGCAATCTGGGCAAGGACAAGCGACTGGTCGCCATAGGCCTGAAAGTAGGCTTGCGCAAAACGCGCAAAGACTTCTGGGAAAGAGACGCCGCTTTCTTCCTTCTGGTAGGAAGCGCCGGAAAGGGCTTCGGTAACGCCTTTGGTGTCTTTCGACGTCATTTTCTCGGCGCCGATGACGAGCACTGTACGGGCGGTGCCTGCCGCGATTGCGTTGCGGCCGGCGTAAACCGCCGCCGAGCCTGACGCGCAAGCGTTTTCAAGCCGTGTGGCGGGCTTGAACCTCAAATCGTCATCGAGATTGAGCACAAGGGAGGACGGAAATCCGTCGCCGACCATCCCGGAATTGAAGTGGCCGAGGAATATCGCATCGATCTCCGATGCTTGAATGCCGGCGTGATCTATGGCCTCTTTTGCGGCCTCTACGATCAAATCCTCCAGCGACTTGTCCTCGAGGCGACCAAATTTTGTGTGCCCCCAACCAACAATATGCGCATCCGACATGTCATTCCTCCCACACAAGCAGACAACGCGATTTTACAGCTCCGGCCCGCAGTGCATACAGGTGGGAACACCTGATTGTGGAGGCTGCAATGCTTGACACCGATATTGCTTTTGGCTTCGAGTTTGCGCCGGTCGGACTGGCGGTAACCCGGCACAGGATCATCGAGATTTGCAATCCCGCGTTTTCCGACATGTTCGGCTATGCGCCAGGCGCGCTCCAGGGCAAATCGATCGCGCTGCTCTACCCCTCCAACCGTGAGTTTATAGATGTCGGGAGGATTGGCCTCAAAGCCATGACCGAAGGAGGTCACTATGGCGACGAGCGGATCATGCAGCGTGCCGACGGGGGCCAGTTCTGGTGCGCGGTTCGGGGTCGCTCCACCACCAAAGCCGATCCATTTTCCCGCTGTGTGTGGTCATTTGTCGATATGTCGGAACAGCGCCCGATCGTGAACTTCACGCGCCGGGAGAGGGAAATTGCCATGCTTTCCGTAGCGGGGCACACCAACAAGGAAATTGCCCGGGATCTGGGAATTTCCCACCGCACCGTGGAAGGCCATCGCTCCCGCATGATGGACAAGCTGGGTGTGACGACGGGCGCAGAGTTGATCGCCAAGCTTGCCGGTTTACCGCTCTGATTGACGGGCGGGCAACGCGAGGAGCGCCTCCGTCCGGTCAGTCCTTCAAACGGTTCCAACGCTCAAGCACCTGGGCGGCCCGCGCCTTGACCGGCGCATCCACCATTTTACCGTCGAGGCTGACGGCGCCCGAGCCCAGCGCCGCGATCCTGCGGGCCCATTCCACCTCTGCTTCGGAAGGCACGTAGGCGCCGCGCACGATCGCGATCTGCGAAGGGTGAATACACAGACGACCGCCGAACCCCATCCTGATCGCGTGCGCCGTGTCCATCTGGCAGGCCTCGGCGTTGCGGAAATCGGGCGTCACCCCATCCAGAGGCGGCGGCCGGTTGGCGAGACGAGATGCGAGGACGATACGGCTGCGCGCATAAGCAAGCACATCATGGTCGGGCACAGCGCCGAGATCGGCGGCGTAATCCAGAGATCCGAAAGCCAGCCGGTCCGCAGCCTTGGCGATGGAGTTGACATTCTCCATGCCAAGCGCGGTCTCCACCAGGGCGACAACCTGCATCGGGCGCGACGCCGCGCGCCGCACAGCCTCGATCACCGCCGGGTCTTCCGCCTTGGAAAGCATGATGGCCGCGACATCCGGATTGGCCATGACTGCGAGATCGGGCTGGTGCCATTCCGTATTGACCGCGTTGATGCGCACCGTGACCGGGCCACCGAGAGACTCCGAAAACAAACCACGGGCCGCCGATTTCTGGTTGGGCGACACCGCATCCTCGAGGTCGAGGATAATGGCGTCCGCGGCTGAGGCACGCGCCTTGGCAAGAAGCGCCGGTTTATCGGCAGGTACGAAAAGCGGGGCGATTGCAGTCTCGATCATGTGTCCCATTCCGCCACGGCGGTCATTGTGGTGAGGTTGTATTCGTCCCGCACACAAAGCTTCAAACCTTCCGCATCCTCGTTGGCGTGCAACGCGAACGCGTGATCTGCGATCAGGGGCGCGACACCCCGGAAGGCAAACCTGCGCGGCACCCTGCCCGCAACCTGCCGTGCGAAATTGAGCAGCAGGCTGGCCTGCAACGGCCCCTGAACCACAAGCCCGGCATATCCTTCCACCTCCGTCGCATACGGAAAATCGTAGTGGATACGATGGCTGTTATAGGTCAGGGCGGAGAAGCGGAAGAGGTGTACGGGTTTGCACGCTATTTCGAGCGAGTGCTGCGCTGTCGGGAATTCCGGGGCGTCGTGTGGTGCGGCCGCATTCCGGGGCGGCACAGAGTCACGGTAAACGATATGCTGCTTCTCTCTAACGAGAACACCCCTGGACGTGGACCATGCATGGTCCACCGTCACAAAGCACAGCGGGCCGCTTCGTCCTGTCTTGTGGGCGATGCCCTCCACCCTGGAACGGTGGGTGACCTCATCGTTGACAGTCGGAGAGGCAAGAAACTCCAGTTCGCTCGACGCCCACATACGCCGCGGCAGGGTGATCGGAGGCAAGAATTCCCCCTTGCGGGCATGACCATCTGCTCCGAGTTCGGCATTGCCCGGCGTCCCCACGCCTAAGATCCAGTGCACGCCCAACAGTTCGGGAGAAATCGCGAGCCCATCGAATTGAAGTGCGCCGCGCCATTGATCGGCCAGCCGCTGTGTCAGCCTGTCCTCGACCGTGTTTTCCGAGCCGATCCATGCTGTTTCGTCCGCGACTTCATTCAACCCCGACATACTCGCTCCCCCGCTTCAGGCGTTGTCCGTTCACCGGCGGCCCGCTCCCGACAGAGCCTCAATAGGATTTCGGCATTCCGAGCACATGCTCGCCGATAAAGGACAGGATGAGATTGGTCGAGATCGGAGCCACGCGATAGAGGCGCGCTTCACGGAACTTGCGTTCGACATCGTATTCCTCGGCGAAGCCGAACCCGCCAAAGGTCTGGATGCAGGTATCGGCGGCTTTCCAGGAGGCCTCGGCGGCGAGCATCTTGGCCATGTTGGCTTCGGCACCACAATTTTCACCGGCGTCGAATAACGCCGCCGCTTGCCGGACCATCAGTTCCGCAGCCCGCATCTGTGCATAGACCTCGGCTATCGGGAACTGGATTCCCTGGTTCGCGCCGATCGGTCTGCCGAAGACGACGCGCTCCCTGGCATATCCGGTCATCTTGTCGATGAACCATTTTGCATCGCCGATGCATTCGGCGCCGATCAGGATCCGCTCGGCGTTCATACCCGACAGAATGTACTTGAACCCCTTGCCCTCTTCGCCGATCAGGTTTTCGGCCGGAACTTTCAGATCGTCGAAAAACACTTCGGTGGTGGCATGGTTCATCATCGCCCGGATCGGCTTGATCGTGAGACCGTTGCCGATCGCCTCGCGCATGTCGACAATAAAAACGGAGATCCCGTCGGTCTTCTTGCCGACATCGGATTTTGGGGTTGTTCGTGCGAGCAGCAGCATCAGGTCGGAATGTTCGGCCCGCGAGGTCCAGACCTTCTGACCGTTGATCACGTAGTGACTGCCTTCCCTCCTTGCGAAGGTTTTGATGGAGGTGGTGTCAGTGCCACTCGTCGGCTCCGTCACGCCGAATGCCTGCATCCGCAAGTCGCCCGCGGCAATGCCCGGCAGATATCGTTGCTTCTGGTCCTCGTTGCCGTGGCGCAGCAGCGCGCCCATGATGTACATCTGCGCATGACAGGCTCCGCCATTGCAGCCTGCCTTCTGGATTTCCTCAAGGATTGCGGCGGCCGTGGAAAGCGGCAGTCCAGCGCCGCCATAGTCTTCCGGAATCAGAGCGGAGAGAAAGCCCGCTTCGGTCAACGCCGTCACGAATTCGCTTGGATAGGCGCCTTCACGGTCGAGCTTGCGCCAATACTCCCCGGGAAAACTGCCGCACAATCGTGCGACGGATTCGCGGATTTCGACGACTTCGGACGGCTCTTCAAGCATCATGGAAAGGAATACCCGTTCATCTTCGACTGCACAAAATAGGGAAGGCCTCAGTAAGCGGTACTGTCTGCACGCTCAATTCAGATATACAGCTTCCGTATGGCTCACCATTCCTCGTCTATCGGCGCGTCCTCCCGGGGCCGTCGCACAGCTGTCCGACGAGGCGTCGAACGATGACCGTCAGCTCTCTGGACGCCGCGCTGCCCGGACGCTTTCTCGAACTCGCCACGACCAGGCGTCGCGACACCTCGGGCTCGCGAAGAGCCCACATCGACAAGCGCCCATCGACGACGAAGTCATGCATGGCGGCATACGGCAGTATCGTATAGCCGAGGCCTGCCATTGCCATATTCTGCATGACCGCCAGCGAATCCACCTCGAAGTAAACGGGCATTTCCAGGCCCTTCAGGTTGAAGACTGAGTCGAGAAGCGAACGCAGGCCGTGGCCCCGCCGCGGCAGGATGAGCGGCAGCTTTACAACGTCATTTCCGCTCACCACCGCGCCCGGCTGCGGGCAGCTGCTGCTTCCGGCTGCGCCGAACAGATACAATCGCTCGGTCTTGAGTTCGTCGCCCAGGTGGGCCGACATGGACGGGGAATGATAGAGCACCGCCACATCGAGGCGTCCCGCCTCCAGCCACTCCAGTACGAAACCGGAAAAGCCTTCCACGATCGCGAGCGAAACATTCGGAAACCGGGCCTGGAAGGCTTCGACCAATGGGACGGATAGGAAGCTGGCGACCGTCGGCGGCAATCCGATGACGACTTCGCCGGACGGCACCATCTGCATTTCGCGTATTTCAGCCCTGGCCACGGCAATCGCGCTGCAGACCGTCTCCGCATGTCTTTTAAACGCCTCTCCCTCTTGTGTCAGGACCACACCCCGCCCGTTCCGATGAAAGAGTCTTGTCCCGAGTTCATCCTCCAGGCGGCCGATCTTGCGGCTGACGTCGGCTTGGGCCAAGGAGGATAGCGCGGCCGCGCCCGACATGGATCCGGCCTTCGCCACCTCCAGGAACAGCTCGATCTGATGAATATTCATCCAGAACCTCACGCTTGAAGCCGTCCGAGGCCTCAAATCCCCCTCAGCACCCTGCCCATCCAAGTTTCTGCGCCTTCGATGCACCGATCGCATTGACTTCGACCACGTAGATGGTTTTGCTCACAAGAAATTCAAACACGCGTTTGCATCGCCGTCCATACTTTTAGCGCAGGCGGTCCTCCCCGCAATGCGTTCGGTTCTGACGAGTAACGACATGAAATCCGATTTGCTGGACATCCTGATAGATCTCGCCCACCGAGATGCCTGCAGCCTGCCACCGGCGGTTTTTCAAATTGCCAGAATGTCCCTTTTCGACTGGGTTGTGTGCGCACGCGCTGGCGCGGGCCAGCCCGTCGCAGGTCTGATCCGGAAATTCGCAATGGCGGAAGGTGGGGCCGAAGTCGCCTCGTTGACCGGTGGAGGCAAGGGACCCGCGCGCCTCGCGGCTCTGGTGAACGGCACTGTCAGTCATGCGCTCGATTTTGACGATACGCACTTCGCCCATATCGGCCATCTTTCAGTCGCCATCTATCCCGCAGCACTTGCGGCGGCGGAGGAGACGGGCTCGAGCATCAACGATGTCGTTAGCGCTTTCCTGGTAGGCGCCGAAGCCGCCATCCTCGTCGGGATGACACTGGGCCCTGATCACTATAATCGCGGCTTCCACCAGACCGCTACCGCGGGAGCATTCGGCGCCTGCATCGCGGCGAGCCGGATTTACGGGCTGGGTACGTCACAGATCAAGGCAGCCCTGGGGCTGTGCGCCACACGCGCATCCGGCCTGAGGTCCCAGTTCGGAACCATGGGGAAACCCTACAATGCCGGCATCGCCGCGTCGAATGGCGTGGAAACCGCCAAACTGGCCCATCTGGGCTTCACCGCACCGGCGGACGGCCTGTCCGATCCTCTGGGCTTCATACCCACCCATTCCGACAGGCCGCAGGCCGTGGCCGATGCCGGGCATCTCTATCGCTTCGAAGACGTCCGCTTCAAGTTTCATGCCTGCTGCCACGGTACCCACGCCATGATCGAAGCCCTGCTGCAGGCCCAAGGCGATAATCGTTTCGCACCGGGCGAGGTGGCGTATTGCCGTGTATTCACCAACCCGCGATGGATGAACGTCTGCAATATCGCGCGCCCCCGGTCAGGGCTTGAAATCAAGTTCAGTTATCCCTGGCTTGCCGCTATGGCGCTGGACGGCCGCCCCACCGGTTCGATTGCGGTTTACGACCAAGCCCTGACCAGAGATCTGACGATCGCCGATCTGGCCGGAAGGGTCGAGGTCATCGCCGATGAAACCGTTGGCGAAATGCAGTCCCGTTGCGAGTTGTCCCTGAAAGACGGCCGGAGTATCGAATGCGCGTTCGACCTCGATGTCTCACTTCCCGCTTCAGAACTGGAGGAGCGACTGAAGCTGAAAGCCGAACAACTGCTGGGCGACGGTTCGGATAGACTGACATTCTTGCGGGACAAGACCCGTGACGGCCACGCCAGCGAGATCGGCCGGTTGCTTGCAGCCCCAGTTTAGTCCACCCGGCTTTCCCCATCGGGCTGCAACCGCCGCAAATCCCGGGCGCCCGGCCAATTCCCCTTCGCTATGAGCTCGCCCACCATCTCCCCAATCAACTGCGCAACGATTTGTGCGGCTCGCGTCGGCGGTCGGGATTCGTCCTGTACCAGATAGCCCCGCCGCGACAATTCGGGTTCGTTGACGCGCATGACGCCGAACTTCCCCTCGGCATGCTCGCGGGCAACGGCATGGAAGGGCAGTATCGAGCAGCCGTATCCCGCCTCCACCAGACGCTTGATGTTGCTGTAGCTGTCGAGTTCGATCACCGGCAAGAGGTCCAGCCCATGCGCCTCGAATACCGTATCGAGCATGTTTCGCAGACCATGGGCGGAACTCGGCAGTATCAACCTGCGGTCAGACAGCGCTGAGACCGGCATCACGTCTCCGCTCTTCTCAGAGTTCGGGATCAGTACGACCAGTTCCTCCTGCAACAATGGCTGGCAGCGCAGCTCCGGTTCGGACAGATGCGCGTAGACAACGCCTATATCCACGCGCCGCGTGGTCAGCCAGTCCACCACGAAACCGCTCATCGCTTCTGCGATGATGATTTTCAGCCCCGGGTATAGGTCGGTGCAGCGTGTGATCAGGGGCACGGAAAGAATGTCGCTGACTGTGGTCGGCAGCCCGATACGCACCGTCCCGCTGGGCTCGCGCCCCACGCTTGCAACCTCCTCCCGAATACGGCCGAAATCCCCGATGATCGCGCGTGCGCGCTCGACAAGCAGCGCGCCCTCCTCCGTCGGGCTCACTCCGGAGCGGCCGCGCAACAGCAGTTTTGCGCCCAGTTCGGCCTCCATTTTCTGGACGTGCTGCGTCAGCGAGGGCTGCGCGACATTGAGCTGCAGCGCAGCCCGCGAAAATGAGCCGCATTCGATGATGGCGATAAAGTAGCGCAATTGCCGGAGATCCATAGATCCATCCATTTTTCTTATCGCCAGTATCGGAAACAGCTATTTGCCATATGGCTGCGCATGCGTCCATCTTCCTCGAAAATTGGGAGCCTCCACGCATGACTGCGCAACAAAAAGAACTGGAACCAGGATCGCAGAGCGGCTTCAGACTGCCGCTTGAGGGCGTCAAGGTCGTCGCGATCGAGCAAGCGGTCGCCGCGCCTTATGCCACCTCACGACTGGCCGACGCGGGCGCCGAAGTCATCAAGATAGAAAGGCCCGAAGGCGATTTCGCGCGCGGCTACGACGATGTCGCCAAGGGGCAGTCGAGCTATTTCGTCTGGCTGAACAGGGGGAAGCAGTCGCGCACCCTCGATCTGACGACGGATGACGGAAAGAGCGAACTGGCCCGGCTGTTGAGCGAGGCGGATATCCTCGTACAAAATCTCAAGCGAGGGTCCCTGGCGCGTCTGGGCTTCGACCCCCAAAAGCTGTCCGAGCGGTTTCCGCAGCTCATCACCTGCTCGATTTCAGGCTACGGCGAAGACGGTCCGATGGCCGACCGGAAGGCCTATGATTTGTTGATCCAGGCTGAATCAGGACTGTGTTCAATCACCGGCGGGCCGTCCGAACCCTCCCGCGTCGGCGTCTCGGTGGTCGATATCGCGACGGGCGCCGCCGCCTATTCGGCGATATTGGAGGGATTGATCCAGCGCCGGGCGACGGGCAAGGGCTGTTCCATCTCGGTATCGATGTTCGACGTGATGGCGGAATGGCTCACGGTACCGCTTCTCAATCATGAAGGCGGAAAAAGCCCCCGCCGGGTCGGGATGGCCCATCCCTCCATTTCGCCTTATGGCGCTTTCAGGACGAAGGACAACGAACTTGTCCTGATTTCCATCCAGAGCGATCGCGAATGGCGCAAGTTCTCCGAACTCTTCCTTGGAGAAGCGGATCTGGGAACCGATCCGCGCTTTGCGAGCAATGTCGCACGCGTGCAGAACCGGACGCAGACGGATTCGATCGTGGAAGCACGGTTCGCGCAAATGACGCTGGACGAGGCCATAGCGGGCCTGCTTGCGTCGGATGTCGCCTTTGCGACCGTCAGCGACATGGAGAAGCTGTCCCATCATCCCCATCTGCGCCGGATCACCGTGGATACTCCGAACGGGCCGGTATCCTACCCGGCTCCGGCGCCGGTCTTCGATGGCGAGCAGCGCAGCTATGGCGCCGTCCCGGCGCTCAACACCTGACCGTACTATCCGAAACCCGGGCGGAACCGCATTCGCGCAGGACGGCATATCGGCGATATGGCGCCAATGGAAATTGCCCTGTCCCGGCGGATCGGATATTAAGTTCAAATGAGAGTTTGAAACTATAATTGGACATTGCGATGGGATTGCAGCGGCCGCCTGATCAGAACAGCGAAACCGTGGAGCGAATGATCAAAGCCGCCGAGGAGCTTTTTTCCGAGCGCGGTCATGAGAATGTTTCGTTGCGCCAGTTGACCTCGCATGCCGGGGTAAACGTTGCCGCCGTGAACTATCATTTCGGCTCCAAGGAACTGCTGGTCGAGGCGGTGTTCGAAAATCTCGTCCAGCGCGTCTGCGAACAACGGGAACTCGCGCTGGAAAAGCTGCAGCCCGGCGAAAGTCTGATGCTCGAAGAGATCGTGCGGTCGTTCGTCGATCCCTATCTGGGGGACGGCAACGAAAAGCAGGGCGCCCTGCTCGCACGGTTCCTGATGCGCAACCGCCTCTACCCCACCGATGGCACGCGACGCGTTGTCAGCGAATATCTCGATCCGATGGCCAAGAAATACATCGCCGCATTTGCGCAAGTTTGCCCCAACCTGAGCAGGCAACAACTGGTCTGGCGCTATCTGTTCATGACCAACACGCTGGCAGCTTCAAGCGCCGGCGACAATCTTTCCCGTCGCATCGGCGCCCTCTCCGCCAACAGCGGCAATGTGGAACTGCGAGAGCGCCGGGAAGCAATGATCGAGTTCCTCGTCAGCGCCTTTCGGTAATCTCGCGCCGTAGCGGCAAAGCAGACCGGATTTCTGAACCGGTGGCGTCTTCGCCATGTGCCTGCGATTTCACATATCGCGTCCATATCCTTTAATAATATCAAACATTTGATCGCGGAAGCCGGGATGCTGCGCGCGGCCCTGAACGGTTCGGCCGCGTGTCTGATCAATTGACTATTTAAAACATATGTTTTATCCGATTGTTGTGGTCGGGACGCATTCGCCGGGCCCAGCACCGGTTGAACGAAATTGCATAGGTGAAGCCATATGCCGCTGATGAAAAGCTGGATCGACAGCGCCAACTTTGCTGATTGTCCGTTTCCACTCAACAATCTGCCTTTTGGCATCATGTCGAGAAAAGATCGGGACGGACGGCGCTGCGCGGTCGCGATCGGCGATCACGCGCTCGATCTGGCCTCGCTCGGCGAAACTGGCTTCTTCGGCTCGCAAGACGTCGCTTCCGCCTTCACCGAAGAGGTCCTGAACGGATTCCTGAAGCTTGGCAGGCCCGTCTGGCTGACCGTGCGAAAGCAATTGCAGGATGCCTTGAGCGCCGATGCGTCGGACATGCTTCGGCAGACCCTGGGCGAATGCCTGGTCCCGCTCGGCGATGTCACGATGCACCTGCCGCTGAACATTACCGGCTACAGCGATTTCTTCGCCGGCTATCATCATGCGGTCAACACCGGCAAGATCATTCGCGGCACCGAAAGCCTGCCGCCCAACTGGCTGCACATGCCGATCGCCTATAACGGTCGCACCTCGACCATCGTGACCTCCGGCACGCCGGTACGCCGTCCCCTCGGCCAGACGCGGACCGGTGAAGAAGCCCCCCGGTTCCAGCCCTGTCAGACGCTCGATTTCGAACTGGAAATGGCCGCCGTCGTCGGCCGGGGTTCAGAACTCGGCGAACCGATCGCGCCTGAAGACGCCGAGGACATGATCTTCGGCTATACGCTGCTCAATGACTGGTCGGCCCGCGACATACAGCGTTGGGAATATCAGCCGCTCGGACCTTTCCTCGGCAAGGCCTTCGCCACGACCATGAGTCCCTGGATCGTGATGAAGGAGGCTCTGGAGCCGTTTCGGCGCGACGTGGACCCGCCCAAGTCGCCGCTGCTGCCGTATCTGGCCGGATATGGTTCGGTCTATGACATCGAACTGGCTGTGGACCTCAAACCATCCGGCAGGGATCAGTACGAAACCATCGCGACATCAAATCACAAATATCTCTACTATTCCGCGGCGCAGGCGCTGGTCCACCATGCGATCGGCGGCTGCAGGATGGATGAGGGCGACATTCTCGGTTCGGGCACGATTTCCGGCCCCCGGCCGGAGCAATATGGATCGCTCCTCGAATTGAGTTGGGGCGGCACGAAGCCGCTAAAGCTCAGCTCCGGCGACGAGCGCTCCTACCTCGAGGACGGTGACAGCCTCGTGCTGACCGGCAATGCAAAGGGCGATGGCTACACGATAGGCTTCGGCACATGCGAGGGGACCATCATGCCCTCGCCGCAATCGGTCGGCCGGTCGGTTCACTGGTCGTAACCACTTTTCGGGTGCGGCGGGCGACCGCGCCACCTGCCGAGTTCGCTCGCTGCGCAATCATGAACCAGACGACAAAAAGAGAGGCCGGTTTCCCGGCCTCTCTTTTGCATTTCATCCGGACGCGCAGCCTGCTCGCCCGATTGGCCCTTCCGTCAAACCGGATGGGCGGCGATGAGCACAGCCCCGAGCAGGCAAGGCTTGTCTGAGCGGTTGGACCAGGCATGGCTGGTGCCGCGCTGGATCAGGCAATCGCCCTGGCGCATCAAGACTTCCCCTTCATCCATCAGCGCGTAGATCTCGCCCTGGAGAATGAAGATGTAGTCGAGTGTGCTCGTCGTGTGAAAGCCCGGATGGCGCGGCTTGTCCTTGGACAGATTGTCGCCCGCACCCATGCCCGAAAAATAGTCATGCATTCCGGCGAAGTTGCGCTCGGTATCCGGGGGAATCTCGACCACGCGGCATACCGATCCGTTCTTCGGAGGCGAGAGCTGCACACCGGCTGTCGTCGTGTCGTCATTGCCTGCATTGGACGCAGGAAATTCGGACTGAACCCACAAATCGGTCATGCCGACATTGGGCTGTCCTTCGGGTGAATAAACGGCGGTGGAATCCGCGTTGGAAATGAAGATGGATTTACCATTGGCGTCGTGACCGGTGACGACGCGTCGTATCGGCTTAATCATTCTTTGACCTTGAGCATGAAGGGGGCCGCTGTCGCGGCCCCGGTTGAGTATTGGTTATTCCGGCGAGTAGCTGGCGGCCTCGGAGCGCAGGAACTCGAGCGCGGCTGCGCCGTCGACGCCCTTTTTCGAAGCCTGCTCGATCCAGCCTTGCTCGATCGGCGCGATCCTTTCGCGCACGGCCTGCATGAAGGCATCGTCGGCGGGAGTTACGGTCACCCCGGCGTCCTCCATCGCCTTCTGCGCATCGGCCACGCTCTGGTTCAAGGACTCGCCGAGTTTCCTGGCGAGCGCCTCACCGGAGATTTCCTCGATCGCGGCCTGGTCCTTGGGAGAGATCTGATCCCATTTCGCCTTGTTCATCCCCAGCGATATGGAAAATCCTCCCAAGCCGTCCTTGAACTCGGTCTTGTATTTGAGGTTTTTCAGGAAGCCGAAAGCAACGATGCCGTCGTCGGTGAAGTATGTGCCGTCGACAATGCCCTTGGAGACCAGTTCCACGAACTGCGTGATCTGCGCCGGCACGACGGTGGCTCCGAGCGCAGTTACCTTCTCGTTTGCAATCACGCCGGCGGCGCGCAGCTTCAAACCTTCGAAACCGTCGATCGACGTCACATCACGCTTGGCATTGTAGATGTGGTAGGGAGGCAGGGAGGCGACCGTCAGCAAATGCGTTCCCTTGTAGGGATCGGTCTCCTTGAAGAACTTTTCGTAAGTCCGCCAATAGGCCACCGACACCGCTTCGGTGTCGTCGCCGAGAAACGGCATCTCGACCACTTCAGCCAGCGGAAACTGCCCCGGAGTCGTGCTCTCGGAAAAGAACGTGATGTCCGCCACGCCGGTAGCCGCCAACTCGTATTGCCGTTCCTGGCTGCCGAGCGAGGAATTGGTGAATTCCACAGTCACGCGACCGTCGGTCACTTCCGCGATCTTGTCGAAATAGGGCTTGAGCACCCGGACATCGAGATGATGTGTGGGCGGAAGCCAACGATTGTAACGCAGCTCCAGCGCGGATGCGGAGGCCGCGGACAGCGCCGCGGCGGCGAAGGCGACTGCGCCGATAAGTTTGGAAATTTTCATGCATCCTCCCAACTTCAACTTTGCGGCAAAATGTGAAACATTCGTTTGAAACTTTTGTTTGCCTCGGGTAGATACGCATGGTTGGCATTCCAAGTCAACCGACATCGAGGCCCCGCCGGCGAGTTGTCGTCGGGCGGAATTCGGTCGATAAATCCGGCGGCTCGATAAGGAATCGGCAAACCACCAAGGGAGGGGAACTTGCGGAAAAACGCAGATCTGGCCGCGCTCGCGCTCAGTTGGATTTCTGTCGCGTGTGTCGTGTTCATCGGCGCCGCGACGTTGATCGACGTCGTCGGCCGTTACTTCAATCACCCGCTATACGGCGCGTTCGAAATGATCCAGATGGCGATGATCTTCCTGATCTTCACCGCCCTGCCGGCCGTCACCCTGAAGCGCGAACACGTGACGGTGGATCTCGTCCAGGGCGGGCTGCCGGAACGGCTGAAGCATATCGCCCTGACGCTCGTCGGCCTGATCGGCGCGATCGTCTGCGGCTTCTACGCCCTGCAGGTCTGGGCCAGGGCGGAGTACCTTCAGATGATCGGGGAAACGACCCAGAACCTCGTATTGCCGGTCTACCCCTTCGTCATGGTCATCGCAGTGATGTGGGTGGTGACCGCCCTGTGCTTTGTCGTTCTTCTGGTTGAAGACGCGCGGCGGATTTTCGCTGATACCGGAGAGATTTGATGGAAGTCGCGCTCATAGGATTTGTCGTCCTTTTCATTATCCTCGGTCTCGGCGTGCCCGTTGGCTTCGGCATGACCATCATCGGTTTTGCCGGGTTTGCGATCATCGTCGGTGTCGGCCCGGCTTCGGCGCTGGCAGGCCAGATCGTTTTCGACAACGCCACCAATTTCAGCTTTTCGGTGCTACCGCTCTTCATTCTCATGGGCACGCTCATTGCGCGCTCACGTCTTTCTCATGATCTGTTCGAGGCCGCCGCCGCCTTCATCGGTCATCGCAGGGGCGGGCTCGGCTATGCCACCATCCTGGCGAGCGGCGGATTCAGCGCCGTTTGCGGGTCGAGCGCGGCGACCACGGCAACCATGGTGCGCGTCGCCTATCCGGCGATGCGCCAGCGCGGATACGGCAACGAGATCGCCACCGGGGCCGTCGCCGTGGGCGGCACACTCGGGATCCTCATTCCGCCGAGCACCATCATGATCCTCTACGGCGTATTGACCGAAACCAACATCGTCAGCCTCTTCGCCGCCGGCTTCATTCCGGGCGGCATCGCCATCCTGCTGCACTTCGCCGCCATGTTCGTCATGGGCCGGCTCTATCCGGACGCAGCCCCCCGCACGTCGCGGTTTTCATGGCCGGAGCGGTTCCGGGCGCTCGCAAACGTCTGGGGCATCGTCCTCCTGTTCCTCGTCATGATGGGCGGTATCTATTTCGGCATTTTCACCCCGACCGAGGGCGGCGCAGTCGGCGCGGCCGGCGCATTGCTCTTCGCGATTTTCAAGGGCGGCCTGACCTTCGGCGAGTTCATGGAAATCGCTGCGGAGGCATGCCGCACCACGGCGATGATGTTCGTCATCCTCTTCGGCGCGGTCTATCTCGGCACCTTCCTGGAGGTTTCGGGCTTCACCTCGGCGCTCGGCAATGCGGTGACATCGCTGGGGCTCGGACCGACGGGAACGATGTTCGTCGTCTTCGGGATCTATCTGATCCTCGGCTGCTTCGTCGAAAGCATCTCGATGATGTTCCTGACCGTGCCGCTGTTCTTTCCGATTGCTCTTTCGATGGGCTTCGACCCGGTTTGGTTCGGCATCCTGGTCATCGTCGCGATCGAGATCAGCCTGATCACCCCGCCTATCGGGCTCAACGTGTTCATCATGCGCGGCCTCATTCCTGACGTGCCGCTGCGCACGATGTTCATCGGCGTGGCGCCGTTCGTCGTCTCGAGTGTCGCGCTACTGATCATCCTCACGCTCTTCCCCGGTCTGGTGACGTTTCTCCCGGATTTGATGGCGAATTGATCGCCTTCGGAAGTTCGCGCACGTAGCTCGCGCTGGAAGATTAATGACGTCGATCCCGGCAGTCCCGCCGGGATCGGCCCACACCACCAGCCCAGGCCGCATCCGTCCCCAAACCGACGACCGGGTTCTTCCGTCTCCGCTTGGCGAGGCACAAGCGAGAAGGCTGCAGAGGGCGTTTCGACAAAAGCCGCCGGCCCCTCGCCGACCACCTCCCGGAACGCATGAAAAAGCCGTTCGGCCGATGAGCCGAACGGCTGGACTGCCCCTGACAGGACAGCGGTTAGGGGTTGCGATCAATGGCGCTGGAACGTCCCGCTCTCCTGCGTCCGCATCGCATTCATCCGCCGGTCGGCCTCCGCCGTATCGAGAACGCGCCCGCCCCAGCTCTCCAGGCGATCCGCGATCCGCTGACGCGAGGCTTCCAGCAGATCGACGATGCGCGACATGTCGCCGAGCATCTTGCCGTGGCGCTTCATCAGCTTGCCGGCGACCATGACCGTGTCGACATCCGCGGTCTGCGCCTGCTGGATGATGACGCCGGAGGGGTTGCTGCGATCCCATCCGACCAGCGAAAGGGAGCGGGTGTTAAGCAGGATCAGATCCGCCTGCTTGCCTTTGGTGAGGCTGCCGACCTTGTCGCCGAGCCCCACGGCCTTGGCGCCGTCGATGGTGCCCCAGCGCAGCGCCTCTTGCGTGGTGAACGGCGTACCTGACGGATTGTAGCCCTCGCGGTCGATGACGCGGCAGCGGATCGCCTGGATGGCGAGGCGCAGCGGGTTGAACATGTCGGCGCTGTTGTTGGAGGTGATATCGGAGCCATAACACTGCGTGATGCCGTGCCGGCGCACGATATCGCTGCTCGGCCACATCATTCCCATCTGCAGTTCCGTATCCGGCGTGAAGACCACGGAGGCGTCGTGCTCTGCCACCATCCGCCACTCGTCTTCCTCGGTCGCCGACATATGCACGAACAGGATATCGCCGCCCATGACGCCCAGCTCGTTGATGCGGGCGACGTTGCGCGGGCGGCGAATGCCGCCGGCTTTCGAATTGCAGTGCCAGAAAATATGGGCGTCGAGCTCGCGGGCCGTATTGAACTGGGCCGCAAGCGCTTCGCCGGTCACCGCGTGATGCTCTTCTTCCGGCGCGACGCCGAGCGTCACCAGCTGGTCCTTCGACGTGAAATGCTGCTTGGCGATCTCGCGGGCAAACTCGATACGATCGTTGAGCTGCTTGAATTCGGGATTCTCGGTCGGCGGATAGTTGAAGCCGTAGTTCCAGATGACCCGCATGCCACTTTCCTGCAGGCCGCGCACGGCTTCCCGGGCGTGATCGCGCGACACGATATTGTGGCAATAGTCGGCAGCCGTCGTCACGCCGGCGTTCATCGATTCATAGGTGCCATGGAGGTGGGCGATATACATGTCCTCAGGCGCGAAGGCGGCCGCGACATTGAGGCGAATGAAATTCACATAGTCGTCGAGCGACCAGTCCGCACAGTAGCCGCGCACGGCCGCCCCCTGCCAGATGTGTTTGTGTCCGTCGACGAATCCCGGCATGACGATACAATCCGTGGCATCCACCTCTTCGGCGTCGGCGGCTTCGATATCGGGCCGTATATCGACGATCTTCCCGCCTTCGACGAGAACATCACAATTGGCGACATTGCCGATCTCGTCATCAACCGAAACCACGAAGCCGTTCTTGATGAGCGTTCTGGGCATGACAACTCCTCCATTCAAATCCCATTGACTAAAACAGATGTTTTAATCTCTTGATCGAATACACCCATTTTCCGCTTCGTGCTACCGCTGAAATACGTCGCGGTTCGATGCGCGCTGATAAACGGGATCCCAAGCCGCTTGGTCAGATAATGGCTGTGGATTGCGTCGAAGCCGGACTAAGCGCAAACCGCGCGCCAGCCGGTCAGGCCGCCCATCGGGACGATGCGTGAAACAAAGTCGTGGGAAATCGGGAAATGGCGGAGAGAGAGGGATTCGAACCCTCGAGACGGTTTCCCGCCTACACACTTTCCAGGCGTGCGCCTTCGACCACTCGGCCACCTCTC